>JADYYH010000105.1 GCA_020853775.1 Nitrospira sp.
ATGAAACATTTCGAGATATGGGGATCGCCTTTGCGGTGGCGCTGCTGTTGATCTATTTGCTGATCGTGGCGCAGTTCCAATCGTTTCTCACGCCGGTGGTGATCATGGCGCCCATTCCGCTCACGCTCATCGGCATTCTTCCCGGTCACTGGCTCACCGGGTCTTATTTCACGGCCACGTCGATGATCGGATTTATCGCCCTCGCCGGTATCATTGTGCGCAATTCGATTCTGTTGGTCGATTTCATCCAACATCAGGAGGCGGAGGGAGTCTCGCTGTTGGAGGCGGTGATTCGCGCGGGCGCGATCCGGACCCGTCCCATTCTGTTGACGGCCGCGGCATTGATGGTCGGGGCGTTCGTGATTATTCTCGACCCGATTTTTCAAGGATTGGCCGTCTCGCTGTTGTTCGGCGTCGGCGCCTCGACGGTGCTGACGCTGGTGGTCATTCCCGTGCTCTACTACCTGTGGATCGGCGGCCCTCGAAATTCACCTGCCGGCCTGATACCGAAACCCGGGCACACCGAGCTGCCACAGCCGGTCGCGGGCAGCCAACCGGGATGAGCCGGAGCTGATTCCGTCCCGCCGCTCTGCCGCCATCTGCCACAACCCCGCGCGAAAGCCTGTCGCGGACCTCCACGATTCGGCGTTACGCTGCTCCCCGATCGATGCCGATCCGCCCGTTCCATCGGCCATGGGGCGGGCTTCAACGTCGAAGCGATGGACGGTGTCATCTTTGCACATGGATACGCTATGGATAGGAATATCGAAATGGTCTGTCTGCCTGTTCAATGTTGAAAGGAGGGTACTGTGAGGCGGTTATGGAGACTTGGCTTGTTGGTGCAGGCGTGCTCTCTCTTCATCGTCATGCCATGGCTGCCCGGCTGGGCTGCTGAGCCGCCGGCCGGGCCGCCCGAGCTGCGATTGAGTTTGCACGAGGCGATTCAGGCCGCCATCGACAATAATGCGAATGTGCGGTTGTTGAAAGAGCGGATCGTGGCGGCCCAATCGGCGGCCAGCACCAGCCTGGGGGCGCTATTGCCCAACGTATCCGGGTTCATGAGCGGGAGCAATCAAACCGTCAATCTCGCGGCCTTTGGATTTCCACCGGACAGACTTTCCGGTTTGGGGCTGCAGCGACCCGTGACCGAACCGTTCGATGTCTACAACGCGCGGGCCAGTCTCGTGCAGAACATATTCAGCCTGAGCCTGATTCAACGCTGGCGGGCCGCGAAAACCGGCGTCGATGTGGCTGGATTTGAGGCCGAAGTCACCAAACGCGACGTGATGGCTACGGCAGGGCTTCTGTATATGGAAGCCTCCAGGGCTGAAGCGGCGGTGAAGGCCAGGCTGGCGGATCTCGAACTCAGTCGGCAGCTGTTGAAGCTGGCGCAGGATCGAAAGCAGGCGGGTGTCGCCACGGGGCTGGATGTGACACGTGAAGAAGTGCAGCTTGAGAATACACGCCAGCGACTCCTTGTGGCACAGAACGATCACGAGAGCGCGAAGCTGAACCTCATCCGTGCGTTGGGTATCGATTTCAACGTTACGGTGACGTTGACCGATGAGCTCACCCTCGCCACCGTCGAATCTCAAACTCCAGAAACGGCCCTGTCGGTAGCGCGTGAGAATCGCGCCGAATTGAAGGCGCAACTGACGCGGCAAAAGCTGGCGTCCCTCAGTCTCAGTTCCGTGACCAGTGAGCGGATTCCGTCGCTCTCCTTGAACGGCGACTACGGGTGGATCGGACTCAAACCGGACGAAGCCTTGGCGACACGATCCGTCGGGCTGATGCTCTCGGTGCCCATCTTCGACGGCGGGCAGCGGGAGGGGCGGATTTCAGAAAGCCGGAGCCGTGTGCGGCAGGAATTGATCCGCATGAAGGACGTATCCGATCAGGTGACACTCGAAGTCCGAAATGCGCTGCTCACGCTCGACTCCTCCACGCAGCAAGTGGCGGTGGCCGAGAAAGGATTATCCCTGGCGATGAAGGAACTGACTTTTGCGCGGGACCGTTTCGCTGCCGGACTCGCGACCAATATTGAAATTACGAACGCCCAGACCTCGGTGGCGCGCGCCCGTGACAACCTGATCGAAGCGCTCTTCCGTTTCAATGCGTCCCGTATCAATCTGGCCAGGGCGAAGGGGGAAATCGAGCAACTGTTCTGACTCCGCGCATGCCATCGTGCTCAACCATGCCGGACAGGTCGCCGGTTGGTTGAGTGTGCACCTTGTAGAGCCAAAGGAGGCGAACCATGGAAGTGGTCAATGCACGAGAGGCCGATCCCACTGAGAATCCCCATCAGGTCAAGGCGAGCCGGTTGTACGACACGGAGCATGCCCAGGTTGTTCATATCACGTTGGAACCGGGCGAATCGCTCAAGAAGCATGTCACGCCTGTCGATGTTTTCTTTTATGTCCTGGAAGGGAGAGGGATCATCGAGATTGGTGACGACACAAAAGAAGTCGGGCCGGACGTGCTCATCCCAAGCCCCGCTCGAATTCCGCACAGGTGGTCCAACCGGAGCGACAAACCGTTTCGCGTGTTGGTCGTCAAGGTTCCGCGCCCGACCGAAGCCACGAAGTTGCTGTGAGAGACGAATTGCGTCAGTCGTGACAGGGGCGTGATGAATTGTGTGTCAGAGCGACGCCGGCGCTCTGGCAATTTGCCCGGCGGTCTGGCATGCTTTTGCGCCGGATCGAAGCGCCGGGTTCCATGCCCGGGGCATCATTCTGCACAGGCGAAGAAACTCGCCCGAGACGTCGTTCGATAGAATCGTCTTCTTCGGGAGGCGCTTGCGATGGAACAGTCCTGACGTGCGTGGGCATATCCAAAAACGAGGGGAGTGCGAAGGTGTTGGTCGAACAGGTGATGAGCCAGGAACGCGCGGATGAACGTCCGCAGTCGAATGCGGTCTTTCGCCGGTACGTTGAAATTGCACTGCTGGCATTGGTCGGCGGCTGGGCTTACTTTGTCAATCTCCACCTGTCGTTATTGGAGGGGAGCGAAGGACTGTATGCCGGCATTGCGGGAGAAATGGGGCGCCGGCGTGAATTTTTCGACCTCACCTATCATGATGTGCCGTACTTCAATAAGCCGCCGCTGTTCTTTTGGCTGCTCAATCTCTCGACATCGATATGGGGCGACCACGAAATTGCCCTGCGCCTGCCCGGCTCGCTGGCTGCCGTGGGCACCATCATCCTGACCTATGTGCTTGGAGTCAGGCTGGTGTCTCCGGCGGCCGGATTCTGGGCGGCACTGGTGGTCGCCACCAGCCATGTGTTCCTCTGGTACGGGCGCCGTGTGCTGTTCGATTCGACCCTCACGTTTCTGGTCACACTCGCCCTCTTCGCGTGGATTCATGTGCAATTGTTGGGGCGAAGCTCACGCTGGTATCTGCTCGCCTTCATCAGCATGGCTCTCGGTGCGATGTTAAAGGAGATGCACGGGTTCTTTCTGCCGTTGCTGGTGATGGCGCTGTATGCCGCCATCCAGCGCGATACTCGGATGTTGAAGGACGGCTATTTCTGGGCCGGCCTGGCCTTGGCTGTCGCGCTGATGGCGGGATATGCGCAGATGCTGGGACCCGGGTATCAGCACCATTTTCGAATCGGCAAAGCCATCGAGTCGACCTGGAATACGGGCTTCATCGGCAGACCCGGGCCGGCTACCGACGGGCATCCCCTCTATTGGTATCTGGGGATGATGTGGGCCGACTTTTTCCCCTGGTGCGCGGTGCTTCCGTCGGCGCTCCTGTTGCTCTGGGCTCAGCGACCGCTTCGTTCTCATCCCACGGAGCTGCTGCTGCTCGTCTGGGTGTTGGGTCTCTTCACCGCCTTCAGCCTGGCCACCCTCAAACGTGAGCCCTATCTGACGACGGTCGTGCCCGGTATCGGTTTGATGATCGGATACTACTACCACCGGGTGTTCGCGTCCTCCGAAGACTCTGCTTCGATGACGCCCCTGCTCCGCATGTTGCTGGCTGTGTTGGCCGTGACGTTCGCCGCCGGGATGTTCTTCGGCGCAGCACCCCTTCGTCGCCGCTGGTTGGTGTCCACTGCCGTAGTGTCGCCGATGTTCATCGTGACGATCGTCTCATTGGCCGGTGCGCTGCTCTATGCCGTGGTCAGATCGCGCGTACGGTTTGCGCTCAACATGGTCGGCGTCCTTGCGATCGCGTACATGGTACTGGTGGTGAACTACGTGTTTCCCGCGATCGATCAGGCCGCATCGCCCCGGAAGGCCGTGGAGGAAATCAAAGCCCTGGCTCTGGGCACTCAGCCCGCCCTGTTTATGTACATCCCGGGGTGGCCGAAGAATGAAGATGCCCTGTATTATCTGAAGCGGGACAATGTGGTGCCGGATCTACCGAGTCAGGATGCGGTGCGTGAAGCGGTGCGCAAACATGGGGCTATCCGGGTGGTGACGGAGGAGCAACATGCTGCTGCGCTGCAGGCGCAAGCAGGGTTGGTCGTTGGAACGCTGCAGGAGTTTCGGCAACCCGGTCGCAAACATCTATTCCTGCTTTCTGTGCAGGAACGGACCTCAGCTCCGGTGCTATGAGCGGGGCGAGCGAGGCTGTTCCATACGAAGAGTCGCACTGTCCCATTCTGATTCACCGCGCCTGTTGCATTCTGCCCCAGGGGCGAGGAGCCTCGCTGTAGCAGTCCTCCCCGATTCTGCCCCGCCCGGTCAGGTTCTCGTCTCTCCTTTTCCGGTCTTGCTGTAAACTTTCGGCTGCCTCTACGCCGGCGTGGAGTAGGGCTCCATCCTTGCACCTCTAATTCGGAGGGTACCGGTTTGGCGCGGTTGTCTGCGCCTGATTCCGGATGAGGCTGCACTGAGCCACTCTGTCGAACGAAGGAGAAACATGCATCCGATTCATCCGATGGTCGTCCATTTTCCTATTGCATTGTTGTTGGCGAGCACACTGTTTGATGCGCTGGCGTTTCGATGGCGGAGCCAACAGTTTCGGGACACCAGCTTCTCTTTGCTGGTGCTCGGGATCCTGGCGGCCGGAGTGGCGATACTCACCGGGCACTTGGCCGAAGAAGCGGTTGAACGCAGCGGCATCCCGAAACAGGCCATTGAAATGCATGAGGAGCTCGGGGGCTCGGTCTTCTGGGTGTTTCTCGGCCTGCTCGGCCTGCGTGTGGCGTCTTCATGGGGTTGGATGCGGGAGCAGCCGACGCTGGTGCTGGTCATCGGATTGAGCGGCGGGCTGCTGTTGTTGATTGCGAGTTATTTCGGCGGGGAGCTGGTCTATCGATTCGGCGCCGGCGTCCTGCCGCGATGAATGCGGTTCCCGGGCGAGGTTCACTCTGTGACATTCAGGAGGGCATTCACATGACGACACGTATGGTGATGTTGTTGATCCTGTGCATGCTGCCTGCCGTTGTCCAGGCCGATGAACCGTTGTCTCGCGCGCCGTGGAAGGAACGAGCTGTGTTACGTGCGGGGCAGATTGTGCAGGGGGACTATTTCGCCTTCGGCCCGCATGTGGAAATTTCCGGTATCGTGAACGGCGATCTCTATGCCGCCGGTGGTGAGGTGTTGATCGATGGAGTGGTCAACGGCGATGTGATCGTGGCGGGAGCCAAAGTGATCCTGTCCGGTACGGTGGCGCAGGATGCCAGAATTGCCGGGGCGCAAGTGACGGTGAGTGGAACCATCGGGAGGAACGCCACCCTCGGTGGCGCGGATGTGCATCTGACCGAAACGGCAAAGGTGCGGGACAACCTCATCGTCGGTGGAGGCCATGTGCAACTTGCCGGGTCTGTCGGTCGGGATGCGAGGGTCGGTGCCTGGAACGCGACGCTGTCAAACCAGATTGAGCGAGATCTGATCGTGGCGGCTGGGTCGGTGCGTCTCACCTCGAAGGCCGCCGTCGGTGGCAGGCTGAGGTACTGGGGTGAAGCGGCTCCCTCAATCGATGAAGAGGCGACCGTTCGGGGTGCGATTATACAGCGGCCGTTGCCCGAAGGTTGGAGCATTGAACGGGCGCGCCAGGGGCTCGTCGGCATCCGGCTCACGGCTGCATTCATCGGATTTGTCTCGACGCTGATCCTGGGGTTGGTGCTTCTGCGGGTCTACCCGGCGTTTGCCAGGCGGGTCACCGCGACCATCCGTGAACGCCCGACAGCCGCTCTCGGTTGGGGCACGGTCGCTCTGGTCGCTACGCCGGTGGTGGCGCTGAGTTTCGTTGTCACCTTGTTCGCGCTTCCGCTCGGCCTGTTTCTACTCGCCCTGTATGGCGCAACGGTCTACCTGGCGAGAGTCTATGCCATTACCTATGTGGGACAAATCCTGATTCGCTGGCAGGAGGATTCGTCGTCGCTTGCCTGGCCCTTTACGGCGGGGCTGGTCCTGTATTCGGCGCTGTCGCTCATTCCGGTGGTCGGAGGGCTGTTGACGTTGGTGACGGTGCTATTCGGGCTGGGCTCGCTGTTGATGACGAAGAAGGAACTCATCGTGACGTTGCGGGAGCAGGGGCAAGTCTAAGGTGGTGCCTGTAGGTCATAGACTGTCTCCATGGCGTGAGTGCCTCATTCCGGGATGTCTTGTTGTCGGCCTAATGCTCCTGATTTTCACCGGTTTGCCACTTTCCATCGCCGGGGAAGAGACGATGGAGCGGGAAGCGGTGGACTGCCGATATTCCTCGGGTGCTGAAAGGTCGGAGCAGGCGGCCCCATGGCGGAGCCATCCGTTGCCGAACGACGATGTGTTCAGCCCGCTTCTCGCCGATCCGAAACAGCCGCGGTTCTTCGCCAGTTATCAGGCGACTCGCGCGCGGGACGTCGGGCGGTCCGTCGCAATCGCCTCGGTGGGATTCGGTGAGAATTTCGGACTGTGGGGGCGTCGCGAGGAGGGCAGCTGCAATGGGTTTCAAGTGGGCATCCTGGCCGGTGTGTTCTCTCAGTTCAATCTCGATGCGCCGTCCTTCGATTTACTCAACAGCGACTTCACGATCGGGCTCCCGTTCAGCTGGCGCCAGGGGCCGTTTTCAACGCGCGTGCGACTCTACCATCAGAGTAGTCACCTGGGCGATGAGTTGCTGCTCGGCAACCCGGGCATCAATCGGCTCAATCTGAGCTTCGAGGAACTGGAAGCGTTGCTGTCGCTCGACTCACCGAGCGGCTGGGGGCGGGTATATGCCGGGGGCGGATATCTGCTGCATCGGGATCCGGCCGGCCTCGATCGCGCGAAAGTGCAATGGGGGGTCGAGCTACGAGGGCCGACTTGGCACTGGGCCAGGCTGGAACAGGCCGTCAAGGGCTCCCTTGCGATGACGCCGATTTTCGGTGCGGACTTCAAATCCTTCGAGGAACAAGGGTGGACCGTCAATACCAGTGTGATGGGCGGGCTCGAGTGGTGGGGGACGCAGGCCACACGCCGATTTCGGATGTTGTTGAACTATTATCGTGGATTCAATCCATACGGGCAGTTCTTCTCCCAGAAGGTCGAGACTTTCGGGCTCGGACTGTACCTGGCCTTCTAAGCGGCATGGGGTGGAGTCCAAGAACCACCGGATGAACCATGGATGACCGATTGCAGCAGGCTGCTGTGAGCTTGGTAGAGGGCCGGACCCTCCGTTGTCGGGGAGCCTGGACCATGCCCGATGTAGCGCCGGTCGAACGGGCGCTCAGAGGAATGGCGTGGCCTGCTCGAAACCCGCTGGTCTTTGAGACGAGCGGCATTGAGGCCTTCGACACCGGTGGTGCGGTCGTGTTGTATCGCGCCTTGATGGAAGCCAGGCGGCAGGGCTGCGAGGTCTCGATCCAAGGCCTGCGGCCGGATTATGCGCAACTGATGAGCCTGGTGTCGTCCCATTGGGCTGCGATGGTGGCTGAAGTCGCTCCGCGGCAGAACGGGAGTGAGCGGTTTCGGGCGTCGATCCGGAATCGTGTCGCCCAGGGTGCCCGGACGCTGGAGTTTCTCGGGGAGAGTGCAACGGCACTGGTGCGCTTGGTGGCGGCGCCCCGTCGGATGCGCTGGCGCAGTTGCCTGAATAGCCTTCGGCTGGACGGGGTCCATGCGTTGCCGATTACCGGTCTCCTGACGTTTCTCATCGGCGTCGTGATTGCGTACCAGGGCGCCGAGCAGCTCCGGAAGTTCGGGACGAACATTTTTATCGTGGACCTGGTGGGCATCTCGCTGCTGCGGGAAATCGCCCCGCTGATTGCCGCGATTCTGATCGCCGGGCGGTCCGGGTCGGCCTATGCGGCGCAGATCGGCACGATGAAGGTGACCGAGGAGCTGGATGCGTTGCAAACCTTCGGCTTGTCGCCGATCGAGCTGTTGGTGTTGCCACGGGTCCTGGCATTGGTCGTGGCGCTGCCGCTCCTGACCGCTTATGCCGATGTGCTGGGCGTCTTCGGCGGCATGTTGATCGCGTCGAATCAGCTCAACGTGAGTTTCACCGCCTTTCTCTCGCGCTTCGAGGAGGCCGTGGCGCTACGGCATATGCTCATCGGTCTGGGCAAGGCGCCCTTCTTCGCCGTCATCAT
Source organism: Nitrospira sp. (assembly GCA_020853775.1). Classification (GTDB taxonomy): domain Bacteria; phylum Nitrospirota; class Nitrospiria; order Nitrospirales; family Nitrospiraceae; genus Nitrospira_A. The sequence goes on from JADYYH010000105.1 coordinate 8,508, forward strand.
TGCGCTGGTCGGCTGTTATCAGGGGTTCCAGATTCGCGGCGGGGTAGATGATGTGGGACGACATACGACGATTAGTGTGGTGCAAAGTATTTTTCTCGTCATTATCTTCGACGCGATTTGCAGCATCTTGCTCAACTGGTGGAATCTGTAGCCAGGACTACTCATGAACACCTACTGCGGCGTCCGATACTCTCATCCGGCGGGGCTTTTCTCGTTCGGCCTCCTCAACGGACTGCGAGTACGCCTGCGTCGGCCTCACTTGCGAGAAGCCCCGGCGGACTTCGGTCTCGTACGCCTCGCGACGGTATTCATGAGTAATCCTGGCTACCGGAATGCTCGAAATGATGCTCGCTGGTCCCAGTCTAACCTTGGAGAGGAGAACGGGGGCCATGGCTCTGGTGGCGTCAACTGAGGCACCGATCATCGAAGTCAGCCATGTCTCGACGCGGTTCGGCACGGCGGTCGTGCATCGGGATGTGAGTCTGACGGTCGTGCGTGGAGAGGTGTTCGCCATTGCGGGCGGCAACGGTTGCGGAAAATCGACCTTGTTGCGTGAAATCATCGGCTTGCTGACTCCGACGACGGGGACGATTCGCCTGTTGGGCACAGACAGCCGTCAATTGACGCAGTCGAACGGACGCCCGCTGCATCGTCGGTTCGGCGTGATGTTCCAGCATGGTGCCCTGTTCAGTTCCATGACTCTGGCGGAAAATGTGGCGGTGCCGCTTCGTGAGCACACGCCGTTGAGCGCCGAAGCGATTCGGGATATCGGGGCACTCAAGATCGCCCTGGTCGGATTGCCGCCGGACAGCGCGATCAAATTTCCGAGTGAGCTCAGCGGCGGGATGAGGAGACGCGCGGCGCTGGCCCGTGCGATCGTCATGGATCCGGAACTGCTGTTTCTCGATGAACCGACGGCTGGACTCGACCCGATGATTGCCGCCGGATTCGACGATCTGGTCCTGGAGTTAAAACGGTTGCTAGGGCTGACCGTCGTGATGGTCACGCACGATCTGGATTCATTGTGGCGCATTGCGGACCGGGTGGCGGTGCTGGGTGAAGGACAGGTGCTCGGGTTGGGAACGATGGACGCGCTGGCCCGTTCGGACGATCCGGTGATCCGGAACTATTTTCACGGTCCCCGCGGGCGTGCGGCCCATCTGAATCATTCCGGAACGGGGTTGCACCGGGATTGAGAGGTGGCGGATGGAACCGAAGGTGAACTACATCCTGGTCGGCGCGTTCGTCGTCCTGCTGGGCGCCACGATTCTCGGTGCGATTTTCTGGCTGGGGAAAACCGACTATCGTGGGGTCTACGATCGGTATTACGTGTATACCCGTGAGTCCGTTGCCGGCCTCAGCGTCGATTCGACCGTAAAGTATCGCGGGGTGGATGTCGGGCGAGTGAAGGAAGTGATCCTCAATCCGGAGAATGCGGAAGAGGTCCGGGTGACATTGGACATTGTCGGCGGGACACCCATTAAGACCGATACACAGGCCGTGCTGGTGACGCAGGGGCTCACGGGATTGGTGACGCTGAATTTGACCGGTGGAACCCGGGAGGCGCCTCCCTTGATGCCGGTCGCCGGGCAAGCCTATCCGGTCATTCAGAGTGTGCCCTCGTTATTCGGACGTCTGGACGGGACGCTCGCGAAACTCTTGTCGGACCAGGGGCTGTCGAACCTCGTGGCCAATCTGAACGGACTGGCCCAGAATGCGTCTTCTGCGCTGGATGAAAACAATCGTACGGTCTTGAAGCAGATCCTGAAAGATCTGTCGGTGGTCACAAAGGTGCTGGCGGAACGCAGCGGCCAGATAGACCGCGGAGTTCAGCAGGCGGCGCAGGCGGCCGATCAGTCGGCGCGTGTGACGGAGCAGCTCGTCAAGCAGCTTCCGGCATTGGTGGATCGTCTGAGCAGAAGTGCGGCCGGATTGCAGCAGATGACGGAGGAGTTGTCGCGGACCAGCCGCTCGGTCGGAGAGATGGTCGGCGCCAGTCGGCCCGGTATCGAACAGTTTTCGCGGCAGACGCTGGCCGATACGGGGTTACTCGTCACGGAGCTCCGGCAACTGACCGCCACCCTGAATCGTGTGGCGCAACAAGTCGAACGACAACCGAATGTCCTGGTCCTGGGCCGATCCGGCCAGCCGAAAGGCCCGGGGGAATGAGAGGCGCCTGGTGGTAAGCCGACGCGCAATACCATGGGTCGGAGCGGTCATGATGGCATGCGCACTCGCCGCTTGTGTGTTGCCTCGATCCGCAGAAAATCCGGTCCATACGTTTCTGCTGACCATCGATGAGTCCGCCTGGAGGGCGGGCGCTCGCGCTGGGCAGCCGGAAGTCCACGGTGTGCTGGTTGTCGGGTTGCCGCAAGCGGAGGCCGGATTTGAGCAGCCGCGGATGGCGTACCTGCAACGTCCCTATGAAGTGAGCTATTACGCAACCCATGTATGGGTCGATGCCCCGGCCCGTATGTTGGCGCCCTTGCTGGTTCGGTCGCTGGAGGCCACGGGGCTCTGGCGTGTGGTGGTGTCCATGCCTACGGTGGTCCGGGGCGATTACCGGCTGGACACCTCGGGGCTGGTGTTGCAGCAAGAGTTTCTTCAGCAACCGAGCCAAACCCGATTACAGTTGCGCGCGCAATTGATGGAGATGAAAGATCAACGCGTGCTGGGAGTCCGGAGTTTTGAGGCCCTCGAACCGGCTTCGAGCGACGATGCGTATGGAGGCGTCCAGGCGGCCAATCGTGCAGTGACCCGGGTGCTTGAGGCGCTGAACGACTGGATTGCGTCTTGTCTGCGAGCAGCGGGGAAGGAAGCTTGTTGATACTCGCCTCCGACGTCTCACTCTGTTTGAGACAGCCTGCCGCGATGACAAGGTATGGGGTATGCGCACCGCGTTGAAGATCGGGTTCAGCTTCGGACTCACCTCCGGCGTGATTACCACGTTGGGGTTGATGGTGGGACTGCATGCTGGCACCCATTCGAAGTCCGTGGTTCTGGGCGGGCTGCTCACCATTGCGGTCGCCGACGCCATGTCCGATGCGTTGGGCATCCACATCGCGGAGGAATCCAAGAACCATGGGAATACGAATGAGATTTGGGAATCGACGCTGGCGACCTTCGCGGCGAAATTCGTGATCGCCGCAACCTTTGCCGTTCCGGTGTTGTTCATGCCGTTGGATCTGGCGGTGGCGGCCAGCCTCGTCTGGGGATTGTCGCTGTTGGCGGTGCTCAGTTATGCGCTGGCGCGCGCACAACGGGTTCCGCCTTGGAAGGTGATCGGGGAGCATGTCGTCATCGGACTCTGTGTGGTCGCGATCACGCACTATCTTGGAGATTGGGTTCGTGTGACGTTCGGGTAGAAAAGCAGCGATAGAAGTTCGGATACGGACTCATGAGGGAGATTCAGACGCGATGGAATTGAAGACGCAGTTGCCGAAAGTCGGCATCGGACGACGATGCGGATCGATACAAGCTAATCTGGATGGGTACCGAAAACTGATGAGCGAGGAGGCCTATGAGGAGCTGAGAACGCTCGCGAAAGAGCTTGAGGGCGTCAAAGTCTGTCATGTGAACTCGACGGCGGCCGGCGGGGGCGTGGCGGAACTGTTGGCAAGGTATGTGCCGATGCTGCAGGCGCTCGGTGTGCAGGCGGACTGGCGTTTGATCCATGGCGAACCTGATTTTTTTGCCATCACCAAGGCGTTCCATAACGCCCTGCAAGGCGGGCACTACGGCTTGGGGAAAGCGGCGCAGGACCTGTACCTCACGGTCAATGAACGCAGTGCCAAGGCGCTCGGCAATGACTACGATGTGTATATCGTGCACGACCCGCAGCCCGCGGCTATTCGACATTTTGCCGGGCCCCGTGATGCCAAATGGATCTGGCGGTGTCATATCGATAGCTCGGCGCCTGATAAAGAGGTCAGTCAGTTTTTGCGCCCGTTGCTCGAAGAGTATGAGGCGGTCGTCTTCACCATGAGCCAGTTCGTGCTGCCCCAATTGGCGGCGAAGCGGGTGGCCTTCATCGCTCCGGCCATCGATCCCCTTGCCACGAAGAATATGGAATTGCCTGAAGACTTGTGTCGGCGCGCGATCGCGGACTCCGGGGTTGATCCGACAAGGCCGTTGCTGTTGCAGGTGTCGCGGTTCGACCCCTGGAAGGATCCGCTCGGCGTGGTGCGCGCGTATCGATTGGTCAAAGAAGAGATCCCGGAGGTGCAGCTCGTGCTCATCGGCGCGATGGCGGGCGACGATCCGGAGGGGTGGGAGATTCTGGATCGAGTCGAAGAAGAAGCTGCGAAGGATCCGGACCTGTTCGTGTTTACGAATCTCGCCGGGGTGGGGAGTATGGAGGTCAATGCGTTCCAGCGTGGCTGCGATGTGGTGATCCAGAAGTCCTTGCGGGAGGGATTCGGGTTGGTCGTGTCCGAAGCGTTATGGAAGGAGAAGCCGGTGGTTGCCGGGAACACCGGAGGCATTCCCATGCAATTTCCCGAGCCCTTTCAGAAGAATCTGGTCGACAGTGTGGAAGCCTGCGCGGAGCGGCTGCTCCATCTGCTGCAGCGACCGGGCGAACGTGGAGAGTTCGGCCGGGCGGGACGTGAACATGTGCGCCGCCATTTTCTGATGCCGCGGCTGGTACGCGATGAATTGCGGTTGATCAAACAGGTGTTGAGCGCCTGATGAACCACCCGAACAGCAAGGCCCAGGTCGCCTATTTTTCAATGGAGATCGGGCTCAATCCCTTGATGCCCACCTATGCCGGGGGATTGGGCGTACTGGCAGGCGACACGATCCACAGCGCCGCCGACCTCGGCGTGCCGATGGTCGGCGTGACGCTCCTGCATCGGCGCGGCTATTTCTACCAACGTCTCGATCGAGCGGGCTGGCAGTCAGAAGAGCCGGTGGCCTGGGCGATCCCTGATTATGCCGAGCCGTTGGAACCGCGCGTGTCCGTCGAGATCGAGGGGCGGGCGGTGCAGGTCCGTGCCTGGCGGCATCTCGTGACCGGCATGTCGGGCCATACCGTTCCCGTCTACTTGCTCGATACGGATCTTCCGGACAACAGTCCCTGGGACCGGACCATCACGGATTCGCTCTACGGCGGCGATGCGCACTATCGATTGTGCCAGGAAATGGTGCTCGGGTTCGGCGGGTTTGCGCTGTTGCAAGCCCTGGGGCATGACCACATCTATCGCTACCACCTCAACGAAGGGCATGCGGCCTTGTTGGTGCTGGCGTTGATCGAGGCTGAAATCCGCGGGGAGCCCGGAAACGGGGAAGTGCCTCCGGAGGTCATCGAGAAGGTGCGGGAGCACTGTGTGTTTACGACCCACACGCCGGTGCCGGCAGGCCACGATCAATTCCCCGCCGATCTTGCGCACCGCGTATTGGGGACACGTCGCTGCGACCTGGTCCAGGCCTGTCAACATCAAGGCGCCTTGAACATGACGCTGCTGGCGCTGCGCGGCTCCCGGTTTATCAACGGCGTGGCGATGCGGCACGGCGAGGTCTCCCATTCCCTCTATCCCGGCTACCCGATCCATTCGATTACGAATGGAGTGCACGCGGTGGCTTGGGCGTCTCCGGCCTTTCAACATCTCTACGACCGTCATCTGCCTGACTGGCGATACGATCACTTGTCGCTTCGTTACGCCATCAGTATTCCCGGTACAGAAATTTGGGCTGCCCATCGGGAGGCGAAGCTGGCGTTGGTCGATGTAGTGAATCGCGAGACCAACGCCGGGTTCGATCGAGATGTGTTCACGATCGGCTTCGCTCGCCGTGCCACCGCGTATAAACGAGGGATGTTGGTGTTTCGCGATGCTGAACGGTTGCAGCGATTGGGCAAACAGGTGGGCCCGATTCAGTTCGTCTTCGCGGGAAAGGCGCATCCCCAGGATCAGGTGGGCAAGGACGTGATTCGGCGCATTCACGCCATGCGCGGACAGCTATCCGTCGCCTATCTGGCTAATTACGATATGACGTTGGCCCGGCTGTTGTGCGCGGGCGTCGACGTATGGCTGAACACGCCGCTTCCGCCGATGGAAGCGTCCGGCACCAGCGGAATGAAGGCGGCGATGAACGGGGTTCCAAGCCTGAGTGTCCTGGACGGGTGGTGGGTCGAGGGGCATATCGAAGGGGTGACCGGCTGGTCGATCGGCGAGAAGCTCGACGCCTGCGCATCCCCCTCGGAGGATCTGGAGGCCTGCCATGCCGCCGCGCTTTATGACAAACTTGAACAGCATGTCCTGCCCTGCTTCTACAACGATCGAGACAGATTCATCGACATCATGAAGCACACCATTGCGATTAACGGGGCGTTTTTCAACACGCAGCGCATGGTCGGGCAATATCTGCGCAATGCCTATCGGTTGGTGGATCAGGCCGTCGGTGGAGCATAGCCGTATGGCTCAGAATCACGACATCATGCAGTCCGACTACAATCATCTGTTGACGCTTTGGACCTCCGGCGTTCGCGATTACCACACCATGTTGTCGGATTACCTGACGGCCAACTCCATCTTTGTCGCGGTCATCGGCCTGCTCGTGTCCCGCGAATCCCTGGCCCTGCCGTTTACGCTGGTCATTGTGTTGCTGAGCACGATCGGGATTCTTATGAGCGCGCAGATGGCGATCGTGTTGGGCCGGTTTTCCGGACAGAACGCGTTGTGGGAATGGCAGCTGCGGGGAATTGAATCCCTGCCGGATTGGCAGGACCGAAAGCCGGTCAGTATGCTCTATCGGTTGCGCGAGCATCGGGAAACGATTGTGGATGAGACGAATGAGCCGCGCTCCTTCGCGCCCTCCTGGGCCTTCCGGCAACACCGCCAATGGTGGGCGCACCGGGCGGTCAGCTTTCCCTGGTTTTTCGGCACGGTCTACGGTCTCTTTCTGTTGTGGGGCGTGACACAGATTGCGAGGTCGCTGCCGGGATAGCAGCCCTCTCCGGACGATGGCCATATGGTTGCGAGGGGCGAGCAAGTCGGCGGCCCCTCCTAACCTGCCTGAGCAGCCGTCGGTTTTCCGTGAGACGATCGTCAGTCGGAAAAAGCGTCGGCAGTCAGTATCATGATTGCAAAGCCGGTAACGACTAGCAGGAGCGCGAACACCAGCAGTGCGGGGTGGAGAAACGGCATCAAGAACATGGATGTCACCTCCTTGGCCGGTTGTTTCCGAGGGCACCTCCTTCATCACCAAGATAACACACGAAGATGAAGTCACGGTGAAGTCTTCATGAAGAAGCGTTCATACTGAGGGAAAGACCGATGAGTCTTGTTATGATCGCTCCGTCTGAGTGATTGAACGGCGGCGAACCGCGCTCATTTTGCGACAAGCATTGTGTCGGCGCGCGCGAAGCGAGGAGCACCATGCGAATTCTGGTCATCGAAGACGATGTCGATCTGGCTCAATTTCTCCGCAAAGGATTGGAAGAAGAGCGGCATACGGTGGAGGTGGCCGCCGACGGCGAAACCGGACTCATGCTGGCCGTGGATGAGAGTTATGACCTGCTGATTGTGGACGTGATGCTGCCCAAGGTGGACGGGCTGACGCTGTGCCGCCGCCTTCGTGAACGGGGAAACCGGTCTCCCATCCTGCTGCTCACCGCGCGGGATTCGGTGGAGGACAAGGTCGCCGGTCTCGATGCGGGAGCAGATGATTATCTGACGAAACCCTTCGCGTTCACCGAACTCGTCGCGCGCATCAGAGCCCTCCTGCGGCGAGGCGGGCCGCACACCGGCAGCCGCCTGAAGGCCAAGGATCTGGAAATGGACCCGGCCTCCCGGCGCGTGTGGCGGGCGGGGAAGGAAATTACGCTCACGAGCAAAGAATTTTCCCTGTTGGAATTTCTGCTCAGGAACCGCGATATCGTTCTCACCCGCACGGCGATCCTTGAGCGCGTGTGGGGGTTGAACTATGATCCGATGACGAACGTGGTGGATGTCTACATCCGTTCCTTGCGCGTGAAGATCGACCGGGATTTCGCCTTCCCCTTGATCGGGACCGTGCGCGGCGTGGGCTACAAGCTGGAGGCGAGTGAGTGAGCAGCTTTCGCGCCCAGTTCCGGCTGTATACGGTCGCCATGATCGCGGCCTTGCTGGGTGGATTCAACGTGGTCGTCTACACGGGCTTTCATAGTCTGTTGCAGCAATATGTGGATGGTCGTCTGTTCGGTTTTGCGGATACCCTGGCCGAGTTGATCGAGCAACGACCGGAACTGCTGAAACGATCGGACCATGAGATCGTGGTGCCGCGTGGCGCACAGGTGGCCGACGACCGGATGAAGGAACTCCGGGAACTGTCGCATTCCGTCCATATTCTGGCCCTCGATGGGACGGTCGTCTGGCAGGGGAGCGGCGTGGTGCCCAGGCCATCGGTCGATGAGGCGGTGCTGACGCGAGGCAAGCGGGGCGAAGTGGTGTATGAGACGCTCGAGATGGATTCAGGGGCGTCGGTGCGCCAGGTATTTGTTCCGATCCGGCAGCAGGATGAAGTGCGCTACCTGCTGCAAGCGGAAGAGTCCCTGGCGTTTTTTCGACGAACCCATCGAAGTCTCATGGGCCTGCTCATGCTTGGATCGGTTGCCGTCCTAGCCACATCCTGGTTCGGCAGCGGATGGTTGGCTCGGAAGGTGCTCGATCCGGTGGAAGCCTTGAGTCGCACGGCCGAGGGTATTTCGGAGTCAGCCTTGCGCTCGCGCGCCAACCTGAATGCGCCGTTTGAAGAATTCGAACGGTTGGCCCAAGCGTTTAATGCGATGCTGGACCGGTTGCAGCGGGCGTCCGAAAGCCAGCGACGGTTTACCGACTATGCCGCGCATGAGATGAAAACCCCGCTGACCGTGATGCAGGGCAATTTGGAAGTCGCCTTGCAGCGCTCGCGGTCGGCCGACGATTATCGCGACGTACTCGTCTCGAATCTCGAACAAGTGCAGCGCCTCATCGTGTTGACTCGGTCGCTCCTCACGCTCGCCCGCTTTGCCGGCGAGCGGCCGCCGGTAGAGCTGTCGGTGCTGGCGCTCCAGCCGCTGCTTAAAGAATTGATCGATGACCTGACGCCGGTCGCAGAGGACCGGCACCTGACATTGGTATTGGAAGAGGCGCCGGTACAGCCGGTGTTGGGAGATGCCGAGCGGCTCAAGCAAGTGTTCATCAATTTGCTGGATAACGCCATGCGCTATACGGATCCGGGAGGAACCGTGGCGTTATGTCTGAGCAGCGCGCAGAATCAGGTGCGTGTGGCTGTTCGCGATACCGGGCAGGGGATTGCCCGCGAACATCTGCCGCATCTCTTCGAACCCTTTTACCGGACCGATCCGGCTCGCGCCAGGGATTCAGGCGGACATGGCCTCGGCCTTCCGATCGTGAAAGAAATTGTGGAGGCGCATCATGGCGCGATTGCCGTGGAAAGTGAAGTGGGAAAAGGGTCGATCTTCACGCTGACATTGCCCGCCGTCCACACGTAACAGCCCATGGGCTCATTCCCTTCTTCGTGCTCGTATCTGTCTCATCGTCGGTGTGCCCCATCGCTCTCCCATGCGCTGCAGCATGAAGAATTCTTCATGTGTCGTTCATCGGCACTTCATCTAGCCCGGCTAGAGTGTGGTGACGGAACGCAATCGGGACGGTTCCCTACACACCAGATGAAGAAAGGGCGACGCGATGAAACAGGTCACCACCTTGGCGCCGGTGATGTTGCTCATGGTCTTGGTCATGGCCGCGATGGGGATCATGATCTTCTGGGGCCTGTCCCTGCTCGACTTATCCCAGTGAAGCAACGAGAGGAGGGCACCATGGGAGACGCAGGGGATCATCTCGGCCGGCGATGGTCGATCATCCTCGCGGGAGGAGACGGAGTCCGGATGCAGCCGGTTGTGACGCGGTGGTTGGGCCGGACGATGGCGAATCACTATTGTCGATATCTCGGAACCAGGTCTCTGTTCCAGCACACGCTTGACCGCATGCTCTGCGTGACGAGTCCGGCTCGTTCGCTCGTGGTGGTCGGGCGTGGTCATCATGAAGCCTGGGCCCAGATTGGCCGGCGGAATCCCGGCATGGTCTTGGTGCAACCGCGTAATGCCGGCACGGCCGCCGGATTATTTCTTCCCTTGACCTATATTCGTGCGCGGGATCCGAGGGCGACGGTGGTGATTACTCCCGCCAATCAATTTGTCTATCCCGAAGATCGCCTGCTCGGGGAGATACTGTACGCGGTCCGGGCGGTGGAAATGTTGCCGGCGAAGGTGGTGGGGCTCGCCGCGCGCCCGGATGGACCGGACAGTGACTATGGCTGGATCAAAGCCGATCATGAACTCATCAGGCTCGGCCTCAGGTCGATCCGGGCGGTCAAGACCGTCCTGCACAGGCCGGAGCCTCAGTTGGCGCGGTTGGCCTCTGCTTCGGGAGCGTTGTGGCAGACGGGCATCATGGCAGCCCGAGTTGAGACGTGGTGGAATCTGGGCCGGAGCATTCTGCCGGAGATGATGAGGCTCTTCGAACGGCTGGGCCAGGCGATCAATACTCCGAAGGAACCGCAGGTCCTCCGCGAGATTTACGAGCGTATGCCGGTCCGTAGTCTCTCGCGCGATCTCCTGGCTGCTGTCCCCGGCGCAACAGCCGTGATGGAAATGCAGGGCGTCTGGTGGAGCGATTGGAGTCATCCGGAACGCATCATGCGCACGCTGATGCGGCTGGGCCGGGAGACGGCCTCGGTCATGCCGTATCTGAGAGCCGCGGTGGCTGCCGTCCCATCCGCGCAGGCGCTCGATACCGCCATGGCGCATCGTACGATGGACGACTGGTAGCGAGAGGGCGCGACGCGACGGCGGCGATGGAATGCCTGGCCGGCCGAATGTCCGCTGTCCCCGGCACAGCGGGGAGTATCGCCTCACCAGTCGAGGAGGCGCTGCCGCAAATGGCAACAATGGGTCAGAGTCGCGGTCTGGTCATCCGGCAGAATGCGGCTTCGATTGCGGACTTGCGTGTGCGAATCACTGACGATTCGTGGCAGTTGTCTTGCATGAACGACCACTGCAGTGGCTCACGCCCATCCCTCGTTTTGTCATGAGTCCCGCGCTCCGTTCAGTCTTCGACCGGCGTTCTCCGATGGACCTCCGGTGGTCCAACAATCGTCCAATTATTGTGAAGGAGCAGCCATGACGACACCACCAATCGTGAAGCACATCTTATTCGCCACGGACTTTTCAGAGGATGCCAGCCGCGCTCAAGAGTATGCGGTTCATCTCGCCGGCGCTTACGATGCCAAGCTGGATGTCTTGCATGTGATCGAGGCCCCCCGTGAGATCGTTCCGGATACGGACTCGTTGGGCACGGCCGGGCGATCGCGGGCGGCCGCCGCACGACAATTGGAAGCGGTGCGGGACGACCTGGCGCGCCGGGGCACGCCGGCCAGAGTCAGGCTGCTCTTGGGAAATCCCAGCGAGCATATTCATCACGCCGCCAGAGAGCAGGGCGTCGATCTGCTTGTGCTGGGCGCGCAGGGGCGCACCAATATGCTCTATGGACAGATCGGGAAGACGGCGGAGCGATTGATCCAGGAGGGGCCCTGTCCGATTCTGGCGGTGCCCGGGTCCCGGAAGGACGCCGTCGAGGTGTTGCCTGTCGATAGACCGGCGCTGATTCGGCGTATTCTGGCGCCACTGGACTTTTCGACGCCCTCGTTGGATGCGGTCGAATATGCCGTGCACCTGGCTCACGGTGTCGGTGCGGCAGTGACGCTGATGCATGTGCTGGAGCCGGCCTCGTACGATCTGGATTGTGGCCTCGGAGTCATCGAAGAGGAACCGTCGAAGCGAGACTACTGGAATCGGCAGCTGATGGACCTTCGAGAAATCGTGACGGCGTTCGGGCTTCCGGTTGACGTGGAAATTTGCGCCGGCGTCCCTTCCGATTCCATTCTGGCCTGCGCATTGCGGCAACAGACCGACCTCATTGTGATGGGGACGCATGGGCGGCGAGGAATCTCGCCCGAGCGATGCGGCAGTGTCGCGGAGGCGGTGTTGCGCCGGGCGACGTGCCCGGTGTTGACCGTGAAAACAGGGAAGTTCGAGTCAGGCCATCGCCGGGTGGTGCCCAGCGTGCTGGACCGGCACGTCATCAAAGGAGAGAAAGCATGAATGCTCAGAAAGTGTGCATGACCGCCGTGGACCTGTCTCGCCTCAGAGATGTGCTGAAGGCCCGCACGAGCGTCGGGCGGGATCGAGACCATCTGGATAGCTTGGAACAGGAGCTGGATCGCGCTGACGTCGTGGAGCCCTCTGCCATTCCTCCCAATGTGGTCACCATGAATTCCCAAGTCCGGATCGAAGATGTGGAGACCGGCCTGGAGAGCGTCTATACGTTGGTATTTCCTTCGGATGCCAGCATTTCGGAGAGCAAAATCTCCATCCTTGCGCCCATCGGAACGGCGTTGCTGGGTTCCCGGGTGGGCTCGACGGTCAATTGGCCTGTGCCGGCGGGCAGGCGTACCGTGCGCATCAAAGAGGTGCTGTACCAACCTGAGGCTGCAGGCGATTACCATCTCTAAGCGGCCGGTGCCGAAGGCATCAGAGTGGCGCATTGATTGCGCGCACTGAAGGAGGCCGCAGGCCTGTCGTGTCCTGGTTTAATCTACGCACAGCACAGTTCGGAGGGAGCAATGGACGTACGCAGTAAGGTGTATACATATCGAACAGCGGTTCAGTGGACGGAACAGAAAAAAGGGACGATCTCGAGTGAAGGCAAGCCGGAGATTCAGGTGGCGACACCGCCTGAGTTCAAGGGGCATGAAGGCATCTGGTCGCCGGAGGATTTGTACGTGGCGGCGGCGAACATCTGCCTTATGACCACATTCCTGGCCGTTGCGGAGCGGGGCGGACTGGCGTTCACCGCGTATCGTTGCGAAGCGGAAGGTCGTCTGGAACTTGTGGAGGGAAAGTTTCAGGTGACGGTGATAACTCTGCGTCCCCACATCACGCTTCCATCCGGAGGTGATGCCACGAAAGCCAGAGAACTGATCGAAAAGGCGGAAGCGAACTGCCTGATCTCCAATTCGATGAAAACGCGCATCATCCTGGAGCCCACGATCACCTGATCGTTCCGGCTGTGGCATCTTGCGCCAGGACCATGTGTGGGATGGGGTGATTGTCTCCAGTCCCTCGTGCTGTTTCCCGTCTCTCCGCTATGAACGATCTATATCCAGAGTATTGACCGAAGATCCTCGTGCCGGTTTGATTGGCACGGGGATCGCATCTCCCCTGTATGACGCTTGGATCTTTCCGACGGGAGCGTTCAGAAAGGGGCGCATCATGAACCTCCGAGTCGGAGTGAGTGGTCTCGCGCAGGTGATCCTCTTCTCGGCGCTTGTAGCTGGCGTATCTGCCGGCACCGGGAACGCAGGCAAGGGGAAGATGCTCTATGCCAATCTGTGCATCCGCTGCCATGGGGTGGAAGGCAAGGGGAACGGCCCGATGACTTTTACGCCGCCGGTCGCCGACCTCACCGCTCCCGCCGTGCAGGCCAAGCTGGATGCGACCGTGTTACGAACGATTCATGATGGTCGCCAAGATACGGCGATGGGCGCCTGGAAATTTGTTCTGTCCGAAGAAGACATGCGCGACGTGACGGCCTATCTGCGGCAACTGGGTAGTGAGGCCGGCCGGGGACGTCCTTAAAAAGAAATGGAACCTGTCATCGTATGAATTGGCGGATCTTCGCGTGGGGCATAGCGGCGCTGTGGGTGATCACGATCGGCATCATGTCCACGTTTCTCGTGCAAGGCCACACGAGACCGGGAAATGACGGCCGCACAGAGATCGTCCTTGCGCCATCGGAACGGGATCTGGTGCTGGCGGAGATGCGGGACTTGCTGAAAGCGGTCCATGGTGTGGTCACCGTGTTGGGGGCTCCCGACCAACCAATGAAGGCGGCCGAAGGGGCAGCCCGAGCGGCGGGGATGGCGATGGCGGCCGACGTGAACCCGGCCATCATGCTGAAACTTCCCCTGGCGTTTAAGCAAATGGGGATGTCCATCCATAAAGATATGGATCATCTGGCGGACGGCATTGCGCAAGGTGAATCCCCGGTTCAAATCCTCAATCGACTGTCGAGCATGACGGCCCGGTGCACCACTTGCCACGATATGTATCGATTCGCGACGAAATAGCCACAGGCCGTTAGTCTTCAGCTGTCGGCATCGGGAATCGAAGTGAGGAGTTGACTGAACAATTGAATCCATTTCCGTGGCGATGACTCATACCCACCGAGAGCGCGAGTCGGCGACAGGCGTGTTCCGGATGCTGACGGATAAAGGTGGCGGCTGATAGCGTGATTGATTGATCCGAAGGAGGTGCTGGGATGGCATGTAATGTGGGTGGAATCGAACGACCGGTTCGAATTGTCCTTGGGATTCTGCTGATCGGCATCGGGGTGTTCGCGGCGCTTCCTCCCGTGGGGGTGGGGATCGCCTTGGCGATGGGAACGATTGCCCTCGTGACTGGAGCCTTGGGGTTCTGTCCGCTCTGGAGCTTGTTCGGCATCAATACCTGTTCGGTCGGAGCGGGGAAAAAAGCCTGACTGCGGTGAATCCGGGGCGAGCGAGAGCAATCTATGGCGGGCCATCCAGAACAGCCTGATCAGCAGCCGGGCGGCGGGTTCTCCACGCCGGTCGGATCGCGGCGGACGTTTTTTCATTGGGTCACGCTGGCCGCAGCCGGGCTCGTCGGTGTCGGGTTGTCTATTCCGTTGCTCAGCACGCTGATGTCGCCGGCCTTCCAGCGGCGGCAGCGCGCCTGGGTCGACGTCGGAGCCGTCGATGACTTGCCTGCCGGCCACCCCAAGCAATTGGACCATGTGACCACGGTTCGTGACGGCTGGTTGGAGACTACCTCGCATAAGGCCGTATGGGCGGTCAAGCAGCCGCAGGGCGACATCAGGGTGTTCTCGCCGATCTGCACGCACTTGGGCTGCGGCTATCGTTGGGACGACTCGGAGAACAAATTTCTCTGTCCCTGTCATGGAAGTTCGTATGATGTGAACGGACAGGTGCTAGGAGGCCCCGCTCCGCGCCCGCTCGATACCCTTCCTTCCAAAGTCGAAGGCGGGCGGTTGCTTGTCATGTACAAGGACTTTAAGTCGGGTCTTCCGACGAGCGTCGAGTTGTAAGCTGCGACGGGATGGTGGTCCTCATGACTCACAACTGAGAACTCATACCTGGGAGTGGAATGTCGTCCCGCTTGTACAATTGGCTTGATGCTCGCCTGAACCTGAAACCGGTCCAGCGCACCTTGCTCGATGAGCCGATTCCCGGCGGGGCCAGCTGGATCTATGTTTTCGGGTCAGTGACGCTGTTCCTGTTCGTCCTCCAGGCTGCCACGGGCATGTTCCTCGCGCTGTATTATGCGCCCACCCCGGACCATGCCTACGACAGTGTTCGCTTTATCGAAACCGACATCTTCCTCGGATGGGTGGTGCGAGGCCTTCACCATTGGGGCGCATCGGCCATGGTCGTGGCGATCGGGCTCCACATGCTCCAAACGTTTCTCTACGGCGCGTACAAGGCGCCGCGCGAAGTGATGTGGATGGTCGGGGTATGCCTGTTCCTGATTGTGATGACCTTCGCCTTCACCGGCTACCTCTTGCCCTGGGATCAAACGGCCTACTGGGCGACCCAGATCGGGATCAACATGGTGGGCACCGTTCCGCTGATCGGCGATATCGCCTCCCGGGTCCTGCGCGGCGGCGAAATCCTGGGGGCACTGACGCTCTCACGATTTTTTGCGATTCATGTGCTGTTTCTCCCTGCGATTCTTCTCACGGGGATTGCCGTGCACCTCTTCGTCCTGCGGCGAGTCGGGCCGGCCGGACCCTGGACCGACGATCGAGCGTCATTAGGCGCTGAAACCTTTGCTCCCCGGCAGGTCTACATGGACGCCGTCGTAATTGCCGGCGTCTTCCTTGTCGTCGCGGCATTGGCGTTGAGTATTCCGTTGCCGCTCACCGATAAGGCGAACCCTTCGGATACGAGTTTTGTGCCCGTGCCCGAATGGTATTTTCTGTTCTATTACGAATTGCTCAAGTACGTGCATGGACCGCTGGAACCCTTGGCGACCTGGGTGTTGCCGCTCTGTGTCATCCTGGTCATGTTGTTCTGGCCGTTCATCGATCGAAACCCGGTGCGCAATCCGATCCGGCGGCCTGTGGCGCTCGGGAGCGGCCTGCTCTTCCTTCTCGTCGTGTTCGGCCTGTTGGGCATTTCAATCAGAAATCTGTATGCGGTACCAAGGGCAGATCCGGCTGTAGCACGGGGGAAGGCCGTCTACGCGCAACTCGGCTGCGTTGGGTGCCACCGGATCCATGGAGAAGGAGGAGCGGTGGCGCCTGACCTGTCCACGGTCGGGGACACGCGGCCTGATCGAGAATGGCACCTGAAGCATTTCCGGGACCCGCAGTCGGTGTCGCCGGGGTCGTTTATGCCGAAGTTTCCGCTCACCGATCAGCAGCTCAATGACCTGACGAGTTATATGCTGAGTTTGAAACGCGCAACCTGAGAAAGAGATTTCCATACCTGAATGTGGGGAACGATTGTATGCGAGCACAGGTGTCACTCTCGTGTTTGTCGTGAGCGTGCTGCTGGGAGCGATGCCGATCAGTCAGGCTGCGTCCGGCAAAGGAAACCCAGCGATCGGGCACAAGTTGTATCGAGAGAGTTGCCTGAATTGCCATGGACCGGCAGGAAAAGGCGATAGCGAGATGGCCGCCTACCTTACGCCGGCACCGGCCAACCTCACATCCAACGCCACTCAAGAGAAACCGGACGCGCAATTGCGCAAGGTGATTCAGGAGGGGCGGCCGGGCACCGCCATGACCGGCTATGCCGCGGTCTTCGATGAGGGGAAGTTGGACGACATCATCGCGTACATCCGTTCGCTGAAGCCGTGATCGAACTCAAATGACGGCGATGAATTATTTTTCGAATCCTTTTCCTCCCATCTGTCCCTAATCAGTACATTCACAGGGCCGGGGCACGCATGCTGTCGCACGATGCCGCAGGCAGGAAAGGATGACTGTGGCGTTTATCGCCAAGGTGAGAGACGCACGTTTCCCCGGCGGCCTGCCGAGAGCCCGTTTCTTTAGACGCATTGCAGCCGACGTGGTATGTAGTTTGCGAGAAGCTCTACGTATGCGACACCTGTTGTTCAGCATCATGGTGCTCCTCGGGGTGACGGCAGGCTGTGTCGAGTCGAAAGATACACGAGGCGGCGTTCCATCGGCTGCGAGCCAGCCAGAACCCAGGCTGGATGCGCTGTTCAGCCATCCCGCTCCCGATTCGATTCCCGGCGGACAGCGCGGTGAGCAGATCCGCCTGGGCTATGAAATCGTCGTCCACACACAGCAGTTCGCTGCCCCCTACGTCGGCAACCGGCTGACCTGCGCCAATTGTCATTTGGATGCGGGACTCGACCCCAATTCGTCTTCCTTTGTCGGCCTCTCGCGGGCCTATCCCGAATATCATGCGCGGACCGGGCGCGTCGTGACGCTGGCCGACCGTATCAACGAATGTTTCGAGCGCAATTTAAACGGGAAGGCCATTCCGCAAGACAGTCATAAGCTCCAGGCGGTCGTCGCCTACATCGAATGGCTGTCGAAGGATGTGCCGTCGGGCAGCCGCATGGCCTGGCGCGGCATCCCACGGATTCAAGCGCCCAAGCCGCCGGATGCCACAAACGGCGCTAAGGTGTTCACGTCCCGTTGCGCGTTTTGCCATGGAGCGGACGGGCAGGGCACGATGGCGGCTCCCGCTGTGTGGGGGCCTCAGTCTTACAACATCGGCGCGGAGATGGCGCGCATTCCGGTAGCCGCTTCCTTCATCAAATCGAATATGCCTCGCACCAGAGGATGGGCCCTGTCGGATCAGGATGCCTATGACGTCGCGACGTATCTCAACTCCCAGCCACGCCCGGATTTCCCCGACAAAGGCAATGACTGGCCGAAGGGAGGGAAACCGGTGGATGCACCCTATTGAACGCGTGAAACGCTCTGCGTGACACGTATCTCATGACTCTTCCCTCTTGGGAAGCAACAACGAGACACGACGTACGAGAGGTGAGCGGAGGAGGACGAAATGAAGCTCAGCGTGGCCTATCAGGGAGGGGCGCGGTACGACATCCTGAGCGACCGGCACCGGATTGTGACGGATCAGCCGGTTGAAGACGGAGGGGCCGACGCCGGTATGAGTCCTGTGGAACTGTTCGTCGGATCGGTCGCGAGCTGCGTGGGGTATTTTGTCGGCCAATTCTGCGCACGACACGACATCTCTCGTGAAGGATTGAAAGTCGATGCCGAGTGGACAATTGCCGAAAGCCCCCATCGCGTCGGACAGATTCAACTGGCGATTCGTCTTCCGCACCGTGTGACGCCTGAGCAGAAAGAGCGGCTGCTGAGAGTGGCCCACGGGTGCACCGTGCACCAATCGATCGTCATGCCGGCGGGAATTGTAATCGATCTGAATCCACACGGTCATCCCGGTCCAGGCGGAGGAGCGTAGGATGGTAACGGTTTCCCGTCGCGGCTGGTTCACGACATTGCTGAAGGGAATCGGGGCCGGCATGGTGCTGGGCGGTGGAGGATCGATGCGCGAATCGGCTCCTCAGGCCGAGGCCGCGGAAGCGACGGGACCCTTGACCGTGCGGGTCACGCGGCCGTTTGACGCAGAAACGCCGGTGCGCGAGTTTACATCCTGGCTGACCTCCAACGAACGGTTCTTCGTCCGGAGTCATTTCGGCCCACCCCCTGCCGAGGCGATTCAGCCTGAGGCCTGGCGGTTGAGTGTGAAAGGCCTCGTCAAAGAATCGCTCAGTTTCACGCTGAAGGACCTGCAACAATTCGAACCGGTTTCGCTGACAGCCGTCCTGCAATGCAGTGGAAACGGACGTGCGCACCATCGTCCCAAAGTGCCCGGGGTGCAGTGGGAGCGCGGGGCGGTCGGCAATGCGCAATGGACCGGCGTGAGGCTTCGCGATGTGCTGCAGCAAGCCGGCGTGAAACCGCAGGGTGTCCACGTACAGTTTCAAGGGGCGGACCGGCCGGCGTTGGCGACCGTGCCGCTGTTCACGCGAAGTATCCCCCTCGCAAAGGCCCTCCATCCCGATACTCTCCTGGCCTATGAAATGAATGGCCGTCCCCTGCCCCTCCTGCATGGCGCGCCGCTGCGGGTGATTACTCCCGGCTGGATGGCGGAGTCCTGCATGAAGTGGCTGACCGAGATTACAGTGCGAGTGGATGAAACGCCCGGCTATTACATGCAGCAGGCCTATCGCATTCCGGAAACGGCCGTTCGCCTGTCATCCGGGTTGCCGGGAAGCGCGATGGTCCCGGTCGAGCAAATGCCGGTCAAGTCGCTCATCGCCGCTCCAGCTGAGGGCGACACGGTGCGGATCGGGCCGGTCACGATTCAAGGTGTCGCCTGGGCCGGCGAGGCGCCGGTTGTGAAGGTCGAAGTGTCATGCGACGACGGAAAGACCTGGGAGCAGGCCCGGTTATTGGGAGAGGGGCAACCCTATGCCTGGCGACAATGGCAGTTCGTATGGAACGCCCGCACGCCAGGGCCCACTGCGATTCTCTGCCGCGCCACCGATGCGCAGGGGCAAGAACAACCGGCGACGAGCCCTTGGAATCCCGGTGGATTTTTATGGAACGGATGGGATCGTCTGACTGTGACGGTGGAGGCATGAGCATGAGATGGCTGCAGAGGGGTTCCGGTGTCGTGCTTGCCTTATTGCTCGTTGCCCTCGTCGGATGGACGGTCATCACAGCGGCTCAGGAAGAAGATCGTGCGGCGATCGAGCCGGCGACAGCTCGCAAAGCGGCCACGTTGGTTCTGGCCCGTTGCGCCGTGTGCCATACCACCGACCTCATTGCTCAGCAACGATTGCCGCAGGACCGCTGGACGGTCACTGTGGAGAAGATGGTGCATTGGGGCGCCGAGCTTTCTCCCGAGGAGGCCGCAGTCGTCATCCAATATCTGACCGCACGGAATCATCCCGGAGCTCCGGATCAGTTGCCGAGCATCGAGGCCGAGTTGGCGACGATGGAACCGGCCCGCGCCCAAAGTGCCGCATCCGACGGTCCGCTGACGGGGATAGCAGCCAGAGGGGCGGCCTTGTTCGCGCACAATTGCCAGGCTTGCCATGGAGAGGGGGCCGTCGGCGGCGCGGGGCCGAAGCTGGCGCGCAATGCGGTCCTCAAGAATGAAGGAGCGTTCTGGGAAACGGTGCTCCATGGTCGTGGCCCCATGCCGGCCTGGGGGGCGGTGCTGAATCGTCAGGAGATCGCGGACATTCATGCCTGGCTGACGACGCGATAAGCTTGTCGCACGGTGTGAATTGAATTATAGAAAGGGGTCCCTACATGGGTGGAAGACGGACGGTGCTGATCGGGTGTGCGTTGGTAGTCGTGGTGGGGTTGCTGTCGTTTCCCCGCCTCCTGCTGGGCAGTGATCAAAGTCGAGCGAAGGAGATAGTGCAGAATACGTGTGCTGGATGCCATCGATTGGAAGGGGCTCCATTATCGCGTCTGGAGAAGAAAGCGCCCGATTTGATCGGAGCGGGGAGCAAATTCAAGCATGAGTGGCTGGTGAGCTGGTTAGCGGGAAAAGAGCAACCGCTCTATGCGAAAAGTTATCGGTGGGACCAGTCGCAGACGCCTCAACCCCATATGTCCGTGCCTCAGCCCGATGCGGAAGAAATCGCGAAATATCTCGAAACCAACTTTGCCGACCCCAAGGTGAAGGCTGGTGCGATCGATATGACGACGTTCAGTAAGCAAGAGGCGGCGTTCGGCGAGAAGATTTTTAAGGAGCATGCCTGCATCGGCTGCCATCAAGTTCGTGAAGGGGACAAAACCGTCGGTGGCCCGCAAAGCACCTCGCTGGTGGAAGCAGGAAGACGTCTCAAAGCCGATTGGATTCACCGCTTCAATTCAAATCCGCCGGACTATGTGCCGCACAGCGGAGAGTTTGTGGGCGATGTGAGCGAATTGGGACTACGGTACGTCACGGGATACATCGCGACCAGAGGGTGGGAAGATTTTCCGTATTATGAGCCTTGGAAAAGCGAACCGTTCGGGCATACGAGCCTGGATCGTGGGCAAGTGATTTATAAGGAATATTGTGCCCAATGTCATGGTGCCGCGGGCAAAGGCGATGGCCCGGCCGCATCGGGCTTGGACCCGAAGCCGGCGATTCACGCCAACATTCCTTTCGAGAAAGTGCCGACGGACTATCTCTATAACGTGATCTATTACGGGGGACGAGCAGTCGGCAAATCAGCGACCATGCCCTATTGGGGACTGACGATCGGCCAACAGGGCGTGGCCGATGTGATGGCCTATTTGAACGCGACCTTCAAAGGCGGGGCCGACGTGGCGCAGGCCGCGATCAGCAGTGACGGTCCGAGCGGTGTCTGCCCGCAGCCAAGGAAAACGGCGAAAGCACCGGCGGACTTCCTGTCCAAAACGAGCCCGTTGCCGCATTCGGATGCCACGGTTCAGGCAGGCAAAACCCTGTTCCTGCAAACCGCTCAGCCGGTGGCCTGTGCGATGTGTCATGGAGATAAGGGCAACGGACAGGGCTTCATGGGCGCGGCGCTGATTCCACCGCCTCGAAACTTTACTTGCGGCTCGATGATGAAAGATGTTCCGGACGGGCAACTGTTCTGGATTATCAAAAACGGGTCGCCGGGCACCGGCATGATGTCGTTCGCCGGGTTGCCGGATGAACAGGTCTGGCAATTGATTGCCTATGTAAGAAGTTTGGCGAAATGAAGTGAATGAGAAAGAGCAGATGGCCGACGCGTATGGCACGAGCAAGAGATCTACCGCGGTGTCTTTGCCCTCGGCCATACGCTATCTGCCATCAGCTCCTTTTGTCACGGACGAGAGACGTTTCACGAACGACGATTCACGGGAGACTGATCAATGGCGACGTTCATCATTTCCGGCAGTCGGGGGACAGACGATCCGACCATGGCGACCCTTCCCTTCATGGCGGCCAAGACCGCCAAAGAGCAGGGCCACGACGTGGTGTTGTGGTTGTGGAACGAGGCGGTAACGTCAGCGCGAAAGGGCTCGGCGGATCACGTCGTCGGCGTGAATTTGACCCCGCTGAAAGACCTGTTGGCGGCCGTCCAGGCCGCCAACATTCCCATCTGGGTCTGCGGGGCCTGTGCCGTAGCGAGACAGATCGGCCAGGGCGATCTGGTGGCAGGGGCGATCATCAAGGGCATGCCGGACTACATTAAGGCAGTGGCCGAGCGTGATCGGAACGTGGCGTTTTAGTTCGCCGGGAAGGAAACGGGTACTCGCATGGCAGCCGACGGACAACCGGGTGGGAAAGCCAAAGGCCGGCGCGCTCGCATCGGCGCAGCTGGGATGGGCTCGGTCGCGCAGAGCAACGGGCGACTTGAGACTGATGAACTGGAGATCATTCCGACGGCTGTGCCGAGGGAAGGAGACGGGTATCACGCTTCTGCTCAAGCCGCCGGGGACGTGACGGCCGGATTGATCGGTGAGGTCGGTCGAACCCTGACCGAAGAAGATCTCCGTCGCATCAACACGCCGAGGGGCCTGATTCAACTGATCAAGAGCAAGAATATCGATCTGGAAGAGGTACGCAAGACGCTGCTGTACGAACAGGAGTTGCGGCAGCTGCAGGTCGAGCTGGTCCGGCTTCAACGCTGGGTGCAGGCCGATGGGCAGCGTATCGCGATTCTGGTCGAAGGACGGGATGCGGCCGGGAAGGGCGGCACGATCCGCCGGTTTACCGAGCATCTGAATCCGCGCGCCATGCGTGTGGTGGCTCTGCCGAAGCCGACCGACGATGAGCGGGGACAGTGGTATTTCCAACGGTATATCCGGCAACTGCCCAACAAGGGCGAGATCGTATTCTTCGACCGAAGCTGGTACAACCGCGCGGTCGTCGAGCCGGTGATGGGGTTTTGCAGCAAGAAAGAACACCAGCGGTTCCTGCAGCAGGTGACAGAATTCGAGCATATGCTTTACGAAGACGGCGTGACGATCATCAAGTTCTGGTTCTCGATTTCCAAAGAAGAACAGGCCAGTCGATTCGAAGCGCGCCGGCAGAATCCCCTCAAGCAGTGGAAGCTGAGCCCCGTCGATGAAAAGGCGCAGGAGCTGTGGGATTCGTACACGCGATACAAAGAAGAAATGTTCAGCAAGACCCATACGACCTTCAGCCCCTGGATCATCGTCAAGGCGAACGACAAGCAGGCTGCGCGACTGGAAAGTTTGCGCCACGTGCTTAATCTCCTGGCGTACAAGGGGAAGGACGAGGCGCAGATCCGACTGACGCCGGACCCCAACGTCATCACGCGGTTCCATCGCAAGATGGTGGAATTGGATTTCTGATGGAGAAGCTGCTGAGTGTCACATTGGCGGTCATGGCGGCGGCCGTGGTGACGGTTGTCCCTTCGATCGCCCAACATATGCAGCCGTCTCGCGTCTCGATCGAGCACCTTGAGGAAGCGCGTGCGCTCAAGAGCCCATTGCCTGATTCGCCTGATGTGGTCGAAAAGGGCAAGGCCATCTATCACGGGAAAGGGACGTGCGCCAACTGTCATGGACCGGAGGGAGCGGGCGATGGCCTTGTGGCGTCGCAGCTGAATCCATCCCCCCGAAACTTTCAACACCACGGATTTTGGCGCCATCGCACGGAAGGAGAAATCTTCTGGGTGATCAAGCACGGGTCGCCGGGCACCAGTATGGTCGGATTTGCAGACCAATTGACGGACGAAGATATCTGGGCGCTGATCCAGTATGAACGGACCTTCGCGAAGGGACATGGTCACGGTCGTGGAATGGGGCCGGACGGCATGGGCCATCGAGGGATGGGAGGCGGAGGCGGGCGCTGTGACAGGGAACCCTGTGATCGGTAATGGAACGACCTGCTGCAGCAAGCAGGTGTCGCGATGACGGAGTCGATTCACCTGGTCTGCCCCCATTGCCGAAGTGTCAATCGTGTGCCGTCGGCTCGTCTGGCGCAGCAGCCTCATTGCGGCCAATGCCATGCGTCTTTGTTTACAGGTCAGCCGATCGCCTTGACGGCGCGGGATTTTGATCTTCACGCGCAGCGGGCGGAAATTCCCCTGTTGGTCGATTTCTGGGCTTCCTGGTGCGGTCCCTGCCGAATGATGGCTCCGGCCTATGAGCAGGCCGCGCAGCTGCTGGAACCTCACGTTCGGCTGGCAAAAGTGAATACGGAAGAGGAGCAGACGCTGGCTGCCAGGTTCGGCATCTCCAGCATCCCGACACTGGTATTGATGCGTGGAGGGCGTGAACTCGCCCGTCAACCAGGGGCGTTGGGTCTGCAGGATATTGTGCGGTGGGTTCGCAGCAAGATCTGACCAATCGGGGTGCTCGGTCCTTTTCAATGTGATGCGTTTCGCAGCTGGCGCGTTTTGCACCAGTCTTGATTCTCGCCCGGTTCTGTAATTCCCCAACTAACTTCGTTGCACAGTCCTGCAGCTCCTTGCCGCGTTAAAAACCCTTGTCAAAATTGTGACTTCGTGGCTCGTTCGCCATAGGGGCCTGGCACGTCCTCTGCTTTCTAGCAAGGCAGAGCATTGCTGAGGACGTCCAGGGTTCTACACAACATAGATCGGGAAGGAGAGATCATCATGGCGGATCATCATGATAATTGTTCTGGGCTGGGTGTCTCGATCGCGTTTGTGAGCGGGGCCATGCTCGGTGCGATGGCGGCGATCCTGTATGCGCCCCATTCCGGTGAGGAAACCCGTCGAGCGATCAAGGGGTACGCGCGACGGGCGGAAGAGGATGTGTTGGAGAAGGCCAAAGAAATTCGCACGGACCTTTCTCGCACGATGGAGGAGGCCAAACGGTATCTCAAAGAAACGGAGGCCACGATTGCCGCTGCGCTGGCGGCCGGAAAAGAAGCGTTCAAGAAAGAAAAGACGGAACGGGCCTGACATGTATGCTGTGCGATTTCACGGGCGCGGAGGACAGGGCGCGAAGACGGCCAGCCGCATTCTCGGGACGGCGGCCTTTCTGAGCGGGTATGTCGCGCAGGATTCCCCGATCTATGGGGCGGAACGGAGAGGCGCGCCGGTGGCGGCCTTCACGCGGTTCGGCCGGGAGCCGATCCGCGAGCGAGGGGTCATTGCCTATCCCGATCTGGTGGTGGTGGCCGATGCATCGCTGCTGGAGGATCCTGCGGCCCGCGTTTCGGACGGCATCACCGACCAGACCATCCTGTTTGTCAATTCACCGCTGCACGCGGAGCAGATTCGCACGCAAAGCAAGTTGCCCGGTCGCATCATGACGTTGGGGGTGACGGAGATTGCCCTGCAGCATTTCGGCCAGCGGGAGGCGATCAGCGCGTTGCTCGGCGCCGTCGCTGCCCGGTTGGCTGGGTTGCAACAGGAGCCGCTCCGGCAGGCCATTGCGCGGGAGTTGGGAGATCTCGGAGTAGCCCCGCCGATCATTGAGCGGAATCAAACCGTGGCACTCATGTGTTATGAGTCGGTACAAGTGATGGCGCGTGAGTCTGCGGCAGAGCCGGCGACTCGCGCGACGATTTTCCACACACCGGTCTATGAATCACCATGCAGGGGCACGGCCAGGATCAGCGCGAGCGGAAATTCCGTGCTGCGGGAAACCGGCGGGTGGCGGACGTTTCGGCCGGTGTTGGTCGCAGACAAGTGTAACGGCTGCTGGCTCTGCTTCGTCTACTGTCCGGATGGCGTGATCGCCATGAACCAGGACGATCGACCCGTCGTGGACTATGCCCATTGCAAAGGATGCCAGATTTGCGTGCATGAGTGTCCGACCCACGCATTGGTCGCAGAGCGAGAGCAGGAAGGTGGGGTAGCATGGACAGCCAAATGATGACCGGTAACCTGGCGGCCGCCTGGGGAGCCCGATTGGCCGACGTGGATTATATCCCGGCGTTTCCCATTACCCCGCAGACGGAGATCGTGGAAGCCTTGGCCAAGTGGTGCGAGCGTGGTGATCTGGCCGCAAGATTTGTGAGCATGGATTCCGAGCACTCGATGATGACGGCGGCCGGCGCGGCGGAAGTCGCCGGTGCGCGCGTCTTTACGGCCACCTCCAGCCAAGGGTTGCTCCATGCGTTCGAGGTGCTCTATTCCATCTCGGGGTGGCGGGCCCCGCTCGTGCTGGTCAATGTGTCGCGGGCCTTGGCCGCACCGATTACGCTGGAGTCGGATCACAATGACGTGTTGGCCGCGCGCGATGCCGGGTTTCTGCAGATTCATGCCGAGACTTGCCAGGAGGTGTTGGATTCGATTCTGATGGCCTATCGGATCGCGGAAGACGAGCGCGTCATGTTGCCGGTGATCGTGAACCTGGATGGGTTTACGCTGTCGTTTACCCGAGAGCCGGTCAGCCTTCCCGATCCCGACATGGTGCGACGGTTTCTCCCGCCCTTCCGCCCGTCCCATCTCGGGTTCACGGCGTCGTCGCCGCAGGCGTTGGGTGTGGCGGTGATCGGCGGCACCTCCTACGCCTATTTCCGGCATCAGGTGCATCTGGCCGCCCGGAATGCGCTCGAAGTGCATCGGGAGGCGGCGGAATCGTTTCATGCCCTGTTCGGCCGGCGGTATGATCTGGTCGAAGGCTACCGGCTGGAGGATGCGGACGATGTGCTCGTGATGACCAACGCTGGCGCCAGCAAAGGCAAGGCGGCGGTCGACGCAGCCAGGGCGCAAGGGCAGCGGGTCGGTCTCCTTCGACTGCGGGTGGTTCGCCCCTGGCCGGCCGAGGCCATTCGACAAGCCTTGCGAGGACGACGGGGCGTGGCCGTACTGGATCAGAATCTGGCGCCCGGGCAGGGCGGGATTCTGTATCAGGAAGTCGCGGCCTGTCTGTATCATGAGGTCTTGAGACCACAGGCGCTGTGTTCGTTTATTGGCGGGCTCGGAGGTCAGAATATTTCAGCCGGCGAGTTCCAGGCGATCTTTGAACAAACGGCGGAGGCCGGAGTCGCGGGAACAGGCCTCGGCCCGGTATTGCTCTACAGTGCCGAGGAGCATCGAGAGATGACGCAGTTGCAGATGCTGGCGGGGGGAAATGCGTGACACGTAAAACGGGGCAGAGATAGGCCGACGGGGAAGGCAGGAAGCGAGAGACGTCATGTGGCAACGTGAGACGTTCAAGAAGATTAAGCAGATTCCACGGGAAGAGCACGTCTTGCCGGGCACGGCCTTATGCGCTGGCTGCGGAGGGCTCGAAGCGTTGCGCCTCGCGGCGAAGGTCTTGGGAGATCATGTCGTCTACGTAAATGCCGCCGGCTGCTTCACCATGTTGGCTGCCTACCCCTACACCTCCTTCAAGGGGTCTTGGTTGTACACGACCATGGGTTCGGCGCCTGCCGGCGCGCAGGGAGTTCGCGATGCCTTGGATGTCCTCATCGCCAAGGGGAGATTGCCGAAGAGTGAGGATGTGAAGGTTGTCGTGCTGGGAGGCGATGGATCCACGTACGATATGGCGCTGTCGTCGACCTCGGGAGCCCTGCATCGGAAGCTCGACTTTTATTACATCTGTTATGACAACGAAGCGTACGGTAATACCGGCATGCAGTTGTCCCCCGCCACCCCCTACGCCGCGCGAACGGCGACGTCGCCCTGCAGTGTGCAACATCCTGCCGCGACCACGCAGGAGAAAAAAGACATCTTTGAGATCTGGCGGGCCCATCGGCCGCCATACATCGCGACGGTTGCTCCACGTTATCCGCTAGATCTGGAGGAAAAATTTGTGCGCGCCGCCGCCTTCACCGGACCGAAGATGTTTCTTGCTCTCTCCGCCTGCCCGACCGGCTGGGTGTACGATCCTGGAGAAACACCGGAGGTCGCCAAGTTGGCCGTGGAGACCGGCCTCTGGCCGTTGAAGGAGGCTATCAACGGGGTGGTCACTCACACGTATATTCCGAAACGCAAACCGGTCGAGGCGTACCTAAAACTGCAGGGACGTTTTCGACATCTGTTTGAGCCGACCGTGCAGACGGACGCCATTCGTCACATTCAGGAACGGGTGGACGCCTATTGGCAGCCGGTGACCAAGGAGCAGGCATGAGTCGGGGATACATGGTTTTGCGGGTCGGTGTGTTCTGCCTGTCGGCGCTGGTCTCCATCGCAACCGGGTGCGTGGAACAGAAGGCGAGATCTTCCGCTGACGGAGTGACGCCGGTGCATCTGCCGGATGTGCGCACGCCGATTCCGTTGGGGGCCGATGCGCAGCAGGAACATCGCGCCGTCATGCTCCAGCATCTGGAAACGGTTCAGGCGATTGTCGCGGCGTTGGCAGACGAAGACTATCGATTAGCGCAGGGGCTCACGGAGTCACATCTGGGATTCTTCATGCACCGGTACGCCATGGCCCGACAGGAGCCAGCCGACTTTCCTCCTGCTTATCACGATCTCGCGATGGCGCATCATGCCGCCGCCGAGAAACTGGCTGATGTGATGCCGACGAAAGATCTGAAGCAGATCCTGCCCGAGTTCAACCATGTGCTCAAGGCCTGTGTGGCCTGTCATTTGGAATACAGACTCCGTCATTCTTAACCGAGGAGAAATCGCATGTCGGATGCAAAAATCAGTGTCACGTTTGAACAGGATCATGATCGGTTGGATGCGCTCTTCCACTCGTTCCAGGAGCAGAAACGAAAAGATTTTGCGAAGGCCAAGGAGGCGTTCGTCGAGTTCAAGATCGGTCTGCAGCGGCATATCGTGTGGGAAGAAGATGTGTTGTTTCCGAAGTGGGAAGAGAATTCCGGCATGGCGGAAGGCGGCCCGACCCAGGTCATGCGCACCGAGCATCAAATGATCGGTCAATGCCTGGAGGCCATTCATGAGAAGGTGCAGGCACAGAATCCCGACAGCGATCGCGAGGAGCAACGTTTGGTGGAGATCTTGAAGTCGCACAACATGAAAGAGGAACGGATTCTCTACCCGTCGATCGATCAGGTGATCAGTGAGGCGGAACGGGCAGAGTTGTATCAGGCCATGAAAGAGATTCCGGAAGAGCGGTATCGCACCTGTTGCGGGAGTGGCCACGCATGAGTCGGAGCAGCCTGGGCACTGGCTGGTGCCTCGTGGGGTTGGTGCTGATGCTGTCGATGCCTCGATGGACTGAGGCGGTGCCGTACGGCGGCATGACTGCGTCGGGTGTAGAGTTGGCGGCTGTTGCGTGGGCGACGGGTGATGGTGGAGGGATGGTCGCTAATCCTCACAGCGATTTGATTTTTCGCGCGACTGGCGCGACGACGTGTCTGGATTGCCATCGGGCCGGCAAAGAAGGGGTGATCAGCCCGCAAGTACAGGACAACCAATTGGTGCAGGAACTCAGAGCGAAGGCAAAGGGCATTCACGGCCCTGGGCGTTTCGCGGACTGTTTGCGCTGTCATGCCGGAGGGAACAAGGGGGTTGAGAAGTACCGGAAGTAATCAATGGGTTATGAAGTACGGGTTGCACGGATGACGGGTGTGCGGTCGCGGCTCATTGCGGTCGTTGCGGCAACTGTCGGTGTGGTGGCGACGGGGCTCGCCTTCGAGGCGCTGCTGAGCCTCGAGCAGGTCACGCCTTTCGGCCATACGCGGTACGGGCATGGCGTCGGCTGGGCAGGTCTGGTCGTAACCCTGCTGGTGTTTGTCTATCCGATTCGAAAGCGGACCAGCCCCTCGCGCCGATGGCCACGCAGGTGGTTTCACGTTCATATGGTGGCAGGGGTGCTGGGGCCGTTGCTGATTGTCATTCACTCGGGCGCCCACTATCACGCGGTCGTTCCGATTCTCGCCATGGGTTCGATGGTGATGGTGGTGGTCAGCGGCATCGTCGGCCAGTTGGTGCACGCCTTCAGCCTACGTGCGCTCAACGAGGCACGTCATCACCTCCAGCATCAAGGGTTGTCCGAGGCGGACATCGACACGCAGTTGCACGGGATGGCGTCTCAGGAAGAGGCGTTTCGCCTGTGGCAGGCCATTCATGCCCCGATGACGCTGATGTTCCTGGTGTTCACCGTCCTGCATGTGGTCGGGGCGTTGTTTTTCGCAGGAATCTCCTGAGTCATGCGATACCTCCCGCTTCCGAGAACGGCGATCCCGGTGGTGGCAGTGGCCACCCTGGTGTTGGTGATCTGGATTGGATGGGGGACGGTGCGGAGCCCCGCTGCCTTTTGGGCTCCGGGCGACCTCAGCCGCTATCATGTGGATCACGGTGGGTGCACACAGTGCCATGAGCCGTTTCGGGGACCGAGTCCTGCACGGTGCATCGGTTGCCACACCGAAGGCTCTTTCGACACTCGTGCGACGCCGACCCTGGCGGCATGGCACCGCCCGCTCGTCGTTCAACGGCAGGCCTGCACCGGGTGCCATACGGAGCATCGCGGCATGCTGGCGCAGATTACCGAGCAGACACGCAGCAATCCCCATGGAGCATTCGTCTTTCATACGACCGGCGCCAACTCCTGCACGGCCTGTCATGAGTTCGGCGAGAGAATTGCGACAAAGCCAACGCTGAGAGACGAACCGATCGTGCGGCGGTTATATGAAAAGGGGCGCGGTGTGCATCAGCCTGGTCGCATAGTCCGGTGCCTGGCCTGTCACGGCGGTGGGTAGATAGATCGAGGAGTATCAAGACGGTGAAGCTACATCTCGAACAAGCCTTTCCCACCGAACAAGCCCTGCGCGACATGATCGTGACGCGCAAAGTCTGTTTTGATCATGATCCGTTCTACGTGAAAACCGGCTCGGGCGATGTGGTCCAGATCGGGTTCCAGTTGAACCTCTATGCGGCGTTTCACGACCCCACCCAGTTGCCGCTCAATGACGATGCCGAGCATCGTGAAATTCTTGGTGACCTGCAACGGCTCTGTCGGGTCTTCTTCCAGACGCTGGATCTTCTGAAGCCCTGCGAGCATCCACAGCCGCCCGCGCATCGTATCGTCTTCTCCCCGGAACGAAAGAATCGCGCCGAAGTCTGCCTTCAGATCCCGATCTTCGACCTGGCGCATTATGCCGACCGCTCGGCTGGACAGGTGCGGGACCTGCTGGCGACGGCGGAATGTTTACTGACGCATGTCGGCGCAAGACGGCGGGTGTGGGACGAAGAGGGGCGCAAACCGGAGTCTTCCACCGCTGGCTGTGAAGGCCGTGCGAGTGCGGATAGAGGCTAGGTCCGCCGACACGACCGAAGTCGGATTGAGGTGGAATGTTTTCATAGCAAGTCGGAGGGCCGCGTCTACTGCTTCGGGGAAGTCGAGGATGGCATTCTGATCGTCCGGTTTACCTATCGAGGTTCGGTTATTCGACTCCTCGGCGCCGGCTATTGGCGAAAAGGAAACGCCCTCTATGAGCATGAAAATAAGATATCAAGATGAACCACTGGGCGAGATTCGTGTCGTCCCGGATTTCCTCCCTTCTCCCGCCGAACTGGCATTTCGCGATGAGGGGGTTACAGTGACGTTGGCCCTGAGCAAGAAGATCGTGGAGTTCTTCAAAGCCGAAGCATCCCGGCACCACACGCAATAGCAGCGCATGATTCGCCGTTTGCTCGATGCCTATGTCGAGAGGCAACCGCAGGGCCTTGCCTCTCGTTCACCGCGAACCGCCCGCCCGCGTGGGGCTCGCAAGCGCAGCGCTGCATAGGTCGCGCGTGCAGACTATGAGATCAATTGAGACTATCCGAATGATGTGACGTGTAATTGTCTCAAGGACCGACATCCTGTGAATTCGAAGTTGAGTGGATCAACCTCTTCGATGTCAGTCGTCGTCAGTTGTTGTCACGACTGTTCTTGCTTCTCGGCTTGCGCTATACTTCAAAACATAGGAGTGTCATGCATGACCAAGATAATCCCTCCTCCTCCCCCTGGATTCGACGACCTCTCAGTTGATGAACGAATCGACTTCGTGCAATCGCTCTGGGACCGGATCGCCGCGACTCCTGAGCAAGTTCCCGTGCCTGAGTGGCATCGGCGGATCATTCGTGAACGCCTCGAGGCGTATCGGGAGAATTCCGTTGCCGGTCGATCCTGGACGGAGGTTCGAGCGGATATTGAACGCAAGTTGCGGGAGCGCTGATCCGCCGGATGGCACGGCGGCTGGTCGTCCAACCTCAGTCCGATCTCGACATCCAAGCTGCGGCTGTATGGTATGAAGACCAACGATCCGGCTTGGGTGTGAGATTCCTGGACGAACTCGATCTCTTGTTTCAGCGGATCGATTCTAATCCTCGGCAATTTCCGCGAATGGAAGGCGAGGTCCGCCGTGCCCTCCTCCGACACTTCCCGTATGGTGTGTATTTCATCGAAGCGGTAGATGCCATCCCAGTGCTGGCGGTTCTTCACCTGCATCGAGAACCGGATATGTGGAAGAGTCGAAGTTGATTCATCTGAGATCAAACGCCTCCAAGGCAAGAATCAAGTCGAGCATTGGGTGGGCAGTCGCGTGTTTAGGCTGAAGCTGCCGAGTCGGCTGTAGGGGCAGGTCGCAGCAGATCTCATAATTAATGAGGCAGACAATTGAAGGAATGATGCCTAACCAAGCTCTTGCCAAATTCCTGGCGGCACTCAAAAAAGCGACCCGTGAGGTGCCTCAGGGCTACTTCCAGTTACCGGTGGCCGGACAAACACTGCCGATCTACCGCGAGCGAGTCTACTGTTATGAGCTGTATTACCAGCTTCGAGTGGCGCTGCCGGATGATTTTCAATTCTCCTTGGCGGGAGAAGTGGACAAGAGCGGGCATCCCATCTTCGCACTCCTCCACTAAAGCGCTGGAAGCCGGATTTTCTTGTGCATTCCGCTGGAAATATGGAAAAAAATCTTCTGGCCGTCGAAGTGAAGCCTGGTATCGCCCGGAGTTGCGACATGAAGAAAGACATCGAGACGCTCATCTCCTGTCTCAATAAAGCCAACTACGAATATGGGATGCTCCTGATCTACGGCGGGCGTCGTCCACAATGGCTTGGTAAGTTGGAGCGGTTTGCGGACTCACATACAAAGTTCCCCGATTTTCGTAATAGGCTTCTAGGAGCCTGTCCGACATTGACCTTTCTACTGCGGCGAGCGAGGTGCGGCCATCTGCGTCGTTCTCGGCCCGAAAAAATCCTCAATGTATTCCAGTGAATACACTTCCGGTTTTTCCGAGCCTGCGGCCTTGCATCTGACCGCACCTCCCTCGTCTCGTCACGAACGGCAATGTCAGACAGGCTCCTAGTGTACTGGCACGAGGTGGCGGGTAGTTCCGCATCCGAAGTGACTTGGGAGGAGATCATGAAAGTATAGAACAGTCAGATGCGTTAGCTGTTCATGTGGCATGTGCTAAGTGTGCGCGCTTCGTGTATTGGCCAATCTATGACCAATTGAAACAGTTCCCTACCCTCTGACTCTCGCCGCCGTCCCTGCCACCCTGATCCTCGCATCCACGATCTGACAGCCTTGTCCCGGCGGCAGGGCGAAGATCGGGTTCAGATCGAGCTCGACAATCTCAGACACCTCTTCGACTAAGCGCGAGAGCCTCAGCAGCAGGTTTTGAATGGCATCGACGTCGCCGGGAGGATGTCCGCGATACCCCTGCAGCAGGCGATATCCCTTGATGCTGCGAATCAAGTCAGCGGCGTCCAGCTCCGTCAGCGGCGTGATTCGGAAACGCACGTCTCCTAAAATTTCGACATGAATCCCGCCAAGACCGAACCCGATCAAAGGGCCGAAAGAGGGATCCTGCACCATCCCAGCCATGACCTCGACGCCGTCCTTCACCATCGGCTGGATGAGTACCCCTTCCATCGCCTCAAGCGTGTGGTCTTGGGCGAGCCGCGTGGCAATGTCTTCGTACGCGCGACGAACCTCGGTTTTACTGGCGAGGTTGAGATGCACGCCGCCGACTTCCGTCTTGTGGACCAGCGTATGCGAGGCCAGTTTGACGGCAACGGGAAATCCGATCTGTGCGGCGAGCGTAGCCGCCTCTTCGGCCGTGGTGGCGAGGCCGCCGGGCGGCAAAGAAATCCCCATGCCGTTGAGAACCGCCCGTGTTTCGGTGACCGTCAACCAACCGGGTCCGCGTGTGGCGAGGGCGTTGCGACAGACGGCATCGACGGACGGAATATCAAGATCATCGAAGTCCGGCACCATGCCGAGAGGGCGATCGCGCCACTGCACGTAGCCGGCGATTTTGCCCAGGACGCGCGCGGGGAGTTCGGGCAGGCCATAGGTGGGGATGGTTTCGTGCGGCAGCGAAAATGTGCGGTCACGATCCGTTTCGACCATCCAACTGATAGAGACCGGTTTGTTGACCGATTGCTGCGCCCGTGCCGCCTCAATCCCTCGCGCAATGCCTTCAGCCATGGGGTTCACGTCGGTCGCCGTCACGGCGATGTATAAAATGATCAGGGCATCGATATCGTCGGAGTCCAGCAGCGCGCGGATCGCTTGCTCGTACTGCTCCGGCGTGGCGGAGGCGATCAAGTCCACCGGATTGTGCAGCGAGGCAGAGGCGGGAAGAAACGGCGAGAGTCGAGAAATGGTGGCCTGCGACAATTCAGGGACCTCGAGGCCGGCCGCCTCGCAGGCGTCCGCGCAGAGGATGGCCGGTCCCCCGGCGTTGGTTAGAATCCCGACGCGTCGTCCCTTCGGCAACGGTTGTTCGGACAGGCCGGTGGCCAGGGCAAACATTTCCTCCAGCGTGTCGGCGCGCAGAATCCCGGTCTGCTGAAAGAGAGCGTCCACCGCGACATCATTGGCAGCCAGCGCAGCCGTGTGGGACCCTGCGGCTCGTTTGCCCGATGAGGTCCGCCCCGCCTTGAGGACGACGATCGGCTTATTCCGGCTGACACGACGGGCGATCTGCGCAAATCGCCTGGGGTTGCCGAAGGACTCGACATACAGCAGGATCACGTTGGTGGCGGAGTCCTGTTCCCAGTACTGCAGAAGATCGTTGACGGAGACATCGGCCTTGTTGCCGACGCTGACGAAGGTGGAAAGGCCGAGGTGCAATCGTTCGGAGGCGGCAACCAGAGCGAGCCCCAGGGCGCCGCTTTGCGAGGACATGGCGATGGACCCGGCGGGCGGAAAGGTGGGGGTAAACGTGGCGTTCAAGCGCACGGCGGGATCGGTGTTCAGGATGCCGAAGCAGTTGGGTCCCACCATGCGCATCCCGTGCAGCCGCACTTTCTCCAGCAACTGATCCTGCAACCGCCGCCCTTCCGCTCCGACTTCTGCAAACCCGGCCGTGATGATGACCAGGGCACGGACTCCGATGGCGGCACATTCGTCCACCACAGACAAGACCGCATCTTTGGGCACGGCGATGACGGCGAGATCGATCGGTCCCGGTAGGTGGCGCACGCTGGGAAATGCCTGGACCCCGGCAATGTCGGACGCATGGGGATTGACGGCATAACAGCGGCCTTCAAACCGGTTGTGGCGGAGAGCTTCCAGTAACCGGTATCCGATACTCTTGGGCGCGCGGGACGCGCCGATCACCGCGACGGCGCGCGGATGAAACAGAGGATGAAGCGAGGCGATGGTCGCGACGCGTTCGCGCCATTCGGATCGTCGCACGCTCCGGTCTGTCGGGGCCAGGGACAGCTCCACTTCCATGTCCCCACCTTCAAGATGTTCTTCCATGGTGAAGCCCGACGTGGCAAACACTTCACGCATCGCCAGATTATCGGCATGGGTGATGGCCCAGAGTTTGGTGAAGCCCTGCCGGATGGCCAGCAGCGCCAGGCGTTCGAGAAGAATGGTGCCGAGACCATGTCTATGGAGCTCGTCGTCCACGGCCATCGCCACTTCCGCTTCATGCGGGGCCCGCGTATGGTAGGAGCCAGATGCGATGATGCGCAGCGTATCGTCGTGCCGGCGCAGGACGATCACCGTCAGACTGCGTTCCGGGCGCGAAGAATCGCAGAGCGACCGGATCACCTCGGCGGGTGGGGCGGATTCCGAAAAGAAGCGGTGGCGCGTTGCCGACGGGGAGAGGCGTTTGACGAAGCGCTGCAATTCGTCGGCGTCGCCTGGTTGTGCGATCCGTAACAGGGCCGTCGTTCCATCGCTCAGAATGGTATGAGCCGAATCGGGGCCTTCATTCCGTAGGGGCGGAATCTGGCGGGGGCGAATACGTTGCATCGAATCACCTCGTCAGTAGGCTCGGTTTGAGGATCAGCAGCAACCCCAGTGCGATCATGACCGCACCGCTGATGAGTTTCAACCACCGGCCTTCGCGTTCTTCCAACTTGCGACGTCCCAAGGTGACGACCGCCAACGTGACCATCAAGACATCGTCGGCGATGTAGGCGAGGTTGTAGAGACCGAGGTACGCGTAATAGTGCCAGGCGGGTAGATGATAGGTGCTCAACACCTGGGTATACAGCGTGGGGAATCCGGCCGTGCACAGTAACTCGACCATGTTGACCAGGCCCGCCAGCAGGATGACCCCGGCCAAGGCGCCGGTTCGATGTTCAGCCTGGACGATGCGGCGGATCCTCGCATAGATTCCAGGCTTGGCGGAGTCCGGAATGCTCAAGGAGAATCCCCGGCGGAACGCGAAAAAGTCCTTCACGTTCACCAGGCCGATGCCTATCGCCAGTGCTCCCAATATAAACTGGACGGCATGGGACAGGCCGATCAGCAGAAACAGGTTCAGCCAGGCCGCCATAAACGCAAAATAGATGAGCCCGCTCACCAGCACGAAGGTGCCGGAGATGAGCACCATGGCGAAGCGGTCGCGCAACGTCGCCAGCAGCGACAAGAGAAACAAGAGGACCCACATCGCACAGGGATTGAAGCCGTCGAGCAGGCCGATGGCCAGCGTGAAGAGTGGAAGCCCCAATTCGTCGGCGCTGACGCGGCCTACCCACGGCAGCACGATGCTGTCAGTCTCAGTTATCTGCGGACTTGTGCCGGTGCAGTCCGGCTGGGCGGGGCGGCAGGCGGCAAACGGTTCGGTTGCGGGCGTGGTCGGGGACTGATCCAGCATGGCGAGGAGACGCGCGCCCGTGGACCGTTCATCCTGGTACCCGACGATCAATTCTCCGTTCAGGTAGAACATCGGCACGCCGACCACCGGCAGCGCATGGAGATGCGCCAGCCTTTCGAATCGCGCCAGTGCTTGCGGATCGCGGTCGATGTCCACGATTAGGATGCGCAGAGCGGGACGTGTCCGGCGAAGCTCTTCGAGAAACACCTTGGCCGCTTCGCAATGCGAGCAGCCGGTGCGCACGAACACTTCGAGGTCGGGGGCCGGCTCCGACGTGAGGCCGACTCCCGGTCTCATGAAGAGACACAACAGTATCAGGCAGAGACCGAGGCTCAAGCGTTCGCGCCGAAGCATGCGGCCTCCGGCCCGTCCACTAACTCACGAAATCGGGTGTGGCGACGGAGCGTATGTAGGACAAGACGTCCAGCATTTGCTGGTCCGTCAGTTTTCCGCGATACCCGTGCATGGGACTGAACAGCGCGCCGTTTGCGATGGTGATCAACAATTCCCAATCGGTCTTGGCGCGCGAGTTCACCGATTGAAAATTCGCCGGACGGACGATGAGATATTGGCCGTCCGGCCCGTTGCCGTCTAACTTATCGCCATGGCATCGCAGGCAGTTTTTCTCATAGATGGCTTGCCCGTCTCGCGGATTGCCCCGGTTCGTTTGTCCGGCGGCCCAGGAACTTCCGAGGATCACAAGACAGAGGGCACAGAGAATGCTGAACGTTTTCATGCGCTGGCTCCTTTACGGTTCAATGTGTCGCCACCGGACGGCCGTTAGGTTATCGTACCAATAACACCGGGCAAGGAACTTGATGCAAGAGTGCATGGGAAATGCTGCCCAGCAGGAAACGCTCAAGGCCTTTCCGTCCGTGCGATCCAATAATCAACAAGTCTGCCGAACGGGCGCGCTCTGTCAGGATATCAATCGGATCGCCGACCGCCACGTGTGTGCCGACCGAATAGCGATGATTCATGACGGCGGCAGCAAGATTCTTCACCAAGTCCTCAGCCGATCGCACGGCGATACCGGTCCAGTCTTGCAGCGGGAACAGGCTGAACGGGTCGGTGGCCGGGATCGGCCGCACGACACTCACGATTGTGAGATCGACCGGATTTTTGAAGGGATGCGCGAGCAGCCAGGCTTTGATGCGCTCGGCGTCTTCATGGCCTTCGATCGCCACCGTGACTCGCTTGACCGGTCCCTCCCGTTCTTTCACGATCAAGGTCGTACAATCTGCGTGCAGCGCGACACGGTGCGACACGCTGCCCAGGACGAACTCGCCGACGCGGCCTCTTCCGCGCGCCCCGATCACGATCAGTTCCGCGCGCAGGTCTCGCGCCTGGTCCAGAATCAGCGCCGCAGGTTTGGCGAATTCGCAGACACGCGTGATCGACAGACCCTGGGAAGGGAGGAGTGTGGTGGTGTGATCCAGAAGCTGCTCGCCCGCCTTCTGCATGGCCTTGCGGAACTCGTCGTAGCCTTGCATGTTGCTCACTTCCGCGACGATCGGATATTGAAACATGCCCAGATCAATGCCGTGCACGAGGACGACCTCCTGCAGATCGTACAGGTACGAGGCTTCTCGAACGGCGGCAAACGCCTGTTCCGACCAATCGAGTGCGATCAGGACGCGCATAATAGTCCTTCCTTTAAAACAACGGATGCGGCGACGTGCCGAAGGGCATGAACCGCGGTGAATCGCCGACATTGCCGCGAATGCGCCACTGTCCGTCTTCCCATGTCATGTAATGCACTTCCTCATACCAGCTGTCGATCGGCACGCGGAGGCCGCCGGTTTTAGACAGGCCTGTCAGGCTGCCTGTGCAGGTGACTTCGATGATGGTTTTGGAGCCGCTGCCGACCTTGGTCAGCCGGGAAAAGTGGTGGGTATCGGTGAGGTCCTGGAATTCATCGAACAGATTGGCCCACACCTTCCGCATGTCGGACTTCTTGAGTCCGTGATAGTCGTACTGCTCAGAATAGAGGGCCATGACGCCGTCCACATTACGAGCCCGAAGCGCCTCTTCCGCCTGTTGAAAGGTTTTCAGCACCGCGTTTGTCGTCGCCTGATCGAGATCTGCCGCTGCGCCGGGAAGGAGCCGAACTTCTGCCTGGGCAACCGGTAGCAGAGCGACCATCACCAGGAGTCCACCCGTCAGGCACGCGCTCCATTGACTCCATCTCCGACGCCGTTCACCCATGCGGTCCTCGTTTCGGTTGCGTCCGATCATTGCTGCGGTCATCAGGCGTCCCTATCCGGTCCACGTAATCCGGATAAAGTCCTCGTCCTGGTCGTACTGAATATCCAATTGGCCATGGTGCGAATGTTTCAGCGCTTCACCGATGCGTCGGGGCAGGTGCGCATCGGTCGTAAGGACGACAAGATCCTCAGCCCGGTCCTCGATTGTCATAATGCGCGCCAGGGGATAAGCCTTTTTTTCTTCTGCTTCCGTATTACGGATGATGCCCATCACCTGATCGCGATGCTGCGCCTTGTACGGCCCTTTCAAGGTGACGAACCCCTTGGGATTCTTGTCCTGGATGCGGAGGCAGGCCGGACAGGTGATCTGTTCGGCATTCGCCGGCCTGGTGTCCCATGTCCAGCGACCTTTGTGGTACAAGGCCCCGCAGGTCTTGCAGACGGTGGGCTCCTTGAGTTTGCCCGGCAACTTGTATGAATCGTGCTTATATTCCTCGACGAAACGATCGCGACGCGCGCTATGGCCGCCCTCTGGTTGGTTGTTCATCACAGACAGTCCCTTCTTTGCTGGTGTGCCGCTGGTGGCACCTTGGATCATGAGTTCGAGATCAATGCCTCCTCAGCCAGATTGAGATACTGCAACACCTCCCGGTCTTCGACCTGTTCGAAATCCCGGTAGAAATTTCCGACGGCAAAAAAGGGCTCGGGAACCCGGAGCACCACCAACTGATCGACCAGGGTGCGGGCCTCCTGAATCGTGCTGCGAGGGCCGACCGGGATCGCGCCGATAATGCGGCGGGGGTGCGCCTGGCGCACGGTCGCGACGGAGGCAAAGAAGGTGGCGCCGGTGGCCAAGCCGTCGTCCACAATAATGACGGTCCGGTCTTTGAGCGAGGGAAAGGGGCGACCTTGCCGGTAGAGAGCCACACGCCGGGCGACTTCTTTTTGTTGCACCTGCACGGCGGCGGCCAGGTCGCGATCCGTCAGGGATAGACCGGACAGGGCTTCCTGATTCCAGTAGACCGCTCCCGTCTCGCTGACCGCGCCCAGTGCATACTCAGGGTTTCCCGGCGCGCCGATCTTCCGGGTGATGAGCACGTCGAGCGGAAGATGCAAGGCCAGGCTCAACTGATAAGCCACCGCGACACCCCCGCGCGGAAGCGCAAGCAGGATGCCGTCGGGATCGTTGCGAAACGCGACAAGCTCCTGCGCCAGCAGTTCACCGGCTTCTTCACGGTTCTTAAACATCACTCCCTTCCCCGACAGGTGTGGTAATCGATGCGTCAAGCTCCCAGTCGACTTACCATAATCCGCTTGTGACCCCGACGCCGATTAGAAACAGCGCGGCCACGATCACGAGTACCATCAGCCACCAGTGGTGATGGGTTTCCTCCGGGTGCCAATGCATTTCCCAGGGGATATCCAGATAGCGAGGATGCTTGAACATGGGCGCTCCTTTCGTTTAGGAAATCTTCACCTCGATCGATTTCGGTTTGGCCTGAGCCGATTTCGGGAGATGCACGTTCAGGATGCCGTCTTTGAATTCTGCGGCGACCTTACTTCCGTCGGCATCTTCCGGCAGCGTGAAGCTCCGCAGGAAACTCCCGTACGCGCGCTCCACGCGATGATATTTTTTGTCCTTTTCTTCTTTTTCGTACTTACGCTCGCCGGAGATGGCCAGCACATTATCGTGCACCGTCAGCTTCACATTTTCTTTCTTGATGTCCGGCAACTCCGCCTTGATCACATACTCCTTCTCGTCTTCGGTAATGTCCACCGCGGTGACCATTCCGCGACGGCAATGGATTCCTTCTGGCCTCCGGCTTTAACCGGCGCTCCACCCCACATGGCCGAGAGGCGTTTCTGGATGTCTTCCAACTCTCTCCAAGGATTCAGCTGTGCGCGAAATGGTTCCCAGTGAATCAATCCACTCATGGCCGTCTCTCCTTTGTCTGTTCTGGTGATGCCTTGTTCGCAAATGATTCATCAATAGCTCTGTCTCATAGGTATTGCAGACTCGATGCCAGAAGACATGGTGGAAAGCCCCAGCCTTCTGGAGCCGCGAAGAGAGAAAAAGCCAGCGGCATCGTCCTGCCAGTGGGGCGATACGGGACAACGGCGGGGTGCGGCAATGGTGCCAATTACCTCATTGATTTCCGGCTGACCATGCTTACATAGATAGGTGAAAGGAGGTGGAGCCAGGATAAAGGTCGACATCCCCGCTTCCGTGCAGCGAAGAGTTGGTTCGGGGGTTGCGCCTGTGCCGGTTTCGGGATCAGTTCCGAAGGGACGCGCTTCCATCTCGGTGCCAGTATGAGGCACGGCTCCCATGGAGCCCGATGAACGGGAGGCGCGGGGTATCCGGTGTGAGAGTTGTGCCGGGGTGCCCGGATGGATCTCGCTCGGTCGGCAGGCCTGATCTCCTCACGGAAGCGGGTTCTTTTTTTGGATCGGCAGATGGCCACTTCGTCCCGCGGGCTTTTCAGTCCGAAGAAGTCCGCGAGGAGGTGTCGTTTACCTCAGAAACGCCTTGCGAACCCTCAAGAGAAACGCGTCGGCTATTTCAGGATGGGCCTGTTGGGCACAGGCGCGTAACCGGCGGGCGGCTTCTTCTCTCCAATGCTCGCCCATATCGATGACTTCCCCCGGGCG
This sequence comes from Nitrospira sp., assembly GCA_020853775.1. Taxonomy (GTDB): domain Bacteria; phylum Nitrospirota; class Nitrospiria; order Nitrospirales; family Nitrospiraceae; genus Nitrospira_A. Next base: position 50,388 of record JADYYH010000105.1, read on the forward strand.
ATAGTGCCCGGCCTTGATTTTAAGCACCGCTTCACCGACCGGAGTCTCAGAAATCCTGATGCTGAACGTGCCCCGTTCCAACAACTCACACAGATTGAAGAGTACGCGCACATAGGCTGCGGCGTACTTTTCCGGGCGGCCGTCTTTTTTCTCCAGCATCTTTTTGCGTTGATTGTCGCAGTAGTTCAGGAAGGCATCATAAGCCGCCTGCGCAGACCAGAGCCGTGGAAACAGTTGCCGCAGCTCCGCCCCCCAGTCGTCCATCGTGACGACCGGCGCGACCAGCGTTTCCAGCACCAACGGATGACCCTGTAACGCAAGTTGGAGAAAGTGCCCGATTTCCCAGGCCGTCTCGTCCTCGTCCTCCTTCATCATCCTCGTCCCTTGGTATTTGAAGCCGACACGGAACAAGTCGGCGGTAGGCAGCACGAAGACGCTGCGAAAATCCTTGTCGCTATCAGGTCGGGCGAGGCCATGGGCATGCGAGCCGACGACGACTTTCAGGATCGAGGTGTCGGTCGTGGGCGAGTCGGGGCTGGTCATGTTCGTAATGCGGCAACCTGAGCGAGACAGCCGTTCAGGGTCGTGTACTTTGGATAGTCGGATTCAGGAATCTCAATGTGGAATGCCTTGTGGAGGGAGATCACGAAGTTGAGGAAGTCCATCGAGTCGAGGTCGAGCTGGTCTCGAAAACTGACATCGGGACTGAGCGCGGCCAGATCGGCTTCTGGGGCAATCTCGCCCAGGAGGCGAAGGATGTGCGCACGGTTGTCAGCGTCGGATGGTATGGTCGTCATAACGTTTGGGGCTCTTGTAAAAGGCGATCGAGTTCGGCCAGAAACAATCCTCCGCGATGGCCGTCGCTGACACGATGATCTGCGGACAAGGACGCGGTTACGACCGGTCGTGCGATCACCAGCCCAGTGGCCACCCAGGGCCGTTCAACCACCTTGCCGAATCCCACTAAGGCGACCTGCGGAGGATAAATGACTCCGAAGACGGTTTCCACCCCCTGCTCGCCCAGACTGGTGACGGTGATGGTGGAATCCGACAGTTCCGAGCTCCGTAACGACCCGGCGCGAGCTCGTTTGACCAGGTCTTGGAAGTGTTGCATCAAGTCGCCGAGGCCGGCACGGTCGGCATCGTGCAGGGCCGGCGCCACGAGGCCTCCCTGGCGCAGGGAAATGGCCGTGCCGATGTGAATCCGTTCGCTCCTGACCGCTTCGCCGTCTTTCCATAGGGCATTGAGTTCGGGTACTTGTTTCAGTGCGAGGGCAACCGCCTTGATGAACAGGACACTCACTAACAGCCGTTCCGTCACCGGGCGGCGCGCATTCTCCGCGGTGAGCCAGGCCAGCGCGCGGCTCAGGTCGATGGTGGTGCTCAGATAATAGTGTGGGATCTCGCGTTTCGAGCGAGCCATGGCGGCGGCGATAGTTTGCCGCATGCGCGCCTGGCGCTCAGCCGTGCCGGCCGGTGTGGCGATATCCACGGGGCTCGTGCTCGCACGGGCAATGTCTTCCAGGGTGATGGCCCCTTCCGGCCCTGTTCCCGTGAGGCCCGTTGGGTCAAGCCCTCGTTCGGCGGCGAGCTTCCTGGCGGCGGGGGAGATGCGCAGGCGGCCACTGGGCGGCGGTAAGGGCACGGTTTTCGCAGCGGGCGTGGGGATGGGTTGACGCAACACTGGCTGCGGCGCGACGTGCTGCGGTTGGAGCGGGGCGGTCGCCGGTGGTCCTTCTTCGCGAATTACGGCCATGACTGTACCGACCGGCACCTTCTCCCCGGGCTTGGTCAGCAACTGATCGATGATCCCGTTGGCATGGCATTCGACGTCGATCGCCGCCTTTTCCGTATCGACTTCAGCAATGATCTCACCCTTGGTGATCCGGTCGCCGACCTGTTTTTTCCATTGCACCAAGGTCCCCTCGGTCATGTCGGCGCCGAGGGTGGGCATGACGAATTCAGCCATGAGAGCGACTCCGTGAAGCGCGAAGGGGGACACGTAACAATTGAACGGCCGATGAGTGACAGGGACACAGCCGAGCCATCGATTATCCCAGCAACCTGCGAACGGCTTGCACGATTTTTCCCACTGACGGCAGCGCCGCCTCCTCCAGATGTTTCGGGTACGGAATCGGCACTTCCTCGCTACACACGCGTGCGACCGGCGCGTCTAAGTCGTAAAAAACCTGCTCCATGATCACGGCGGAGACTTCCGCGGCGAAACTCCCGGTGCGCCACGCTTCGTCGATCACGATGGCGCGGTGCGTCTTCCGGACCGAGGTCAGCATCGTGTCGCGATCGAGCGGACGCAACACCCGTAGATCCACCAGTTCGGCATCGATGCCCTCCTGCGCCAATTGCTCTGCTGCGACCAATGCTTTCCATACGCTCCCGCCGAAGGTCAGGAGGCTGACGTCCTTGCCGGTTCGGCGGACGGCTGCTTTCGAGATATCCACCGCCATCGAGCCCTCCTCCACAGGGCCCTCCATCGGATACAGATAGGCATGTTCGAAGATGAAGACCGGGTCTGGTTGTTCGAGGGCCGTGAGCAGCATGCCTCTCGCATCCGTGATGGTCGCGGGTGTCAGGACGGTGATGCCGGGAATGTGTGCGTACCAGCCCTCCAGACTGTGCGAATGTTGCGCGGCGACCTGACGACCGGCCCCGGTAGCCATGCGGACCACCAGCGGCACGCTGAATTGGCCGCCCGACATGTGCCGGAGCGTCGCGGCATTGTTCATGATTTGATCCAGCGCCAGCAGGCTGAAGTTGACGGTCATGACCTCCACGATCGGACGCATCCCGCCGAGCGCCGCGCCGATGCCCGCGCCGACAAAGGTGCTTTCGGACAGCGGCGTGTCCCGAATGCGTTCGGGACCGAACTCAGCGAGAAGCCCCTTGCTGCAGGCGTAGGTGCCGCCGTACTCGCCGACGTCTTCTCCCATGAGGAACACGCGAGCATCGCGCTGCAAGGCCTCTCGCATGCCGCTTCGAACCGCTTCCCGATAGGTGATAGTCATGACATCCAACTATACGCACACCGCCTTCAGCGATCGGTTGTCAGCTTCTGGGTGATGGCTGACTGTTGATCGCCGACAGGTTGGCTGTACACATCCTTGGTGAGATCTTCAACCGGTTCCCAAGGGCTGGCGTCCGCGAAGGCCACGGCATCCTCCACTTCGGTGGCAATCGACGCGTCCAGGTTCTTCCAATCGTCCTCGTGCAAGAGCCCGGCGGCGCGCAGTGTCTGTTCAAAGGTGGCGATCGGATCTCGCTGCTTCCACTCGTTGACTTCCTCCTTCGTGCGATAGAGTTCGGCGTCATACATGGAGTGGGCACGAAAGCGGTAGGTTCGGCATTCCAGAAAGCAGGGCCCGTCGCCCTGTCGCACGAACTCGACCGCGCGTCGAGTGGCGCGGTCGACCGCCAGGACATCCATGCCGTCGACCGTGTGGGCGGTCAACGCATAGGCCTTCGCTTTGGCCGCGATGTCCGGTTGTGATTGGTGGCGGGCCAGCGCCGTGCCCATGGCGTACAGATTGTTCTCGCAGAGAAACAGCACCGGTAGTTTCCACAGGGCGGCGAGGTTCAAGGATTCGTGAAATTCGCCTTCAGCCACGGCGCCGTCCCCGAAATAGCAGGCCGTGACTCGGGCACGACCTTGTAGCTTGTCGGCGAGTGCCAATCCCACCGCCACCGGCAAGCCGCCGCCGACGATCGCCAGCCCGCCGTAGAAGCGGCGTGAGGCATCGAAAAAGTGCATGGAGCCCCCGCGTCCGCCCGCGCAGCCGGTGGCCTTGCCGAATAATTCGGCCATCAACGATCGCATGGAGGTGCCCCGGACGAGTGCGTGGCCGTGTTCACGATAGGTGGCGACAATGGCCTCGTCGTTCGTCAGAGCAGGCACGGAGCCGACGGCCACGGCCTCTTCCCCGATGTAGAGGTGGAGAAACCCGTGGATTTTGCCGAGCTGGTAGAGTTCCGCCGCGCGTTCTTCGAACCGGCGGATCCGCAACATCTGCCGCAGCAGTTCCACGCCTTGTTCGCGCGTCATGGAGACCGTCATGCGCCGCCCTCCAACGTCGAGGTGTCACCCTCCGGCAAGCCGAGTTCGCGCGCCTTCAAGAGCCGCCGCATGATCTTGCCGCTTCTCGTTTTTGGGAGGGTCGGCAGAAACGCAATCTCCTTCGGGGCCACCACGGCGCCAAGGCGGGCCCGCGCAAACCCGAGCAATTCGCGCTTGAGCGCTTCGTCCGGCTCATAGCCGTCCTTCAGTGAGATAAAGGCCTTCACGAGTTCCATCGCGACGGGGTCCGGTTTGCCGATGACCGCAGCCTCCGCCACAGCCTTGTGTTCGATGAGGACACTCTCGACTTCAAAGGGACCGATGAGGTGCCCCGATGTTTTGATCACGTCGTCCGCGCGGCCCACGAACCAAAAGTAGCCGTCTTTGTCCTGCTTGGCGACGTCGCCGGTGAGATACCAGCCGCTCGCGAAACATTGCTTGTACCGGGCCGACTCATTCCAATAGCCGCGAAACATCGAGGGCCAACTGGGCCGCAGCGCCAGTTCTCCCTGCTGGCCCGGCTCGGTGACCGGCTCTACGTCGCCGGAATCGGTTGTTCTCACAATGCCGGCTTCGATACCGGGCAGGGGGCGGCCCATGGAGCCGGGCCGGACATCCATGGCCGCATAGTTGGCGATCATGATGCCGCCGGTTTCGGTCTGCCACCAGTTGTCGTGAAACGGGCGGCCGAACGCCTGCTCTCCCCACACGACCGCCTCAGGGTTCAGTGGTTCTCCCACGCTGGCAAGAAACCGCAGTCTCCGTAAGTCGAACTTCCTGATGGGAGCCACGCCGAGTTTCATCATCATGCGGATGGCGGTTGGTGCCGTGTACCAGACCGTGACGCCCTGGTCCTGCAGGATGCCGTACCACCGCTCGGCATCGAATTCGGCTTCGTCCACGATGCTGGTCAAGCCGTTGGTCAGTGGGGCGATGATGCCGTAGGACGTGCCGGTCACCCAGCCTGGATCGGCGGTGCACCAGAAGATGTCGTCGGGGTGAAAGTCGAGGGCGAGTTTTCCCGTGATGTGGTGAGCCACCACGGCTCCATGCACATGAATCGCGCCCTTCGGGGTTCCGGTCGTGCCGCTGGTGAAATGCAGGAGCGCCGGATCTTCCGGATCGGTTGCTCGGATGTGATAGTCAGCCGAGGCCTGATGAAGCAGGTGATGGAAGTTGGCCGTGCCCGTTGGGTGTGGCGCCGGCAGCTCGTCGCCGATCACCAGCACATGTTCCAGCTGAGGCAGGGCCGCTCGGATGGCGGCCACTTTTCGTTGATAGAGGGATGCGGTGGTCACGAGCACCTTCGCCTGGCCGATGGTCAGCCTGGCCCGAACCGGTTCCGGTCCGAAGGCGGAGAACAGCGGACAAACGATCGCGCGATGTTTCAGAGTCCCCAGTGCCGCGATGTACAGTTCCGGGATGCGTCCGGCGAGTGTAAAGACGCGATCGCCCTGTGCGACGCCGAGAGACTGAAGCACGTTGGCAAAGCGGTTGGTCAGGTCATCCAGTCGCCGGTACGAATAGTCATCGATCGTTCCGTCCTTGCCCAGCCACCGGATGGCCGTTCGTTTCGCCAATGGCCCGGCCGCATGGCGCACGATGGCTTCATGGGCAATATTCAAGCCTTCCCCGGCGGGCAGTCCATCCAACTCGGCACGCGCCTCGTCCCAGGAGAACCTGTTGCGCACGACGTCGTAGTCGTAAAGATTCGGGATGACCTCCCAGTCGCGTCGTGACTTGATGATCGGGTTCCATGGCATGGGGTGCTGATGCTCCGAGCATGGGTTCTGCAAGGCGTAGACCATCAGGGCTTGTCCGAAGCGGGCGGCCAAACGCGGGAATTCGCGCCAGTTGTGTTGAGGCTGCCGCCATGGTGGGCGGAAGCGGCTGTAGCATTATTCACCAGAGGTGGAGATACGCCGTGGACAATCGCGCCAAGCATGACGGGACCCGGGTGCTGATCATGGGAGCCGCCGGGCGGGACTTCCATAACTTCGCGATGGTGTGATGAGTCCGGCGCAATTACGGGCAAGCGCGTGCTGGTGATCGAGGACGGGCCGTCGCTGACTCACGGCGGCATGCCATTTGGCGCCGGGTATCTGATGGTCCAGCAACATCAGGCCCGCGCCATCGTCGATCCCAGACCCTCTGCTATCGGGAGTCTCCACGCGGCGTTTCAACAATACCCGCATATCGGACCGGTTCTGCCGGCGATGGGATACGGACCGCAGCAGATTCGAGACCTGGAGGACAACCATTCGATCGGTGGACTTCGACCTCGTGGTGATTGCCACGCCGACGGACTTGCGGCGGTTGATCCGGATTGACCAGCCGACGGTCCGGGTACAGTATGACGTGGCAGACCATGGGGCGCCGACGCTGGCGGACATCCTGCAGGGCGTCATCAGGAAGGCGAGACCATCGTGAATCCTTTTTGTCGGTCTGTGCTCCAACGAGCAGCAGCAGACACATCACCTTCAACCGAAAGGCGAGACGATACATGGTTACCCAGTCCACATATATCGCGCGGGATCGATGCCATCGTTGCGGCGGATTCATGGTTCCCGAGGAAATTCGCGAAGTCAATCAGATGGGGTGGCGCTGCGTGATGTGCGGTGAGCACATCGACCAGCTCATTCTCGAACACCGGCGGCAGATGGCGACTCCGGAAGGCGCGAGGCAGCTGTCGGAGAAACGCGAAAAGGCCAGACTGAACTAATCGGATCGCACGATCAAGGCGCAGACGCCTTTCGCCGCCGATGGCGGTTCGTCGCCGAAACCAGCAGTTGCTTGATGCGAAAGGCGGGTTCCACCAAGCCGAGCCCGAGAAAGTTGGGCGTCAGGAGCGGTTCTGACGCCTTTTTGCCTTCTACGTAGAGATCCACCTGTTTGCCGCCGGCCAGCAGGGGCAAACTTTGAATCCGGGCTTGGGTGACGATGCCGAGGAGCGTGATGCCCCCTTCGTCGCCACGGCGGCCGGTCCGATCCATGTTGTCGGGGAGTCGGAAGACCGGCTCCCCGCTGTTCCCGGGGAAGACGTGGCTGTCGATCAGAAACACGTCGGAGCCGGGGCGGGTCGGTGAGACCCAGGAGACGATGCCCTGCCGTACGATTGCTCGTGGCGAGTCGGGGATATCGAAGGCTGCGGGATATCCCAGCACCACCACCGGCGCCCCCTCATATAAGTCGGCGGTCGTGGCGATGTCCATCCAGGCGATGGAAGAGGGCTGGCCCGATGTCGATTCCCGTGGATGAAGCGGGAGCGGGAGACAGGCAAGATCCACGGCTCGGTTTGGGTGAGGAAACCAGCAGCGCCGCCCTGCGTGAGTGAGTCGAAGCGGAAGGTCAATGATCTGTGCGGGGCTTCACCGGTGGCTGTCCGGAAAGACCATGTCGAGCGTGGACGGCCTCCAGCCCTTGACTGGATCAGCAAAGACGTGTTTGGCCGTCACCAGCCAGGACATCGGCCTCCGTGTCCCGTGTATTGAAAACAGCACGCCGGTGCCGACCACGGCAAAAAACGATTTCCGCGAGACTCGGCCGCTGCGCGCTCGTCTCTCCGCCTCTTGCACACACCCGAGTGCCACGGTTGCTGAACGCCACCGGTCGATCCATCCGGCCATCCTGCCCGCCTCCCGTCGTATGCCCTTTCGCACGGTCTTCTCCTACGATCAGCAAGCCCGGTGCCCGGCATGGGCGGCTCCTCTCGCGGTTGAATCTTGACACCGCCGGACCGATTGGCCTGGCAACGAACTCCGCTCGTGGTCTGCCCGAATGGGGCATCGTTTCGAGGCGTTCTGCGACAGACTGGTTCCCTCGACTGGGGAAGAAGGCAACGGTCGCCGGTGCCTGGGGCCGCGCATGGCGTTTTCCCGGCCGGTCATGAATACCTACCCCGGTGCGCGAGGGGCCAGCAGTTTGGTTCGCTCGCCGGGCCCCGAATATGCCTGTCGGTGGTTCAGAGGGTTGGATGGCCAGGTGGGGGGATGCGGAAGAATCCGTTCAAGAACATGCCCAGGCGTGAGTTGCGCCGATACCGGAAATTTACGCTGAAGGAGGCGCAGGAGCAGGCCATGGACATGGTTGCCCGGCGGCGGAAGTTCTACGGGCAGGATGGCGTCTGGCAGTGGTGTCAACAGTGGCGGAGTCATCATGGCGGTGCATAACACCGACGTTGCGGCACTCTTCGAGGAAATGGCCGACCTGCTCGATATCGAAGGGGCGAATCCCTTTCGGGTTCGAGCCTATCGGTTTGCTGCCAGAACGATCCGCGATCTTCCGGGCGAGGTCGCGGAGATGGTGGCGCGGGGCGAAGACCTCACCAGCCTCCCCGGTATCGGCGACGATCTGGCTGGGAAAATCCAAGAAATTGTCCGGACTGGTATCGCTGCCGCCTTGGAGGCGCAACGCAAGAAGATTCCTGTGACGCTCTTGGAGTTGCTGCGTATTCCCGGGCTTGGTCCGAAGCGTGTGCAGGCGCTGGTCCGTCAGCTGAACATCCGCAACCTGTCCGATGTACAAGTGGCGGCGCAGGCGGGGCGGGTGAGTACGTTGCCGGGGTTCGGCGCGAAAACTGAACGGCACATCCTCGACGCCTTGGCTGCACGGACTGGCGAGGAATCCCGCGTGCAACGAGCCGTCGCGATGCCGTATGCCGACGCGCTGGTGGCGTATCTGCAGCAGTCTCCCGGCGTGGGGCGTGTCATGGTGGCCGGGAGCTACCGGCGTGCCCAGGAGACCATCGGCGATCTGGATATCCTCGTGACGGCTCGCGCGGGCCTGGCGATCACGGATCGGTTTGTCCGCTACCCCGAAGTCCAGGAGGTCTTAGCCCGGGGCGAGACGAAGGCCAGTGTTCGCCTTCAGAGTCACCTGCAAGTGGATCTGCGAGTGGTTCCGGAAGAGAGTTACGGCGCGGCGCTGCTGTATTTCACCGGGAGCAAGACTCACAACGTCGTGCTGCGACACGTTGCTCAGCAACGCGGGTTGAAGGTGAACGAGTACGGCGTGTTTCGCGGCGAAGCCCGCATTGCCGGCGACACGGAGGAGTCGGTCTATGCCGCGGTCGGCTTACCCTGGATACCTCCGGAGTTACGAGAGAACCGCGGTGAATTCGAAGCGGCAAAGGAGGGACGGCTTCCGAAGCTGGTGGAGTTGCACGATCTGGTTGGGGACCTGCACGCCCATACGACTGCGACGGATGGGCGGCATAGTCTGAAGGAGATGGCAGACGCGGCCCGGCGGCGCGGGCTCCGGTATCTGGCGATTACGGACCATTCCCGGCGATTGGCGATGGCCAGGGGGCTCAATTCGTCCAGGTTGTTGTCGCAGATGGAAGAGATCGACCGCTTGAACGCCGATCTCACCGGCATTCACCTGCTGAAGGGGATCGAAGTGGACATTCTTGAAGACGGCTCGCTCGATTTGCCGGACGAGGTGCTCGGTCGCCTGGATCTGGTGGTGGGCGCCGTTCATAGCCACTTCAGGCTCTCTCAACAACAGCAAACCGACCGCATTCTGAACGCCATGGCCCATCGGTATTTTTCCATTCTGGCCCATCCCAGTGGTCGCCTGATCGGCCGCCGTGAGCCTTATGCGGTGGACATGTTGCGCATCATCCGCAAAGCCCGGGAGCGCGGTTGCTTTCTTGAGGTGAACGCCCATCCGGAACGGTTGGATCTGACGGACCTGCACTGCCGGATGGCGCGGGATGAGGGAGTGCTGCTGGCCGTCAACAGCGATGCGCACAGTACCACGGACCTTGAGAACGGACGATACGGCATCGGGCAAGCTCGCCGGGGTTGGCTGCAAAAGTCCGACGTGGTCAACACGAGATCGTATGCGGAGGTGAACAAGCTATTGCGACGGACGATGGACACCTGAACAGGCGTGGATGGCGGTCGCAAGGCCAGCGGTGGGAGGGGACGGGATTGGAGGAGGAACACGATGACTGAGCGAGCCGATCTGTTGGCGAAGGCGTCGAAACCGGCGGAAGAGGCGTTGCGTCTGCATGCCCACTACAAAGGGAAAATGCAGACGATGCCCAAGTGCGCCATCCGAAGCCTGGAGGACTTTGCAATCTGGTACACGCCGGGAGTGGCAGCGCCCTGCAAGGCCATTCAGGCCGAGCCCGACCGGATCTACGACTATACGAACAAGGGGAACACGATTGCCGTCGTGTCGGACGGTACGCGAGTGCTGGGGTTGGGCGACATCGGGCCAGGAGCCGGGTTGCCGGTCATGGAAGGCAAAGCGATGTTGTTCAAATATCTGGGCGGGGTCGACGCCGTCCCGATCTGTCTCGACACGAAAGACCCCGACGAACTGATCCGCACCGTCCGCCTGCTGACTCCATCCTTCGGGGCGATTAACCTGGAGGATATTGCGATGCCCAAGTGCTTCCGGATTCTGCGCGAACTCCAGGCGATCAGTCCGATTCCTGTCTGGCACGATGACCAGCAAGGGACAGGAACGGTGCTGCTGGCGGCGTTGATGAATGCGCTGACCGTGGTCGGGAAAGACATCGGCCAGGTCCGGATCGCCATGATCGGCATGGGGGCGGCCAACGTGCCGACCTATCGATTCTTGACGGCCTGCGGCGCCGATCCATCCCGCATTGTGGCTTGTGATGCGGGTGGTATCCTGGGAACGTTTCGGCGTGAATATGAGCAGGATCCGTCATTCGCCGAGCAGTGGAAGGTCTGTGCGCAGACCAATCCGGCGGGTTTGCGTGGCGGGATCGCAGAGGCTTTGCGGGGAGCCGACGTATGTGTGGCCTTTTCGGCGGGCGGCATCATCAAGCCTGAATGGGTGAGCGGCATGGCGCGGGATGCCATTGTGTTTGCCTGCGCCAATCCGGTTCCGGAGATCTGGCCCTGGGTGGCCAAGGAGGCGGGCGCGCGCATCGTGGCCACTGGCCGCAGTGATTTCCCCAATCAGGTGAACAACTCCCTCGTGTTTCCCGGGATCTTTCGAGGCGTGCTCGATGTGCGGGCGCGAGCGATTACCGATGAGATGGCGATCGCGGCTGCGCATGAGCTGGCTCTCTGCGCCAGGGAGCGCGGCATCCACGAGGAGAGCATTGTGCCGACGATGGCGGAGTGGCAGGTGCCGATGAGACTGGCAGTGGCCACTGCGACCAAAGCGCAAGAGCAGGGACTCGCGAGCGTGACGCGCACTCGCGATCAAATCCATATCCTGGCGGAGTCGAAGGTGCGTGCGGCGCATGACGCCATGCGCGTGTTGTTGCGCGAGGGGCTGATCGTCGCGCCGCCGGCTCGCTAGTCGGCAGTGCCGACGGTGGACAGCTGCCTTGGTCACGCTCACAGGCCGCCTTGCGCATTCGATGCGCTGACGCAGGTCATACCAGAGGCCATGTGTGGGGCTAGTCCTTCGTGCTCATCCAGAGCAGGCGCAGCTTGTGCGTACCGTCGGGCAGCGTATCCATACCGATCAATCCGCCGAGCAGGGCCCACGAGGTGCCGACCCCTTCCACGCTGTCCCGTCTCCATAGCGGAATGATCGGATTGATTTCCACATGGGTTCTCGTGGGGGACACCGTTCGTATGAACATGGCCATGGGGGGATGGCCGAGCACCCAGTACTCCCATTCATCAGCGTTGGGACTTCGATAATCGAACAACCACCAGAGGAAGCTGGCTTCCGTCGTCCTGCCTTCAGCCCGCTTCTGATCGTACAACGGCCAGAGAAACCAGAATTCCGACTCCTTCTTCACCAGGTCGCTCGTATAACGGAAGAAGGGGAACAGCCGGGTTTCGATTGCGGTCGGACTGCTGGAACCGGAATAGAGCGCGAGAGGATAGACCCCCAACGCGCTGGTGCGGCTTTCGTGCGTCGCCTCGTCATGTTGATAGCTCCAGAGAGGGAAGAGGCGAGCGGTCATGCCGGTGGGTGTCTGTTTCTGATAATAGAGCGACAATGGCCCGAGGCCGATGGCCCCGAGCTCGCGTTCCTGGGTGAAATGATGCCGGAGGTCGCTCCAGAATGGGACCAGAATGTCCCGTGATTCATCCGGCAAGTCCTGGTGCCACCAAAGGGGAAACAGATGACTGGTCATGCCGGTGGCGGTGTGTTCATGGGAAAACAGGGCCGCTTGTCGAATCCCGACGAATGAGAGCCTCCAATCCTGCCCCTCCTTGCCATAGTCCCAGAGGGGCGAGAATCGGTTGCGCGTGTCGGTCGTGTTGTTGGCAATCTCTATCAGACTGACCGGCTCGATTCCCAGGGCCGAGACATTCCACTCCTGATCGTTCGTCATTCGCCGGAAGCTCCCCAACGGAAAGTATGTATCCCTGATCTGCGTGGGATTGGCGTGATGCCACCAGAGCAGCAGCGCCTGCCAGTCGAGCGTCCCGGCCTGGGGGGCCTCGGCGTACGAGTAAAACGGAAGGAAGCGATGCGCATGAGATGTCGCGGTCTGTTCCATGGCCACGAGGGAGAGGGCCGGAAACGTGCCGATATGCGGGAGCCCCAGTGCGGAGAAGCGTCGCTCGCCTCTTCCATTCTGGTCGTCTTCGGCATAGGCATAGAGCGGGATGACGCGCTGACTGTACGTGGTGGAGGTGCGTTCCATGGCCACGAGCGACAGGGCCGGAAACTGTCCGAAGTGCGGAAGCCCGATGGCGGAGAAGCGTCGCTGGGCACCTTCCGCGCTATAGCCGTAGAGCAGGGCCGCGTATTGCCAGGACTCTTCAGGTGTGGAGTGGTACTGAAAGACGGTGAAGGGCCGCATGCCGAGGACCCCGACTTCGTGGAGATCCTTTTGCCGGTCATGCTCCATATCCATGAACGGATACACGACATCCTGTGCCCAGTATTCTGTCTCGCGATGCCACCACAAGAGCGCATCCCAATTGAGGGTCTTGGCGTCGTTGTTCCGGTTGTAGCGATAAAGTGGGAAAACGCGATGTGTGGTTTCGGAGGTCGTCGCGACACGTTCGAACAGAGACAGGGTCGGGAAGGTTCCAACTTTCGGCCACCCGAGCAGTGACAGGCGATGGGTGTTTCCATGGCGGTCATAGTCATAGAGTGGAAACAACATAGAATTGGCTGCGTCGGGAGCGCTGCTCTGCTTGAAGAGCGTGATCGGCTTGAGTCCAATTAAATTCAATGCCGCAGTGCCCTTGGCGGAGTCACGCTCATACCCGTGGAGGGGAAGGAACGTGTCCAGAAGATGAGTTTCCGATTCCGTATGCCGGTATAGTAGGAGGGCGGACCAATTCACGTCCTTCGTCTCATCGTTGCGCTCGTAGCGATAGAGCGGAAAGAGGCGCGTGAGGACATGTCGTGGGGCACGGCGTTGCTCATAGAGCGACCAGCTGAATCCCGTGTCTGGCGGTGGGAACCCCAGGATGGATAGGCGCGTCTCCTCTGCAGCGGAACGCGCATACCCGTAGAGGGGGAAGAGCCGATCGGCCGTGTCTGTGGAGGATGCCGCATGGTGGAACAGGGTCAGCGGCTTGATACCGAGGACATCCAGCTCCCATGTCGGTTGCTCCCGTTGCCAGGTACTGTCCCAGAGGAAAAGGAAACGATCGGTCCCACGCGTTGCGGTGGAGTGGTGCCGGTGCAGGAGCAACGTGTCCGTGGCCACTTCATCGCTGGCCAGATCATGCCGGTATCGGTAGAGCGGAAAGAGGCGATGTGAAATCAGTGTGGGACTGCTTTCTTGATAAAACATCGCAAACCACGAGACCCCCAGCATCGAGAATTCCCGCCGGTCTCCATCCTGGTCCCAGTCGTACAGCGGCAGGAACCGGTCGTGGATGGCGGTCCCTTTTTCATCGTGCCGGTAGAGCGCGAGTGGCGCGGCGATCAGGGCAGACCAGTGCCATTCCTCGGTATCGGGATGATCATAGCTATAGAGAGGAAAAAACCGATGTGAGGAACCATCAGGATGTCGCATGTGGCGAAAGAACGAGAGCGGACCGAGCCCCAGCGCGTCCACGGTCTCTGTCTGCGCGGTAGGGTCTGCGGATGCCCGATAGAGGGGCAAGAACTGATGCCACTGCTGTGTGGGATCATGGCCGTAGCCAGTGAGGGCAAATCGATCGTAGCCCAGGAAGGACCAGCCTCCCTGGTTCTTCTCATGATCGTCCTCGTAGGAGTACAGGGGAAACAGGCGATGAGCTGTGAGGGTGGGACTCCTCTTCATCTGGAAGAGGACCATCATGGTCAGTTCGGTCAGACGTTCCGGCTTGGCGTACGCATAGCGATAGAGCGGGAAGACACGGTCTGAAACGGACGTCGGCGCGGAGGCATGTTCATACAAGGCGAGGGTCGGAAGGCTCGTCTGCGGCAAGGGTGGCAGCCCGACCAGTGCCGTCCGTGTTTCATGGCTCTGGGCGTCGGTGACCGATCCATACAGCGGGAACACATAGCTCAGGTCCGACTGAGGCGTGACCGACCGGCCATAGAGCGGCAGGATATGCCGGTACCAACTGCCGTCCGCCTCGTTCCCGCCTGACCAGTAGAGCGGGAAGAGATGGCGATACCAGCGACCATCACCGTACGTCTCGCCCGCCCAGTAGAGCGGAAACACTCTCGCCTCGTATCCCTTCCGGTCCGCACCATAATGAAACAGCGGAAAGAGGATGTCCCATTCCTTGAGATCGGTTTCCTTGTCGTAGGTGGCGATCGCGAGTGGGCCGAGTAGGTAGTAGCGGTGAGAGAGACCGCCGCGTTGATGGTGTCCGTAGAGGGGAATCACGTGCGTGTAGCGAGCGTCGCCTGCCGCATAGTCGAAATAGAGGGGAGCGAAGACCGTATATCGTCTGGCTGGATTTTGTGCCTGCCAATAGAACGGAAGGAGCTGAACATAGGAGTCCTCGCCCTTGTGCTCTGCAATGGCAACCGGCCAGAGCAGACTGCGCCGGACGTAGTGTGTGGCCGGGTCCATTTCGCGGGAATAGAAGGGAATCAGCGTGAGACGAGAAAACGTGCCGCGCTCTTCGGTCGAATACAGCCACAGGAAGCCTTCCGTCCAGGTGGTGTCGCCCTTGGTTTCCTTGCAATAGAGAAAGCCCCAACACGAACGAGACTGGTCTTGCTCTGTCTGAGCCACGACAGGAAGCGGCGTCAGGCACCACAGCAGCATGAACGCACACAACAATTCCGTGAAAAACGGCCAGGAGCTGGAAGGAGAATGTGGCATCGCGCGTACCATTAACAGCCTCACCATCGTGCTTGTGTGGAGCATCAGTTAACGTCTGGCTGCTCGAATCACTATGCACGGGACAGGCCAGCGACGACCTACGAAGGGGCGGAGGCAGCGATGGTTCGATCAGGCCGTCCCCTCGCCGATGACCCGCCTCAGGCCTGAGCCCTATGCCGTGCAGGAGCAAGGTTTGCGTCCGTCCGAGGGTTCCAATTGCAGGGGGGCAAACTCCTCACGCGCAATTGTCCGCCGGATGCACCGATCCGATGAGGCCGCCATCTCCTCATCTGTGTAGCAGCGCGCAACAGTACGTAAACCTTGTGGGAGGCATCCCGCGACAGGTCCCACAATCTCGACGAACATTCAGTGGCCGTTCCGCCCATTCCTTGAACCTGTTTGCCGTCGCCGGTTGGCCCGGACGTTGCATTTTCAATCAATGTCGATGGAATGTGCCTCGACGTTTGGGAGCGGATTTGTGCACGTGTCTTCTCCGTTGGACAGTCGCTGAATGGAAATCGGACAACCAGGTGCGGACATGAAGCAGTTGGTTTGGGTCGTGATCCTGATGAGCATCGTCTTCGGCTGTGCCGGCTGCGGCCCATACAAGGCCGGCACCCAACCGTCGCGAGTCGATATGGCCGAATTGAAGTCGGGTCACCTGTCCCGCGAGAAGGTCATTGAGAGGCTCGGCAAGCCGAGGACGGTCACGAGAAATTCGGACGGCGGCACGACGGAACGATTCGAGTTCTATGAAGGGTCCGATTCCACATGGAAGAGCACAAGGATTGTGGTGCACGCGCTGGGCGACCTGGTGACGCTGGGGGCTTGGGAAATCGTCGCGAGTCCAATCGAGTTTTTTGTCAGGGGCGGGAGGTTGGTCGGCGAGGCGGAGTTCGATCAGGAGGGGCGGTTGCGATCGTTTGTGGTGCTAGGTCGAGAAACAATGCCGGCGGGAAAGATTTCTGAACACCAACGCGGATTGTGATACCTGACATGTTTCGACGCAGCTATATCGTATGACAACGCAAGCTCCCCCTCTGTCATCCAGTTGACGAGGGGAAGGAAAAAACGCAGAGCGGAGGTTGGTTCAGAGAGCGTCTCTCAACTCTTGAGATCTTGGAGGGGTTTCAGGCTTCCCGCTTCGCACCTGCGGGCCTGCTCACCGCCCCTGCGCTTGACCTCGATGCCGTCTCTGTTCCTCTCACCGAACCCTCCGCTCACTGTATAGATAACGTCAGTTGCGCTGTGGTCAAGCCGCTCGCGTCTCGTAGTGCGAGGGCCCATGCCACAGAGGACATCCCGCGCTGTAGCAGAATAGGGCAACGGCAGCGCGGCAATCGGCTGTCCATTTCCCATTTCGTTCCGATCCCTGCGCAAACCTCTTATTTCCTCGTCTGTTCTGCATGCCTGGCTATACGCGGTGTGCTCCACGGTCGAGGCCCAGCCTGGCATAGCCTATGCTGCCTTATTGCTCCGGGGCGATTCGGCAACGGCATGCCGATTCCTCAACGGCGGGGTCCGACCATGCGAGGGCTCGGCGTCAGGAAGCATGTTTGAGTGGAGCGTTCGATCATGAAGCAGGTGTTGATCATGCTGCAGCGCACGACCGACGGTGCCATGCTGATGAATGAAGGCGGCAACGTGATCCTCTGGAACAAGGCGGCAGAGCGGCTGCTGGGCTTTCGCGCGCAGGACGTGATCGGGCGTCCCTGCGAAGAGGTAATGCGGGGCGAGACGTTGGCTGGTCACCCGTTCTGTTCCTCCTCCTGTGCTGTCGGGCATCGACTGGGCTGCGGAAGCGGCGTACGCAATTTCGACATTCAGACCAGAACCAAGAACGGAAAAGTGATCTGGCTCAACGTGAGTTCGTTACCGGTGCCATCCAGAAAACCAGGTCGCTTTCTTGTCGCGCACCTGTTTCGGGATATTACTGCGCGGCAGAAGGTGCTGGGACTGGCGGAAGCACTGTATACCGTACTCGCCCCTCCAAGCGGTCGAAATCATCCTATTTCGGAGAGGCCGCGGAGGGTGCCTGAGGAACGGCCGGATACGATGCCGACAGTGCCTGCTCTGTTGCCTCTCAGCGAACGAGAGAGAGAAATTCTGCGTTGGCTCGCCGCCGGGAAGAACGGCAAGGAGATCGCCGACGCACTCTGTATCAGCCCCGTGACCGTGCGTAACCATATTCAACACATCCTCGAAAAGCTGGGGGCGCACAGCCGTCTCCAGGCACTGGCCATCGCCTTTCCTCCCGGCGGGGTCTCTGCTCAGCAGTGACGGGTCGGGAAGTGCGGCATCCGTTCGTCTCTCCCTCACGATAGATCGTCGCGATCGCTTTGACGCGCTCTTTCACGCTGCTTGTGCGGCTCTGGTGTGATCAACTCACGGCAAAAATGGTGTGTTCGTCTCATTGCTCGGACGCGGGTCTTGGATTAACGTGAAAGTGTAATCGCGAATCATCGAAGCCGTGCGGAGAGACACCATGTGGGTCATCGAAGACATCAGGTGGACGGCGGCGGTTCTCCTGGCGTTGACGGGCGTGGGGGTGATCGCGTTGGGCGGTCCTCTACCAGCTCCTTCGACGGAGAACGACTGGCTCGACGCGATGATGCAAGCGGTGCTTGCCGAGCAAGCGAACGAAGGGCCGTTTTGGGGAATGTTCGCACCCTATGTGGCGCAACTGACGTGGGTGCGGGCGCACCTCATCGAAGGTGATGACGAAGCGGTCTATCAGGCCATGAATCGGTTCATGGGGATGCTTGAAGCGCGCGAGTTCGGTGTCTCGCCGGAGGTGGCGGACCGGCTGTTTGATTACTGCTATCTGGTGACACCGGCGAAGTATCACGACGTGTCCAGGCACATCGATAAGTTTATCGAAGATCAGTACGGAGGCAGCGCCGGGTGAGAGTCATGGTGGGCGGGAAGGGGGTGTGCCATGAGGACAAGGAGGAGAGAGTCAAGAGGGGGTCCGATGTTCGGCAGGTTCTTGTCAATCGCCATGGCGTTGGGCCTGTTGTCGGGAGCGGTAAGGGGAGGGACTGTTGCAGCTGCGATAGAACAGACAGTTCCGGAATCAACGATCGAGGTGACCATCAAGAAGATGGAGTTTCATGTCACCGGGTATGGGCGAGAGGGGAATCCGACCGCCATCGTGGTCCGCAATGAAGATGGCGTCACGCATGGGTTCTACTCTCCCTTGTTCAAGGGCACAGCGGTCCGCTTGGAGGGCGATGGCTATCAGGTTGAGGGGAAGGATGGTCCGGCGTTCCGCGTGGACCCAGGGAAGACTATGACGCTCCATTTTACGAAGGGATCGGCGGACGCCCCCCTCACGATGATGAGCCCGCTTATGCGCCATGTCATTTGGTGCGACATGCACCCGGATGTGAAGGGGGAACTGTTCATCATCGAGCGCAAGGGATAAATCGCCGAGGGAACGCGATCGAAAGGAGGGGAAGCGGTGCCGAGTCGGCAGTGGGTGTGCTGAGATCGGATGAGTAGGGAATGATTCACGCGTCGAGCGAAGGAGGAGCACCATGAAGATCAGAGGACACACAACGCGGTGGCTATCGATGACCGTGGCCTTCGTGGCCATGACGGGATGGACGGGTGTCGGCGCGGACCACGCCTGGGCTCAAGCGCCGGGGATGGGGGCGCCGCCATCGAAGGTGGAAATCACCATTAAGGATCGGCAGCACGGATATGAAACCGTGGGGTTGACGATGCCGTCGCACGAGACGACGATCGTCGTGCGCAATCAGGACACCGTCACGCACGGTTTTGCCTCGAAATTGTTCAAGGATGCTCCTGTGCGGATGGAGGGCGGAATTGAGGTCGTTGGAAGGAACTTCAAGTCGTATCACGTCGATCCGGGAAAGACGATGACCTTGCACTTTTCGACGGCCCCGTCGAAGTTCGATGCGGCGACCGGCATCGCCGAGAGTATGCGGCACGCGCTCTGGTGTGACATTCACCCCGAAGTGAAGGGGGAGTTGTATGTCATCGAAACCAGGGGTGAAGTCGGCGGCGGCTGAGTGCTCCGTTCGTCCGTAGCCAGAAGGTCTGAGGCCATGAAACCCACAAGACCATCGGTTCTGATGAACGGTCTGACGACCGCAGCCCTGGTCGGGGCGCTGAGTCTGTGGAGCTCGGCCGGGGCTGCGGAGGTCCATTTCGTGGTCCGAGACATCGGCGAGAAGCGGGCCTTGTGGGTGCCGCAGGACGTGGTGATACATCGGAGCACGGAGATGGAGGACGGCATCGCGTTCGTGTTGGAGAATCCCACAGACCGAACCCATGCCTTTGCGGCTTACGGGTTGTTCGAAGAAGTCACGGGCGCGCACGGAGATGTCGTCACGAAACCCTTACGGGTCAACGTCACCTCGGAAGATACGGTTCGAGTGCGGATCAGCACGGCGCAATTTGAAAAACGCACAGATGACGCGATCGAAGAGTTTCCGTTTTTCTGCCCGCTTCATAAGGGGGATGCCCATCTGGGCGGGACGATCCGTGTGGTCCCTTAGGCGCGATCCTCGGAGTACGACGAAGGATGAGGTAGCAAGTGAACGACGTGATCCCTGGCTGCAACCGGCGCGTATCGATGATGACGCTCACCCTGCTCTTGGTGATCGTGGGGAGCGGTGTGATGCCTTCAATGAGCCTGGCCGGAAGCTTCCATTTCGTCATTCATGATGTGGACGGTGGCGCGGCGGCCTGGTTTCCGCGCGAGGTCGTCATTCACAAGCGCACCGATCTCGATGGAGGATTGATCTTCATGCTGGAGAACCCGACACCCCGCACGCATGTGTTCGAAGCTCCGGGCCTGTTCGAACAGGTTGTGATTGCGGAGGGATCCGAAGCCTCGACTGTGAAGCCGCTGCGGGTGTATGTCGCGCCAGGGGAGACGATCCGGGTGGAGGTGAGCACAGACCGGTTAACGGTCGAGCCGGAACCGGACGCGTCGGGAGCTCAAACCTGTCCGTTTTTCTGTCCGCTGCACGGACCCGAGGAGGCCTTGCGAAGCACGATTCGAGTGGTGCCCTGACGACAAAAGGGGGACATCATGAAATCGATGATCACTTCTCACAAGGTGAGAGCCCTCCTCTTCTGCCTATTCGTCATCGCGCTGATCCCATGGGGCGCTAGTGCCAGGTATGCAGTCCCGGAGAAGTGGGCCGATCGGCCCCATGATGTCACGTGGAGAGTGAACACGCTGGTTGCCATGTACACCGGGCCCGAAGGCTGGGAGCAGCAATTGACCGGGTTCGTCGTCGTACAAGAGGGAGTCGCCTCAGCCAATGGCGAGGCAGGCTCGTTCGATCCCTACGTCGGGCAGATCCTCCTTGTGCGGAGCCTCTATGATCGCGGCGATTGGAAGGGAACGTATCTGGCGATGAACCGCTTCATGGATATGTTGGAGGTCCGCGAGGGAGGTATCCCGGCCAAGGCTGCTGATGCGACATGGAATTTTTGCTACGAGGTGACCCCGCCCGCCTTGCACGACGTCAAGCGGCACAAGCAATGGTGGGACAGGACCGTGGAATGGGAAAAATTCTTCTGGGAGGAATAGGGTTGGCCGGAGCCGGATTTCCGAATGATCGTCGTGCAGTGGAGACGAGCCGTGGAATTCCGGGTGTGCACGAGGAGGCCATCATGAGGATCATCGAAGACATGACGTGGGCGGCCGCATCGTGCTTATTGCTGGCGAGCGTCATCGTCGCAGCCCCCGGCGGGCCTGGCGCAACTCTCGCCGTGGAGCAGGACTGGCTCGATGCGATGACGCAGGCGGTCCTTGTCGAACAGACGAAGAATGGAACTGAGACAGGCCTCCTCTCGCCTTATGTCGCGCAACTGGCGAGGGTGCGCGCCCACCTGCTCAATGGCGAGAGCGAGGCGGTATATCGGACGATGAATCGGTTCATGGAGATGCTCCAGGCGCGTGAATCGGGGATTTCCGATGAGGTCGCGGACCGGCTGTTCGATTATTGTTATGTCGTGACGCCGGCGCAGTATCACGATGTGTCCCGGCACCTCCACCGGCTCAGCGGGCATCAGGCTGGAGCGCCATCGGTTTGAGTCTGCTTCGGGCGAGGAGGTACGGGTCATTCTCCAATTCGCTGGATGCGGTTCGAAGGGGGTTGTGTGGGCTGTGGCTCCATGCAAGAATGGGCACCATGTCGGCGGATGGCGGAGAAGCTGCAGAACGTGAAGCCCTAGAAGCTAGATTTCGCCGCTGGCGAGTGACCCATAGAACGCCAAGTACCGTGCTCGACGCCCACCGCAAGGTCATCCTGGAGCGTGTCTCGCAGTCCATGACCTTCGAGGGCGAACCCGTGACGGTCTCTCGTCTCAAAACCCTCCTGGAGCAATCTGACCCATGGTCGACGACCCCGGACACCTAGGTACTACCCGCTCATTCGAAACGACACAAGGGGCCTTGACCTATCCGGAGCTCTCGGAACGGCTTGCCGTTGCGCTGGCGCGGATTCTCGACCGGATCTTGCGAACCTCCGTTCAGGACATTGTGATTACTCCGGACTGGTTGTGCGAGAGGCACCGCGACTTGGCGGGAGATCTCTTTCCTGGCTGGGCGGGACGATTTCGGACGACCGACGTGAAGGTGGGCACCTTGGAGCCGCCTCCCTTTTATCAAGTGCCGATGCTGGTACGGTCGTTTTGCAATGATTTGGCCGAGCGGCTGCGCCATCTCCCGGAGGACGACCTCACCCGCACTGCCGCATTGCTGGCTTGGGTGGACTGGCGCTTCCAGTGGATTCATCCCTTCAAGGATTTCAACGGCCGCATCGGTCGCTTGACGCTGGCTGCACTCTTATACAAGCTCGCCCTGCCGCCGGTCGAAACGGCGCCGACCGATCCGGAGGGGCGTCGCGCCTACCTCGAAGCCCTGCGAGCCGGTGACGCGGGCGACCTCTTGCCGCTCCAACAACAGTGGATCGCCCGGCTCGCAGCGGCCATCTAAGGCGGGCGATCACAGACTCACAAGTAGAGATACAACGCCGCCACGATCCCGAAAAACTCCGACGTGTTTCGCCCGCTTACGCTCATCCAGGGACCGGCCAGTACACCGACATGCTGATTCCAACTGTATTCCAATGCCGGTGCAATGGTGACCAGATTACTGAAGCCCCGGCCCACGAGTGCCGGTCGGCCCTGGGCGTCGGAGCCGGGGTCGCCTGAAAAATGCGTGGCGTTCACGGTTTGGAATCCGATGTCGAGGGCCAGCACGAATTGACGGGTCAGGCTGTACTCACCGGCGATGGTGACGGTAGCGACCGATCCTGGCGTGACCCGACCTGTCGTGCCGAAGCCTCCGCCGTAGGCGTTGAATCCCTGGACGGCGACCGATGAATAGAAGCCATACGTGGCGTTGAGCCGGTACCGCAAGACATGCTCTCCGCCAAAAGGGATCGCTTTTTGGAGGGCGATGCCGAACGCTGTGGCATAGGCGCCGCCTCCGGTCCGTTCCAGATCCGCCGTCGCCGGGCTGAGGTCGGAGTAGCGTCCGGTGGGAAAGATCTCCTGGACCCAAAGCCGAACATCGGGCACCCAGGATTGCACGGGGCTGCGCCAGGCTTGGACCCCCAACTGGAGCGGAAGGTCGCCGAAGCCGCCGGAAGAATCGCCTCGCGCGTGGTTACCGACCCATTGGGGCGCGATTTCGATGTCGAGGGAGTCGGTGAGGCCGTAAATGAAGTAGGTTTGTTGCGTGAGGCTCTGGGACGTGGTGGCCGATTGGAGACGCCAGTTGTCGTTGTACAAGCCGCCGTAGCGTGTGTAGTACACGTAGGGCTCCACCACTGTGTGCCCTCGGCCTAGACTAGTTCCTCTCGTGGACAAGAGTGTTCCCGTAAACCAGGGCATGGTTTGAGGAACCTCGGCGGTCGTCTCCGCTCGAACGGCGTCGGTGCCGCAGATGAGAAGAAGGAACAGACAGAGCAGCAGATTGTTTGAATGACGGCGCCGCGCGCGGATGGTCATACCGATCGGATACGGTCGTGAGTGAAATCAGCGTTGAGTCCGCCCCATGCTACTCCGATTGGCCGGGAGCAATCATCTGGCAGGTTATGAGAGGTGATTCCGACTCCTTGAGAGAACCTTTCGGTCACCGGTAGCCAACGGGACTACCTCGAAACTATCGGCGACGTTGAGAACCGCTGTCCGACCTCAGGATCAGTTTCGCCGTGGCCTGACCATAGTGCTGATAGGCCCCCCACGTCGATCCAAGATCAATAATCTCGCCGCGCGCCTTGGCCAGTGCGCTGCCGAGGTCGGCTCCCTCGAGTGCTTCTGAATAGAACACCTTGGCAAATGTGAGTGCGGCCGCATCATCCACGGGCCACCCGGTGCCGATGTAGTTCTGCACGCCTCGTTCGAAAAACGCTTGGGCCAATCCTGCGAGACTGCGGGTCGATTCCTCGAGACCAAACGGTTTGCCGGACCGAACGACACCGGAGAAGCAAGCGTTGGCAAAGATCAGGCGCGGAACACGCCGCGCGCGGAAAATATCTCTCGCGGAAAGCACGTGTGCTTTGCCGAAGATCCAACCACTGTGGTCGGGATTTTTTTCATCGAAGTCTCCGTGTCCTGAGTAGTGAATCAAATCGAATTCGTCACTCAGGATCAGGGCCAGCAGTTCAACCGGATCACATTCGTTCGCCCCGATGCGCTGTTCAATGCTGAGATCGAGACCCTGCTGTTCTTTGATGGTGTGGAGAATCTGTACGACGGCGCGCCCCTCCTCCCGCGCTCCCGGCAGTTGGAATTCGGCTTCGGGTGCCGGATCTGCGATCACGAGAACGCGCAGCCGGTCGGCGGTTTGGGGCGCGATCAGGCCCGGCGGGCCGGACAAAGTGGTGCGGAATTGTCGTGTCAGTTGCCGCCCCGGTCCGTAGAAGATCGATTTGCCATGTTGTTCGAACGCCGCCATTTCCCAGGGGAAGGCGGCGGTTGAACGATCGACCATGAGGGTGAGCGGGCTGACCTCCAGCATGTCTTGAAAGTCTTCGGGCATGAGGTAACTGTGAAGAAGTTTGCCGTATTTCTTCTGGTCCTCCCGGCTTTGAGAGCTCATCAAGAAATCGGCGGCACCCTCTGCATAGGCGGACTGAATCGCAATCTCACGAACCGGAATCACCGCCTGTTCTCTGATGGCCGAAAATCGGAAGACATCGCCGTCCCGTTCAATCGTGATCCGGCTGCCCTTCATGGTATCCCCATTCGGAGACCGTGACACGTCTTTGCGCCGCGCGCGCTTCGGCAACGTCCGTTCCGTGATACGTAACTTCAATCCATCGTTCTGATTTGCGGCAATCTGCTGTAACAGATGCCTGATACTGTTGAACCGTTTCTCGTCATACTCCACGATGCGCAGGGTCGTGAGCCGGTCCTGCCGTCCGAGCCGCATGAGCGCGGCGCTCACGCCTTCAAGCATTCCCTCGATGGCCTGTTCCAAGGAGAGATTGCCCTCTCCTGAGCCCACCACGACGGTCGCGAATTCACGCCAGCCGAGTGCGGTGACGCCATAGGTCACATTGGCGAATAGGAGATCGAGATCTTCACGGTTGAATCGCCCATACTCGCCCATGCCTGCAAGGATCACGGTGCTGGCCGCAAGCGCCTTCTGCGTGTTGGGAATGAGAAACACTTCACCCACGCCTCCACCGATCAGGCCTCGCTTGACCGCCTTGGAAATCCAGAACTCAAGTGCATGGTCCAGTGCCCCGACCGCTCGCACCGGCGGCACGCCTCGATAATGGCCGACCACCACCGCCGGGGACTTCACATCACGAATGTCACCCCGCACGATCTCAATGTTCAGCAAGAGAGTTTCCCGCGCAGGTCTGTGTGCTGCCGGTTCACCGCCGGTCCTCGTCGGCGGGGCAGTCGGTTCTGAGCGGGACACCGGGGGCGTCTGGGCCATGATCGCCTGCCGAAGCAGTGCCTCCGCCCGGCGGCGTTCAGCGGCACTGCTTCGGTTGGCTTGTGATGCTTCGGCGATCAGGCGAATCTGCTCGGCCTCTTGGCGATCTTGAACAGCCCGGACGCGAGGGGATGTCAACGCGCGAACCGCACGCGGTGCGACCGGTTCCATCGGCAGAGCACCGGTTTTGCCGGTTCGCAAGATTTCGTCAATGGCTTCAAGAACCTGGTCATGCTTCTGCAGATCGCCATGGATTTCATCCACGTAATAGGTCGGTACCTGGGGCAACAGCCCGAGGGCATGGGGGACGCGGCCATCGCCTGTTAAGCTCGTGTCGAATTCGAACATGCCCGGGAGTTCAATTCGCAGACCCGTCAGCGTCTCTTGATTGCAGCCCGCAATATAGGTCATGCGCTCCGGATCGATGGTGGGCGCCGCGGCAAGATCTTCATGGAATTTCCTTGCCCGCGCGAGGTGCGCGGCCACGATGGGATAGCGTCCCCACTTGCCGCTTTCATAGAGGCCTTGTTCGGAAGCGTCAAGCTTGGCGGGGGAGGGCAGCAATTGATAATTGCCCACGAATCCATTCAGGATATCCAGGACCTCGTCCAAGTCGTGGGTCAGATCCGCCGCGGCCAGTCTTCTGACGAGCTTGTCTCCGGCGACCATCGCGTTCGCAATCGCATAGGAGCCGTAATTCGGCGTGCCGAGCATGATGAGCCGGCCGCCCTGAATTTTCTTGGGCTCCAGCATGGCCTTCCACACTTTGGGATACAGCCGGATGAAATTCCTGGACACCAGGCCGCCCATGGAATGGGCAACGAGGTGCACCGGCTGGTCCTTGAATTTTGTTTCAATGAGGGCTTTGAGATTGTCGGCCGCCAAGTCGAGATCCTTCCGCCAGTCGTAGGCAAAGGGTTCAACATTCCAGTAGGCCTTCAGCCAGAGAACCGTTTCGGCATAACTGTCCTTGTCGAGCCCGCTGGGTTCGACCCGCAGCCCGGAGTCCGCCTCCTGAGTCCCATCCTTGTCGAGCTGAAGTTTCGCGATCCCTCCCCGGATGAGTCTGAGAAAGCTGACCCAGATGACCTCGTCATCACCGTCTTCGGTCACGGATAACTCGGAGCCCATGATGCCGGGGATGAAGATGATATTCCCCCGGAGCGGCCCCCGTTTTTGGCGGGCTGAGCGAACACGCTCCGCCAGCCTCTGGAGCCGCTCGTACTTCTCCGGCCCGAAGTGGTCTCGGAGCGCCTGGCCCGAGGCAGTTCGCGATGTTCCTCCCCGTGTGGAAGGCGTCAGTTGCGACTCAAATTCATCCCAATCCATCTCACGGACCCAGCTGTCCGTATCAACTGTCTTCATGTCCCGCTGTTTCCTACTCATCAGTGAATCCTTCTTATCGTGGACAGGTGGCCTAATACTCCGGACTATCGCTGGTTGCGGCGATAGTCATCTTCATTGGCTTGGTAGGCCGTGATTACCCTCAAGCTCGTGCGTCAGTCCTCACTATGAAAGTATTTGATAACCATCTGAGTAGCGCGGTCGTCTACCAAGCCTCGCGCAAGGACCTGCACTGCGTTTTGAGGCATGGGCCGAATCTTCATCGGACTACACTCGAACCTTCAAGATCTGAGACGGGAACAGGTTGATCTGGTCAGGGTTTTATATATCCCAGGTTAAGACTCTTTGACCCATTGCTCGAATGCCAACAGCTTCAGATAGCCTCTGCTTTGATGGGGCCGCTGATGATCATGAAATCATTCGATTAACACAAAAATCTTTATGTGACCTCGCCTCGCGAGTAATGGGTAATTTGAGAGATGATGTAACTCTTCAGCGCGCCAAGAGGCTTTCAACCGCCTCGTTATAGGCGCAATTGCGTTGCGGTTCAATTTAGAGCGGCTAGTGCTGTCTTCTCAACAGTTCGCCAGCGCCTTCCGAAGCACTTCGGCCTTACGCGCAATCCCAGCCTTCGTCGAGAACTCGATCGCATTCTCGAATGCCGTACGTGCTTCCGCCTTTTGGCCGACCATCAGATTGAGTTGCCCTACCGCCTCCGCATGCACAACACACAAGATCGGCCAGCGATCGACCAAGGTATTCGCTGTGTTCAGCATACTTGCCGCCTCATCCATTTGCCGGTTGTCCGCAAGCGCCTTGGCGAATTCAATCTGTGCATACAACGCCCAAGCTGGACGGCCAGCGACTTTGAGGGCCTCGTACGCATTTCGCAGTTCCTCTGCCGCCTGATTTGGGTTCTCGACGGTCCGTGTCAGATATCGACCGGCCGCTAGGCTGATGAAACCATTGATTCCAGGATCATTCAGCCGAGCTGCGCGATCAAACACCGGTTGAGCGAAGTTTACAAACTCCTTGTAGTTTTCCGGATCAAACTCTGCGTAGTACAGCGCCGTCAGCGCTCCGCATTTTGCCTGCCGTGGCAAATCGCCGGCGACTTCCGCGTATTTCCAGGCACCCGGCCAACTCTTCAGGATCACTTCCGGCTCGCAGTAGAAAAATAGGATCTCCGCTTTCGCCATCCAGCAGTC
Organism: Nitrospira sp.; assembly: GCA_020853775.1. Taxonomy (GTDB): domain Bacteria; phylum Nitrospirota; class Nitrospiria; order Nitrospirales; family Nitrospiraceae; genus Nitrospira_A. The sequence goes on from JADYYH010000105.1 coordinate 78,128, forward strand.
GACGCTGACCTCTTTCGAAACGTGATCGTCTTCCAGCTTTTCGTTATGCAGAACCAACATCTGCATCGCCAACTCCCGGTTTCCAGCCCACATGCAGGTGGTGCCGGCCCATGCCGCCGCAAGCGGATCACCAGCGTGTGCCCGGCGAAGCAGATTTTGGAGGCTCTCTTCTCCTTTCGTCGACATTGAATCCTCGAGCAGGCTCAGTTGGCCGTACCCCATTCCCAGGCGGCCATGAACTTGGCGATATCGCTCGAAATGCTCGCCTTTGCGGTCCTTCGGCAGGACATCCTTCCAGAAACGGTGCAGAATTTCGAACGCTGCAAAGGACATTGCATTGCTCTCGCACACTGCGGCCAGACAGTTGATCGCGGTCGCCGGGTGCAGCCCGGCGGCCCAGGATGTGAGCGTCTCCTGCACGATTGCGTCTGTATCCGGTTTCCCGGCGAGTTCAAACCGAGGCGGTGGTGCTTCGACGGCCTGTGCGATCGCTGCAAAAACATCGTGCGTCTCGGCCTTGATAGTCTCGGCCTTGCCGGAATATTTCTCCAGCAATTTCACCGCCCCAGGGTCGAGTCCTTTCGCTCCCGGCCATTGGACGTAGCCGATTCCTGGTGAGCGTGCCGCACAAGGCAAGATGCGCAGATAGTCGTCATCTGTTTCCAGGTCCGCAGCCGAAAACCCCGTGTATACCCACGGATGCCTCTCGATCAACAACTCCAATGCCCTATTTAAGCTCGAATTTCGCCCGAGCAACCGCTGCTTCAGTGTGTCAACCAGCGAGTTCGCATCGCTGACGCATCCATGCACTTTAAGCACAGGCAGCTTCGAGCTAGTTGCGGCCTTGATCGCCCGATAGCATCGCTCATAAGATGCCGCTTCGCTTGCGACTTCATATTCAACGCCGACTGCATCGAGTGCTTGCTCAATGAGCCGATCGAAGTTCGTTGTCAGAATCGCTGCAAGAGCCCCATGACGCGCGAGGTGAGCAAGAGTATCGTGCCCGGCGTTACGAACATTCACGTCAAGCGCTTGGAGTGCATGGAAGTAGTCTAGGCCGGCATACTCTTCCAGAATTTGAGCCTGGTAATCAGGCGGGAAGCGCCCAATCTCACGCCGCTCATTAATCGCAGTTCGTATTTGGTCCAGATACCCCGAACGCCCGAAATAAGATTCCACCTGGATACACAATGCCTCGAAGATCATTCGATTGATTTTAAACCAGCCGGGTAGCCGGGTCGGTGACTCGGAAGAAATGCCTGCGCCTGCAAACACAACCAGCTTTTGTTTGCAAATCAAGCTGCGCAAGCGTTCAGAGATCTCAACAGTTGCCGTCGCCACAATGTGTCTCCCTTCCAGGGTACGGCAGCACCATACTCACTCCGACTAATCGGGAGGGAAGGTTGTTTGACAGATAGGTGCACCCGCTACACCAGTTTGCTTCCCCTCCCTTGAGGGATGAGCATACAGCTACGCAATCTTCACTCTCGCAACACGATTTTGGGCAAAGTAGGTACGAATAGCGAGCCGAATTCTCGGCCGATTCGGAGATTTCGTCAAGTGCTGAGTATGGGTCTCTACGTAATACAACCATTCTGCGGTGCGGCGGGTGGGGGGAGGAGGCGTCAGCCCTTCGATGTGGCCTGGTCTTTCGCAGGGCGTTCCCGCAGGCGGCGCAGGAGTTCGTGAAACGAGGATTCCGCGATAATCTTTGTGAACTGACTGCGGTAGTTCATGACGAGACTGACCCCGTCGACGATGACATCATAGGCGTACCAGGCGCCATGTTTGCCGGTAAGTCGATAGTCCATCGGCAGGTCCAGCTTGTCGGACACCAGTCTGGTGCGAACCTCGGCATACCCGTCGGACGTGCGCTCAGACAGATAGACGACCCGCTCGCCCGCATAGCCTTCGATCCTCGCCGTATATTGGTCCGAGAGAAATGCCTTGAAGAGTTGCACGAATGCTTGCCGGTCCGTCTCGCTGAGGGCCTTCCAGTGGGCGGCTAGTGTCCGCTTGGACATCTCTTCGTAGTCGAACCGCTCGGCGATCACTTGTTCCAGCAAGTGCCGCCGCTGTGTCGCCTGTGATGCCGGTTTCAGTGTCGGATCTTCCAGAATATGGAATACGGCATCGAGGGTTGCGCGAACGACCGCGGTGGGAGAGTCGTGCTCGGTCTCTGTTGTCGCCTCGGTTGGAGGCGATGGACCGATTAGGAGCCCGGCAAGCACCATTCCGATCAAGAGGGATGACAGCCCCGTACGCACTGGATGGTCCTTTGCTTACGCCGGCGCGGCACGGGGCCGGCGTGCATGGTCGAGCACCTGTTGAATATGCACGTCGATTTGCCGCAGCACCGACGGCGAGATGGCATAACCATCGCTCTCGTAGGTCAGAATCGGCATGCCCTGTTGAATGCTGAGCGGCTTGAGAATGGCCTCGGAAATCCGGAAGGGCAGACAGTTGAACGGTCCGATGAGGATCAAGCCGTCATAGCCCTCCCGTGCCGCATCCAGTCCCTTGCCGATGGTGGGCAGCAGTTCCCCCCAGATCGTGTGGGACACGTGCTCGGCACCTTTGTGAAAGACGGTGGAGGCGACGTTCGGGCCTGCGACCAGCAAACCGGTTTTCTGGAACAACCCGCGGTAATGTTCTTCCACGCCCTGGAGCATCTGATGGCCGATCCACTGGTGGAGATATTGTTTCCCTTCCGGTGCGAAGATCCTGGTGCAAGCCTTGGCCATGGCCAGACCTCCGGGCTGCAGGCCCCAGTTTCTGGCAGTCCACGCCATCTCATCGTAGGCGAAGTAGAGAAAGAGGTCGCTCAGATCGACCGGCTTGAGGACGATGCCTTGTTCGGCATAACGGTCGCGGGCACCGTCCATGAAGAAGGAACTGAACCGGGTAAAGAAATCGCCGGCCACGACGACGCGGGGGCAGGTCAGCGGATCCTTGGTGCGCGGGAGCGTGGCCAAGGTGTCCACGAATGCGGGCAAGTTGGTGTGAAAGTCCTCTAGTGTTGCCGAGTGCTCGGTAAAGTGTTCCCACTCAGCCTGCAGGCGCTCGATGCTGCCGGGGCCTCCCACCACCCGAAGCACGTGATCGATTTCCACCAGCACATCCCCGATCACAATGGCGGGGGAGAACGATTTGGTCAGGCGTTCCTTGTCGAATCCCAAGTAGCCATTCTCTTCACGAGGGTCGAACAAGAACAGGTCGGCCATCCGCTGTTCGGCGATAAACCGCTCCAAGTAGCCCATATAGGAATCGCTCACGCAGGGAGCCCCGCCCCGCAGCATGTAAAAGCCCGCCACCTCGCCGGAACGGCGTTGCTCGTGGACTTGGAGCAGTTGGCCGATGCAGATCGGCAGGGGCAGGCATTCGCGGCCGGAGGTGTACTGGAGCCCCCGGTCCAGCTGCGCACGGTTCAATGGAAGGATGCTGCCGGGGTGCAGTCCGAGCCAGCGGGAGGCCATGGCGACGGCTTGGGCGTGATAGGGGGAAAAGTTGGGGAAATAGATCGTGACCCTCGGATCCGTCAGGTGAACCTGCTCCCCGCTGGAGCGCACGATGTGCCCTCCGGAGATGAGCCGGCAGGGAGAGAAGGTCTCCGCGCTGCTGCGCCGGTTGTCCTGATAATTGCCGATAATATCCAAAAAGGCTTCCAACCTGGTCTGGACTCCCGCATCGGCCGTGTGGGCATCGATCTCCAGGATCAGATAGGGTTTCGAGCCCAGCTCGGCCGCGAGCATGGAGTGGGTGAACGCATCGATGGTGCAACTGAAGTTGCTGACGCTCAACAGGAACAACTGGGGATGCTGGTTTGCGAGCGCCACGGCGTTCAGCACCTGGTTGGCAAAATGCCAGGACGTGGGGCCCTCTCCGACGGGCAGTAGGCAGTCGGCAGGAATGGCCGCGACGCCCATGCTCGACAGTTTTTTGCCGACCGATTGCGAGGCCTCCGGCGTGAAGGCGTTGTAGCTGTGCCCGGCGAGGAGGATGGCCGGCTTGCCTGCGGCAATGGCTGCTTCGAGCGCCTGCGTTCCCAGCTCGTTGAGGGTGCGTTCGGCTTCGGTCTGAGCACGCACGGCCGCGGTCCAGGCGGATTCAGCCGCCTCACGTGTGACGCCGAGTTGCTTGACCGCCGTGTCGACCAGGGCCGTGCAGCTCTGATACCCGTTGGTGAAATCGAGTACCGGCGAGAGCAGGCTGCTGTCGGGGAACGCCTTAGACAGAAAGTAGGGTTCAGCTTGAGTGATCGGACAGAGGTACGATTCTCGGCACTGGTTGGGATGGGGCATGCGCATCACATGGGGAATGAAAATCAAGGCCACGTTCCGGCGTGTGAGATCCAGCACCGCACCGTGTGCGATTTGTGCGGGAAAGCAGAAGCCGGAATTGGAAGTGAGGTCGCCTCGCGGGTCTACATCCGAGAGCACGACCTCCATTCCCAGGTGAGTAAAGAAGGTCGAGTAGAGGGGATACAGCGAGTGAGTCGTCAGGGCTCTGGGAATGCCGATGCGGACGCTGTCCGTCGGAGCGATCGCCGTCGAGTGGCCCAACGATTCACGGACGAAGGCTTTGGCGCTTTCATAGGCGGGTCCGACCCCCCAGTGCTTACGCGCAACCCGTTCCTGTTTCGGGGTGGCGGCGGGCCGGGTCGGCGACACATGAAAGAGGACCTCGGCTCGTCGTTCGACGAGGTCCGTGACTCCGGCCGTGCGGGCTTTTCGTTTCCACACATTTTCGTACAGGCTGCAGCGGCCGCCGAACGGAAAACGGCGTCCGGCAACCATGAACCGGTCGATGGTGCAGTACATTTTGCAGGCCCCGCAGGTGAAGTGGCCCACGAGCTGCATGTCCGGCGAACCGAGCGTGAAGAGATCGACCGGCGATCCTAAGACAGCTTCGGATCGTTTCAGGGCGAGCAAGGCGACTCCCAGCGCACCAAGGAGTTCGGGACTGGGAGGAATGACCACGGGGCGGCCCACACTGTGGGCGAACGCATGTCCGACGGCGTGATTCAAGGCCACCCCGCCTTGCAGGAAGACCTTCTTGCCGACATAGCGAGCCCCCTTCACGCGGTTGAGATAGTTGGCGGCGATCGCATAGACCAATCCGGCCACGATGTTGTCGCGAGGATGGCCCTTCTGCTGAGCCAGGCGGATGTCGGAGTTGATGAACGCCGCACAGGTCGCCTTAAACTGCACGGGCGCTGGTGCTGCGATGGCCAGGTCGGCGATGCCGGACACGGTAATGCCGAGATCACTCTGGGCGCTCTCTTCGAGGAAGGAGCCGGTGCCGGCCGAGCAGGCGTTGTTCATCGCATAGTCGATGGGCACCCCATTTCGCAGATAGATGTATTTGGAGTCCTGTCCGCCGATTTCAAAGATCGTGTCCACCGTCGGGTCGAAATGCGTCGCACCTGCCGCATGGGCGGAAATTTCGTTGTAGACATGTTCGGTGCCGAGATAGGCGCCGGCCAGTTCACGAGCGGATCCGGTGGTGCCGATCAAGCCGATCGGGCGGTTCCCCACCGCGTCAACGAGGGCGTGCAGGCATTCTCGTGTGGCCGCGACGGGATTGCCCTTGGTGCGCCCGTAGTGGGAGGCCACGACCCGATGCGTCGCGGGATCAAGTAGCACGGCCTTCGTGGTCGTCGAACCGGCATCGACGCCGAGGACCAGCGGCCCGTCGGGCGGTGTCTGCAACGGAGGGCTGTCGATCACCTGCACCCGCTCGCCGTACTGATGGAGCGGCGGGAGGTGTCCCAGTTCGGGCGGCGCGGCAAACGCCGGCGACCGATGGTGCGGGTCGTCGCGGGTCAGGAGGGCGGTGCCCCAGGCTTCGAACCAGGGACTTTCCGGCAGCACGACAAATTCCGTGTCCGGCAATTTGTTCCGCAGCGCCGCCAGCATCGCATCGTTATGGGTCACGCCGCCGATCAGCAGTACCCGTTTGGGCGCGCGCACGCCTTTCTCCAGCAGGGCAATCACTTTGTTGGCCATGCTGTCGTGCAGCGTATGGAGGATGTCCTCGGGCGTGGCTTCGTTGCGGTTGAGCTTGTGGGTGATATCGGATTTGCAGTGGACCGAACAGCGCGAGGCCAGCGGGACCACCTTGCCGTCGAACGACCGACGAACCGCCTCCTCCATGCCCAGCCCCATCCGGCCGATCTGTTGCACGAAGAACTCGCCGCTTCCCGCCGCACATTTGTTGTGCGACAGCACATTGGTCAATCTGCCGTCGACCAGCAGGTACACTAAGAACGATTCGCCGCCGAGCGAAGCCACCGCGTCAAACCTGCCGCCCACTTCCTTGAGCGCCCGCTGAATCGCCGCCACCTCCGGCACATGGCCAAGTTGCCCGGACACGCCGAAATACTCGGCGTCGGCAAACTCCGGGCGGCTCAGCATCTCCTGCAGAATTTCGAGCGGTCGGCCTTGATGGGCCATGACGATTGCGGTTCTAGTGTCACCACGGATGGTCGCGACTTTGACGGTGAGCGCGCCGATATTTACGCCGACATAGGACATGGAGTACTCCATGGAAAGAAGGAAGCGGCTCTCCCGCTCTCACAGTCTCAGTGAAAACAACCAGCAAGTCGCGTACCCCCAGAGTACTGGTGGGCGGTAATGTCGTGAAGCAGGCCTGTCGCTCCATCTGGCCCTGCCACCTATGGTGACTAGGAAGAGGTTGGGGGCAGATGCCTCAGCGGAGTGGCTTGTGCTGTCGCAAATAGGGACAGCGGGGAGCCCGGTCATTGAGCGGGTAAGTCTTTGAACAGATCGTCCAGCATGTGGGTCCATAAGCGGCGGGCGATCTCATCGAAGGGGATGCGAAATTCACGGACGTCCTCGCCGGCCAGCGTCGCTTCACCGGACGCTTCCCAGACGATATCCCCCGTCCTCGTGTCCCATAGCTGCAGGCTGAGGCGCAGCATCGTGACCCGAGTTTGGAGTACCCGCAAGCCGAAGAACGAGAAGCGTCCGGACATGGATTGGCTGAACGAGGCGAGGCTGGGCTGAAAGACATAGGCGGCTTGCAGCGCCATGCCGAGTTCCTGCAACCCTGCCCGGTTGAGGATGCCGGTTCTGGCATAGGCGGAAACCATGTCTGCATACGTCGGCGTCAACCCTCCGCGATTGATGCGATTCAGGGATTCGTGTGCCGGGAGCGCAATGATCTGGGCAGGGCGCTGTTCCAAGGCGCTCGACAGCGAACGTGAGACTTGATGGGCATATCCTTCCAGTCCGAATCCCACGACCGCATTTAAGACCGCTGCCTGTTCCTGTTTCAGCGTGGCGGGGTCGAACGATGTCGTCTTGCGATGAAAGGCGGTTTCTTCTCCCCATTGCTGTAGGGGGCCGATGCAGCCCATGGAAAGCAGCATGCCGAACACTACCAACCTCCGACCTAGGGTCTGTACCACGCTGGTTCCTTTCACATCGGCAGCCCTCGTTTGAGGCTTGTATGCAATGGCCAGTCCTGCGTCCACCGGGACCGATTGAGGAAATCCGCTACAAGCGCACGTCAGTTGATGCTGCGGAACAGTACAAGACCCCATCCGGCGTTCCAGGCAACGGATCGGCGCGTCGGCGTGTTCCTTCCACGAATCCCTTCGATCTCGGCACGTTTGTTCCGGAAATCACCAGCCGGTTTTACGCGGGCAACGCGGATGTGTGGCAGGCACCAGGATTGCTCTCCCGGTGTGTCACGCATAGGAGCGTCCGTACGAGGAGTCACGCGTGGTCAAACGGAGAAATCGAAAGGGAGAAAAGGGGCTGCGTCTGGGTATCGTCGGATTCGGAAGGGTGGGCCGGGCCAGTGCGGATGTTGTGCTCGAACGGAAGGAGCTGACTCTTGTGGCCATCGTGCGGCGCCTGGACCGTCTTGCGCAGCCCCTCCCCGATGTTTTCAGCAAGGTGCCGGTTGTCTCTCATACCGCCCAGGTGGCGCACATGGATGGGGCGCTGCTCTGCGTGCCGGCGGCGCAGGTGTTTGAGACGGCCCATGATTGTCTCCAGCATGGCGTCCCCATCGTCGAATCGTCCATCCTGCATGGGGAGGCGTTTCAGATTCACCGCGAGGCGATTCACCGGCTCGCCGTCCGGTTTGACGTTTCGGCCATTGTCGGTGCCGGATGGGATCCGGGGGCGCTGTCGCTCCTCCGCTCGCTGTTCGGCCTGCTGGTGCCGGAGGGTGAACTCGCGACCACGCATCGTGTGGCGGCCAGCCTGCATCATACGGCGATGGCACGTCAGGTCACGGGTGTGAAAGAAGCGCTCTGTACCGAACAGGTCGCGGCTGATGGAGCGAGGCAGCGCTATGTCTATGTCGAAGTGGAACCGGGCGTCGATGTTGGGCAGGTGAGCGCGGCTATTCGGGCTGATCCGCTCTTTCTCCAGGACGACACGCATGTGTTTCCGGTGGAGAGTATCGCGGCGCTGGAGCAGGAAGGACGTGGCGTCGTCCTTGAGCGACGGAGCGGGTCGGGAAGCCAGGGGCATCAACGGTTGCTGTTTGAAGCGCGCTTCGATGACGCCATGATGACGGCACGTACGATGGTGGCCCAGCCCGGGCATTACCCGGCCTGCGTCCCGGCGCCCATGCGCTCCTCGATCTGCCGTTGAGTGTCTTGTGGGGGGAGCAGGCGGTCGATGCCGAACGGACCTGGTTGTAAATGCGTCAGGCGGTATCGCCTGCTGCAGATTCTGCGGAGAAGAACCGGTGACGGGGGGGCGACATGCCGACGTTTGAACTGATCGCGGGGACGTTCAAGGAGGGGGAGATCATTCCGAAGCCGCATACCTGTGACGGGGAGGACCGTTCGCCACCATTGCGCTGGAACCACCCTCCTGTAGGCACCCGCTGCTTTGCGCTGATCGCGGACGATCCCGACGCGCCAGGGGGAACCTGGGTGCATTGGGTGCTGTTTAACATTCCCATCGACGTGCGTGGGTTGGCCGAGGGGCTGCCCATGCAGGACGTGTTGCCGAATGATGCGCATCAGGGCATGAACGACTTCCATCGAGTCGGTTACGGTGGGCCCTGTCCCCCGCCCGGCAAGCCGCACCGGTACTACTTTAGGCTGTACGCACTGGATCGTGACCTGCCGCTCAAACCGAAAGCGACCAAGGCGCAGGTGATGGCGGCGATGAAGGGCCATGTGCTGGCGGAAGCGCAGGTGATGGGGCGCTTCGGACGATAGGCTAGGGCGTATGTGATTCGGGGGGGCGAAGGATCGCCCCAGAAGCGCGATGCACATTGCATTGACCGGCGACGTGATGCTCGGCCGCATGGTGAACGAGTCTGTGATCGAAAACCCTGCGGTACATCCAGAGGCCCTGTGGGGCGATCTGCTTCCCGTGATGCGGCGCGCCGACTGCCGATTGATCAATTTAGAATGTGTGATCAGTAATCGGGGCGCCCCGTGGCATCCGACGACAAAGGCCTTTCACTTTCGCGCCGGCCCCCGTGCGTTGGACGTCTTGCGGGTTGCAGGAATCGATGGGGTGATGCTCGCAAACAACCATGTGTTGGATTATGGCCGGGAGGCCCTCATGGATTGCCTTGCGCGGCTCGATCGGGCCGGCCTCGCACGCGCGGGAGCCGGCGCGACCTTGGGCGAGGCGCACGCTCCGGCGCTGTTCAATCTTCCGGGTGGCGCTGTCGCCTGTGTGGCGTTGACGGACAATGAGCCGGAGTGGGAAGCGACGCAACACACGGCGGGGGTTAATTATGTGGCGTACAACGAGCGCGGGTTGGCGCCTCCCTATCGGGCGCGGATGGCCGAGTTGCTCGTTTCGGCGAGGAGGCAGGCGGATGTGGTCATCGTGAGCGCCCATGTCGGACCCAATTGGGGGGGCGCCGTCACACGCGATGCGGGTGCTGGCTCGCGAGGTGCTCGACTTGGGGGCGGACCTCTATTGGGGACATTCCAATCACACCCCGCAAGGCATCGAATGGTATCAAGGGAGAGCCATTCTCTATTCCGCCGGTGACTTCGTGGATGATTACATGGTCGACAGCACAGAGCGCAATGATCTCTCCTTTCTCTTTCTCGTGGAGGTGGATCGGAATCGAATGAAGAAGATTCTTCTCCACCCGGTCCGGATTGAAGATTGTCGCGTCAGGCGTGCCGATGAACAGGAGCGGACGTTCCTTGCGCGAACGATGCAGGCCAAGTGCGCTGCATTCAGGACGTCGATTCAGTTTCGAGAGGGGATCGGTACGGTGACGGCTCAATGAGGACAACGCCAGGATCGGCGGTCATTGCGGCCGAGGGGAAAGTTGTCGCGTTGAAATGGGGGAGGTGCTGATGGGTTAGTACGGACTCTTACTGGGTGCCGCGGCACTCTGTCTGAGCGCTGCCAGATAGGCGAGGATGTCGGTAATGTCTTGATCGCTCAGCGTCGAATCCGGGAACATGCCGCTTCCGGGATGGCCTTCCCGTATCGCGCGAAAGCGGGCCTTGTTGTCTTTGAGCGTGTGCACGGCGCGATTGCGCAGATCGGGCGCCGATGCCGCCTGTTTTGCGATGGCCGCCACCGTCTCCGGCTTGAGTGAAGGTTTCTTGTCGATCACTCCGTCCACGCCGTGGCAGTAGTGGCAAATGCCCTTGCCGTTAAAGAGGACCTGGCCTTGCACGGCGTCACCTTTCAGGGCAGTGCCCGTGCCGCCCGGGTCGGCCAGAGTCAGGCTGGGCGAGATGGCCAAGAGAAGAGTCAGCACCAATCCAGAGGAACAGAGTCGTGTCAGCATCGCGTTGTGTCCTCGGGGAGAAATAAAAAGTAGGTCCAGTATGCCGCGACAATGCGGGGAACACAATGCCGTCGGCCGGTGAGATGTGAGCGTTCATCCTCCGCCGAAATGCCTTGGTATAATGTTGGATGTTTTTGGGCGGCTGTCACGCTGCAAGACAAAAGCCAAGTCACGATGAGGAGGAAGACATGAAGGCACCAAAAGGCCTCTCGAAGACCAGCAAGATAAAGAAGCCGACTACGTCATCCAGCCCGCTGGCGCGCAAAGCCTTGGCGGCCAAGCAGCGGCAGCAGAACGATGATGTCACCGCCGCGATGGAGATTTCCCAACGGAAAGGCGCGATGGAAAGCTCGCCGAAGGTTTCGGCCGCGTTGGCGCGAAGCGTCGAGGTGGCGAAGCTGCACCGTAAGAAGGCAGCGATCACAGCAGCCATGGAAGAAGCGCAGCGAGGGGGCGATCGTCGACGCAGACCGCAATCGGAGGCCTTGGAGCGAACCGTGGCAGCCAATGAGCGTCTGCGCAAGAAAACAGCCGTCACGGCGGCGCTGAAAGCCTCGCAACGCCGGTCGGCTTCCTGAGGGTCGTGAGGTCGTTGTGTTATGCCCCCTCCCTGGAATGCAGTACGTAGGAGGAGCGGCGACATCTGTCAGATTGTATCTGCGCTATAGTTCGCCTGCGTGAGAAAAGCGTTATGGATCGCATGAGGTAGCAGAGAATCCCATGCCGGAAGATCATCGTCAGCAGCGCAGACCACGAGTACTTATTGCGGATGAGATGGCCCTTGTCGCGGCCGGAACTCGCGCCTTGCTCGAGCCCGGGTGTGATGTCGTGGGAACTGTTGCCGATGGGCGCGCGCTCCTCAGCGAGGCAGAACACCTGCGAGCTGACATCATTGTCATGGAGGTCCTCCTTCCTTTGCTCAATGGCTTGGATGCGCTCCGTCCGCTCGCGAGAACAGTGCCTGAAAGTAAAATCGTCTTCTTGACTGCTCAGGAAAGCTCCTGGCATGTCGCTGGGGCATTCAAGGGCGGCGCCTTGGCCTATGTCCTGAAACGTTCACAACCAGCCGAACTGACGCAGGCCATTCATGCCGTCTTGATGGGGCAATGGTATCTCACGCCACTTATTGCCAAAACTGTGGTGAGGCCGGATGCGAGCGGGGCGCAGGACAAGATGAAAAGTCCGGCATTGTCTTCTCTGACCCCTCGTCAACGCGAAGTCTGGCAATTGATTGCGGAAGGACGGGGGACGAAAGAGGTCGCTACGTTGCTCAACATCGCGGTTAAGACCGTCGAGTTCCACAAGTTCCGCATTATGGACCAGCTGAACCTTCATTCCACTGTCGCGTTGACAACGCATGCCATCATTGAAGGACTTGTTCGCCTGTAGGTTCTGATATGCGGCCCTCGTCCCTGTGCGGCCTCAAGTAAACGTTAGGCCTCCCCCAGAATGATGCAACTCGTCCGTCAAATGCGGAACCAACAGTATGAGGTGCTGAACCTTGTGTTCCATTCTTCGGCGCTGTTGGAAGGGTGCGGACCATTCGTTCCCGAGCGGACGAGCAGGCGTTTATGTGGAGGCTTAGGACGTTTCTTTGTCAGGCAGTGAAAGAGGGCATTGAATGTGTCCCCCTTTCAGCAGCCGCGCGAAGTGTCGTTCGTCCGGCAGAGGTGGCAGTCGGGCAGGATTCCTCTTCTGTGATGGCGAAGGAGTCGGCGGCTGCGGTTCAAGGCTTCACGGAGCGTCATCCCTATATGTAGCGGATGGTCACGTCAGGCTACTAATTCTTGTGTCAGTATACGTCTGGCATGAATCTGCGGAAAATTCGTAGTGTGAAGTCTTGATGAATCTGCTAGGGTTGGGGCGCATTTTCCGTTGATGGGTACATAGTCCGCCGCGATCCGGGGAGGTCTCTATGCGTAGTCCTCAACTTGATCCGACCATGGCACGGACCCTCACCTGCCTTCACATGCGACTCATCGATCGCATCCGTTGCGACGATGAGGACGAACCTCCTCGCTACCGTTGTCTTGAATGCGGGGCGGTCATTGAAGACCCGGAACCTCACGCCAGGCCGTCCACCTAAAAACTCTCTGCGTTCGCCGTTCCTAGTCTGTTCGCTGCAGAACTCCGGTCAGTACTGATTCGATTGCCTGCTCGGCCCGCCCGCGCCAGACGATCTGTATGCGCTGTACTCGCACCTCCGCCATGCGTTCTTTCCGGCGAGAGTCTTTTAGATCGGGAATGTCGAGAGGCATTTTCTGAGTCCAAATTGTGATGGGCGTGGTGTGCGGGAAGTGGGTTTCGCAACCAGACAGGAAGGGGTGCAGAGACATCGCCGGCCGACCCGCGGGCGGTTGCAGGACGGGGGATCATCCAGTAGAGTAACTCAATCCTTTCGTCAGTCTGATTGGGGGCTTTCCTTCCTGTACCATTTTACAAGGAGACCTGCAGGTGAGTCGCAACAAACTGATCTCAATCGGGCTGCTCCTCTGGTATCTGACGGTGTCAATCTGGATGGCACAGGCTCCGGTCGATCCGCAATTCTGGTTGCTGGCGAGTATTCTGCCGGTCCTTTTCGTCGTCCTGCTGGTGGTGACGCATCGGATTCTTCCCCTGTCGCATACCTCCTATGCGCTCATCACGGCCTTCCTCACCTTGCATACGATCGGCGTGCATTATACGTATGCCGAAGTGCCGGTCGGGGTATGGATGGACAAGGTGTTGCATCTCGGCCGCAATCATTTCGATCGCGTCGTGCATTTCAGTTTCGGGTTCCTGCTCGCCTATCCGATGGAGGAACTCTTTCGGCTGAGCGCAAGCATCCGGGGATGGGTGGTGTATTATCTGCCCGTCATGACCGTCCTTGGGTTGAGCGGACTGTGGGAAATTATTGAATCGTGGGTGGCTCGCGCAGTCCATCCGGAATTGGGCGTGACCTATTTAGGCTCGCAGGGGGATATCTGGGATGCGCAAAAGGATATGGCCGCGGCACTCTACGGCGCCCTCATGTCGATGACGGTGCTGCTGATCGTGCGTGCGCTACGAGGGGCGGAAACCGCGCTGGAGTCTGAAGCGGCGTTTTCAGAGTAGCCGGGAGGATAAACTGGGAGAAACGATATCGCCACGTGACACGACGCAGGTAGCCCATCGCCGGACCGCGGCGGGGCTATTGCTGGGCTATGGCATTATCTGGATCTGGTTGGCAATCAACCCGGTCAGTCGCCAGGATTGGTTGTTGGAGAATCTGCTCGCCATCGCACTTGTGACGGTCCTTGTCCTGACCTATCGGCGGTTCGCGTTTTCTGCCACATCCTACTGGCTCATTGCCGTATTCATGGTGCTCCATGCAATCGGCGCCCATTACACCTATGCGGAGGTGCCGTTCGGTTTCTGGCTGAGGGACATGGGAGGTCTGAGTCGGAACCCATTCGACAGACTCGTCCATTTTACCTATGGCCTCTTGCTGGTCTATCCCTTGCGGGAATTGTTGGTGCGCCGGGCAGGATTGCAGGGGAGTTGGTCCTATGTGATGCCGGTGAGCAGCATTCTCGCGCAGAGCGGGTTCTTTGAAGTTGTTGAGGCGATCGTGGCCATGATCGTCAGCCCGGAATTGGGCAGTATGTACCTCGGAACTCAAGGCGACGAATGGGACGCCCAAAAGGACATGGCGGCGGCCTTTGCCGGTGCCATTCTGACCATGTCCATCACGGTGGGAGTTTTCGCGCGTCACGGCGCGCAGGAAGCGCAGCCGTCGCCCAGGGCTGCGCCGAGCGTAGCCCATTAGGCGGCCGCACCTGAGGCGTCATGCCGTAAAGGCGCCTCTGTCGCAGGGCCGCCTTTACGGCCAGTAGATGGCCCGGGCCTTCACATAGGCGAACACCACATCACGCCGTGCGACCATGCCGACCAGTTTGTGATCCTTCACCACCGGCACGCGAATCAGGTGCCGCTCCTGCAGCAGGTGAATCAGATTCATGATCGGCGTCTCTTCGGTCGTGGTCACGACGTCCTTGGTCATGATGTCCGACACGGACACCGCCCGGAGGTCTTTCCCCTGCTCGACGGCTTTCAGCAAATCAAACTCCGTGACGAGCCCGCGCAAGGTCCCATCTCCATCGACCACGGGCAAGCTCCCGAAGCTCTGTTCGCTCAAGCGCTCTGCCACACCCATGGCGCTTGATGCCGGGCTGGTCGTCACAACGGCGTCCTCCATGATTTGTCTCACGACCAAGGTGTTAGGGTCACAACCTCGAGCGAAATATTCTGTTGCCCTCATAGGATCCTCCTTCGGCTCTGTGGGAGTCAGATGATGGGACGCCAGGATTGAGCACACCTTGCTGAGATAGACAAAGAGCAAGCTCAATGCCCCTGTTCATTCTCCCTCTCCGTCTAAAAAAATCAAAGCAGAGGCCGTATTCAGGTGTGATCGGTGCCTCCGCTGTGGACATTCGCGCCAACTCTAGGTTCTGGTACTGCGGAAAATATCCGCAGTACGCCTTCGCCGAAGCTCGCTGACCGGCCATCCCCTTCGATTTACTGCTCTTCGCCATGCATCGGTTCTGGCATGTCTGTTGCGCTTATGGGGATGAGCCCGTGAGCCGTTCGGATAACGGCCTGCAGAGCAGCGATGGAGCCAGGCAGGATCCGATGACGGATGAGGAGGACGAGATGCCAGCCATCACCAGTATCGCGCTAGTGCTTGTGACGGGACTACCTTTCTTCATGACCGCTTGTGCGCCGCCGACGCCCAAGGTACAACAGCGGCCGACCGCAGTGCCCCAGAGCATCGAGCAAGGACCTCAGGAGCCGGTTCGCGAGCTCGATCGATCGTTTCGCCCGATGGTGCGAGAGGGAAGCGGCACGACGCCGGCGTACCATGGGTAAGCGCATAACGAAGTATCCAGCACACTCTGACGGGCCGACGCGTCATTGTTGTCAGGCATTGGCCGACGAATATGCGGAAGGGTGTGAAGATGCGGTCGCACGGTCCGGCGGGTCGAAGTCGCGATGTCGGACATTCCTCTCTGGCTGACGAAGGAGGCGTGTGAGGTAGGGCAGCTGCCCGATTCTCATCAAGATGGCAGCAGCGGCAATTCGCTGGTCCGGTCATCTCGTGATGCTCGATGCCGGCGTGGCTCACAGCATTCGTTGAACGGCCGTTCGCCCCGATAGGTCGCCCTGCCTCATGATCGAAGCATTCAAATGCAGCATCACTGAAGAGCGAGCGGAGGAGTTTTTCGAGTCTTCACGAGCGTCGGATCGGCGAACATCTCGTCGCGGATCTGTGCGAGGGCTTGTCCCAATGCGCGATTGAGTCGATCGCGCGGGACGCACTTCCCCATTCGGCGTGTAATCCTGGTTAAAAGAAGAATGTCCTACATACGAACCGATGATTTCTCCCGTTGGCTTGAGCAAGGTCAACGTGAGATGGATGTCTCCGTCCGTCTTAAAACTATTCACGCGGAAGAGGCTGGCGAGTTTGTTGGAATAGTAGGGAATGAACGTTCAGAGTTTCCTCCGGTCGTGTTCAAAAAACCGTTCGATACGTCCCGTGAGAATGAGATCCGGCGACGGATCGTAGGTGCTGACGTTGCGGAACACGCGCTGAGCCGCCAATTCCGCCGTCACCTGTTGAGTAATCGATTGCGTCAACTGCGAGGGGGGTTTGTTCGTGTAGTCATCAGCCACCACGCCATAATTGGAATGCCCGTAGAGAAGGTCGTCGGCGGCGACAAACGGGTGCACCTCAACGGCGGCATCAATCGAGCGATTGAATTCCGCAGGAGGAAGGACCAGGTGCGGCTCATACGTCGTCGAGCAGCCCACCAGCAGCACGACCAGGACCCCTTGCAGCGCCATCCATGTGCATGAGTGAAGCCATGGTCATAGTTAATGCAGGGATGATGGACTGTAGTAACTAGGTGAATCCCCGGCGCGGTTGCGTGGTGGAAGTGGGACGTTATGGTTGAGGCATAGCTTCTGTTGACAGAGAAATGCGAGACGACGTAGCCTCTCTCCGTTTTTCATTTCCACGAAAGGACTGCCATGGCCGGTCGCCAATTAGTTCCTGATCGACTCCTGCAAATCGGGTTCGGGTTTTGGGGTTCCAAGACGTTGCTCACGGCGGTGGAGTTAGGCCTGTTCACGGAATTGGCCACACGTCAGCTCGACGGAAAGGCCTTAGCCGCCCGGCTGAAGCTGCATCCGCCAAGCGCGCGGGACTTCTTCGATGCCTTGGTGGCGCTCGGCCTGCTGAAGCGGACCGGAACGCGTTATGCGAACACACCGGAGACCGCGCAATTTCTCGATCGGGCCAAACCGACGTATGTCGGTGGCATGCTGGAGATGTGTAATGCCCGGCTCTACGGATTCTGGGGCTCACTCACAGAAGCGCTCCGTACCGGTCAGCCGCAGAATGAAGTAAAAACCGGCGAAGATTTCTTCGGCACGCTGTACGCGGATCCCCAGCGGCTGGAGGGATTTCTCAACGCGATGACCGGACTCAGTCAGGGAACGGCCCGATCCATCGCGGAAAAATTTCCCTGGAAGCGGTATCAGTCGTTTGCCGACATCGGCTGTGCGCAAGGCGGCGTGGCGGTAGCAGCGCGTGACGTTTCATGAGGGAGACTTTTTCAAGGAACCCTTGCCGAAGGTGGATGTGCTGATCATGGGGCATATCTTGCACGACTGGGATCTGAAAGAAAAAATGATGTTGTTGCGCAAGGCCTATGCGGCGCTGCCATCCGGCGGCGCATTGATCGTCCACGAAGCCTTGATCGATGATGCCCGGAAGACCAATGCCTTTGGCTTGTTGATGAGCCTGAACATGCTCATTGAGACCAAGGGCGGATTCGATTTCACCGGCTCGGATTGCCGGCAATGGATGAAGAAGGCCGGCTTCACGCGCACCAAAGTCGAACCACTGGTCGGGCCAGATTCGATGGTCATCGGCTTCAAATAGACTCGACTTCAGTAGGATCGCGGTATAACACCGTGTCTGACGGGTGGGGCGAATGGAACTCATGGTGTGCGGAGGCTGCTCCGCATACTTGACATATTGGAGGATCGTTGATTAGGCTTCGTCGCGTGCGCACATAAGTGAGGCCAACGAGCGATCAGCTCTAGAGCCCGAACCTCCCAGCGGAGGTTCGGGCTTTTTTATTTTCACCGCCCTGGGTCGTCCAACCCTCGGTATGTCGATGAGGTCTTTCATGTCTCCACGACGACATCGCGGTTACCGTCTTCTGCTTTTCTGCTGCCTGGCATGGTGCCTCACGGCGGCTCACGGCTATGCGGAGTATGAAATTATCGACGTGTCCGACGGGGGCACGGTCAAAGGCCAGGCGGTCTGGAAGGGAAGTATTCCGAAGCTTCCTCCGCTCAAAGTGTTTGCCGATCTCGATGCCTGCGGGACTCACGTGCCGTCACCGGCCTTGCGGATTGACCCGGCCACCAACGGCTTGCAGGAGGTCCTCGTGTATCTCGAGCGGGTGGGGCGCGGGAAGGCCGCCGCGGCAGCCTATCCGCTGCGTATGGGGAAAAGCGTGGCGCATCCTGCGGGGAGGGCCTGTCAGTTTGAGCAGCAGATGATTCCGTTTGTGCGTACGGCGGAGGTCGCGCTGATCAATTACGAGCCGATCCTGCACAATCCGCATCTGTTCAACGAGAAACAGAGCCTCTTCAACATTGCCATGCCGACGGCGAACCGGGAAATTGCGACCACGCTGGGGCGGGCGCGCGGGGTCGGCTTGCGGCTGCAGTGTGATGTGCATGTGCATATGAACGCCTGGGTAGCCGCCCTCGATCACCCCTATTTTGCCGTGACGGATGAACAGGGAAGATTCGAAATTGCCGGCATTCCTCCCGGTTCCTACACCCTGGTCGCCTGGCATCCTGGGTTCAACATCGTGAAGTTCAATGCGTCCAGGCCTGTGTATGACGACCCCCATGTCGTCCGGCTGCCGATAGAGATTTCTCCCAAGGCTCAGGTCGACTCTCAATTCGAATTTCCCGTTCGCCCGGTGGACGTCGAGTGGAAAATCGCCGGCGGTGACGAACTTCCGCCTGAATAACTACCTCACGAAACCGGATTGAGAATGGGAGGCTGACCCGATGAAGAACGCCACATTGCGTGCCAGGGCGATGATTGTCGCCATACTTGCCCTGATGGCACTGATTAGTTACGAATTGAGCGGGCTGGTGCAGAAGGCCGAGGCCATTCCAGCGTTTGCCCGCAAATATGATTTTAAGTGCAACGTGTGCCACGTCCCCGGTTTCCCCAAACTCAACGACTTCGGCAATCTCTTCCGGGATCGCGGCTATCAATTGGGCTCGGACGCGGATTCGCCGGTCTATGAGGGGATCGGCATGGGGTATTGGCCGGTTTCGTTGCGAACGACAGTGGGGTACCAGGCGGCGACTGTGAGGACGGACGGGAAGGGAGTGACGACCGGAGGCTTCGGATTCACCGGGCTGGACCTCCTGAGTTTCGGCACGCTGCACCGCGATATCGCCTTCGGCGTGGTGTATACGCCGGGGCTTGGCAGCGCCGGATTTGGCACGGGTGCCTCGGATGGAGATCTCGAAAGCGCGTTCGTGCGCCTCATGCGGCTGGAGCGCTATTTCGGCGTGAAATCAGATCCCGGCAACTATCTGTTGAACGTGCGCGTGGGGAAATTCGAGCTGGATCTTCCATTCAGCGAAAAGCGCAGTCCGACGTTGAACACAACGTTTGCGATGTACCACTACATGCCTGGAACGCCCTACACGGCGACGATCGGCGGCACATCCACCAGTTCCTATCTCAATCCGAATTCGTTTGCGATCGGAGAAAATCAGCCAGGCGCGGAGCTGTCTGGCATCAAAAAGACGTCTCTGACGGACGGGTATTTACGATATTCTTTCTCGGCCCTGGCGACGAACAGCTTTTCCGGTCCGCTGAGCGGCTGTCCCTCGGGCACAACATGCGGAACCGGCGGCCGGAATGTCAATTTCTACGGCCATGTGACACAGTCGTTCGGGGGCTATGGCATTGTGACCGGACAGCGCATCGGACTGTTCGGCGCCTATGGCACGGCCCCCACATTGGTCAACCCGACTTGTCCCACGTGTCAGGCGGTTGCGGGGAGCGGGCAGCCGTTCAGCCGTGTCGGCGTCGATGTCAGCTTGACCCTCAACGGAGAATGGAATCTCTTCGGAGCGTGGATGTGGGGCAACGACAGCAAAAATATGTTCGTGTCGCAAGGGATTGCCGATGCGCAGAATGCCTCGTGGAACGGCGCTTTTGTCGAGCTCGACTATGCACCGGCGCTTCTGCCGATCTTCAACGTGCCGGACTGGTTTTTTGCGTACCGGTATGATCTCATTCGCAACAACCGGCAGGGTGATCCAACCTTTGCCAAGAACTACAACAATGTTGATTCTCACACCTTCCTGGTCCGGCACTTCATTCATCATTCCAGCAGAACCGATCTGGCCCTGCATGCAGAGTACAACACGTACCGCACGACCGGCGTTGGCGAGAATGGCGGAGACCTACAGGGGCAAACCATGTTGGTGGGATTGGATTTTGCGTATTAAATCATCCAGCGAGGAGGATGGTCGTACTCCTGTGACCCATTCATTCCTTCGACGCGCAAACGTCACGGTCCTGTGGCTCGCGTGTCTCGCTGTGTCCGCCTGTTCTGGGATGACTCCGGCTACTGAGAGGACCTGCTTTTCCTGCGACGATCAGCGGCTCGTCAGGATTGTTCCGCTCACGCAGGGAGGAGGTGAACAGCGCCTGCTCCATCATCCCTTGGCACTGCAGCGCCAGGAATGGGAGTCGCTGCTGCGAAGGGTGACGGTGCGCAGCATACACCGGCCTCTGCTCGGTGCAGTCTATCAGGGAGACACGGAACCGGTGTTTACTGCCGAAGAGGTCGGGTATCTGGGAGAAGCGTTGCAACGTGCGTTTGAGCGGGTGAGTCCGCAGGAGCAGGTGGTGTTCGCGCTGGCGAGGCCGTCGCAGGCGGGATTGGATCAAGTCACCTCCGGGGTCTGGTTTGCCGAGGAGGGGGGAATCCACCTTCGTTTGGCGAACTGCCGGATCGCCGTGACCATGCCATCGATCAGGAAACAGATCTGGAAGGATCCATTGTTCGCGCAAGCGGGGACGTTTTACGAAGTCGTGCCGGGTGAAGGCCAGACGTTGACGCGCGCCACCCGCGATGGCGGTCATCCGTTTCGTGCTGACCCGGAGGAACTCGTGAGCGAATACCAGGATATGACGGCGACGAGCCCGCCTCCGGTTTCTTCTGAGCCCTCAACTCAACCGGTCCCTTTCCGCTCGTTGGAGGACCAGCTTAGCCTGCTGAAACGCCTTCGCGAGCAGGGGTTGATTACGGAGGAGGACTATCGCACGAAAAAGCAGCAGCTGCTGGACCGGCTGTGAGCGCGAATGGTGCGCCGTTTGGCGCAGGTTGCGGATGGAAAAGGTGCCAGAGAGTTCTGACTTGCCCTTCCCCCATCGGGTAAGATGCGGCAGAGAGCCATCACCCGGGCAAAAGGAATGTCATGAGTAGGCGCTCCGTATCTCCTTCTATGCGCTGGCCCCTTCCTGCAAAGGATGACTGGTCCACACCCTTTGCGGAACTACTCTTGGAACAACTCGATCTGCATCCCGGCCTCACCGTCCTGGATATCGCTTGCGGCCATGGTATTCCGGCCTTCTATCTGGCGGAGCAGGTTGGGCCGACCGGCTCCGTCCTCGGTATCGACATGAGTCGCGGGCAGGTGGCGAATGCCAGGACGCTACAGCGGGGTGAATTGTCCTGGCTCCGGTTCGATTGTGTGGACATGCGGGCCTTGCCCCCGTCCCTTCCTCGTTTCCAGCGCATCACCGGCAATCTGTCCGTCATGTTCCTCCGACCGCATCGGTTTGAGGCGCTGAGGGGATTGATCGACCATCTCGAGCCTGGAGGTCAAATCGTGCTGACCTTTCCCTCGCTCGGCACGTTCGATTCCATCTGGCAACGGATTGATCAAGAAATGAGCCGGCACGGGTTGATGATTGAGCGCGAACGGCTCGTCGCCCATGTGGCGGAACGGCCGTCGGCCGCGGAGGCGTGTGACTGGCTGGAACGGCTGCAGATGGAGCGGATCGCTGTGATCGAACGGCCGCTTGAAGTGGCGAGCGGGTCCGGGCAGCGGTTTCTCCAACATCCGCTCTTACGTGGCGGATTTCTCGACGATGCCTATGAATGTTTCGATGACGCCCGTCTGGCCGATACGGTCATGACCAGCGTGGCGGCAGATATGGAGAGCATGATCCCATTGACGGCCCGGCGTTGCGCGCTCAGTGGTTGGAAAGCGGGGCAGATATGAGCGCTGCGGCTCATTGGCGTTTCGACATTCGGAGGATGATGTGAACGGTTGGAGCACTCGAGTCGTCGTCGGCCTCATCGGCCTGTGTTTCATGACAGGATGCAGTACCCTGCCATCCCGCTACATCCAGCAGGCCGAGCCGGGAGTCACACTGACCTCCCTTGCCGCCGCGCCGGATACGTATCACGGCAAGACCGTCATTTTAGGCGGGGTGGTGGTGGATCAGGAGCCGCAGGGCCAGCGGCTCTGGCTGCATCTCAAAAATCGCCCATTGGATAAAGACTATCGGCCTCATCGTCCGACCATCAACGAGGGGCCGGAAGCGGGATATTACTGGGTGGTCGTTCCCGACGCCTCCCTGTTGCCTCCCAAATGGAAACAGTGGGCGCGGGTGACGGTGGTGGGGCGCGTCGCCGATCGGAAGGAAGCCAGGCCGACGACGGTGCCGGCGAACGAGCCGGTATTGAGTTTGGTGTTCATGCGCGGCTGGGCTATGGGCTCGACGCAGGGAAACGGCGCGTGGGAAGAGTCGGTGGATGCCAATTATCTGCTCTCCGTCCCCGACGGCCTTCATGGGGAATAGGCCGCACGAAGCTGGCGCGTGGCCCGCTCATCGCCGCGGCTCTTCCGCGTAGCGACTATGCAGTTTGACCGGGGCAGCCCGCTTTTTGCGCATGCGAATATTCAGCATCTCGACGGTCACGGAGAAGGCCATGGAGAAGTAGATGTAGCCTTTCGGCACGTGGACGTCGAAGCCCTCGACCATCAAGGTCACGCCGACCAGAATCAGAAAAGAGAGCGCCAATATTTTAATCGTCGGATGCGTGTCCACAAAATCGCCGATGGCCTTGGCTGCCATGAGCATCACCACCACGGCGAGAATAATCGCTGTCGCCATGATGGAGACATGTTCCACTAGCCCCACCGCCGTGATGACGGAATCCAGCGAAAAGACGATATCCAACAGCGCGATTTGGAACAGCACCATGCCCAGACTGGCGGCTGCCGCCGTAGCGTGGTCCGCCTCGACGCCTTCCAAGCTATTGTGAATTTCATGGGTGGCCTTCGCCATCAAAAACAGGCCGCCGCCGATCAAAATCACATCACGGCCTGAGACCCCGTGTCCGAAGACCGTCATCCAGGGTTTGGTCAATCCCATGACAAACGAAATCGAAAACAGCAGGCCGAGTCGGGCCATCATGGCGAGGCCCAGCCCGACGCGCCGGGCGACGATGCGCTGAGATTCCGGAAGCCGGCCGACCAGGACCGACAGGAAGATGATGTTGTCGATGCCCAGCACAATTTCCAGCGCGGTGAGGGTTCCGAGCGCGATCCATATTTCCGGATTGGCAAGCCATTCCAACATCAGGGGCTCCGTTCATGAAAAGAGGCGAATGAGTCGATCGGTCATGGGAAGTGGTGCGGCATCGACACGTGTCCGGAAAGTCTACCGTTCCGGGCACATGATCGCAATCAAAACCAGCGGATAGGCCAGGCCGCGTGCGCTGACCGCCCGCCACCCCACCGTCAGATGGAGGCAGATCGACCACGAAACCACACAGGACACGCGCGGCTTGTCGATGGAGTGCTGTCAGGCTCAGCTAGATCGGATCTTCCATGCGCGGGGGACGGTGGTGGAGTGTTTCGAGAAAGAGCAGGTTTAAATCCTGGGTCATCAAATTGACATGGGTTTTAAGGAGTCCCAACATTTCACTGCGGTACCGCAATTCATTGATCCGATAGATGCCGCCTTTTCCGAAAAATAGCTCCGCCATGCGTCGCTCTTGAGTTGAGCCCGGGTTGCCCAATCGGGTGCGCCAACTGCCGAGGATGGTGTCGCGCCGGCTTCGTTTGCCATTGGCACGCACAGGGGCATTCAGATAGCGCCAGACTGCGTCGGGCAATTGCCGGCCTGCGTCGTTCCCATGCCAGATATCCGCTATGAGGTTCCGGCCGTGTGTGAACTCGTAGGCCTGATCTCCGCCCAGTGCGGCCACCCCGAATCCCAACGCCGCCACGCTTCCCGACAGATCAATGATCCCGGAGAGGATCTCCGATCCCAGCAACAGGAAGGTTCCCGCAAAGACCCCGGAGATGGAGTCGGCGAGAATGGCCATGACCGTGCGGGCCTGCTGGACATCGTTTCGAATTTCCTCGAGTTGCGAGGCCAGGTCTTCCGCGCGCTCTTTTTCGCATTCGAGTTCGGCGGCGATGCTGTTGGCTTCGAATAGCGCAAGGAGCAGGTGGTCGGAGAGGTCCTGTCGGACGGCCAGAGACCGGAGTGATAGGCCATTCGACCCTCGTGCCATATCCTGTTCAAGTGATTGAAACTCTGTCAGGAGGTCATGCACGCCGATGGTGGCGGCGATGTCCCTGGCCCTAGGGGAAAATCGCGAGGGCACGGCGGGGTCCATGACGGCAGCTTTCAACGCCCTGTTCGTCCGATCGGGTGCGCCGATTTCCGGTCGGCTTACAACGTCGGTCGGTGGAGAGGTCGAAGGGACGCAATGACTTTCGGTAATCTCATCATCGTCGCCTGCGGCCCTGAGATGCATTCCGCTGGCGCATCCCTGACCCAAGAGAATCAGTAGACAACCGGCGAGGAGGGTGAGCCGTGGGGTGTGCAAATGGGATCTGTTCACTGGCACAGCAATCGTTCGGGTGATGAAATGTGGGCCTGCTCTTCATCCGCGAGCGTACAGACGAAAGATGAAAAGAACATGAATCCCGGATGAACGGGAGATGAAATGTCTCGGTAGGTTGGTCGCGAAGGGTAGGCGCGCAGCTCTGAGCCGCCCAAGGGACCTCAGCTTTACATCCGGCCGCCGATATCTGTCAGGCGGGTGCGCCGGTGGCAAACGGCAGACATAGTGATGCCGCGAACCCTTCGCCACGCTGTCTGGACGAATGCCATCCGGTCGGCGACCGGCGTCCCACTTCTGTCGGGACGCTGCAGGGACGGAACCCGGGGTTCCGTCGTCAGCCCTTCGGGTCTCGCTTTAAGAAATCAGGCCGGTCCCGGATCGCCACCATTTTCACCAGATCTCGGATGGAGAGAACCCCGACGACCTTCTCATGTTCGGTCACGGCCAGGTGGCGAATGCGTTTGGCCGCCATCCGTTCACTGGCGTCGCGGATCGTGCGATTGATGTCGATGTCGAGCAAGGGCGAATTCATGAGGGCGCCCACTCGCATCGCCTCCGGATCGAGCTGGTAGGCGAGCAGCTTCCGCACCAAGTCGCCTTCGGTGATGATTCCCACGAGTTCCTCCGCTTCGATCACGAACAGCGCCCCGATATGTTTGTCGGCCATCCGTTGCGCGGCAGCCATGGCGGTTTCGTCGCTGCCGATGGTTTCAATCGCTTTTTGCATGAGGACACTCAGCGGGCGGTAGACATTCGTCAACGCTTGCACCGGCCCCCCGTCGGCATCGACGAAATGTCGCACCAGATCACGGACGGAGATGACGCCCAGTACGTCCGTCCCTTCGGTCACGACCAGGTGCCGCACGTTCTTGCCTTGCATGAGGTGGCTGGCATCAACCATCGGACGATCGGGCGCAATCGTAATCAGCGGGCTGCTCATGATGTCGGCCATGCTGGTGCGAGAGGGAACCCGGCCCTGTGCCAGGACCTTGGACACGAGATCGGTTTCGGTCACGATTCCCGCAATCCGGCAATCGTTGTGAGGGCGGTCGAACGATTCGACTAATACGGAGCCGATGCTGCGTGTCCGCATTCTGGTGGCGACGGTCACCACCGACGTATCTTGCGGAACCACTTCCAACTGCCGGTGCATGTAATCACTGACGTGCGAACCATGTGCGGTCGTCATACGAGCGTCCTTTCGTGGAGAGTCGTCGTGTGGCGGCACTGTGGAACCGGTGCCGATGGTCGTTCACAATCTGAGATTCGTTCACGCAGAGGTCCTTTCATCAGCCGGCCTGCCGCGTCCGCATGTGCCCGCTCAGAGATTTCCTGAATGCATCGGCCAGCAACAGTCCGAGAGCCCCCAGGGCCAGCGGACCATAGATCCAGGCGGGGAGGGAGGCCGTGCCGAGTATCAGATGTCCGAGAGGACTGTAGGTCATGACGAGCAGGATCGTCAGTTCGACGGCGATTCCCAACAGAACTAATGGATTGCCGGCCCAGCCGAGCCGGAACGCGGAGAGACGGTCGGAGCGGCAGGCGAAGACGTTCGCCACTTGCGCCGCGACGATTCCGGCGAAGGTCACGGTGGTCGCTTCCTTGTACAGGGGGGAGCTCCAGTCCAACTGGTCTCCCCAGGTCCACCCCTCGTTGTGGAGGTAGAGGAAGAAGCCGCCCATGGCGATGCCGGCTTCAATCAGGCCCAGAAAGGCATAAGCCCTGATGAGCACGTCCCGGTTGAGCAGCCGTTCCGTTCTCGGTCGTGGCGGTTCATCCATCACGCCGCTGTGCGGCCGTTCCGCCGCCAGGGCCAGGGCTGGAACTATATCCGTTCCGAGATCGACAGCCAGGATTTGCGGGACGGTTAAGGCCAGCGGCATCGACGAGAGTCCGTACGCCAGGTAGGGCACGACCTCGGGCACGTTGCTTGCCAATACGTACGTCATGAATTTGCGGATGTTGAGAAACACGGCCCGGCCCTCTTCGATGGCGCTGACGATGGTCGCAAAATTGTCGTCCAGCAAGATCATCGAGGCCGTCTCCTTCGCCACGTCCGTTCCGGCCGCGCCCATGGCGATTCCGATGTCCGCCATTTTCAGCGCCGGCGCATCGTTCACCCCGTCACCGGTCACCGCTACCACCTCGCGCATTTCCTTCAGCACCGAGACAATGCGCATTTTATGCCGGGGCGCCATGCGGGCGAAGATCGGGTCCGGCTCGCCCGGAGCCGTCGGGGTGAGGAGACGGCGGAGTTGCTCATCGCTGAAGGTATCGACCTGTGCCCCTTCAATCACCGGCACGAAGCGTCCGGGTTGCACCACGGGAGATTCCGGCGCCAGGCCGATTTTGCTCGCGATGGCCTGGGCGGTCATCGGATGGTCGCCGGTAATCATCACGACGCGAATGCCGGCCTTCCGGCATTTTCGAATGGCATCCGGCACTTCCCGGTGCGGCGGGTCCATCATCGCGACCAGTCCGAGAAACGTCAGGCCCTGTTCAAGCGTGTCGGCCTCCAGGGTATCCACCCCGCGTTCCACTTCACGCATGGCCAAGGCCAGCACACGGTACGCCTGCCGGGCGAAGGTTTGACTCTGCGCCAAGATCTTTTTCCGCCCGTCGAGGGTCAGTTCCGTGGCAGCCGAGGATCCCTGCTGCATGGTGCATCGTGGGAGAACCGATTCCGGCGCGCCTTTGGTGAACGCGAGTAAGCGGCCCTCGCTCCAGTGCAGCGTCGTCATCCGCTTGCGATCGGCATCGAAGGGCCATTCACCCATGCGCCGCAGCGGGGGGCGATGAAGCAATCCATGGTCCGAGGCAAATTCCAGCAGCGCGGTTTCCGTCGGATCCCCGGTGGCCTGGCTCCGCCCATCCGGGCGCCGCGTTCGTTTGGCATTATTGCAATGAATCATCGCGTCGAACAGCGGACGCCACCGTTCGGCCTCGGCGGCGATGATGAGGCGGTTTCTCGAAAACAAGCAGCCTTCCCGGGAATCAACAATGAGATCGTCGACATAGAGTTTGTCGAGGCGCATGCGGTTTTCCGTCAACGTCCCGGTCTTGTCGGTGCAGATGACGGTGGTGCAGCCGAGTGTTTCCACGGAGGCGAGGTGTTTAATGAGCGCTTTACGCGCGGCCATGCGCTGGCTGCCCATCGCCAGGGCGAGCGTGACGGTCGGCAGGAGTCCTTCGGGGACGTTGGCGACGATGATGCCGATGCCGAACATCGCGCTGCTCAACAATCCCAGGCCCATGCTGACCCCGATGGCAAAAAACACCAGCCCCATGGCGACGGAGAGGCCGGCCACGACATGCGTCACCTTGACGATTTCCTGCTGCAGCGGGCTCAACCCGGATTGGACGGACGTCGTCAAATGCGCGATCTTACCAAATTCGGTGCTGAGGCCGGTGGCATAGACCACGGCTTGCCCATGCCCCGAGAGAACGGTGGTTCCCGCAAACGCCAGGTTGGCAATGTCGAGCGGGTGGCCATCGGTGATAGGTTCAGCGCTCCGCCGTTGCGGTTTCGATTCCCCGGTGAGAGATGCATTATCCACGAGCATGCCGCTCACCTCGGTGAGCCGGGCATCGGCGGGGACCTGCTCGCCTTCTTCGAGTACGAGGACGTCACCGGGCACGAGTTCGCTACGGGCAATCTGTTGTTGTTGCCCGTCGCGAATCACCCAGGCCTTGGCGGGCAACATGCCGCGTAAGGCCTGAACGGCCCGCTCCGCTCGATATTCCTGGAAGAACGCGAAGATGGCGTTGATGAGAATCACGCCGAGGATGGCCCATCCCAAGGTGGCCATGCCTTCGCCGGCCTGGAGGGCGTCGGCAAGGAACGCGAGGCCTGCGGCCACCCACAGGAGCAGCGCGAGAAAGTGGGTGAATTGACGGGCAAACCGGCTGACGAGCGGTGCGCCGCGTAAGGCGTGCAGGCTGTTCGGCCCGTGCTTGAGGGTTCGCCGCCGCACGTCCTCCGCAGAGAGGCCCTGCGGAGACGTGGCCAGCGCACGAAACACCTGGCTTGGCGCCAGGCGGCAGATTTCCAACGCCGTCAGTTCAGGCACGCCACCCTCGCACGATGAGGACCGAACAGGGTGCGTATTTCAGAAGGGTTTCCGATACGCTGCCCAACTGCAGCCGTTCGGACCCGGTCAATCTTCGCGAGCCTGCGACGAGCAGGTCGATACTGAGTGAGGTGGCTTGCCGGAGGAGCGCATCGGTCACACGATCAAACTGCACCTCCGGCGTGACCGCATACCCTTCGGCCAGGAACCGGGCGCGCAATTTTTCCACCAATTGCTCGGCCGCCTGACGCTTCGGCGCGGAGATCTGCTCGACCTGGTCGCGCGACAGGTATTTGCTCGCCAGTTCGGTGACGGCAGGCTCGACAATCGAAAGCACCGTGACCCGCGCGGAATCCGGGAGGAACTGTTTGCAAAGAAAGCTGCAGGCGCCCTGCGAGTGTTTCGACGTATCGGCGGCAAAGAGCACGTGAGAAAGGCTGGTGAGCGGCCGTTTGACGACCAGCACCGGGCAAGGGGCCAATGCGCTGACTTTGCGCGAGACACTGCCCAGCAGGTAATGCTCGGCATCGCTGAGGCCGCGTGAGCCCACGACCAGTAGATCGGCTTTCTTCTGCTTGGCCACCTTCACGATGGTGTCCGCCACGCGCCCGTGGGCGAGCATGGTGTCGATGGTGGTGCGGGGTTTCGTGGTCGCCTGCTTCAACGCGGTTTTGGCCAGGCCTTCGAAGCGGCGCAGCACGTGGTCGCCGGCTTTTGTCATCGCGGCGATGGCTTGCTTGGAGACCGAGGCTTGTTTGCGGGCGGAGGATTTCAGCGAGGCGCTGTCGACCACATGCAGCAAGATCACGGTATCAGGCGGTCGCCCAGCGACCGCTTCCAACATTTGCACGCTCCATTCGGCGAATTCCGATCCGTCTACCGCAATTAACATCTTCATCGCTGCCGTTCCTCCATGGCCTCACTGCATCCTGGAATACAGTCTGCATTGGATATGCCTGAACGACATCAAACTCTAACAAGTCGTTCCGCACGGTGTCGAAGGGGAGGCGCCGCGGCACCGCTCCTCGGATCGTGTCGTGGGTCCTGGCGCTGCGGCGTTTTGCAGCAGTGACGGGCTTTCGTTTGGGGTAATTGGCCTCAGTGGGCCGATGTGCGGAGGGCTGGCGGAATGAGCCGGTGCGGCCGCGCATGCGGTTTTTCTTGAACCGCAGCCGGCCCACTCAGGCATCACCATTGCGTGGCCATCGGGCAGGAGGAATCGACATGGTGCAGAGATACCTGATGGGATTGATCGGCGGGTGTACGGTCATGAGTCTTGTGCTGACAGCGGACGTGAGTGCTGGCGGCTCGACAGTGGTGGCCCGCGTGCTTTCCGACGAGGAAGCGGTTGAACTGGAGATTCCGACCGATATCGGTGTGCAGAAGGAACGCCTTCCGCTCTATCGCAGCGGGACGGTCCGGTACTTCAGCGCCGGGATCGGGCAGGTCGAACGCGCCGCAAACTACCCCCCGTTTTCGCTGAAGCTGGTCTTCACGGCCGGCGGGAAGCCCTTCGTCTCGGGAGTGGCCGTGACGCTTCGCCAGGCAACAGGCGGAACGGCGGTGACGGTGCCGCAGGAGCACAACACCGGCCCCTGGCTGTTCATCGACCTGCCCGACGGGACATACGAGGTATCGGCCACATTGGGCGGAGTCACGCAGCAGGTCAACAATCTCACAGTGCGGCGAGGTCATATCACCACCCAGCATGTCCGGTGGGCCGAGGACCGGAGCCCCGCCTTGCCCGCCCAGGCCGAGTAACGGGGAATGTGTGCCCATCACATGAGTCGATGACGAGGAGGATGCATGGCGACGAAACGCAAGGCCCCGGCGAAACGATCCGTGAGCGCAGGCCGTACACCCAAGCGGTTTGAGGACCTGACGGTGAAGGACATTGTCGATCGGCGCGCCCGGTCGGTACGCCCTGAGCTCACCGGCGACAAGGTGGCGTCGGTATTGCTGAAGGCAGGGGGCGCCGTGCCGGTCATCGACAAGTCGAAACAATTGTTGGGCGTGGTGAGCGAGCATGATGTCCTGGTGGCCCTCGATGAGGGGCATACGTGGGGCGCGCGCACAGGGCGGGATTTGATGAGCACGAATCCCTATTCGGTGCGCCCGGAGACCAGTCTGCCGACGCTGGTGCATGTGCTGACGGAAAGCGACCTTCTCTCGGTGCCTGTGGTCGATGAAGGAAACCGGCTGCTGGGCATGGTGACTCGTCGGGATGTGGTGCGAGCGGCCTTGCGCCCCGCCGCGAAGCGACGATCCTGAGGGGGGGCATCGGGTTCCCTTTTTCGATCGTAAAGGAGCATGTATGCGTCGCATTGATCTGCTGACCCAGGCTTGTGACCCCGCCACGCTGACGGTGGGCCAACTCATGCAGGATGCCTTGTTTACCTGCACGGCGCGTACGGACGCGCTCACCATCGGCCGCTTGATGACGAAACAGAATTTCGGCGGATTGCCCGTGATCGGGGAGACCGGCGACCTCGTGGGGCTTGTCACGGAATATGATCTGTTGCAAGCGATGATCGAGGGGCGGGACTTGCGCAAAGTCCTGGCATCCGAGATCATGACCACCCATCCGTTGACGGCTCGAGAGGATATGGGGCTGGAAGAAGTGGCCAATCTCTTTCAAGATCGGTATGTGACGCGCCTGCCGGTTGTACGGGGCACGCGGCTGGTTGGTATTGTCGCGAGACGGGACCTGTTGCACGGATACATGAAGGCGTCGCAGTATTGGTCCTAGTGTAGTGCGTCATAAATGACTTGACAATTGGCCACAACGAGAGTCAGCTTATGCATCGTGAACCTTGCTCCTCCCATTGTCTTGTCCCTGAAAGAGCGCGCGACGTTGACCGCGTGGGCTC
>JADYYH010000106.1 GCA_020853775.1 Nitrospira sp.
TCGGCATTTCACGTCAGCCTCAAACGGTGAAAGCCACCCGCGATGATGTGGCCCGCCTCCTTCATGTCTGATTACTTCAGGAACATTGCATGAAATATTTGATCCTGCATGCCGACGGGATGGCAGACCTTGCTTGTGCCGAACTCGGTGGGAGCACGCCTCTTCAGGCGGCCAAGACTCTCTTTCTCGACCAAATCGCCCAACGCGGCGAAGTGGGGCTTTTGAGCCTTCCCTCCGACGCGGGAACGGCGGGCAGTGATGTCACCGGTGTCGCCGTTCTGGGATATGATCCCAAGAAGTATTATCCGGGCCCGGGTCCTCTGGAAGCCGCGGGGCTCGGGGTGACGGTGGGTGACCAGGACGTCGTGTTCCGTTGCACGATGGTCACGGTGCGAGGCGAGTCCACGTCCAGCGGGAAAGACCGCGCGGCCGACATCAAGAAACTGGGACCGCATGTGGTCATGGAAGATGCGACGGCCGGGCTCATCGAGACGGAACAGGCCCGTGAGTTGGTTGAAGCCGTCAACGAACAGCTGGGATCGGAGAATATTCAATTTTACCCTGGCTCAGGTCATCGACATTTAATGGTGTGGGTCGGAGGAAAATCGCGCGCGACCTGTGTCGACCCTCAGCAGCTCGTCGGCCACTCGATCGCCGAGGCGTTGCCGTCCGGTGATGGCGCTGATGTCCTACGAAAAATCATGGACGCGTCATTTTTTATTTTGCGCGATCATCCGGTCAACGAGGAGCGAGAACAAGAAGGACTGAAGCCGGCGAATTGTCTGTGGTTGTGGGGTCAGGGGCGCGCTCCGTTGTGGCCGCCGCTGCCGGAACGGTATCAGATCTCCGGTGCCGTGGTATCAGCCAGTGATGTGCATCGCGGAGTCGGCCTGTGTGCCGGATTGGACGCAGCCGAGCTGCCGGCCGCGAGCGGCGATGAATCAGAAAGATTCGCCGGCTGTGTGACGGCGGTCGTCCAAGAGTTGGCCAAGCGCGATTTTGTCTATCTGCATGCCGGCCTGTCGGATGATGTGCTGCACGCGACCAATGTGCATGACAAGGTGCAGGCGATTGAACGCTTCGATGCCCAGGTGATCGGGCCGATTCTTGCGGCCTTGGCAAAGTACCCGGCGTACCGGCTGCTCGTGGTATGTGATCCCGGTCTGGCAAAGGGGTATGGCTCAGACGTTCCGCCGATTTTGTATGCCTTGTGCGACGGTGCGGCTCAACCATCGGTGGGCTCGTCAACCCGCTTCCATGAACAGGACAAGACCATCGCCGGATCCGCGCCTCGCGATGCCACGAAACTCATGATGCGATTATTTCCTCGGGGAGCATAAGGGTTGTGGCACTGATCGTTCAGAAATACGGCGGCACCTCGGTCGGGAACATTGAACGGATTCATCGCGTCGCCGAACGGGTCGAGCGTGCGCACAAAGACGGGCATCAGGTGGTCGTGGTGTTGTCGGCCATGAGCGGCGAAACGGATCGCCTGCTCAAGTTGGCGCATGAGGCGACTCACTCCCCGGATGAGCGTGAACTGGACATGCTGCTGTCGACGGGCGAGCGGGTCACCATCGCCTTGTTAGCCATGGAGCTTCGGGGGCGAGGGGTGAACGCCCGATCTTTCACGGGCCGGCAGGTCGGCATTCATACGGACAGTGCTCATACCAAGGCGAGAATTTCCCGCGTGACGGCCGAACGGATCAAGGAAGCCCTCGCTGCAGGAGTCATCCCGGTTGTGGCGGGATTTCAGGGCATTAACGCCAGCTCGGATGTGACGACCTTGGGGCGGGGTGGGTCAGATTTGACCGCTGTCGCGTTGGCTGCGGCACTCAAGGCGGATCGCTGCATTATCTATACAGATGTTGATGGGGTGTACACCGCCGATCCCAACATTGTGCCGGCCGCGCGTCGCCTCGATAAGATTTCTTACGAAGAGATGCTGGAAATGGCGAGCTTGGGCGCCAAGGTGTTGCAGAGCCGCTCCGTCGAATTTGCCGCGAAATATTCTGTCCCGGTGGAGGTCAACTCCAGCTTCAAAGAAGGAAAGGGAACGCTCGTGACACGTGAAGATGCCGATATGGAAGGGGTCATGGTGTCGGGTGTGACGGGGGATCGCAATCAGGCCAAGATTACGATTGTCGGTGTGCCGGATCGTCCGGGTATCGCCGCGCGTGTGTTCGGAGCGGTGGCGAACGCCAATATTGTGGTGGATATGATCATCCAAAACGTCAGCCAGGCATCGATGACCGATATTTCCTTCACGGTGCCGAAGCCGGACTTGCGCAACGCCGTCGATCTCGTGCAGCGTTTGTCCCAGGAAATCGGTGCGC
The DNA here is from genome assembly GCA_020853775.1 of Nitrospira sp. Classification (GTDB taxonomy): domain Bacteria; phylum Nitrospirota; class Nitrospiria; order Nitrospirales; family Nitrospiraceae; genus Nitrospira_A. The sequence continues at coordinate 2,337 of JADYYH010000106.1, forward strand.
GGTCGGTGGCTGTGACTGAATCTATTGCCAAGGTGTCTTTGATCGGAGTCGGCATGCGATCCCATTCGGGTGTGGCGGCGAAAATGTTCGAGGTGCTGTCCCGCGAAGGCGTCAATATCATGATGATCAGCACATCGGAAATCAAAATCTCCTGTGTCGTCGAGGAAAAGTATTTGGAATTGGCCATGCGCACGCTGCATACGGCGTTTGGCCTGGACCGCGTGTCGGCACCGGCCTTAGGCTAGTCGCTGGAAAGAGAAACGTCCCTGGGCGAGCGGCTTCCTCGACCCGTTACGAAGCGCCGCGTGGCTCTCATATCTATGAAACGTCGAAAAATAGCATCACGCCGGTCTCCTGCTCCGGACTCCACCAGCGTGCCGACGCTCAGCGCCGCGCAAGCCTCCGCATTGGAGATCTACGATACGACGTTGCGGGATGGGGCCCAGGCGGAGGACGTCAGCTTCTCCGTGGAAGATAAGCTTCGCGTCGCGCAACAGCTCGATGAACTCGGTGTGCATTTCATCGAGGGCGGATGGCCCGGAGCGAATCCTAAAGATATTGAGTTCTTCCGACAGATCAAAACCATTCCGTTTCGGAATGCGACCGTTGTCGCGTTCGGCTCGACGCGGAAGGCCAGCAATTCTGTTCGAAAAGACAAAAACCTGCAGGCGCTGCTCGATTCCGGCACGCCGACCATCACGCTCTTCGGAAAAAGTTGGTCGTTCCAGGTGACGGATGCGTTGGGCATTGCGCTCGCCAAGAATTTGGAGCTCATCGAAGATTCCATTCATTATCTGCGTTCCAAAGATCGGCGCGTCTTCTATGACGCGGAACATTTTTTCGATGGGTATAAGGCCAATCCGGAGTATGCGTTGCAGACCATCCGTCGTGCCATTGCCGGTGGTGCCGAGCGGGTCATTCTGTGCGACACGAACGGCGGTACGATGCCGTGGGAAATTCGGGAAATCTGCCGAGTGGTGAAGCAGGAATGTCCGGTCCCCTTGGGCATCCACGCGCACAATGACAGCGAAATGGCCGTGGCCAATTCGCTGGTTGCCGTGGAGTCCGGGATTCTCCAGGTGCAGGGCACGATCAACGGCATCGGCGAGCGGTGCGGCAATGCCAATCTCTGCTCCATCATCCCGAACTTGCAATTGAAAATGCAGCGGCCGGCTCTGGGGAACAAACTGACCAGACTGAAAGATGTCTCGGGATTTGTGACGGAGATTGCCAATTTGATGCCCAATAAACGGCAGCCCTATGTGGGGGATGCCGCGTTTGCGCACAAAGGTGGCGTGCACATTCATGCCGTCCTCAAGAATGCGGCGACCTACGAACACATCGATCCCGCTGTCGTCGGGAATCGTCGACGGATCCTGGTCTCCGATTATGCGGGACGCAGCGGATTGATGGAAAAGGTCGAGGCCTACGGGATTTCGTTGACCAAAAATCATGCGAAACTGCAGGAACTCGTCGAGACGCTGAAGGAGCGTGAAAGTCAGGGGTATCAATTCGAAGGCGCCGAAGGGTCGTTTGAATTGTTGATGCGTAAAGCGATGGGAAGCCATCGTCCGTCTTTTCAGTTGCTGGGCTTCCGGGTGATCGTCGAAAAGAAGCAGGAGCACGGGCTCCTGTTGTCGGAAGCGACGGTCATGGTGAAGGTCGGCGAGGTGGTCGAACATACCGCGGCGGTGGGCGCCGGACCGGTCAATGCGCTCGACCATGCCTTACGGAAAGCCTTGGAGAAATTTTACCCGCAGCTTCGCGAAGTCAAACTGCTCGACTACAAGGTGCGCGTGTTGTCTGCAGACAAGGGGACGGAATCGAAGGTGCGTGTCCTGATTGAATCGGGGGATCATAAAGACAAGTGGGGGACGGTCGGGGTCTCCGAAAATATCATGGAAGCCAGTTGGCAGGCGCTGGCCGACAGCATCGAGTACAAATTGCTCCTAGCCGGTCGCTGACGCTGTTTATCCGCCATTGGGCACACATAATCCTTGACAGGCCAGATAACCTCACGTAACTTATGGGGAAATTCTTTGTCTTGGACGCTCGACACCAAGAAGCACTTCCTAAGGAACGACTCTAGTGGATGGCGGGGGGAAAGGCATGAGAAAGGCGGATATCGCGAACGAAA
>JADYYH010000107.1 GCA_020853775.1 Nitrospira sp.
ATGAAACACCTCGATAGAAAACGGCGACTCCGTTTCTGCGACTTCTCCACTCCGGACTATGATGCCGCAGCTATTGGAATCCCTGTGTCGGAGCTCAGCACCGTCATTCATGCCCAATGGGAAGATGGGACCGTGATCACAGGGGGTCGAGGTATTTCGCGCGATCTGGCAGGCTGTCGGCCTGAGGCTGCTCACCCAAATTAGCCGGCTACCTGTACTCGATCCGCTTGTGAGAACAGCTTATGCCTGGTTTGCGAAAAACCGACTCTGGCTCACCGGCCGCAAGGTCTGCACTTTAAATCAGTGCCGAAACGAATCTGTCGCGAACGCGACGCATCCGCCCACCTAACTGCACCACAGGGGACGGCGATGTCTCCACCGAGTGACCCTCGACCGGCGTACCCCCTCGTACTCCCGGTCATGCACACACCACAACCTGTGCCGTACTCCCGCACGCACTTCGTGTACGTCGCCGAGTGACGTCAGACAGCTCCGACACTCCGCGCAATCCTCTTGATTTCATGAGGCAAGAATTGTCTGACAGAATGCGGCTCACCCCCTTTGTTCATGCACGCGACCTGGGCATTCGCCCAGCAGAACAGCCACGCTCGACTACGTACAGACATATAGGAAATAGGTGGTACCATTGTCCAGAACGTCGCCAGGGTGAATCTACGATTTGAGATCGTCTCACCTAGTGAACCTCGCTCGATCCACCATTCATTCAGAGCGTCATGACCTTACGCCTCGGCATCGCGTTATTCCTCATCATCGCCAGCTTGCTGGTCCTGGTGGGCTACGTGGGAGGCATCTCTTATTCGGACCTCATGCCGCGCACATTTTCTATCAAAGAATCGCCGGTCGAACCCCAGCAGAAGCCGGCTGGTCTGGTAATCAACCTCCCACCCATCATCGCTCCTGTCGACGACGGTGAGCGGTTTTACTATGTTCAAGCAAACCTCGCCGTGGATATCGACCGTCCGGCAACCGGGACAGTGATTAGAGATCGCCACGACACCATCGATCGATACATTATGGAGATGCTTCACAGTTATCCGATTCAAGACTTGCGAGCTCCCGGCCACTCCGTCACGTTGCGAAACGACCTCAAACGCACGGTCAACAAACTCCTCCCTAAAGGACAGGTCCGCAACGTTTACATCACCAGTTGGCTCATCACTCCGATCGGCTACTAACCGCACTGGGCAAACAATTCGCTCTCCTGAGATATCGCCGTCACCTGCCGTCCCCCCCTCGCAGTTCCCCAGAGCCAGTCAGGGATTTTCCTAGCTTAACAACGTCCTCCGGTTCCGGTACGTGATGTCCAGGCAATGTGCGCGAGAGGAACGTCCCCGATGTGCAGGGCGAGCGCCTTCAGCACAGCATCAACAAAGGGGGTGGACGCGGATTGATCGAGTGCAGGAAAGGGCGCGGGTCACCATGCCGACAGGATTCAGAAAGGCCGGATCATGAGCATGGAGGAAAACAAAATTGAAACGATCCGAAATTATCTATTGGACGCACTGCCCTGCTACGATGTGCGGGATGGCTCCCGCACACATGTCGATTGCACGCTAACCGTCTTTCACGGGATGGAGATAATTTGCACCATTCAGATTCCTACGGCCTTACTGGATGACGACCACCCTTCCGTCGTTGAATTAGAACGTGCGTTGAAGCAGAATAATGTCGCCGCCTGGGTCTTGTCTGATCCCGTGGTCTATCTCCACCAGAACACCTTAGACCTCAGACCTCTCAACCCAGTAAGGGACTGGCCAACTCGTCTACCAGTGTAGTCACGCTCCGTACACAAGACCATGCCCAGCAAGCTGTATGACTCCGGCACGTCGTCGGCCAATGGTCCACGTATACGAAGGGCGACAGACATGCACGCGCACAGAAAGCCCAGAGCGTGCGCCTGCATCCGAGCGGAAAGAATGGATGACCGCCGCAGCAGGCTTACACGCTTCGGAAAGAGCTGACGATAGAACGAACACTGGGAAGCAGGAGAAACGACAACACACCGCCAACCGTGAGAACCAGCAAGAACAGGACAAGGGAGAGACTAAGCTTAATCAATGCACGGACGATGTAGAACAAGAAGACCACGCCAACCAGGAGGGCGATGAGAGAGGATATGTCCATATGCATGAAAAATAAATCTACGCGCTTGGTGGGCCTAGTTCAAGAGCAGCCGATTCAAAGACCATTCAGACGAGGGCTCAGCTATGGAGCGCACCGCGGTCACTCAGGCAAGGAAGCAGGGCTGTGCGGCGTGAAATTGGTCGAAACCGCTGTTCGAAAGCAGACTACGGAGACCATGCCTCATTTCGCGAAACAACAGGATTTACTGAGGCATTGGCTAGCGAATTACGATACATCCGACCATAAGAATAGATATGGGCAGATGTCCACTTAATCGATACAGAGGCCGTTCAAGCCCTCCTCGATCGCCATTGGCTATTCTCCTTTCGGACAATAACTGTGTCGCAGCTAGAGCTATCGTTAACAAGTGAAATATCTTCCTGAGAATGGACCATGAGCCTGGCTGATTCAGCCCGATCGCATCAATCGAGACAGACAACGCCATGCTGCTTTCACACTCTTCCCTTCGCCGAGACTCAACCTCAGCCCTTGCAGCAAAACAGATCGCCCTTCGCAGCGCTGCCCGCGTTTGAGCAAATACTTTCCCTGGTCGGCCAAGTAGAACGCCATTTCTCGTTGGAGATAGAGTCGTTTCGCAGGGTCCTCGCCGAAACGCGCCATGAGTTTGTTGATGAGGAGTGGACGATGACCCAGCGCAATATCTGCCGGTTTCGTTTCGCGATTGCGGTGATAGGTCAAGGGTTCGGCAATGCCGACGATGGTCGTGGTCGCAGCGAGCCTGGTCCACAGTTCATGATCGTCCATTCCGGCGGAATTGAACTGCTCATCGAATCCGCCCACCGCTTCGAGCACCGCCTTGCGGATGAGCGTCGCCGACGGTGTCGGCACAAAACCTTGGACGAACAATCGGGCAAACTCTTGCTGCGGCTGAGAGGCTGGTCCGATTTCGTTCATGGAACGCCCCGCACGATCGATATGCGCCACGTCCGTGACCACCATGCCGACTGCTGGTTGCTGCTCAAGAACCGCCACTTGCTTCGCCAGCTTTTCAGGCTCCCACAAGTCGTCATGATCCATGAGCGCGATATAGCGGCCGCGCGAAGCGGTGATGCCGCGATTTCTGGCCTGGGCCACGCCGCCGTTGGGTTGCAGGATGTAGCGAACCCGTTCACCGAAGGCGGATACCAGTTCCCCAGATCCATCCGTCGAACCATCGTCGATGACAACGATCTCATAGTCGCGATAAGTTTGCGCCAAGACGCTCTGGACGGTGTCTCTGATAACATCCCGCGCATTGTAGAGCGGAATCACGACGCTGACGATCGGCTCAGCCATTCGTTACGGTTTGACCGCCTCCAAAATGACCGTCATTTCCTCGCACACATTCCAGAAATATCGCCGGCAACGTTTCTGAAAATAAGCCGGCAAATACTTGAACGGCTTCCGCATCATGAACTCGATCGACAGGGTGCGAAAATTGGTGTTGAGCCCATAATAATTGGGCGACTTGAAGTACTCGAAACTTTCTTCCGTCATGAACCGGACATGGGTGGGATCGATAAAGGCTTTGCGCGATGTGAAGTAGGGCGTCTTGATATAGACCCGCGCGCCAGGCGCGCAGACTCGATAGAGATCCACCATAAACGTGATTAAGTCGCGCATATGCTCTATGGAATGAATCGAGTAGGCGGCGGCAACACTGTTGTCATGGAAGGGAAGCCCGCGCTCGAAATCGCAGACGACGTCGACGCCCGGCAACACCCGCTGATCGACTCCCACCGTGCCCAACTGCTTGAGTGACCCGCAACCGATATCCAGCACGATCCCCGCGCGAAGCGCCTCGGTCACTTCAGGAGGAACGGGTCGATCAAACCAGAACCGCTCAGTGGAGCCGGCCGTCATCTAAATGACGACCACGTGGCACAGGGCAGAATAGACATGGCTACCACGATAGAGGGAGTAGGTCGAATGAGCTGTGTATGGTGCCGAAGCCGGGAGTTGAACCCGGATACCCTTACGGGCGCTGGTACCTGAAACCAGTGCGTCTGCCAGTTCCGCCACTTCGGCCTAAGGAATAGAGGGGGATTATCGCTGATCGTTCCCAACCCGTCAAGGTGAGCGAGGGGAAAATCTGCAAGGGCCAGGTCCTGCGAGAGTCACACGAGACGAGAGAGGCCGTCGTCAAGACTCCAGGCACCCTGCGGGGTCACTTCCCGTAGATCGCCGCTGAGCACAATGCGTTCGCGCACCAGTCCCGCCGCAGCCAGGAGAAAGGGGCTCGGAATACGAGGAGCTTCTTGCGCGATCAGCACATCGAACCGCACCTTTTGAAACAACGGATCCGCCGCCACTCGCGCCGCCGTGGTGATGATCACCCGCCGGTTCTGCACAAACGCCTGCCGGTTCGTATTTTCTTCCGCCGCCAGGAGCTCACGGATCTTTTTCGTGCCCCCGAGATGAATGACGTCTTCTTTCAGTTCGGCAAATTCCGGCTTGAGCTCCTTTGGAACCGTCGCTTCGGGAATCAGCTCCTCGATCCGCTTCTTGGCGATATCGACCTCTTGGCGAAGTCCTGCGCTATACCGCTCGTAAATCACTTTGTATTCGCGAAGGGATTCGACATTTTTTCCCATGGCCTGCATGGACAGGCGCTTCCAAATCGGCAGCTGTTCATACTGCGCCAGCGTGGCGTCGATGTCTTTGATCTTCGCCTGGTAGTCGCTCAATTGCGTCACCAAGCGCCATTCCAGAAGGCGTACCTCATCCAAATCTTTCTGCTTTTGAGCCTTGTAGGCAAGGATCGGGGTGAGTTCCCGAAACCGGTCGTACTTCTTGCGCAACGCCGCCTTGTCTGACCGCGACTTGGCATAGAACTGATGCATCTGCGCCTCAAATCCCAGATCAGGAAGGGGAATGCCTGCGCTTTCTTTGCTGGTCGCCAGTTCGTACCGACTCAGCCAACTCTTGAAGGTGAGTCCGGCTGCCTTCATGGCCCGCGCGGCCACCAGGGTGATCAGATCGGCGTTCTGATGATCCGGGGTGACGAGGAGAATACGCTTATTGGCTCGAATCAGCTCCACAACCAATGTCGCCACTTTTTGCCGGCGCGCGGTCTCATCCTCCTGCCAGAGGGGCGTCAATACAGAGGTCGGGGTCACGGCTGCGAGCGTGGCGCGGTCCCCGGATTGGCCGGCGTCGATAATGGGAAGCAGACGTTCCGCCGGACCCAGCGTATACGAAGCGCCCGCCTTACTCATTTCGGCCAATCGATGACTGATCGTCAGAGCCAATCCGCTGGAGTCCGGCACCAGCGTGGCATGCGGAACCACCTCGCCGATCGCATCGAACACCTGAAGCACCAGACGCTCGCCCTCCTGGAACAAGACGATGCCTTCCGTCGGTTCCGTCTCCTCGCCCAGCAACAGGCTGGCAGCAAGATCGGCACCGATCCGTACCTCGGGCGGAAGGAAAAATTCATACAGATGCAGGTTCCCGATTGTCTGGAGCAACCGCCCGCGTACGAGCGCGACGGCTTGATCGCGCCCCTGGTCCGCGCTGTGCGCGGCGTCACGTTCGAGCGTCGCAGCCAGTTGATCGAGAAGGTCCGGCAATGTGCCGGGCATGGCGGTCATGATGGGTCTTGCTCCTGCATTTCGTTGGGGCGCATTCGTGACAGGCCGGCCCATGAAACAGGGAGCGTATCTTAAAGAGTCGGGAAAGACCCTGTCCAGCAGCGATCAGACATTCCGGTGTTCCAAACCTTGAAAATCCAGCGAGGGAACGGTCATCCGTTGCGCACAGCCGTATGCTTCCCCGTCCCGGGCCGCGAAGAAAACCCCGCTCGACCGGTCCGGATCAATTGACTTTTGCACAGCCCGCCAGTATGCTTTTTCCCTTTCCAACAGAAGGAGTTGCAGTATGAAGGTGATTCTCCAGGAAACACTCGAGGGCGTGGGCGACCTCGGCGATCTGTTAGACGTCTCCAACGGGTTTGCCCGGAACTATTTGTTGCCTCGCAAGAAGGCCGTTGAGGCGAACAGCCGGAATATCAAAGAATTCGAACATGCCAAGCGCGCGGCCGCTGAAAAGGCCAAGAAGGAAAAGCAAGATATCGAAGCGCATGGCAAGAAGATCTCAGCCGTGTCGATCACCATTGCCGCGCAGGTCGGCAAGGATGACAAGATGTTCGGATCTGTGACCGCCAAGGATATTGCGGAAGGTTTGGCCGAACAGGGATTCACCGTCGACCGTCGCAAGATCCAATTGGCTCAGCCGATTAAGGAACTGGGCACCTTCGCCATCGCGATCAAGTTGCCGCGCGAAGTGACCGCGACGATTGCGGTGCACGTGGTGAAGAAACAGGAAGAGACGGAAGCAGCCGAAGAAGCCGCTCCCACGGCCTAGCTTGAGCGATCATGCGTGATCGCCGCTGAACCAGAGGCCACGCCCGGAGGAAGCATGCAGGATTTGATCGGTTCGTTGGACGCGTTGAAATCGACCGACCCTCAGACGTATGACGCCATCGTCGCCGAAGAGCAGCGGCAGCGCGAGAAGTTGCTGCTGATCGCCTCGGAGAATTTTGCCAGTCCCGCCGTCCTGGCCGCCCAGGGCAGCGTGATGACCAATAAATACGCCGAAGGGTATCCCGGCAAACGCTATTATGGCGGCTGCCAGCATGTCGATACGGTCGAAAGCCTCGCGATCGACCGTGCCAAACAAATCTTCGGCGCCGAACATGTCAACGTGCAGCCGCACTCGGGATCGCAGGCGAATATGGCGGCCTACCTCGCGGTACTCAAACCCGGAGACACGATCCTCGGACTCGATTTAGCCCAGGGCGGACACCTCACACACGGCAGCAAGGTGAACTTTTCCGGCATCATTTTCCGGGCCTTTTCGTATGGTGTCGATCGCCAGACGGAAACCATCGACTACGCGGCGGTCCGCAAGATCGCCGAAGAATGCCGCCCGCGCATGTTGGTCGTCGGGGCCAGCGCCTACGCCCGGACTCTGGACTTCCCGAAGTTCCAAGACATCGCCAAGTCGGTCGGGGCGTATCTGTTGGTTGATATCGCCCACATCGCCGGTTTGATTGCCGCCGGGTTGCATCCCAATCCCGTTCCCTACGCCGACTTTGTCACGACGACGACCCATAAAACGCTGCGAGGCCCTCGCGGCGGCGTGACCATGTGCAAGGCCGAACATGCGAAAGCCGTCGATAAGATCATTTTCCCGGGCCTGCAAGGCGGCCCGCTCATGCATGTGATTGCCGCCAAAGCCGTCGCATTCAAGGAAGCGATGTCTCCGGCGTTCAAGCGTTATCAGCAGCAAGTGCTCGCCAATGCCCGCACGCTGGCGCAAGGGTTGGTCGATCGTGGCTACAAGATCGTGTCGGGAGGGACGGATACGCACTTGATGTTGGTGAATCTGACCAACAAGGGCATCACGGGCAAAGAAGCCGACGCCGCGCTGGACGCCGCCGGAATCATCGTCAACAAAAACGCCATCCCCTACGACGAAAAGCCACCGGCCGTAGCAAGCGGCATCCGGATCGGCAGCCCCATTGTATCCACGCGCGGCATGCGCGAAGCGGAGATGCGCGAAATTGTGGCGTTGATCGATCGCGTGCTGCAGCATCCCCAGGACCAACAAGTACAGGCCGAGGTACGGGCGCAAGCCAAAACGTTGTGCAACCGTTTCCCGATCTTTCATGCCTACGATTCGTCTCCCGCTTAGGCAGGACGGCCGCCTGTGAAATGTCCTTTCTGCGACGATGTCGAAGACAAAGTCGTTGATTCACGGATGGCCAAAGAAGGCGAGGTCATCCGCCGGCGGCGTGAATGTCTCTCGTGCAAACGCCGTTACACCACCTACGAACGTGTCGAAGAAACCATGCCCGCCGTGGTCAAAAAAGACGGGCGCCGGGAACCATTCGATCGAAGCAAGATCGTGTCCGGGCTTAAAAAGGCCTGCGAGAAGCGACCGATCAGCACCGCGACCATCGAAACCGTCACCGACCGCATTGAAAAACGCATCCAGGACATGGGCGAAACCGAGATCGTCAGCACCGCCGTCGGCGAAGAAGTCATGAAAGAGCTGTCTCAACTCGATCAGGTGGCCTACGTTCGATTCGCCTCGGTGTATCGCGAGTTTAAAGACATCGATCAGTTCATGGATGAAATCAAATCCCTGGCCCAGCAGCGCCGGGAGCGTTAGGCCCTCCCCTTCTCCTCGCTGTTCCGGATCAGAGTTCGCGTTGATAGACCAGGCAGGATGGACGGCAACAGAGGAGAACCGCCGTCCTTCGGAACGTCTGACTGATATGGCCACCACCAACACATCACGAGAACGACGCACCAGCAAACGCCCCACAAAACGGCGATCACCGGGCGCCACGCACGTCGTCATCATCGGCGCGGGCCGCGGGGGCACGGCCTTGATGGAAATTTTCGCCAACGACCCGCTGGTGCGCATCGTCGGCGTCGCCGATATCAGCCCTGAAGCGCCGGGTTTGGGACTCGCCAGACGCCTTCATATCCGCGTCACACGCAATTATCGGCAACTGCTCAAGATGGAGCCGGTCGATCTGGTGATCGATGTGTCGGGCAACCCCGAGGTCGGCGAATACCTCCAGGACATACGCCGCATGGGCGTATCGGTGATCGGCGGCGCCAGCGCCAAGTTCATGTGGCAACTCATCGAAGCCCGTATCCGCGCCACGGCCGAGATTGAAAAAGCCTTGAACAAATACCAGTCGTTGTACCGGCTCTACGTGAAGGAGACCGGCGCGGCCGTAACGGAAGAGCGCACCCGCATCGCCTGCGAGATTCACGACGGCCTGGTGCAGAGCCTCGCCGGCGTCAATTTCAAGCTGGAGCTTTCACAAGAGCTGCTGCGCAAAAATCCGCAAGCCAGCTTGGCCACCATCCGGGAGTCCAAAGCGCAACTGAAGCTCGCTATTCAAGAAGCGCGGCAGGTCATCTTCAATCTGCGTCCGCTCCACTACGATAAAATGGAGCTCATCCCGGCGCTCACCAACTATCTGAAGTCCTACGAAACGCAGTACCATATCAAGACCGCCTTTTCCGTGACCGGAGACGAGACGATCCTGTTCCCGCGCACGAAGATTTTTTTATTCCGGATCGTCCAAGAGGCCTTGAGCAACGTGCAGAAGCACGCCAAGGCCCGTCGGGTGTCGGTTCAACTCGACATTCGCCTCGACTTGTTACAAGTGACCATTTCCGATAACGGGATCGGGTTCAACATGGACGCCGTGCTCCGCGATCCTGAAAAATGGGATCACTTCGGCATTCGTGGCATCCTGGAACGAGCACGACTGGTGGGCGGAGAAGCCACGATCGATTCGAAAAAGGGACGCGGCACGCGGATCGTGTTGCGCATCCCGTTAGCCGACAAGGAGACGATTCGTCATGGAAAAAATTAAGGTCCTGATCGCTGATGACCACCGCGTAGTTCGTGAAGGCCTGGCAGCCATCCTGAAGACCAAGGAAGACATCAACGTCGTCGGCGAAGCCCAGGACGGTGTCGAAGCCGTGGAAAAAACCAAGACTCTGATGCCGGATGTGATCCTCATGGATGTCAGCATGCCGCGTATGGGCGGCATTGAAGCCACGCGGCAAATCAAACGCGAATTCCCGCATATGGGAATCGTCGCGCTGACCATGTATGAAGAGCAGCAATATATCTTCGATCTCGTACGGGCCGGGGCGACGGGCTATTTGCTCAAAGACTCCGAATCGTCCCAAATTGTGGCGGCAATCCGGGCCATTTACCGCGGGGAATCGCTCATCCATCCTTCGGTCGCCAGCAAGATCCTGGCCGAGTTCTCACTCATGTCTCAGAAAAAAGGCAAAAAGCCGGCGTGGGTGGAACATGACCTCACCGAACGAGAAATCACCGTCCTGCGTTTGGTTGCAGACGGCAAAACGAATAAGGAAATTGCCAACAGCCTCGACCTCAGTGAAAAGACGGTCAAGAACCACGTCCGCAACATCTTTCATAAACTTCAGGTGTATGACCGCACACAAGCCGCGATTTTGGCGATTCGAAAGGGCCTCATTGAATTAGAGCCCAGACCATGACGGGAGGCGCCAGGTATCCCAAACAATCAGGCACCCTCCGTGAAGAGCGCACCGGCCTCTCGGGCTTTGTCGGCCACATCCCTTCCAGGACACAGCTGATAACTCGTTGAAAACGTGTTGCTTTCGTAGTTTCTTCGTTTTGGAAAAAGATACAATTGTGTTTTTTTAGCAACAATGCCTATTCTCCAATTTCATTCCATATTGTTTACACATCAATGACTTATATATTTTCACCATATTGGCACAAGCATTGCTAGGAGTAGTGCTGGATTTTACGAAGGAGGCACCGTGCGGTTTCAGCAAACGATCGGCTCACCCGTTTCATGTTCAGGCGTCGGGCTCCATTCAGGCCAGCCGGTCACACTGACACTTCGCCCGGCTCCTCCAAACACCGGTATTGCGTTCATTTATCGGCATGGATCGGAAGAAACGCTCATCCCTGCTTCGATCTCGAATAAAGTCCCGACGGAACTCTGCACAGCCATCAACGTCAACGGACACCAGGTCAAAACGATCGAACACCTCCTTGCCGCTTTGGTGGGGATGGAAGTCGACAATGTCTACGCAGAAGTGAATGCGGGGGAAGTACCCGTACTGGACGGAAGTTCAAGCCCGTTTGTTCGCTTGATCCGCGCGGCTGGGGTCATCCCGCAAACCAGGCGGCAATCGTATGTCAAGATCATGCAGCCCATCGAAGTGGTGGACGGATCGAAACGGGTGAGAATCGAACCTTCGTCAACGCCGAAGATCACCTACTCCATCCATTACGATCACCCCCTGATCCAAACGCAGTCTTACACGCACACCTGCTCCGCCCAAGCGTTTGAACAGGACATCGCGCAAGCACGCACATTCGGCTTTCTCCACGAAGTCGAAGCGCTGTGGTCCAGAGGACTCGGAAAAGGCGGGACGCTGGATAACACTATCGTGCTGTCCAAAGAAGGCGTCGTGAATGAATCCGGCTTACGCTTCTCGAACGAATTTGTCCGGCACAAGGTACTGGACCTCATCGGTGACATCGCGCTGCTCGGCTTTCCGTTTATCGGGCACATTGTAGCCGAACGGTCAGGTCACGCCATGCACACGAAGCTCGTCGAACAAATCCTCCTTCAGCGCGATAAATGGGCCCTGATCACCGGGGAACACGCGGTTGCCGCATCAGAATCGCGCGCCTCCCTCGGACTACTTCGCCCCACGCCTTCTCTCGCAATCTAACTCTATCTAGCACCTATCCGCACAACGCTTGCGATTCACCAGCTATCGCCCGTGATCGCGGCCTGTTCGGGCATAAAAAAAACGCCGGGGGCAAGTGGCCTTACCCCCGGCGTGCAAATCCTGGCAGGACTTACTTCTTCTTCGCTGCCTTCTTCGCTGGTTTCTTCGCTGCCTTCTTCGTTGCCAAGACTCTCACCTCCCTTCACACATTAAAGTTGATATGAACTTCCTCGGCCCACTTACACTACCGCGGTCAATTCCTGCTGTGTCGTGACTGCAAACGTATTGGGTCCGACTTTTTGGAAACGCTTATCGCGCTTCAATGACGTCGCCACGGAGGTCAGCGGCGTCTTCCCCTTGATCTGCAATCCTCCCTCGAGCAAACGCTGCAACAATTCTTTCGCATGCATCGGCCGGCTGGCTTCCTTGAGAATCTGGTAGGCGGCTTCAGGCACGCTCTTGCCCACATACTTACTTTTTCCAAGCAAAATCTCGCGCGACTGGTCCGTGACATCCGTCACCGGAAGCGGGCGAACACCTTTTTCGTCGGTGATAATCTGACTGGAGAGGCTGGCCAGCTTGGCCTTATCTGCTTCCACACGATAGAGCGTTTCAGCAAGTTCCAGATACTTCTTGATCATTGCGATTTCATCGTCGAGCCGACGTCGCTTCTTCTCAAGTTCCTGGTAGCGATTCCGGTAGGCGCTGATCCGTTGCTCCAGCCCTACCAGGATGTCGGTCAATTCTTCCACAAGCAAGTCCTCAATAAAGCATACTTGCTTTATAGCAAGTGATTTAAAATCTGTCAAGTGACTGAAAATAACTATTTGATCGTACTCCGCGCACATACAAGCAGAGTACACTCAATGCCTATCCAAGCCTTGTTCTGCAAGAACAAGCTTTTATTAAATTCAATATTTTCAGCAATTTAAGTTGCACTCTCGAAATGGGGAAGGGTTTTTTGCCTCACTTTCCATTACTCATGCTAGGATACAGCGTCTATGCATACGTCGCATGCACTCTCATCAGAAGAATTGGACCGCTATTTGGCCACGGCCATTCAGGCGGCGGAAGCAGCGGGCCAAGTCCTCCTTGAGCACGCCCGAACAGGCTTCCGGATCGATCACAAGGCCGCCATCAATCTCGTAACGGATGCGGATCGGCAGGCCGAGGAATGTATCGTGCGCACCATTCTTTCGGCCCATCCCACGCACCGGATTTTAGCCGAGGAGCGCGGGCGGGACGGGGCCACGGAGTCGCCGTACCAATGGATCATCGATCCACTCGACGGCACGACCAACTTCGCGCACGGCTTCCCTTTTTATTCGGTCTCGATCGGGTTGGAATATCATGGCGACTGCATCGTGGGCGTCGTCCTGGACCCGACTCGGCAGGAACTGTTCACGGCTGCAGCCGGCCAAGGGGCCTACCTCAATGGTGAACGCCTCCACGTGTCGACCAATGCGTCCCTCGATAGGTCCCTGCTCGTGACCGGATTTGCATATGACATTCGCGAGACGACGAACAACAATCTGGACCATTTTTCCCGGATCTCACTGCGTGCTCAAGGCGTGCGACGCACCGGCTCAGCCGCACTGGATCTCAGTTATGTGGCATCGGGACGGTTTGACGGGTATTGGGAAGTGAAACTCAGCCCCTGGGATATGGCGGCGGGAATCGTCATCGTGCGTGAAGCGGGCGGTCTGGTAAGCGGCTTTCAGAAAAACACATTTTCGCTGTACGGACAGGAACTCGTGGCCACGAATGGCCGCATTCACCATCAGCTGCTCGACGTGATCCACCAACGCTCCGATAAGCCCTGACCGCTTCAGTTCTGGTATCGACCCGGCCATTGCGGCCAGCCTTCTCGTCACTCCTCCCATGTACAGTGCGATATTTGATGCGGTATCATGCCCTTCCCCTATGTACGGTCAAAGGAGTGCACCCAGTATGGCAAGCCAAGTTCCTCCGCAGAAACCAGCCGCCCCTTCCGCCAACACCCAGGACGTGTGGGATGTCGAGCTCCTGCATGTGCATGTCTCACGCAAGGGACAACTCGTCAACGCTGAATGGGCGCTGCATCCTCAGATCAAAGCGGATTTGAGTGCGGATGAGTGGAAAGAACTCGGCGAGTTGATGAACAAGGTGACCACCATCGTGGGACACCGTTTTTCCCAGGCCCTCAATGAGGCCGAACCGACACCGCCCGGAAACGCATAACCGCTTCTCGCCAGCACAGACCGCTTGCACACATGCCCGCCGGCGTACGCGCGAGCACAATCAGCCCCCTAACCAGCGAGGTGATCCGTGGACTGCTATTACCATTCGAAGGATCTCGGCAAATTCGGAGAGATGGGCAAGGGCAATCCTGCCTTGTGGGACAAGTTCATGAGTTATTACAGCGCCGTGTTTGCGGATGGAGCACTCACGGAACGGGAGAAGGCCCTGATTGCACTGGGAGTGGCCCAGGCGGTGCAGTGTCCTTACTGCATCGATGCCTATACTCAGGCCTGCCTGGAAAAAGGATCGAACATCGAAGAGATGACGGAAGCCGTCCACGTGGCCTGCGCCATCCGCGGCGGTGCCTCGCTGGTACATGGTGTCCAGATGCGGAACGTGGCGGAGAAACTGTCGATGTGATCGTTCGGCCGCGACTCGGCTCCAGCTGAAGCATGGCAGCCGATCAGACCAGCAGAATAATCAAAGAGGCCGCCAGAGGAGGCCGCGGTAAACGCAGGATCGGGTCGTACGGGATCTGTAGGTTGATCTCTACGCGAAGCGAGAAGAGAGCTCGCGGCCTGTGTCATGATCCCGCTCAGTGGTAGGGGTGTTCGGGGATGGCCAGCGTGAAGTACTTGCCGCGCTCTTCATACAGAATGCGACGACTCGTCAAGATGCTCAGCGCTTCAGATAGGTCGTCTTCCGAGCAGGCCATCCCAGGTTTCGCCTCGCTCAGCGCCGCGCGAATTTGATCCCGGCTCTTCGCAGCCTCATTACACGCTTCGATAATGCCCGCCGCAGGCCAGTCATACCGTCGTCTCGTCGGCATCTCCGGATCACGCCCGTCATAAATGGTCACGTAATCCATGGCCTTCGAGTAGTACAAGAACGGCCTGTCGTTGCTGCGCGCCCGCCGCTGCCATTCCTCCACCAAGCCGATCAATTCCTGATAGACCTGCGGATCCACCGGCCAGTCGTCGAGTTCGTATTCGAAATCGTAGGCGATCTTCCCCAGATCGACGCACGCCGCATCATACACATATTCATAGGCTGTCCCAGGACCAGTGATACGCACGCCGTACTCATGCGGTCGCGTAAAGTAGGGACTGAACCGCTGCAACCAGAACTTCCCGGTCGCCTCCGGCGCTTGCAAATGAAAGAGGGACGGCAGGAGATCGATCTGCCGGCGATAGTCTTCGTTCGTTTCACCGGGAAACCCCAGCAGAATGTTCCAGGAGATCGCCACGCGGTAATAACAACTCCACTTGAGGCAGATGATGTTCTGCATGGGCGTGACGCCCTTGTCCATCGCTTTCAGCTGCGAGAGACTGAGGCTTTCCAGTCCTGGCTGCATGCACTTCACGCCCCCCACGGCCAGGGTACGGATCTGACTCTTCTGCAAATTGCTCTTGGTCTCGATGAACACATCCAGGTCGCAATGCTCGGCAGCGAACCGTCCGAACAGGTTGTCGACATATTTCATGTCGATGATGTTATCCACGAGGCGAAAGCGGGTCGTATCGTAGCGGCTCGACAAATACGCCATCTCTTGCGCGACCTGCTCCGGTGATTTCGCCCGAAACTTCATGCTTTGCGCATTCAGCCCGCAAAACGTGCAATGGTGTTTCTCGCCCCACCAGCAACCGCGAGAGCCTTCATAAAGGAGAATACGATCCAGGCCGCGAGAGGCTTCAGTGCCAAGTTCCGCCAGCAGGTGATAGTAGTCGTCGTAGTCGGGTGGTCCGGTCTGGGCAAAGTCGGTGAACAGGGCCGTATTCGGCTCAAGCCTGGCCTCGCCATGTTCTCGATAGATGACACCTTTCGGGCAAGGCCCGCTCGAGCCATGCAATACGTAATCGACCAGGGCCGGGAACGTGACCTCTCCCTCGCCGACGACCACATAGTCAATGAACGGAAACGCTCGAAAATATTCCAGCCCCATCTCGCCATCAAAGTTGGCGCCACCGAACACGATCTTTACGTCCGGATACAGATCCTTGATCAGCTTGGCCATCGTCAGGCTGGCGACATTTTGATCAAAGGTAGACGTAAACCCGACGAGCGTGTATTGGCCCCAATCGATCCCGGTCATCGCGGCGGTCAGGAATTGCGGCGCCGTGCGCGTCGCCATGTCTTCAAAAAACGATACCGGTTGACCGCTTTCCCGGGCAATCTGCTCGAACACCGGCTTAAACACGCGCGGATACTCCGCCCGCTTGGGATTGCCACGAAACAGCAGGTAGGAGAAGAGCCATTCGCCGAACAACGCCCGTTTTTCACAAATCGATTCGTAGAGAGGGATCCCGATCTTGTGGGCGAACTGCACATTCAAATGATGACAATCGACGGCGACGCCCTTGGCTTTTAAGAGCGCAGACAGCGTCCCCAGTTGAATGGACGGGTATTTCGAAAAACTGAAGGGCATGTTGACGAGCGCCACCCGGACCTTGTCACTCATGAGCCACCTCGACGATCTTCGCGTCGTGCCTCACCATGATCAACCGGCAACGGCCCGAAAGAGTTCGAACTCACGATCGGCCTTGGCAGCCAAATAAAAATCGCTCTCGGTGAGCCCGTTGATCTTGTGCGTCCAGATTTCCACTTTGCATTTTCCCCAGGCCACGTAGAGATCCGGGTGATGCCCTTCGGCCTCCGCCACCGCGCCCACTTTGCTGGCGAAGGCGAGAGATTGCGCAAAATCCTTGAACGTGAAGAGTCGTTCGAGATGCCCTTCCTGACTCAAGGCCCACCCACGGCCAAGCTCCGTCAACAGGGTTTCTATGCGATCGGCGGGGAGGGGAGGAACCCCACCCCGGCAGGGAATACATTTATTGTCAGCTAAACTCATAGCAGCTCCTTCTCAGCGAAACTCGGCTTCAGTTTCTGCAAGAACGGCTATTCTACGGGCCGCTCGTTGTGTCCCGCAACCGCCTCACCGGCCGGAGGGTTGCGCAACACGATACGGGCTTGTCTCCGCATGGCCTCGCTCAAAAAAGAGGCCGCGATTGATATCCCCAACGCTGACCATGCCCACCAACGCGCCTTTGTCGACGACCGGGATCCGTCGGAAATTCTTGACGCCCATATAGGAGGCGGCCTCCAGCACCGGGGTACGCGGGGACACCGTCAGCGGATTTAAGCTCATCACCTCTTCGACGCGCTGCGTGAGCACATCGGCATACCCTTCCTCCATCTCCACGAAATCACGGCTGTGCACGTTGTCGTGAATGTACTCGCCATAGTTGGGATAGAGGGGAATCAACACATCGCGCAAGGTCACCATGCCGATCAACACATCGCCGTCCTCCACGACGGGAATGGCGCCGCAATGGCGGCTGAGCATCTTCGTCACCACGGAACGGACGGATTCATTGCGCTTGGCCGTCACCACACCGGTAGACATGACTTCTTGAACAAGCATGGTAGCCTCCTTTTTTCAGCAGGGTGACTCGTGAATACATCACCGACAGAAAATCCAGGCGCCGTCTTCGGCGCGCAGGTGTCGCTCCTCGCCTGATGAGTACGGATCGTGCAGACATCCACACATCCCGATCGCTGTAACCGCCTTTGCAGAGATATGCAAAATATGGTAGGGAAGTGCGGGTAGAAAAGAAACCCCCTCGCGGCCTTGTCACGGCTGAGCGGGGAGAACCCTTCAGACCTTCTCACGCGAGGTCGCTATCGATTCCGTCCTACGCATCGGTCATCGCGGAGCCGCCGGCCACGCTCCCGAAAATACTCTCGCCGCGATTTGGAAAGCTCGATCCTTTCACGCAGATTTTGTGGAGATCGACCTGCGCGAAACCAGCGACGGACATCTCGTGTTGCTGCATGACGAAACCATTGATCGCACCACCAACAAATCAGGCAACCTCGCCGAAATGTCGTTGGAGCAGGTTCAACGATTGGACGCGGGCAATTGGCAACGCATCCCGACACTCGAAGAAGCGCTGGATATCTCCGGAAAGGCCATCGGGGTCATTCTCGAATTGAAGGTCGAAGGCATCGGCAACGAGGCCTGCGCGATCGTCAAACGCGTCGGGTTTTCCAATTCGCTCATCTATGCCTCATTTCTGATCGACGAACTCTATCGCGTGCAGCAGGCGGATCCCGCCGCGCAGATCATGGTGTTGCTGCATCGCCATCTCCCGCGAGACCCTGTTGCGGATGTGCTCACCCTCAACGCCTCTCATGTCGGCTTGCACTATTCGACTGTTACGCCCGCGTTGCTCCAGACCTACCACGACTTGGGACGGCACGTGTTCGTCTACACCGTCAACGATTGGACAGACATCCGGCGTATGCGGGAATTGGGCGTGGACGGCATTGTGTCAGACTATCCGGATCGCATCTGATCGGTACGCCGACGGGCTCCCACAAACCAGCACCGCGCGTCTCGACCATCAGCAGACTGCTGACACGGCGCGTCCCCGGCTTTGCGAATTTGTGACTGGATCACCCCTTCGACAACTGCGCCAGGCGCCGCCTCGAACCATACGGTGAACCAGCACACGTTCCGTAGCCTCGTCACAGATGAAAGGATGAGATCAGGCGTGAGGCCGAGGCAAGAAGAGAGCAATACGGTCAACTACGATCTTGGCTAAAAATGCCACGGGCGACCCTACACTGCGGTGGGAGGTCGCCCGTGGTTGGCGCTTGGGACGCCTAATGTCACATAGGTTGTCCGTCAGACAGGACCCGTTCGAGCAGATGGATGATCAGGATGGTCGTCGGGGGAAGTTATTCCCAGGATTCTGGTGTGCCTCGTGCCTCGCTTCAATCCTTCGTTCTGCAGTGGCTCTGTATCCTTAATCGGATAGTGTCATGAGACACAAGCCAGGGAAGGATCGGTCAGCACGACCGACGATCAGCCCGCCCTCAACTCTGCGGGCCGCTGTAGTCCGGCGGCGTAAGTTCTTCCATGCGTGAACCTCCCCGGTTGAGGAGTGGCGAGGTCTCCCGAACAGGCGCGCACTGTCCATCGCCTCGTCACGGTTAACACAGATCGTGAAGCTTACAATTTCCCTCTTACGCTCGTTAGAAAACTCTGTCAACAAGAAAATCGGCCCTAGGCACTTTTCCTCATGATTGCCGTCTTCTGTGCGGGCCCCATACAACACGGGCTCCCGTGCCTGACGGGAGCCCGCGTGTGGCGCTTAGGACGCCGATCGCTTTGTGTATGTATGCGGCCCGCACAAGACCCGCCGAGTTGAGCAGAACAGACGCCTCTCGCCGGAGGATTCGCGGTCGCGACCGGCCTCGGTGACCGCTTTAAGATCGTCAACCACGCCCTCCACTCGGTGGCATGACGCCGAGACGCGCCTTGGCGCATCGTGGAATGCCTTGTGGCATGTGCGGCGGAGAACTGGCTGGCAAAAGCCGCCGAGAAGGCTGACTTCAACTCGACAGGCCGTACAGGCTAGGTGGAGTGGTATCGGTCATCGTCTACCCTCCTCTCTGTTCCGGGAATGTGTGGAAGATCTAGATGGCAGCCGCGCGGTCTGTCCGGTCTTCCACGTGGGACAAGGGACATTCGGGCCGCCCATCCTATCTACGCCCCTCAAAAAATCTTGTCAACAGGGGGAATGCCCAGGTCCCCGATTTTCTAAACTCGTCTGCCGCCGCACGACCCGCCAGCAGGATGCTGCCGAACACCACCGCCATGGCCGCACCCCGCATGGCCCGCGCCTTTCGACGCAGACGCGCCGGATTATTGTCCGCCCTGTGGTTGCGACTGCTGTTTCTTCATCGCCTCGCCCAGCTGCTTCATCAACTCTTTCATCTCTGCCGGCTGCTCGTCTCCTCCTGGAGTCTCGCCGGTTTTGCCACGCGCAGCCTTTCGCTTCTTCATCTCCTCGATCATCTTCGAGACATTCGCCCCGCCTTCTGTCTTCTGCTCGCGCATGGCCTTCATCCGTTCTTGAAAGCCCGACATGTCGTGCTTCGCCCAGTCGGCGGGAAACGCAAACAGGCTCGCGTCCAAAGTTTTCTTCTCGATACTGGCGACTTCCATACGGACCGATTCCTTACCCGCCTCATCATATTGGATGCTCCGAAGGCCGAAGCCTCCTTCTTCCACCAATTGCTTGACCCACGATGGCTGAGAGGAGCGTCGAGCTTCCTTGGGATCGATCCAGAACGTCGCGGCCTTTCCGAAACCTTTTGCCACACACAGTTCACTCTTGGCCCGATGGTGCTCCTTGTCGGTGATCCGCCACACCTCGCAGGAATATCCGGCAATCTTCTCGGTCTTGCCGATACGCTCAACACTCTGCGTGTCGAGCAACTCCTTCAGATGGTCACCGCGATCCCCCTCCAGACTGATCTCCATGTACGACTTCTGTCCCGGCAGGCCCATCTGCATCATCCGGGTTTTGCCGTCAAACAGCATGACTTGCGCCTGGCCATCCATCCGGGACATTTCCATACGGCCCCGATCGCCTTTGAGATACCATGTCATGGTGCCCGATGTGTCGGTATCCACATGACTGCTGTTCATCCGGATCACGCCTTCAAAATCTCCCGCGTAGGCCGGAAGGGCCGTCAGGCTCAGGACGAGACCGATGAATAGAGCCCGTTTGATTTGCATACTCGACGCTCCTCGTTCAGGTAGACACACGACGCCGGCTCGCCAGCGTAGTCGAGCCCGGCGGACGAAGCCAGATGACTCCGACCGGCACGACCGTCAGTCGATGGTGAGCTGGTCGAAGTGCACGCCTTTAGGAGCCGGCGGGGTAGAGAGCTTCATTTCCTCAAGCACCTGCACCACCAGCTCGGCCACTACCAGATTTCGATACCATTTTCGATTCGCGGGCACCACGTACCAGGGAGCCTGAGCGGTGCTGGTCGCCGCAATGACCTCCTGGAAGGCCGTCATATACTGGTCCCACAACGTACGTTCTTCCAGATCCCCGGAATTCCACTTCCAGCGTTTTTCGGGATCGCGAATACGGGCCTCCAGTCGCGCCTTCTGTTCGTCTTTCGAGATGTGAAGAAAACACTTCAGAATCGCGGTGTCATTCTCGGTCAGCAGCTCCTCAAATTCCTTGATCTGGTTGAAACGGCGCTTCGCGACCTTATCCGAGATCCACCCATGCACACGCGTCACCAACACATCTTCATAGTGCGACCGGTTAAAGATTCCAATCTCTCCCTTGGCAGGCGCCTTGTGATGCACGCGCCAAAGGAAATCGTGCGAGAGCTCTTCGGAAGACGGCGATTTAAAAGACACCACTCGACAGCCCTGCGGATTCACCCCGGACATCACGCTTCGAATCGTGCCGTCCTTGCCGCTGGTATCCATGCCCTGCAGCACGATCAGCAACGACCGCGTGCCATTGGCATAGAGCCGCTCCTGCAATTGATCGAGTGTCGCGATGAATTCGGCCGCAGCCGCTTTCGCTTTGGCCTTTCCATCTTCGTTCTTTTTATACGCCCCCGTGTCGTCGGGGTCGAACCGCGTGAGTGTGAGCCGACACTCAGGCTTGATGCGATAGGCATTCATCTCGTCCCTCCCACAATGATGTCTCCCGAGGACGACCGGACAGGCACACACTATTCAGTTCATTTAGAGAAGCCCACTCCTCAGACGATACGCCGACAGGACGGAGAAACCAAGGGAGCGGAAGGACCATACCCCGATAAACGACCAGCCGCATCACTCCAGGCGGACGGTGATGACGTGCGGCTCCATCGGCGATGAAATGAATCGCCTTCCAGGACAGGCGAAAAATTTCTTCCGGCCCATCCATTGATTGAACCCGACGCGGCCTTATGTGATAAACACACGACTCACTGTTCAATCAAGGAGGCGTCCGTCATGCTCAAGGAAGTGACCGGAGACATTCTCTTATCCACCGCCGGGGCGATCGCGCACGGCATTGCGCCCCATGATAATTTCAAGCAGGGCTTGGCGTTGGCGCTTCGTGAGCAGTGGCCGGGGATGTACAAAGATTTTCGCCATTATTGTCAGACCTACAATCCAAAACCGGGCGGCGCCTGGGCGTGGAAGGGTCCGAACTCTCCCGTCATTATCAACTTGTTTACACAAGAGCCGCCGGCCAGCGATCAGGATCGGCCGGGCAAAGCCACCTTGCCCAACGTCAACCATGCGCTCCAGGCCCTGAAAAATGAACTTCAGGAACATCAGGTGAAAAGTCTGGCCCTGCCGCGTTTAGCCACAGGAGTGGGCGGCTTGGAATGGGAGAAGGTCTACCCCTTGCTCCAACAGGCTCTGAAAGAGCTGAACATTCCCGTTTATGTCTACGGACTGTACAAAAAAGGGGTGGCGGCGCAGGAGGCCTAGCAGCGTGTTGACAAACCCTACGCCGCCCCCAGAAAAGGATTGGTGCGTAAGGTGACTGATCGGATCTGGACGCCCTGCAGGCTGTTCAGAAAGGTCGTCCAGCAAGGCCGCAGCGAGGTCCGCGACGCGAAGAAGAATGAGCGTCACGTCTGCGGAGGGGCGCGAGTCAGTGAGCGCCCAGTGTCCCAGAGGCGAATCGTACTCCTGCCGTACGGTGAGTCTCGTCGTGATGCGAGAACGCCGCTGGACGGCTCTTTGCGCATCCTGCTAGGCTGAGACGGCCCTGGCACGCGCCTCTGTCAGATACTGTAGCAACTGCCCGATCTGCGACTGCCGCGTAAGGTACCACTGCGCGGCGGTCGCCGCCTTCTTCCCCACACGCACGGAGACAATGCGCTCATCCGGAAGCGAAAACACGTCCTCATCGGTATCGTCATCGCCGACATATAAGGCGCCCGACGTCTTCAACTGGTGCATCAGCTCCAACATCGCAGACCCCTTATGGAGATTGCCGGAGGGGATGGCATTCACCACGGCTTTGCCCAACACGAGCCTTGGCGCAGGCGCCAACATCGACACGGTATGAAAGATCGCCTCACGCGCAACCTGCGGTGAGCAAGCCTGCCGATAGTGAAAGGTGACCGAATAGGTTTTGTCCTCCACCACCACGCCCGCTCGCGTCAGATTCCGCTCGTCCTTGGAGATCGTCTTCAACCAGGCGCGGCAGCAATCTTGAGCCTGGTGCATGACACGCTCCGACGTATGCAACCCTTCGAGCCCGTGATTGCCGATCAGATGGGCGGGAATGCCGTCCACCCGCGGACTGAGGTCGGCAAGTGAGCGCCCAGAAATGACCGCCGTCGGCGCCGTCACTGCCAGAGCGTGCAAGGCATCGCGAATGGGGTGGGTGAGAACGGCGGCATGCCGGTCCTGAACGATTCGCGCCAGCGTGCCGTCGAAATCGAAGGCAAACAACGCTTCGGCCTGACCGGCCAGCCGATCGAGGACACGCTTGCCTGCAGTGCTGAGCACGTCCTGCATCGGTGCGATTACCGCCCCCGTCCCGAAGCCTGTCCCACTTGCTTCATCACGCGAATACGGCGGCGCATCCGGGCCGCATCCATCAGCATACGACCGGCCCACCGGTACACATTGAACTCCTGAATCAGCCCGCGCATGCTCCGCATACGGGCGCGCTGTTCCTTCGGGGGCATGGAGAGCGCCATGTGCAACGCCGCCGCACACTGGTCGATATCGTAGGGATTCACCACCAACGCTTCCGGCAGCTCCTGCGCCGCTCCAGTGAACTGGCTGAGGATCAGCACACCTTGTTCGTCGTCGCGGGCCGCGATGAATTCCTTCGCCACCAGATTCATGCCGTCATGCAGGCTCGTGACGAAGCAGAGCTCGGAGGCCCGGTAATACTCATACACATCCGGCGGCTCATGATGCTTCACCTTCAGCACGATCGGCTCATACCCTTCGCGACCGAACCGTTTATTGATGCGCTCCGCCAAGGCATACACCTGATCGTGAAAATGTTGATACTGATCGATGATCGTCCGGCTCGGCGCCGCGATCTGAATGAAGGAAAACTTGCCGACCCACTCGGGCTGCAGCTCGAACAATCGTTCCACGGCGAGAAATCGCTCGATGATGCCTTTGGTGTAGTCCAAGCGGTCGACGCCGATCCCGACCAGCCGATCCGGTCCCATCGCATGACGCTCGCGGATATGCACCCGGCAGTCCGGCACCGGCCGTTGATTCTCCAACCAGCGCGAAGGCCATTCGATGGAAATCGGATAGGGGTTCACCGCCGTGAGGCGCCCACCGTAGGAGACGGTTGATGAGTCACGGTCGATGCGCGCTTCCAGGATGCGATCGATGCAGGAGAGGAAATGGTTGCCATGCTCGCGGGTGTGGAATCCGACGATGCTGCTGCCGAGCAAGCCTTCCAGAATCTCCTGCCTCCACGGGCAGATGCCGTAGCTCTCGGAGTTGGGCCAGGGAATATGCCAGAACATGATGATGGTGGCGTTCGGCAGCTTCTCGCGCACCATCTTCGGGAGCAAGGCAAAGTGGTAATCCTGCACGAGGACGACCGGATCATCCGTCTTCGCCTCTTCCACCACCGCCTGGGCGAATCGTGCGTTCACGGCCACATACTGCTCCCAGTCCGAGGTCCTGAACGTCGGACGGACATGCGCGTTGTGGCAGAGCGGCCAGAGGCCCTCGTTGGAAAAGCCGTAGTAAAATCCCGACTCCTCATCGGGCGACAACCAAATCCGTCGAATATCGTACGAGGGATGGTCCGGCGGAACCCGCACATGATCCCGGCTATCCACGACTTCCCTGTCGGCCGAGCCATTACCGTGGGCGATCCACACACCTGAGCAGGCCCGCATCACCGGCTCGAGGGCGGACACCAGCCCGCTGGCCGGCAGTTGTACCTCGATCTTCTGTCCCCGTCGATTGTGGATGTAGGGCTGACGATTGGAGACAATCAGAATCTCGTCGCCCGAGAGATGCTCATGCAGAATGGTTTTGAGGCTAGCCGGGCTCCAGGTGATCTGGCTTTCATCGCGCATTCGTCGATCGGCTTCCAATTCCCGCACCAGCGCATGGAGATCCTGCGCCACCGGGTGCAGTTCGGACGAATGCGCCTGACTGGCTTCAGCCGGCAGTCCCTTGCTGGTCAACATCGCCCGCACCCCGGCCACCCAACCTCGCCAGCTGAGCTGCGCCACGAGCACCGTCACCGCGGAAATCAGTCCGGCAAGGCCGACGAACAAATAGAAGATGTACCACTTGGTGTCCGTGCTGCGCTGGTGCACAAAACTCATATCGTGGACCAGCATCAGACGGCCCTGAACTTTCCCCCCCGACCGAATGGTCGCGACCACCACGTGCAGCGGTCCTTGCGCAAAGTCCACCACTTCCGAAGAGCCCGGCGCCAGGTGCGCCAGACTTTCGCAGGACAGTTGGTCGGGATAGGTCAGCGTCTGATAGAGCAGACGCTGCTGCGTATCGCAGAAACCCAGCGCATAGAGCCGCTCGTCCTGAATGACTTTGTGAAAGTAGGCAAAGATCTTCGTGCGTGAACGCGACACGACCAGGTCCGCCAACGGCACTTCCATCGTGCTGGCCAGCAATTTGGACCGGCTTTCGAGGTCGCGCGTGAACCACTTCAGCGTGAGCGAATCGACCAGGGGGACGACGCTATACGCCACGACTCCCAAAACCAGCAAGAGGGGAAGGATAAACCGGAGGGACAGCCGCATCTTTGCTCCTACAGTTTACTTTGAGATCAAAATCTCTTATGGTCGGAAGCATGTACCCTTACGGACTCATCGGCAACTGCCACGTCTCCGCCCATATTCATGAAAGTGGGTCTGTGGACTGGCTCTGTCTGCCAAGACCGGATAGCGACCCGGTCTTCGGTCGAATCCTCGATCCGGAGGGAGGGCACTTTTCCATATCAAGCCCTACCAGCTCCGCTCAAGTCAAGACAACGCAACGCTACCTCCCCAATACAAATATCCTGGTGACCGAGGTCTCCACGTCCAAGGGCGACACCTTCAGGATCACGGACTTCTGCCCGCGCTTCGAACAATACGGCCGCGTCTACCGTCCCGCCGCCCTCTTTCGCATCGTCGAACCGCTGGCCGGCACTCCCTCCATCCGCGTGAGCTGCCGCCCGGTCACGGGATGGGGAAAGGAATACGCACGAGGCATGCGCGGCAACAGCCACGTCCGATACGACATCCGCGGGGAGTACCTCCGGTTGTTGACCAACATGCCCCTGACCTATTTGTACGAGGAGCGCCCCTTCGCCCTGACTGAGAAAACGTACTTTGCGCTCACCTGGGGCCTGGGCATCGAAGACGATCTCGCCAAGGTCAGTCACGAGTTCCTCGACCAGACGACCCGCTACTGGCGCATGTGGGTGAAGCATTGTTCCATCCCGGTGTTGCATCAGGAAGAAGTGATCCGTTCAGCCCTGGCCCTCAAACTGCACTGCTATGAAGACACCGGCGCCATCCTGGCCGCCTTGACCACCAGCCTCCCCGAAGAGCCGGGTGGGCCGCGGAACTGGGACTATCGCTACTGCTGGTTGCGCGACGCTTATTTTTCGCTCACCGCCTTCCACAACCTCGGGCACTTCGAGGAGATGGAAGGGTTTCTCAAATTTCTCCTCAACATCGCCTACACGCATGAACATTCCCGGGAACGGCTCGCCCCGGTTTATACATTGAGCCAGGATCTTCCGTTACCCGAAACCGAACATGCCAATTGGGCCGGCTTCTGCGGCAGCGCGCCGGTGCGCAATCACAATCAGGCCGCCGAACATATCCAAAACGATGTCTACGGCGAACTGGTCCTCGCGCTGACCCCGATCTTCTCCGACAATCGTTTCTACGATCTGCGGACCAAAGATCAGGAACAACTCGTGGCCAATCTGGCCCGGCTGTGCGACCGCACCATCGCCCAGCCGGATGCGGGGCTGTGGGAAATTCGCAACGGCTGGCAGGAACACTCATTTTCAAATCTGATGTGCTGGGCCGGACTCGATCGGGCGCACCGGATGCACAAGGCCGGATTTTTGCCCTCGCTCACGTTCGACCTCGATGCGGCGCGCACGCGCGCTGCACAGGCGCTGCTGGCCGCCTCAAAAGACGGCTCGCTGCGCAATGGCCCCAAAGACGACACCTACGACGCCTCGCTGGCCCAGGCGGCAATTCTCGGCTTTCCAAACCGGGAGGTGTGCGAAGCCACGATGCAGAGCATCGCGCGCGCGCTGGCCGTGCAAGCCGGAGGGAAGGAAACCGGCTTCTACTTCCGCTACCTGCGCACCGACGATTTCGGCCGGCCGCAATCCAGCTTTGTCATCTGTTCCTTCTGGGTCGTCCAGGGACTCGCGCGGCTCGGACGAATGGCGGAAGCGCAGCAGATCATGGCGCAGGTGCTCACCGGCGCGAACCATCTCGGGCTCTTCTCCGAACATTTTGTGCCAGAGACACGCACCCAGCTTGGAAACTTTCCTCAAGCCTATTCCCATGTCGGCCTAATCAATGCCGCCTTCGCCGTCAGTCCCTCCTGGACCACGGTGCTCTAGCAGGATGCGGAAAAAGTCCGCCGGCGGCGTTCTCGCCTCGATCAGCGCCTGCCTGTCACGTTGATGTAAGCGAGGCTGTTCTCGCCAAGCCCGCGTAAATGAAACCGCTGGTAGGCACCGTACACACCTGGGCGGAACGGTCGCGCGGGTCTCTCGCAGAGAAGTTGCGGGACGAGCCCTGGCGGCTCCGGTCACCTCACAGCATTCTCAGTGACTGCCGGCAAGAAGATTGGGTTCCTAGAAGGGTCGGCTCAATGCTGCCTCAGCGAGTCGGAACCCTTGACCCGAAACCATTCGTGCGGTTCCGGGTCAAGCGAGGGGTGGATGAGGGGCTAGGACAATAGCGACATAACGTTTCCGGCGATCATCCGGTCGAGGAAGTGGCTTTCCATGCATTACTGAGGCATGGGGTTCCCGACCTTGATAGCACCCGGCAAAATTTTCTTGGTGCCGGCAAGCGCCGTATCCACACGTACGTTGTAGTTCACGACGGCGGCTTTCTTGAAGCAGAGCGATGCCGATTCATTGGACTTCAACACAACGACTTCGCGAACCGAGCCCATCCAGTTACTAAATTCTCTCTCGCACGCGAGGTCCTCGGCTTTCAGGTTCGGAATTTCGATTTGCGCCTCTTGTTTCCGCAAATTGATCCATCGGATTTCATCTCCCGGTTGGATCAGAAGATTTTCTGTCGAGAGCGCTTCCTCAATCTTGACGTCATGGACCGCCGCCGTTCGACTGCTGGGGGGCAAGCTCGTGCAGCCATACTGTCCTATGCCTATTGCGAACACGACCGCCAGAGCCCAGAGACTTTTCCTGCAGATCATATGGAACCTCCTTCAATGAAGAATTTTTGTCTCGCCCTCAGCACAGCATACTGCATGATACTTAGCTCGTAGCGTCAATGCAACGTGCCTGAGGTCTAGCAGATCGTAGAATTACATCAACCTACGTTAGGGAAGGTCTGCTTCATTCGAGTGGCGCTGAGCAATCTGTTTCTCGGCCGGTCACCAGGGGAATCTGGTGGGCATCCGCTGGTTCACAAAATCGGACGTCATCACCATCGTTCTGGTCATCTCCGGTAAGCGGGCACAACCCATGGCCAGACGCACCCTTCTCTCCCAAACAACGTGCTCTTGACAGATTTCCTCATTCCTGCAAAACGTGATGGCAACGAAGGACTCCCGGGATCTGGGCGAAAAGCTGTACGCCGCCGCTCCCGTTTCCCACTCTTTGGAGTCTACGCGCCGCACTATACCAGGTGCGAGATGCCGGGTGCCAATGCCGCCTCAGTAGTTTTTGACGGCGATCATGCGCTCATCCAACCCGCGTCACTCGATTCGTGTCGGTATGGTGAAAAAGATCGCTCCGGCCTTTCATCTTCAGCTGCGTGTCTTCGCGATAACTGAAGCTGTCGGGGCCGTGCACCGTGATCGTGAGTTCATACCGAACCGTTTTGAACTCACGATCCAGAAACTTGTTCGAACAGATGCCATACGTATCCGACCCGGCATCCGCCGAAATCTGAAACGACGTCGCATCCGGTTCCACAGTACCGCCGGCCAGCACCGTCACACCGCGTGGCACGATGAAACAACGGAGCACTTGTTTTGCGGCCGCATCCCACAGCCAGTAGCCGGTTTCTTCATGAAACGGCGCCCCATCGCTCAACCGCCAGGCCACGGTCGCATAACGAAGGCCATAGAGCTGTTGTTCATGATTGTTGACCGGACCGAACGGCTCGAAGGTCAACCGCTCGCGATAGGCATTATGTTCCGTGCCTCGATCATCGGAAGGCGCTACATCCGCGCCCTTATCGCCCTCCCACACACCGGCTAACGCCGCCAACGGACCGAGATACTTCAACAGATCGTCACTCATGTCATCGTTCCTCCCTGTCGTTGAATATCGCCGCCAGGAGAGTGCCTGACGGACCAGACCGGAGGCTCTTGTACCAGAAGTCGGGAGGGCGACTCAAATTGAAACAAACCGAAGGCTGTCGAGGGGAACGGTTGGCGCGCGAAGGCTGCGGAACGTGGACTTCACTCTACTTTCTTTGCAGCCCGGCGGCCACATCCCTGAAGGAGGCTAAGGCCGCCTCCAGATGCTCAATGATTTCCTGCTGCAACACATCGGGCAGGGGAAGGTCATCCAGATTGTCCAGGCTCTCGTCCTTGAGCCAAAAGATATCCAGACTCGCCTTATCCCGCGCCATCAAGTCTTGATAGTTGAAGTACTTGAAACGCTCTGTTTCGCTGCGCTCATGCCTGTTTTCCGGGTTATAGCAGGCGATGAAGTCCTGCAGATCGTCAGGTTTCAGCGGCCGGGTCTTCAGAGTGAAATGCTTGTTGGTCCGCAGATCGTAGAACCACACTCCCGCAGTATGAATCCGGCCATCCTTCGGCTTGGCATCGAAAAACACCACGTTCGCCTTCACCCCTTGCGCGTAAAACATACCGGTCGGCAGACGCAGAATGGTATGCACGTCGCACGTCTCCAGCAGCTTGCGGCGGATTTTCTCGCCGGCGCCACCTTCAAACAGCACATTATCCGGCAACACTACAGCTGCTTTGCCGTCTACTTTCAGCATGCTGACAATGTGCTGCAGGAAATTGAGCTGCTTGTTCGAGGTGGTTTCCCAGAAGTCCTGACGCTCATAGGTCAGCGCGTCTTTGTCTTCTTCACCTTCCTCGTTGGTGATCGTCATGCTGCTCTTCTTGCCGAAGGGCGGATTGGCCAACACATAGTCCACCCTCTGCTTGGGCTCCGCAATCAATGCATCTGAGCGCTCGACGGAAGGCTCGCCGCCCAGCTCACCGATGTTGTGCAGAAACAGGTTCATCAAGCACATGCGGCGCGTGTTCGGCACAATCTCGTTCCCGTGGAAGGTCTTGTCTCGCAGAAACTCCTTTTGGCGTTTGTTCAGCGCGGCCCCTGGGCGAGTCAACCAGTTGTAGGCGCCGAGAAAAAACCCGCCCGTGCCACAGGCGGGATCGGCAATCGTCTTCATCGGTTCTGGCCGGACACAGGCCACCATCACTTCGATCAACGCGCGCGGCGTGAAATACTGGCCGGCGCCGCTTTTGGTGTCTTCCGCGTTTTTCTGCAGCAGCCCCTCATACAAATCGCCCTTGGTGTCGGCATCGAGGCTGATCCAGTTCTCCGCGTCGATCAGCTGCACCAAGCGCGACAGCTTGGCCGGATCCTGAATCTTATTCTGCGCTTTGAAGAAGATCGCGCCGAGCATCCCTGGCTCCTGACCCAGCCTATGGAGCATGGCCAGGTACTGCGCTTCCAGCGGCTCACCTGTTTTCGCTCTGAGGCTGGCCCAGTCGTAGCCCTTGGGAATGTGCGTATCGCGCTTGTAGGGTTCCTGCGCATATTCATGCGCCAGCTTCAGGAACAGCAGATAGGTGAGCTGCTCAAGGTAGTCGCCGTAACTGACCCCGTCATCGCGCAGGGTATGACAGAAGTTCCAGACTTTTTGGACTAAGGTAGAGGTGTTCATCGCTGTATGGATGTAATGAGGAGGCCACGCTAAGCTAACTCAGGGGTTTACACCAGCCCAGATAATAACCGTCCCATTAAGTCACTGTTTTAATTGATATTTATACCATTATTCAGTTTATTATCCGGCGCCTCAAATAATAAACCCACCTATTGAGCATCTTGTAACCGGCTCTAGTTGCGTCCGATCCACCATACATAAACACCTCTTTCGTCCGACAATATTAATATTTCGAGACTCAAAATAGTTTATGTATGTCTGCTCGGACTCAAAGCACCTGCCGGCCTTCAGCACAATTGAGCAAGTCTCGGAACGCGAGCACGGCAGACCGGCGGCCACTGCTTTCCCGCAGCACCTGCAAAATGCCTGCGTCCCGCAAACTGCGCAAGAAAGGAAGGGCCGACTGTTTTGGAATGCCGGACCGCTGCACAAAATCGCCCGACTGGAAAATAGGCCGATCAAACAACGTATCGAGCACAACGATCGCATGC
The DNA here is from genome assembly GCA_020853775.1 of Nitrospira sp. Classification (GTDB taxonomy): domain Bacteria; phylum Nitrospirota; class Nitrospiria; order Nitrospirales; family Nitrospiraceae; genus Nitrospira_A. The sequence goes on from JADYYH010000107.1 coordinate 31,064, forward strand.
TGGGAACGGGTCAATTCGGCGATGCGACGCTTCATCTCGTCATAGAGAGCCAAGGTAGCACGCACACGCTCGGTATTCGTCAACGCTTGCCCAGCCACGGCATCCAGAAAAAATGCGATCCAGCCACTCCAATCGCCTTCCCGACTAATGGCTTGTAAGCGCGCATAGTATTCCTCGCGATGCCGTTCGAGATAATCGCTCAAATAGAACATCGGGCTACCCAAAGCGCGTTTTTGATACAAGAACAGCGGGATCAAGAGGCGGCCGATACGGCCATTGCCGTCTTGAAACGGGTGAATCAACTCAAACTGCGCATGCACCACAGCGCACTGCACGAGCACATCCACATCGCTGACGGCGAGGTAGGCTTCCCAGGCCTGCAGATAGTCCAACAATTGTAACGGTGAGGGCGGCACGAAGCTGGCTTGCTCAATGGAGCACCCTGCGCTGCCGATCCAGTTTTGTTCACGACGAAACTCTCCTGGCGTGCGGTTGGCCCCTCGCACACCATCCATGAGCACCGTGTGCATCTGTCGCAAGAGATTCAAACTGAGCGGGCGTTGCGCCACAGCCTCAACAGCCATCAGCAGGGTCTTGCGATAGTTGACGATCTCTTGAATGTCGCGTGTTTTCTCCGCGTCGAAATCCAACCCGGCCTCATACTCCAGCACCTCATCCACCGTGGCCTGCGTGCCCTCAATTTTCGAGGACAACACCGCTTCGCGCCGGGTGAGTGGAGACAGCATGACGGCTGGATTGACGACCGATTGGAGGAGGCCATCATAACGCGCAAGCGCCGCATTCGCCGGGCCGACCTTGGGCAGCAACCGCGCCAAATCAAGATCGCGCACCGGCAACGCACTCGGCAGGTACGGATTCATGCAGACTCCCTTGTATGCAGTCGAGCACGTGATGTTTTTGGTACCGCGGCCCGTTCGGCGCGGATGCGCGCCAGCAGCACACTGGCCGGTTCGTCGTTCGCGTCTTGCTGCACCAGTTGGCCGGAGAAAGCGGCCTTGAGGATATTCTTACGTTGGGCGGAGGATTGTTTCAGCAAAAGATCGCATGGGATCTCCACATCTTGTATCGCATGCCATGCACGCTCAAGTCGCTTGATGATCTCACCCTGCTCATCGTCTGACGGCAATGGAATACAAACTGACTCAATCTGGTCGAAGCTCAGATGTGGACGCCCTGCGCCGTAGTTCATCTCGCGGAACTGACGCTGCCCATGGCCGTGACTGTTCAGAACGGCATTGATGTATTCGGACAATCCTGCCTGCACGAGCCGAAGAAGGGCCACACTCTGGCAGACAAAGTGTGCTGTTACGGGCTCATGCATACGACACGCCTGGCCTGTGTGTGCCCCGACAATCGTGACAAGCAAGTCGTTCTCCCGAACTTCCGAGCGAGCACGATCACGGTGATCCACAGGTGGATCAACGTACTGTCGAAATGCGAAATCGGGTCGCCATGGACGTACATTCTGCGCCATGACGAAAATACAGCTACCACGGTCATAGTATGGAGCCCAATCTCGTGACCCGCTGGTCAATTCGTCCAGCAACTGCCCGAGCGAAGCCCATACCCAGCCCACCGGCAGCTTGGGCAGATTGGTGGTGTCCGGCTGCACCGGCTCGGGATATTTTTTCTGCCAGTCCTTGGGTGGGGTTTTGCCTTGCTCATTGAATTTGGCGAGTTGTTTGGCCTCCCAGCGTGTGCGACGTTCGGTCAGGATGCGCTCAAGCAGTTGCGCGCCAGTTTCGGTTGGTGGGTTCTTGGCGCGCCAGTCGGCCGTGAGGCTGCCTTCAACAGCCGCCTTCAAGAGCGTTTGACGATATTGCACGAGTTTCTTCTGGGCGGCCTTGAGTTCGGCGACGCCAGCATCGAGGTCGGAGAGCAGCTCCTCCAGTTTCTCGACAATGCGGGTTTGTTCTTCAGAAGGTGCAACCGGAATCTCCGTATCAGATAACCAACTGGCAGACACGCGCAGCTGACCAGCACTCCCAGTCATATGTTGTCGCGCGAATCGACGAAACCCAGTCTGGGAGAGAAAGTGGGCCAGCCAAGCTGCTCGAATTCCATCCTGGGCCCGCAAAACATGAAATTCAGTTGATCCGAATGCAATATGATTAGACAACGCAGGAACGACGGCCACCTTCCCGTTTTCCATGCATGGTGTGATCTTGGCAAACAGAACGTCGTCTGACAGAAACGGCGTGTAGCCCTTCTGGACCTCACCCAGTGGTCGCATCTGGGAAACATTCATACCGCCAAACTCTGCTTCAACCGCGCTCATTGGCACAAAATGAACGAACTCATCGACTGCGCCAGGTAATGGACAGAAAGAACGAGGGTTAACATCTGCGATGTGTGAAATCGGGGCCATCAGCCAACTTCTCGGCAGCTTCTCCGGCTCACTCACACCACCAACTCCTCATTCATCTCCTTCATCAGCTCATCCAGCTCATTGCCGAACAGGCCCCACACCTTCTGCAGGCCACCCTTGTCGGCCAGCTCGGCGTAATCGAAATCCTCGCGGCTGATGCTGCAACTGCCTGCGGTATGGTCCTTCATAAGGCGGAGCCATTCGGTCTGTTCGGCGCTAAACGCCGTGCCGCGTTGGGCGTTGTGGCGAAAGATCCATTCCTGAAAGCGTTTATCCACCTGTTCGCTAAAGGGTTTGAGTTCGCTGTCCATGCTCAGCGCAAAACGCACCAGCGAGACCAGATCGGTGAGCTGGCGTCGGCTCGTCGCGCCCTTCACCTGACTGGCCTGCACGCGGGCATAAGCGCTCCAGAGCCGCTCGGTGGTGAGCATCAACGGTGGCTTGCATAACTGTTCGTGCAAATCTTCGATCATCTGGAAGGTGAGGAGACGGCGCTGGTAAGGCTGCTGGTAAAAAAAGCTCAACGCAACGATGTCGTCCTTGTGCCGGGCAATGTACTCGGTAAAGGTCTGGATCGCGGCCTTGGCCTGGTTGTCGGCCTGCTCGCTGAACCCTGAGAACGTCACCTGGTCGAGATTGATGTGGTCAATGATCTGCTCACGCTCGCGCCGCGCGGCTTCAATTTCATTGCGCAGGTCCGGCTTATCGAACGGCACGCAGGCCGAGGTCACCCGTTCGGCACGGGCGGCTTCGAGTTCGTCCGGCAAGAGCGTGTCTTCGGTGCGGGTGATGCCCTTGGCCTTGGCGGTCGCCAACGCCGTCGCCACGATGGCATCGGGGTTGAGCGCGCCGATCAGGGCCTTACCCAGGCCACCAACAGATATGCCGCCGGAGACCTGCTTGATACGCGCCTGTGCCTTCTCGTCCAGTTGTTTGGCCAGACGCACCAGGCGGTTGGCGAGTGACAGCACCGTGTCTTCGTCACGGTGGCCCAGAGCCACGCCCTGCAAGAGATCCTTGAGCGGAATGCTCGGTTTCTTCTCCAGCGGGCGGCTCTCGGTCTTGAGCGACTTCTCCACGCCCACGGCATCGATCAGCACGAAGCGGGTCTTGGCGCCGTCGGCGCTGTTGCTGACGCGCTTGAGGCTGTCGCCGTCGAGCGCGCGCACGCCGCGCCCTTTCATCTGTTCATAGTAGCCCTTACTGCGCACATCCCGCATGAACAGCAGCACTTCCAGCGGTTTGACATCGGTGCCGGTGGCGATCATGTCCACGGTAACGGCGATGCGCGGATGGTAGTCGTTGCGAAAGCCGGCCAGCACGCCGTCGGCATCCTTTTCGCTATAGGTCACCTTGCGGCAGAAGGCATTCCCTTGCCCGTACACCTCACGCACGATGTTGATGATGTCGTCGGCATGGCTGTCGGTTTTGGCAAAGATCAGGGTCTTGGGCGTTTCCTTGCGAGTCGGGAAGATCTGCGTTTCCACGGCGGTTTTCATGGCCTGAACGACATGACGAATCTGGCTGGGGTTGACCACGGAACGGTCCAGCTCCTTGCCGCTGTAGACGGTGTCCTCCTCGACTTCGGCCCAGCGTTTCTTGCGGGTTTGCCGGTCGCGGTGATCCACCCATTCCTTAGCCTTGACCTTGTCACCCTTCCGGGTGACCTCGGTTTCGATCTCGTACACGTCGTAGCCCACGTTGACGCCGTCGGCCACCGATTGCTCGTAGGTGTACTCGGCCACGATGTTCTCGTTGAAGAAGCCGAACGTGCGTTGATCGGGTGTGGCGGTAAGGCCGATCAGGTAGGCATCGAAATAGTCGAGCACCTGTTTCCACAGGTTGTAGATGCTGCGGTGGCATTCGTCGATGATGAAATCGAAGGTCTCCACCGGCACCGCCGGATTGTAGCGCACGAACTTTTCCTGCTTGGCAGTCTGTTGCACTTCGTTGAGCGACAGATCCTCCGCCGACTCATCGATCGGCTCGCCGGATAAAATCGAATACATGCGTTGGATGGTGCTGATGCACACCTGCGCATGCGGATCGATGGTGGAGGAGGCCAGCCGCTGGACGTTGTACAGCTCGGTGAACTTGCGCGCGTCATCGGGCGGCTGGTAGGCCATGAATTCCTGGTGCGCCTGCTTGCCGAGGTTGCGGGTATCGACCAGAAATAAGATGCGTGTGGCCCCACCGAATTTGAGCAACCGATACACCGAGGTAATCGCGGTGAAGGTTTTACCCGCGCCGGTGGCCATGTGAATGAGGGCACGCGGCTTGTTCAGCCTCAAGGATTCTTCCAACCCTTTGACGGCGCTGATCTGGCATTCACGCAAATTGTGCTCAGGAAGCCCCGGCATCTGCTCCGCCAACCGACGACGCAGAGTGTGCGGTTGAGCCCGATGAGCGCCCAAGGTTTCAGGTTCAAAGAAATGGAAAAGTTCCCGCGAACGCGGGTTGGGGTCAGCACCGTCCGTAAAGCGGATGATCTGCCCGGTGGCTTCGAACAGGAAGCGTAGTGGGCTGTTGTCTTTGCGCCATTTAAGGTCGGCGTTCGCGTACCGCTCGGTTTGGCGTTCAGTGACGGTAATGTTTTCGCCCGCACTGTCCTTCTTGGCTTCGATGACCCCGACGGCCTGGCGATTCACAAACAACACGTAATCGGCCGCGCCTGTATCGGTAGGATACTCGCGCACGGCCACGCCCACGCCGGCCGACAGATTGAGCTGGTTCATATCCTGTACAAGCCAACCAGCCTGTTCGAGCTTACGATCGATATGTTGGCGTGCCTTGGCTTCCGGAGTCATAGGACGTCTTCCTCATTGAATGGCACTCAGCCCTCTCGTTGTCACGTCGCCCCAAACCGGCGCCAGTCTACCAGAGCGACAGCCGCGCAACTAGGGTCACAGAAGACGCGACGTTCCGGAGGCGGCAGTCTGGAGACAATTGGTGCCGTTGTGCTTGGACGTGGAGGAGAGTGTCGGAAAAAGAAAAACGGCCTGGAGCACATCCTGTGCTCGGGACTTTGGTGGCGAATGCTTGACCGTGATCTGACGGCCCTCAAATTAATGTGAATCGGTGCGGGTCGGTGCCTGTCACGCGCCGAGCAGACGGTTTGCCAGCAAGGACTGCATATCCCGCCGGCCATCGACGATGAGGTAGATCACGACTTGCCTGCCCATGACTCGGTAAATCAGTCGGTAGGGATTGAACTGCGTCTGGCGGTATTCCTTGATACCCAGTACCGCAAGTTCTTTTGGGTAGCTGCCACGCTCTGGAAACCGGGCCAGCCCCTCGACAGCCTCCATCAACCGGTCTAGCACGTCGTTGGCATTGGCCCTGCCATCGAATTCGGCAATGTAGTCGTAGATGGACTCCAGGTCCCGCTCGGCGCCCTGAGTCAGCAGAACCTCATAGCGCTTGGGTCTGCCGGCCATCAGGCCGTCGCTCGCTTGGCACGCAGACGCGCCACCACGCCGGCCACAGGCTTAACCCGACCTGCCGTCAAGTCCCGGTTACCAAGGGCCAGAACCTTGAGCAAGGCCAGGGTCTCCTGAGTTTCTTCGAACGACGCCACATCCTGCAGCACAGCCTTCGCTTCCCCGTTTTGCGTAATGATCAACGGTTCTCGCTGCTCAGCAATATGCGTCAACACTTCCGCAGCATTGGCCTTAAGGTAGCTGATGGGCTTGACGTGTGAAGAATAGCGCATCGCGTGGCTCCTGGTGATTCAATATGGACTGAATATAGTCTTAATTTAGTCTGAGCACAATCGCCGCTTGATTCCCGGTTCCTCTGCCAGCACCGGCCGTATATCGGCAGCCCGACTCCCTATAGCCATGACGAGCGCGACGAGGATGAGCGCTCCTGCGACGGCGAACGTGATCTGCATTCCAGTTGCGACGGCCTCCGGAGGAGCCGTGGTGATGTCGCTCGTGGCCGATGCAAAGGTGAACAGGGCACCCATGACGGAGGCCCCGGTGAGCAGCCCCAGATTGCGCGACAGGTTGAGCAACCCGGAGATGACACCCCGCTGATCTGAAGGAATGTCCGTCATGACCACCATATTGTTGGCCGTCTGGAAGAACGCATACCCGACGGTGAGGACGACGATGGGGAGGATGTAGCCGGCGATCCCCGCAGTGGCTGGCATCGCGGACAGCAACACACACCCGGCCGCGATCCCGATGAGTCCCGTGCGAGTCATGCGGTGGGCACCCACGTCGTCCACCAAGCGACCGGCCGGCACCCCGGCCACCGCAGCGAAGAGTGGACCGATCGACAACACCAATCCCAACCAGCCCGCACTGAGCCCAAGTGTTTGCGAGAGATAGAATGGCCCGACCACCAGTGTTGCCATCATCACGGTCGAGACGAGCAGGCTCATGGTGAGGCTCGTGCTCAATGAGGCATTGCGGAACAGCGCCAATCGGACCAACGGAGACTCGGCCCGCCTCTCGACGACGATGAAGAGACCGATGCCGAGCAGAGCCGCGACCAGCAGACCGATGTTGCGAGAGCCGAACTGACCTCGTCCAACCGTCATCGCCAGCGCATAGGCCGCGAGCGTCGTCGCCAGCACGAGAGTCCCCACAACATCGAAGCTGGGCTGATTGGCCTGCTGCGGATTCGCATCGACGGGGAGGTAGCGATGGATGAGCAGCAGAATGGTGAGGCCCAACGGCACATTGATGAGAAAAATCGCCGGCCAGCCAAACGCGGCGATCAACCAGCCCCCGAGGGAAGGGCCCAGCGCGGTACCGGCCGCCGACATGGTCCCGAGCAGCCCCATCGCACGGCCGACCCTGGCTTGGGGAACCGTCTGACCGACGAAGGCCATGGTGAGGGCCATCATGATGGCAGCTCCCAGTCCCTGTGCCGCCCGGGCGGCGATGAGAAGCCACAACGTGGGTGCGCCTCCGCAGAGAGCGGACGCCACGACGAACAAGATGACGCCTGCGATCAGCAGTCGCCGACGTCCCATGATGTCGCCGAGCCGTCCCACGCTGACCACCATCGTCGTCACCACCAGAAGATAGGCGAGCACGACCCATTGCACCTGCTGAAAGGATGCGCCGAAGGCCTGCGCCAACATCGGCAAACTCACATTGGCAATGCTCGTCCCAATGGAGGACAACAGCACCGACAATGAGAGGGCGACGAGGCCCCCTCGAACTGACACGATCCGCAGCTTCTCCACAGCTAACGCCTTCCTTTCGTCAGCACGTACACACGCTCCGTGGCCGGGCAACGTCCTTTGAGGCCGCCCGGGACATCAAGGCTGGCCAGGACGGTGATGTCATACCGCTGACCGTAATGCTGTTGGATCTCTTCGGTCGTGACGGAGAACGGCGGGCCTTCCATCGCCTGTTGGTCATACTCAAAAGAAATAAGCAGTTGCGGCGCCTGCGCCGTGAGGCTGGCGAGGTGGGCGGTGTACCGGGCACGCATCTGCTGCGGCAGAGCGACCAAGGCTGCGCGGTCATAGACGGCGTCGACCGGGCCTAGCCGCTCCGGCGTCACGTTGAAGATGTCTCCCACGAAGATGTCGAGCTGCGGAGCATGGTAGTGATCGAGGGCGCCGACGTTCGTGATTGTCGGTGTGACGTTCAGTTCCACGAACAATTCTTCGATGGCCAGGGCGCTCAATTCGGCCCCCGCCACCTGAAAGCCGCGCGACAACAACCACCCGATATCGAGAGTCTTGCCGCAAAGCGGCAGAAACACACGACTACCTTTCGGCAGGGACAGCTCGTCGAGATACTGCACCAGCAACGGGTTCGCTTCACTCTTGTGAAACCCGATTTCGTGACTCGCCCACCGGTCATGCCAAAACTTCGCGTCCATCCTCTGTGCCCTCCGTAAAATGAACCGTACCGATGTCGCCATCTTACGCCGCTCCACAACCTGGCGGAAGACGCATAGGCTGCATGGTATTCGTGCATACGACGCCATCTCACGATTGAAGCGTGGTATCATCCCCCCCATGGCGAGACCGGACCTCAATCTGCTGGTGACCCTCGATGTGTTGTTGGCGGAAGGCAGCGTGGCCCGCGCCGGGCACCGGCTGCGGCTGAGCCCCTCCGCGATGAGTCGGGCACTTGCCCGATTACGCGCGACAACCGGCGATCCACTGTTGGTCAGAGCCGGTCGCGGTCTCGTCCCGACACCTCGGGCGCTTGAATTGCGTGAACGAGTCATCCACCTGGTGCAGGACGTCAGAGCGGTCTTACGCCCTGCGGAGCAGCTCAAGCTCGATCAGCTCGTGCAGACGTTCACGTTGCGGACCAGCGAAGGGTTTGTGGAGAACTTCGGAGCGGCGCTGATTGCCCGAGTCGGCGTGGACGCACCGGGCGTGCGGCTGCGGTTTGTGCAGAAGCCCGACAAAGACAGTGCGCCGCTCCGCACAGGGACTGTTGATCTGGAAACGGACGTCGTGGAGGCCACGACCGCCCAAGAGTTGCGTGTGCAAGCCCTGTTCAACGACCGATATATCGGTGTCGTGCGAGCCGGACACGCACTCGCCAAGGGCAGGATCACGCCTCGCCGCTATGCGGCCGGCAAACACATCTGCGTCTCGCGGCAGGGAATTGAACAAGGCCCAGTCGATGAGACCTTAGCGCCATTAGGCTTGGAGCGGGAGCTGGCCACGATTGTCGGGGGTTTTGCGACGGCTCTCGCGCTGGCTCGCGCCTCGGACCTTATCGCCACCGTTCCCGAGCGACACACCGGCATCTTGCGAACCGGCATGTATAGCTTTGCCCTTCCCGTTTCGACGCCGGAGTTCACCGTGTCGTTGCTGTGGCACCCGCGACTGGACGCCGATCTTGCCCATCGCTGGTTACGCGGTTGCGTCCGGGAAGTCTGTACGGAGCACCTCGAAGGGGCGAAACGTTCAGGCAAGAAAAAAGGGCTCGGAGAGTAACTCCGAGCCCTTGATGAAGGTCACTCACTCGAGGTGACGTATCCCCGCGCACATTTGAGGCGCGGGGTCGCGCAAGCGAGGTTTGGTGGAGGCGAGGGGAGTTGAACCCCTGTCCGAAGATCGTCGGCACATCGCATCTACATGTGTAGCCGATTCTTTACGCTTCGCAGCGACCCACGCCTATCGGCCGGCTTAGAATCGCCGCTAGCCCAGTATTGTCTCGCCCCCCGCCGCTGAGCACCGGCGTGGGACCAGCCCGCTGCATCGCGCCATTCCACCCCCGCGGGCCTCAGATGGAACGACGTCTCAGCCTAAATTAGGCTGCGAGTGCCAGTTCTTGGTTGGCAGTTGCGTTTTTCCCGGAATTTTACGAGTTCCCGAGATCTCGACATGCAACGATGGCGTCAATATCCCCGTCGAAACCGGTCGCCCCCTTTCAGTCGGATGTTGAAAAAGGCTTCTGGCTACGTTCTCGCTTTGCTCAACACCTCGACGTACTGAGCAGTACGCCTCGGCGTCTCGCTTGCTGCAGCCTTGCCAGAAGACCTTTTTGAACATCCTCAAGATCTCTGACTCAGCCATACGCCATCAGCCATGCGCTCTTTCCTAGATGCTCATCATACCGCACAGGTCAAGGGGAAACCAGCCCGGAGTTATTCCACGCCCCGAAACCCATGCCTCTCCGACGGCACCCAGACCATTGGTTGACAATTACCAAGACTGCACATTGACAATACATTGACAATGTGACACCGTCCTTGCGTGAACCCCAAGCAAAAAATCATGGCATTTCTCTCACGCAGAGCCTCGGCTACGGGGGGAGAGCTCCGCGAACACCTCCGTCTCAGTCGACAGGCTTTGAGTCTGCACCTGCGAAACCTGCTCGAAACACGTCAGATCGTCCGATCGGGAACGACCCGGGGCGCTCGCTATAGCCTGGAGGGAAAGGCCGAGAAACCGGCCACGATCGCCAGGCTGCTCCCCCTCCGCGGCTGCGATGAAGATCGCGTATGGAACCAGCTTGCGGTGCAACTCAACCTTGCGCGAGTACTGAGGCCTAATGTGTTGGCCATCGTTCGATATGCCTTTACGGAAATGCTCAACAACGCGATCGATCATTCACAAGCGGAACGTTGTTCCATACGGTTCACCGTGACGCCAAGTTTAGTCAGCTTTGACATCCGCGATGCCGGTATCGGCCTGTTCCATTCCATCGCGAACAAGCATGGCCTGCCTGACGAAGAGACCGCCTTAGTCGAACTGCTGAAAGGCAAAACCACCACGATGCCGGAGGCGCATGCGGGGGAGGGGATCTTTTTTACCTCCCGCATCGGTGACGACTTCACCGTGCGCTCTCATCGCATCCAGATGGAATGGAAGCGCGCCAAGCAGGATGTCTTCGTGTCTCAACAGCGGAACCTCGCCGGAACAGCCGTCCACTTCACCGTTCACCGCAGCGCCAAGCACAAACTGGAGGATGTGTTCGGCGAGTTTGCCCCGGCGGAATATGACTTTCAGTTCCAGAAAACCAGAGTGTTCGTGAAACTCCTTCGGCACGATTACGTCTCTCGGTCAGAGGCGAAACGTCTGCTGGCCAATCTGGAAAAGTTCGGAGAAATCAGCCTCGACTTTCGTGACGTACGATCCGTGGGACAGGGATTTGCCGACGAAGTGTTTCGGGTCTTTACCACTCGCCATCCCGGCATCGTCATCCACCCCGAGCACGCCAGTCCTGCCGTTCTGGCCATGATCAAACATGTCCGCTCCGCAACCCCACCTCAGCAGCTGTTGGGGAATCACAGAGGGGACAAGGGAAAGCCAGAGAAGAAGCAGAGGTATCTCACTACTCACTGACCGGCGCGATTACGGCAGCGGCGTGAAGGTCCAGATCCATCCCTGGTCCTGCTGCGTCAACACCTGTCCCTTCGGCACCGGCCCAGCCAACAATTCCGGCGGCACGGTCACGAGTAGCTGTTCCTCGCGAACCTGCCCCTGCACGGAATGGGTGCCTTTGCAGCCGCCTCCGCCGACGTATTCATCCATATCCGGCGTTCTCCGTTCACCGACCAGACCGAACATCGATCCGATTACGGTGATGCTCTTCAGATCAAAATGTTCATAGGCGCCCTTGAGAATCGGAGCCGGGCAGACCGCCGAGCCATCACGAAGATGGTCCACCTTCGTCGGAATATTCGGCAGCACCTTGGGTTGCGCTCCCTCTTCCAGCGGCCAAGTAAATTCGAATTCGACCTGCTCCGTCACGTCGGCGACGGCAGACCCGCCGATAAACTGTTTGTCGCGATGAAAGACGCCCACCACCTTGTACTTCGCACCGGCGGCCTTCTGACGCGATGCACCCTTCATCAGCCATGCTGCGGCGTGATCCCCGGCTGTCCTGATCTCCGCCCATGCCCCCGCCTCCGTTCCTCCGGACAGCAGCACAACCCCTACGATGAGCAGAATTCCCGAATATGCCAGGCGCGCCTTTCTATTGATGCCGGAATACCCTCTCATGGGCTCATCCCCCCAGTTCGATATTCACCCGTCGCTCCACGGGATACTTCCGCTCGCGCCAGGCGTCGAGGCCACCTTCGAGCGGGCGCACACGGTGGATGCCTTTCTTCTTGAGCAAAAAAGCCGTCCTAGCGCTGGAGACTTCGTTCGGGCAGGTGCAGTAGAGCACGATGTCGCGGTCGCGCGGAATTTCCTGATGCCGATGCTCGATCTCTTCCAAGGTAAAGTTGATGGCGCCGGGAATGGTGTCCGGATCGAGTTGCAGAGACAGGGGATGCCGCACATCCACCACGCTGATCGCCTCGCCCGCATCCAGTCGCTGTTTGAGTTCGTCCACGGAAATTTTCGCCATGCGCAGGTGTCGCAGGAACTTCTGTCGGTGATAGAACTTGTAGCCGACGAACCCTGCCAAGCCGACCGACAGCAATGCGAGCAGCAGCCCGCCCGCTTGATCGGACAGACCGACCAACTGTTCCAACTGATTGCTGAACAGGGCGCCGACTCCGGCACTGACTCCGGCCCAGATCAACGTGCCCACGACGTCGTACAACGCGAATGTCGCCGCGGCCATGCCGACAATTCCGGCCAGCGGCGGGGCCACCGTGTTGAAGCCGGGAATGAACTTGGCCAGCAACAGTCCACGTGGCCCGTATCGGTGAAACATATTTTCCGTATCCCTGACACAAGAATCCGGCTCCAGCGACAGGCGACAGAGCAATCCCAGCACCCTGCCGCCCTTGATGCGACCGAGATAGTACCAGGCGAGATCCGGGGGGAGTGAGGCGGCAACCGGCACCAGCAGGGCGGTCGCAAGACTCATTTTCCCGCCTGCCACGAGCGCGCCCGCCGCGATGAGAAGAGGAATCGCCGGAATCGGAAACCCGATCTGCTCGATGAAGATCACCCAGAACAGAACCGAGGCGCCGTGATCGGCAAGAAATTGGAAGGTGTTCATAGCGATGTCCTTCCGGTCGCTCAGGCGCTACGAAAACGCGAGAACCGCGCAAACAGAATCGCGGCGAAGGGGAGCGCGAGACCGAGCAGCGTCTGCACGATCAGCAACATCCCCAGTCGGCTGTAATCGTCGGGTGTCTGAAGCATGTTGGTGCCGGGGTCACGCACCTCCCGCGTAATCACAAACAGCTCGTTGAGATATTTCGTTCCGAGTTGGCTGAGCGACAACGCGAGATTGGTGAAGGAGGCCATCACGGCAAAATAGGTGGCCTTCAAATTCGCCGGCGCGGAGTTCGCGATCCAGGCCAGCATAGGGATCATGGAGATCTGGCCGAGCGGCGATTCCAACGCGGTATTCACCAGCGCGATAAACCGCGCATCGACCAGGCCGCCGGTCAAGGCCGCCGTCCACTCATGAAGCCCGTAATACATACTGACGACGGGCAAGCCTAAGACAAACGCCGCCACGGTGAGAAAGCCGACCACGTAAGCAATGGACCGTTCCGCCATAAACCGGCGGAACAGAAACATGCCTGCGAGCGTGAGGGCGCTGCCGATAAGCGACAGCACCGACAGGAACTGTTGATCGAATTTCAGCTTGTCGATCATCCACCAGGTTGCGCCTTCGCCGGGGCCGGGGACCGCGCGAAACACGAAGACCACGAGAGCGGTTCCCACCAGCACATGCCTGGCGTCGGGAGCCAGTTCGCGGGTCAGACGCACCATCAAAACCGAAACGATGGCCATCGACCCGGCGAACACGATTTCTTCACTGAACGGAAAGTCTGCCACCCCTACAGTCAGGGTAAAGAGCACGAAGGCCAGACTGCCCCCGAGAATCCACCAATTGGGCTTGGTCGGTTCAGCGGCTCGGTCCATCAGCGCTGCAACCTGGCCGGGCGTCATGCCCTGACGGAGAAGCCGCCGCTGCGCTCGCACTCGAAGGATCCACGCGGTGATCACACCCAGCACCGAGACAGCCGGTATCACCAACGCCATCAAATAGACCTGCTGATAGATCTCGGCAACCTGTTCTTTCGGCAGACTCTCCACACCAGTAAACAGATACAGATTGATGAGCGCCACCAGAATGCCGCCGCTGATGATGGCCACACGCCCGAGCGTCTGCATCGTGGTATGCATGAGTTTGAGCCTGGCTTCATCGATAGGCGCGCCTCGTTCATCGACCCTCGGCACGGCCTCGACCGTCATGGCATCCGCCACCGTGTCTTGAATCACATAGCCGATCGGCGCCAACAACACACTCAACACGTACCACACCTCGGCCGGCATCACGGCAATCATCGCCTCGCGGTGACCGATCAGACCGACCATGATCAACAGACTTGCGGCAATCACCCCCGCGCCGACATACACCAGCAGACTTTTCCAGCGCCACAACAAATCGACCAGATGGCCGAACGGCATTTTGAGCGCCCAGGGGATGCCGGCCCAGAATCCCAACGCCGCGAGGAAGGCTGCGGACAGGCCCAGATAGTCTTTGACGAAAAACGTGCCCACAATGCCGGTGAGCCCGGAAATTCCCGCTGCCATGTAGACCATGAGCGGGGGCAAATAGGAGAGCTGGAAGTCGCGCGCGAGTTCCAGAATATTGCGGTCGATCCAGCGGGAGGCAGCAGCAATCACGAATGGGTATCCAGAGACGGCGATGAACTCATGTTCTTCTCCCTCTCTGTTACCCGTACGGGACCACCATTTGCAAGCAGCCCGAAGAGCCGGATGGAACGGCCGGAGCCTCACGACCCCGGCCGTTCCGATCAGCGAACGTACGGCTTACTTCGGAAACGCGACGGGCGCAGCCACGTGCTGCCACCCTTCGCCGTTGAGCGCCCGTAAGAACGCCACCAGATCCTGCTGCTCCGGTTCGGTCAGTTCGAGCGGGATCACGGTATTATCGAGATGTAGATTCTTGATACCGCCCTGGTTATAGAACCGGACCACATCTTCGAGCGTCGCAAACCGTCCATCGTGCATGTACGGCGCGGACCGCGAAATCTCCCGCAAGGTCGGCGTCTTGAACGCCCCGATATCCTCGGGATTTTTGGTCACCATGTACCGCCCCAGATCGACGGTGTTGGTGTCCCACCCGATACCGAGGTTATGGTATTTCTCATCGGAGAAGTTGAACCCGGAGTGGCATCGTGTGCAGCGCGCCTTGCCGCGGAACAATTCGAGGCCCCGCTGCGCGGAAGCCGACAGGGCCGTCTCATCGCCCCCCATGTCGAACCGGTCCGCCGGGCTGTTTCCCGACAAGAGCGTCCGTTGAAAACTCGCAATCGCCCGGCCCACATCGACAGCCGTCACCTCACGGCCGCACACCTCCTGGAACAGTGCCCGATAGCCGTCGATCTGCTTGATCCTCGCCACCAGTTCATTGTGGTCCGTGAAACCATGCTCGACCGGGCTCACGAAGGGACCGATCGATTGATCCTCCAACGTGTCCGCCCGCCCATCCCAGAACTGTGACTTGCTGTAGACCCGGTTGATCGCCGTCGGAGCGCTCCGCCCGCCTTGCAAACGATTGATACCGGTCGAAACGGCCTGGCCGTCGGTGAAGGCCAGGCTGGGCATATGGCAATTGGCGCAGGCGATGGTCCCGTTCTTCGAGAGCCGCTTGTCGAAAAATAACCAGCGCCCCAACTCGATCTTGCGGGCCGTCTGAGGGTTGTCCGCGGGAATGTACCCCTTTGGATCCTCCAGGCCCAACGGCACCTCCTGCACAGCCGTACCCGCCGCCGGTTGCGGCACCGACGGCTCACCCATGACCATGGTGGCCGCCAAGCCGATCACCCCGACGGTCGCCACCACCACTGTACCGACCACCCACTTGATTCTCATCTTGCCCATGATCTCCTCCCTTGCTCCTTCTTCCTTCGATGCTCCTCCCGTACGGATCATCGAAACCGCAGAGTCGTTCCAGGCCGATCCTGGCGCTCCATATGCCGTTCGACCTTTTGAATGAATTCTTCTTCCGACAGGGTCGTTTGCTGCCCTTCTGAGAAGGCCACGGTCTGATGACCGGTTGGCTTCGCCGGCGCCGCACACCCCTGCAACAAGACCACGACAATCCCCACACCCAGAGCCATCACCACCTGTCGCATCACCCACCTCCTTGTGACATGGTTGCCTTGTTGCGAAGTCATACAGAGACGATACCGGTTGCCGAAGAATCAGTCCAATTGATAGTCTATGGCATCACGATAAACTGAACTTATCAACAGTGGAGGGGAGCCATGACCCTGACGGAACTGCAGTACATCGTCGCGGTTTCGCGCGAACGTCATTTCGGACGGGCGGCGGACCGGGTGTTCGTCACCCAACCGGCCCTCAGCCTGGCCATCAAAAAACTGGAAGACGAATTGGGGGTGGCGATTTTCGAGCGACGCAAGAATCACGTCGAGCTCACGCCGCTCGGAGAGCAGATCGTCCATCAGGCTCAACGCGTGCTGGAGGAGGCGGATCAGATCAAACTGCTCGCTGCGCGGGGGAAGAACCAACTTGTGGGAGCCTTACGATTCGGGGTGATCGCGACGGTGGGCCCGTATCTCTTGCCGGACTTGATCCCACTGCTGCACAAACGCGCCCCCGGCATGCCGCTCGAAATCGAAGAAAATCTGACCGTCAATCTGACCGCCATGCTGAAGAGCGGCAAACTCGACGTCATCATGATCGCGTTGCCGTTCGATGAGCCGGGCATTCTCACCCGAGCCCTCTATGACGAACCATTCAAAGCCGTGGTGCCCGCCGACCATCGGCTGGCCAAACGATCAAAAATCGATTCGGCGCTCCTCAGCACGGAACGCGTGCTCTTACCGCACGCAGGACATTGTTTCCGCCAGCAAGTCCTGGAGAACTGCCCGGAGCTCAGCCGGTCGGATACGGAAAGTTTGCAGGGCAATTCGCTGGAAACGATCCGTCAGATGGTGGCCTCCGGACTGGGCATCACCGTCATGCCCTGCAGCGCCGTCACGGCCAAACATCAGAACAAGCGACTGGCGGTCTTGGAGTTCATGAAGCCGGTGCCGGAACGTAGGATTGCGCTGGCGTGGCGAAAGGGATTCACGAGGCCGTCGGTGATTCCGGTGATCCAGGATGCGGTCGGTGCGTTGAAAATTCCCGGACTCACGCCCATCACCTCAGGATCATAAGCATCACAGGATGAAAGGAGGAAGAATGGCCGAGTCACGAATCAGCACGCATGTGTTGGACATTGCGCAAGGCCGACCGGCGCAGGGCATGCCCGTCACGTTGGAAGGCCAGGGGTTGGCGAGAATCTGGACAGCGCTGGGCAAGAGCAGGACGGATATGGACGGCCGTAGCGACGACTTGTACCCTGCGAACCTGCGCCTTCAGGCCGGGATCTACCGCCTCACGTTTGAGGTCTCAACCTATTTTCGATCACAGAACGTGGCGACCTTTTACCCCGAGGTCGTCGTGATCTTCAGCCTGCGCGACGTCACGCAGCCGTATCACATTCCGCTGCTCCTGAGCCCCTTCGGCTACAGCACCTATCGAGGGAGTTGAGGGAAGATCGGCGGCACGCCCTGCCGGTTACTCTCGTGCCCCCGCCGACAGGAGAATGTCGGCGATGACTCTGTAGCCCTTCTGTCTGGCATGCCGGAGGGGCGTCACTCCGTCTCCGTCGGCAAGGTTGGGATCGGCCCCGGCAGCCACCAGCAAACCGACGATGGTCTGATGTGCCGGTCCGCCGTCACCGAGAATGATGGCCTCCAGCAAAGCCGTCCACCGCAGCCGGTTCACGTGATTCACGTCGATCTTCGTCTTCAGCAGTTCTTTCACCACTTCCACGTGGCCCCGCTCGCAGGCCGGGATCAAAGCGGTGCCTCCGTAGCGATTGTAGATCGTGACATCCGGATCGGCAGCCAACGTCATCCGTAAAATATCGAGATACCCGCTGGCCCCGGCCAACAGCAAGGGACTGTTTTGTATGGCATCCTGTGCATTCACATCGGAGCCGGCCTGAATCAACAACTTGGCGACCTCGACATGGTTCCGATAGGTTACAGCCATCAGGGCCGTGCGCCCCTGCGGATCACGAGCCCGGACGCCGGCTCCGTCTTTCAACAGCTGCCGCACAACCCCGACATCGTTGCGTTCTGCCGCCGCAATCAGAGCCTGGTCTCCGGTTCGATGACTCGGCTCCACGGCGGCCATGCCGACGCTCACCATGAAGAGCAGTCCGGTCCATGATAAAGCCAGCATCCAACCCATCTGATTCTACCTCATTGTCGTCGCTCGACCAGATCGCGAACCGCCGCCTGCATTTCCGATCGCGGGAGATGCACACGTCCGCCATGACCGGCCAACACCCATTCGAACGAATACTCCATCAGTTGCTCGATGGAACGGTGTAAGGCTGCTGCATTCCACACCAACTGCCTCGGCGAGGCGAGTTCCCTGACCTCAGGGTCCCACCAGAGGTGATCGCCGGTAAACAGAAACCGGTCCCGGTACAGCAGACAGAGGCTGCCCGCCGTATGGCCGGGAACGGGGATGATACGGAAGTCCTTGCCGTACGAGCGAGGCTCCGATCCTTCAATGATCGCCTCCGCGTCGGGCATCGCATGGACATCCGCTCGATGGATGATCCGCCGGGCGCCGAACCGGCGCGCATACCTGGCAGCGTCCGCCACATCGTCTTCATGGGTCAGAAAGATTTGTGCGAGGCCTCCCTTCCGATCGAAGGCATCGACAAGCGGCTTGAGATACCGCGGCGAATCGATCAGCCAGTTGCCGTCCGGATGCTGCACGAAGAAACTGTTCGCCCCGAACGACTTTTCCGAATTGAAGCCGCAGTAGTAGACGTTCCCTTCAATCGGAAGCGGGAAGTCGGCGTTCGCGGCACTCAAGAGGGTATGGTTTGTATGCTCGGCTCCGATCGACCCGGTCGGGCAGGCGAGCAACGCGCGATAGGCCTGCCTGATCTCCGGTTCAGTGGCCGGTTGATGCGTCACCGCAGAATATTCTCCCACCTCTTCGAAACTTGCCGGGGCCAGTTGACGGCAGGCATCACAATCGATGCAGGTGGAATCGACATAGAAGTTGCCGGCTCGATTCGCATCCAATCGTTTACGCGCGTCAGCCATTCGGAGCTCGCTTGCCCGTAATCGTCACCACGGGCAGAGGTGTCCGCACCACTTTCGC
>JADYYH010000108.1 GCA_020853775.1 Nitrospira sp.
CGAAAGTCCGGGCGCTGCCGCGCGGTCACCGCCATGAAGTCCACCCGCTCCTCACAGGCCTTCGCGATCCGCCGCGACGCGTAGAGCCCTTGGCCGTACGCATACAGCAACAGCGCCGTCATCATGACGGGGTCGTAGGGCGGATACCCGCGGTCTTCCGTGTAGGTCTTCAGGATGGCCGACAGGTCCAGCGAGTCTCGGACCAGATCCCGCACGAAATGAGCCAGATGCCCCGCGGGAACCAGCTCATGAACCGACGGGGGCAGCAGCACCATCTGATCGAGGTCCCAAGATTTGAATGTCTTAGCCATGCGGGATAGGAACCACATCGCACGTTGCCTGTCCAGGCAAAAGTGGCGTATTACTCGGACAGGCTCCTAGCCTCTGGAAAAGATTGGGTTTCCCTTCTCGGGCCATCCTGTTCCTCGAGCAATCACCTGCCCGGGGCTCATTTCGTAGCGCCTCCCCCCTCCTGAACCGTCCGGATAGGGCCGTAAATAGGGCCGATTGTCAGGGATTTACCTGATCGGGTCCGGGGGGTATCTTACACCTGTTTTCAGGTGAAGAAATGCGGATCGGTCGTCCATGTAAGTCTTGGGGGACGAATTGAGCATGCTTGTCACCATTGTCCTGTTGACGGCTGGGGTCTTTGCCCTGGATGTGGTCATTCCCCTGGGGCATGTCATGTGGCTCCTGTATGCGCTTCCCCTCTGGTTGAGCGCGCGTGTGGCCTCCCCCGCAGCGTCTCTGCGCTACGCATCGCTCTGTACCATTTTGCTGGGAACGGGCCTGTGGTTTGCGCCTCGCGGTGTCGAGGTCGCGACGGCGATCGTGAATCGTACCCTGGGAATCGGCTTGTTCTGGGGCATCGCCTATCTGCTCACCCAGCGGCGTGACGCGGAACATGCGCTTCGTGCAGCCAATAGCCGATTGGCGCAGCGCGTGGCGGAGCAGACGCAGGATCTGAGTGCGGCCAATGAGCGTCTGTCGATGCAATTGACCGAACAGCGGCAGATCGAGGCGGCACTACGGGAAAGCCGGCAACGGTTTGAATTGGCGGCGGAATGCGCGGACGTAGGCGTGTGGGAATGGGATCTGGCGACCAGGTCGGCCTATTACTCACCTCGATGGAAAAGTCAGCTTGGTTGCGCGGAGTCGGACATCGGTCCCACCGTCGCTGAGTGGGAATCCCGTCTTCACCCGGAGGAACGGGCACAAGTTCTCGCGACGGTCACGCTGTTTCAGCAGGGCTATACGAAGCAGTATCGTTTGGATCATCGCCTCCGGCATCAGGACGGGTCGTATCGATGGATGGCGGCATTGGGTGCCGGGGCTTTCGACGAGCAGGGGCGCATGATTCGCATGACAGGCATCCACCTCGACATGACGGCGAGGAGACAGGCCGAAGACGCCAGACGAGAGAGCGAGGAGCGCTACCGCGACCTCGTCGAACATGCCGGGGATATCATTTACCGCACCGATGCTGCCGGACGGTTCACGTACTGCAATCCGACCTCGTTGCGGATTCTGGGCTATCTTCCGGAGGAACTGCTCGGCCGCCATTACCTGGAGATTGTCCATCCGCAGAGTCGCGCTCAGGCGGAGCGGTTTTATGGCCGGCAGTTTATCCGCAAAACGCTCCGGACCGTGTATGAATTGCCGGTGGTCACTAAAGACGGACGGGAAGTCTGGCTGGGGCAGCATACGCAATTATTGATGGAAAGAAATACCGTCAACGGGTTTCAAGTCGTGGCGCGCGAGGTGACCGAGCGGAAACGGGTGGAGCAGGCTTTGCGGGAGAGCGAGGAACGGTTTTCGAAGGCGTTTCACAGCAGCCCGGCGGGGATGGCCATCAGCCGGCTCGAAGACGGCCGGGTGCTCGATGTCAACGAGGCATTCGTGCGGGTCTCGGGATTCTCTCGGGAAGAACTGATCGGCATGTCCTCGCTCGATATCGGCATCTGGGTCAATCCGGACGATCGCCGGCAATTGGCCGAGGCATTGCGGCGGGACGGCTTTCTCCGGCATCTGGAGAAAGCATTCCGCACCAAATCCGGGGAACTCCGGCAGGGGCTCTTCAATGTGGAACCGGTCTGTATCGGTCACGACAACTGCGTGCTGACGCTGGTACTGGACATCACCAGGCGCACCGAGGCGGAAGCGGCATTGCGTCGCAGCCAATCCGTGTTGCAAGCGCATCAGCATGCGTTGATGCGGTTGACAAAAAGCCAGCATATCGGGTCGGGGGATTGGGCGTCCGCGCTGAAAGAGCTCATGCAGACCTCGGCGGAAGCCATGGCGGTGGATCGGGCGAGTGTCTGGTTATTGGACCGCACCGGAGCGGTGCTGGAATGCGCAGAACTGTATGAACGAATCGAGGCGCGGCATTCGCGCGGCGCGCGTCTCGACGTGACGCAGTATCCGCGATATTTTGCCGAGTTGCTGGAAGAGCAAGTGGTCGATGCGCATGATGTGGCCAGTGACCCGCGCACCGCTGAATTGCTGCAGCCCTACCTGCAGGCCTTGGAGATTGCCTCGTTGCTGGACGTGCCGATTTTCTTCGGTGGACGCCTGGCCGGAGTTGTCTGTCACGAACGTCTTGGGGCGGCGAGAACGTGGAGCCACGAAGACGCGCAGTTCGCCACGTCCATCGGGAATTTAGTTACGCTGGCCTACGAATCGAAGCAACGGCGGGAGGCGGAGAGCGCCTTGGTGACGGCGAAGGAGGCGGCCGAATTCGCCAATCGGGCGAAGAGCGACTTCCTGGCCACCATGAGCCATGAAATCCGGACGCCCATGAATGCCATCATCGGCATGGCCGACCTGTTGTCGGAAACGTCGCTGAATGAGGACCAACGGGAGTACGTCCAGATTTTTCGCGACGCCGGGAGTAACCTGCTGAGTTTGATCAACGATGTGCTCGACCTGTCGAAGATCGAAGCCGGCCATCTGGACTTGGATCTGACGGATTTTGATCTCAGTGATCTGGTGCAGCGCGCGGCCGAATTGGTTGCGGTTCGTGCCAGCGAAAAGAATCTGGAGTTGGCCTATCAGATCCAACCGGATGTCCCGACCTCGCTCGTGGGCGATCCGAATCGTCTCCGGCAGGTGTTGCTGAATCTCCTGGGCAATGCGATCAAATTTACAGACCAAGGAGAGGTCGTGTTGCGTGTTGAATGCGATCCGAAGGCAGAGGGGCCCGGCAGTCTGCTCTTCACCGTTCGGGATACCGGCATTGGCATTCCTCGCGACAAGTTCGCTGTCATATTCGAACGGTTCACCCAAGTGGATTCGTCGATGACGCGGCCGTATAGCGGCACCGGTCTTGGCCTCACGATTTCGCGGCGTCTGGTTGAGCGGATGGGCGGCAGAATGTGGGTGGAGAGTGAGCCTGGCCGAGGCAGCACCTTCAGCTTTACGGCCAAGTTTGCCGCGCACGTGCAACCGGCCTCACCGGTTCTTGCGGCACAATGGGAACAACTGGCGGGATTGCGCACCCTCATCATCGACGATAGTGCCACCAATCGGCTGATTGTGCGGGAAACCCTGACGAGCTGGGGGATCCCGTCGACGGAGGCAGCCGGAGGGGAAGAGGCGGTGACTGAGCTGCGTCGGGCACTGACGGCCGGAGAACCCTACCGTCTGGCCATTCTCGATGTGCGCATGCCGAAGCTCAACGGCTGGCAGGTGGCGGAGACCATCGCACGCTCGCCGGGGCTGGCGGGCGTGTCGATCATCATGCTGACATCTGAACGGCGCGCCGGTGACCAGGCGCGGGCCCGAGAACATGGGATTCTGCGGTATCTGACGAAGCCTTTTCGCCGATCCGATTTGTTCAATGCGATGATAGCCGTGTTGGGTAAGGCCGCGCCGGCCGGGAACCCTGGATCCGAAGCGTCCCCTCCGTCACAAGGTGCTGCAGATGAAAAGTCCGGCCTGAAGATTCTTTTGGCTGAAGATTTCGTCGACAATCGACGGATGATGGAGTTTTATTTCAAGGCGACGCCGCACCGAGTGGAGACGGCGGCCAATGGTCAGCTTGCGCTCGAGATGTTCATGCACGGATCCTATGATCTGGTCCTCATGGATATTCAGATGCCCGTGATGGACGGGTATGCCGCGACGAGGGCGATCCGCGCCTGGGAACAAGACCAGCGCCGCAGACCCACGCCGATCCTGGCGCTGACGGCCAATGCCCTGCCGAGTGAAGTGCAGCGGAGTCTAGAGGCGGGATGTACGGCGCACCTCACGAAACCCATTCGCAAGGCCCGCTTGCTGGAGGCGATCCAATTATATTTCCAGACGGCCTCTTCATCGCCGCCGGTGCCCCTGTACCACGAAGAACCGGCCGTGCTCTATGTGAACGGGGAGCTAGAAACGCTCATGCCCGGTTTTCTGGAGCGTCGGCGCCAGGACGTGATCCAGATGACAGAGGCATTGGCTCGTGAAGATTTTGAACTGATGCGAGAGATCGGACACGGCCTCAAGGGAGCCGGCGGAACATACGGGATTGAAGCGATTACGGCCTATGGACGCTCCTTGGAAACGGCGGCTTCGCGGAAAGATGCGCTCGCGTTGCGCGAGCTACTGGAGCGGCTCCGCCGGTTTCTGGATCGGCTGCAGCTGGTCTACGTGTAAAGGATAACAGCCATGCGCGTATTGCTCGTGGAAGATCACCCCGACGTGCGACTCCTGTTCGAGCAGGTCATCGGGGCACGCGGACATGAGGTGACGGCCTGCGCCGATGGCGAATCGGCCTGGGAGGCGTATGGCAAGCGCTCGTATGAACTTGTGCTGCTCGATTGGGAATTGCGTGGCGGCGGCATGGACGGCCTGCAGCTGTGCCGGAGTATTCGGGCCGGTCCGGGCGGCGATCGTTGCGTCATTGTCATGATTACCGGACATGACTCTCCGGAAGCTCTGCGTGCGGCCCTGCAGGCCGGCGTCAACGACTATTTGGCCAAGCCCGTGGGCGTCGAGTTTTTACGGTTGCGTGTGACGATAGCGGAACAGTGGGTCGAAAACGTGCGGCGCCGCTTCGCCGCAGAAGAGCAGGCGCAAGCGCTGCAGTCCCAGTTGGCGGACCATGGCAAGTTTCATGACCTGATCGGCCGAAGTCCGTCTATGGTCGTGTTGTACGAAGAGATTCAACAGATTGCCGCGGTGGATGCGACCGTGCTGATCGAAGGGGAGACCGGCACGGGCAAGGAATTGGTGGCCCGAGCGATTCATCTGTCCAGCCGCCGCGCGCCGCACACGTTTCTCGCCGTCAATTGTGCGGGATTGACTGACTCGATTCTGGGCAGCCAGTTGTTCGGTCACAAGAAGGGGGCCTTCACCGGCGCCATCGACAACCAGGAAGGGGTATTTGAGGCCGCGCAGGGAGGCACCATTTTCCTGGACGAGATCGGCGATATTTCGCCTGCGGTTCAGACGAGTCTGCTGCGTGTGCTTCAGGAGCGAGAAGTGACGAGATTAGGCGAATCCAAACCCCGGAAGGTCGACGTCCGGGTAGTGGTGGCGACCCATCATAACCTGGCGGAGGACGTCGAGAAAGGGATGTTCCGCAGGGATTTGCTGTATCGGATCAAGGTGGCGCGCCTGCAGCTCGCGCCGCTCCGCGAACGGGCGACGGATATTCCGCTCCTCGTCCATGCGTTGCTCGGACAATTTCGCTCGGTGATGGAAAAGCCGGTGCTCCACGTGAGTCCCGAGGCGCTGCAGGTCTTGACGAGCTATTCCTGGCCGGGGAATGTGCGGGAGTTGAAGAGTGCCGTGGAGTCGGCGTTGATTCATTGCAAAGGGACTGTCGTACGGCCGGAAGACCTGCCCCCGGAAGTCCGCAGCCAGGAACCGCAGGCGACCTATGTTCCGCTTCAACGTCAAGACGAACGCACGCGCATGCTGGGGGCGTTACAACAGACGGGCGGCAATCGTTCTGAAGCGGCCCGCTTACTGGGCATGAGCCGGAGAACCTTCTATCGTCGCCTGGCGGAATACGATGTGGCGGCCTCGGCGGAGTCCGGTGCAGATTCCCTCCAGTGAACCGGGTCCGGTGAGCGTATGTGCACGTGCTCTTGTCTCCTCGCAATTGGACGTATTTCTTAAGACTACTGCCCGTCGTTTAGACTGATCCCCATTTCGGCTTCCCTCCCACGAGTCCGCGTTTCCCGCACATCTTGCTGCATAGAGTCACATGACACACGTCTGACACAGCACAGTGTGCCATCTCATTGACGCATTCAGGTGGTCAGGGGGAGGTTCCAGCCCTAAGCCCCCCGTATTTCTTAGTGCTTTTTCTCTCGTCATCGATGGCACGATCCTTGATACATGCATGCCACGAACAGGGTGGTGGAGAGACACGGTGGTGCAGCAAGAGCTCAGGGCCAAAGAGGGCAGCATGGATGTTGAAGGATTTCTTCTGTCAAACGGTGTGGATCACGAGGTCTTGGTGACCATTCCGCCCTCGGCCGTCGGACCATTCGATCAGCCGGATGTCAGAGAGCACATTGATGGATATTGGGTGGACATGTCCCGATTGCCGAATAGGAAATGGTCTGACCGGACGCGGGCGGTCGGGGCCGTGCTGACATACTTGCGGGGCTTATCGGCAATTTCGACAGGGTTGGCTGCCCCCACGAGATGATGAAAAGCGCACAACCAGAACCAAAGGAGTACAGGCTATGTGGAATGACCAGAATATGTTGCGAAGTGCCCGGGAAGACAACGCGCGCGACGGAGCATCCGGGCTGAGTCTGGTGCCGGGGGGGAACATGACGGTGAAACGTCGCCCCGAGGATTTGACTCCGCGCGAGCAGGAAATCCTGCAGCTGGTCTGGGCGGGATTGACCAACCGCACGATTGCGGAGCAACTGCATATCAGCATCAAGACGGCAGAGGCGCATCGGGCCAATATGATGAAAAAACTGCGGGTCTCCAACATTGCGCAGCTGTTAAAAACGGCGCTGGAAGAGGGGCTGCTCGCCACCCACGCGGGCTGAAGCGATTCGCGGCGGCCCGCGCTCTCGGGGGAAGTCCCACCTCCGGCAGTGTGCGGCTCCCCGCGAATCCACCCCTCACAGCAGAAATGAGGCTCGCACCGGCGACGGCGTTTGCAGTAAAATGCCGCACCGTCGCAGGAGCGAGCCGTGGTCGAACAACGCATCGAAGAAATCACCCGCGCCAATCTTGCCTTTTATGCCGCCTTTGAAAGTCTGGATATGCTCCAGATGGACAAGGTGTGGGCCCATCTCGAATACGTCACCTGCATTCACCCCGGCTGGACGCTTCGAAGCGACTGGCCCGCCGTACGCGATTCCTGGGTGCTGATCTTCAATAACACCTTCTCCATGAAATTCGAGCTGTCCGATGTGCAAGTGCAGGTGGCCGGCGACCTGGGGTGGGTGATCTGCACCGAGCATCTCACGAGCCGGCAGGACGACCAGCCAGTCGAAACCCGCGTGTTAGCCACCAACCTCTTTGAACGGATCGGTGATGAGTGGTTGATGATTCATCACCACGGCAGTCCCGTCATGGGGTAGGGGTTAGGGTGGGGGCCTGATCCCGTCAGGCGGGACTCAGCGCATGTGGCCGGATGAAGACGCGTCGGGAAGTATGGCTTCAACTGATCCTCCCGCAGTGAACGTCGGTCCCTCGCAATTCACTCGTCAGCTCTCCGACATGACATCCATATCTCGCGCCATCAGATGGACAGGGCTGTGGGTCGTCCTCTTATCAGGATGTACCACAGTGGCTCAGATCACGACCCTCTCGGATGAATCCTGTCGCCGGACGGTGCGCGGTCAGCTGGAATCTCTTCTCGTAGAAGAAGGTGAACAACCCGAGATCGCGAATCGTCTCGCCATCAATACGACCGTGGTGTTGGCCACCGGCTCGCTCGGTCCTCGTCCCTTTGGCGTGTCATCGCCGTCGGGTGCCGACTACAGTTTCTTCGTTCAGCGCAAAGGCGAATCCTGCCTGCTGCGACTGTACGGCCGTCAAAAGGGGTTTATGCGCTATACCAACAATCTCACCTTTATCTCAACGCGTACACTCGAAGGGTGCGCCTGCGCCGAATGACCGGTTCCTGACCGTCGTCTCACCCTCTCCTGTCCGTTCCGCTTCTAAACTGAATCATCGATCCAGTCTGACATGACGGCTGGCCGGCGCGTCCGGCGAGCGGCCGCGCACCGTCTTATCCTGTGCTCAACCTGTCTCAGCGATAACGATGTGGCACAGTTTCGTCGATCGTGATACAGCCACCGGCTGACTAACTTTCAGTGGTGAAATCTCGCAAGTGACTGTTATTACTTGCAGAAGTGGCCTCGTTGTGCGCATGGCACGGGCCTTGATGTAGTGCTCGGTAGATGTCGTAAGGCGAACACCTTGGGGAGTTCAAGGGAGGAGGGCAGAATGGAAGTGAAAGATCGTCCACGGGTGAGCTCACCCTGCAGCGGTAGCAAGGAGGAACAATCCATGATGGTGAAAGGGTTTTTGCTGAAAGATCGGGAGGAACAGGAATACCTGTTGGCCATTCAGCCGGCCACGCACGGTATGTTCGAGCGACTCATTGTGCGTCAAAAAATCGATGGATGCTGGGTCGAGCTCAATGGCAATGCGCAGGGGACCTGGCAGCCGCGCACCCAAGCCATCACGGCCGTCTTGGGCTATCTCCAACGCTTGTGGGAGACTTCAAAACCGGTTGCAGTACGTGAGAACTAACGATCGACAAGGCGTGGAGGCGTATGTGCCGGGTGAGAGACGATGAAGGAGGAGGATCATGCTGGCGGAAAAGCAACACAAGGGCGGGGAGCATCACGACGCAATGATGAGCCGGTCGGGCATGAACAACCGTGAGGGGGCCGCCGATCCTGACATGACTGCTCCGAAGCGAAAGCCGGAAGATCTCACGGCTCGCGAGCTGGAAATTCTCCGTCTGATCTGGGACGGGCATACCAATCGCAGCATTGCGGAACATTTGAACATCAGCATGAAGACCGCCGATACCCATCGAGCCAATATGATGAAGAAGCTGCGGGCCTCAAATACGGCGCAGTTGCTGAAGGCGGCGCTTGAGGGGAAACTGCTGCATATGCGCGATGGATCTCGGCGTTCTGATGAATCGAAGTGAGGCTGGGGCTGATCGGACACGTTGTCGCCCTTGACCGGCAGGACGGCGTAGGAGACGGAACGCGTGATTCAGAACGACACGCTTACAATCCGGGGATGGGGTGGGGCAAATCTTTGGTGCCGAGAGTCTGGAGCCACTCACCCACGATGACTTCACGCTCTTCCATCGTCATGCCGGCGTACTTGCGGAACATCTGGGGGCCGCGTCGCCGTCGCCAGGTCAGAAATCCAAGAAAGTGATCCTTGCAGACAGAACGGGTGCCTGCCGGCGCATAGACTCTGGCCTGACAACCATCAATTAAACAAATCTGTCCGCTCATCTTCGCCTCCCAGTGATTCCCGCAAAGTATGCCGGAGATGACCCTGCAAATGCAATGCAGCGTCTCGCGTGCGACACGATTGGTGCCACGGGGCCGACAAGATCGCGCGGAGACTCTCCGCATCGGTGGCTGGTGCCTCGCAGGGAATTTCGCTTGCAATCCTGCCGAGCCGCCAGGTACCGTACCCCGTTCTCCAGTGCGATGCGGGCCGAGTGCGCGAGCAAACCCATGATCATGCAGGTCATATCGGTGATTGGAGCCCTGATGGTGCTCATCGCCTATGGCCTCATTCAGGCCGGCACCTGGCGTGAGCTGGACGGGGGGTATCTGGCCCTGAACATCATCGGCTCGCTGCTGCTGGGGATCGTGGCCATTGAAGATCGACGAGTGGGGTTCGTCCTGCTGGAATTCGCGTGGGCAGGAATTGCGCTGGTCGGGGTGGCCCGATCGATACGAGCCAGGCGCGCCGCACGCGGCCTCTGATCGTAGATGACATCATACACATTAGACAGTCTTGTAACGAAGGAGTAAGGCGCTATGGCAGGGTTGTTGTCGGCGGATGACGTATTTGAACAGGCGAAGAACGCGGCGGTCGGAGCGACCAATGCGGACGAAAAGGCGCTCCAGATCGATTATGAAGCCTTACAGATCAAGTTTCGCGCGGCGCTTGGCGATCGCAAAGTGGCGCGGTGCCATATCAATAAATTTTTGCCGGAAGGATATGAGGATCAGGGCCGGTTCAATCTCATCCTGCTGACGGCGGGGAATGTGATTTTTGACATCGTGATCGGGGATTCCTATTTTCGCTACGATGTCGTGTCGGTCGGCCAGTTGGACAAGGTACAGGTGATCGACGCCATGTGGGACAACCGGGAGAAGCGTCGTGAAGAGCCGTTCTTGAGCCTACGCCTGATGCATGCCGAAGAAACCCATCTGTTGCTGGCGCTGGACGATGAAGAGCGGAAGAGCCTGCTCGGATTCGCCTCAGCCGTATCGGCCGTGCGCAATCCCGAAAAGTAACCCTCGTTAGGGCCGGTGGTAGAACGGAAGGGCATGGACGGTGGCCGGATGGCGCGTCCCTGCCACTTCCACCGTCAGCTGAGTGTCCGGCGTTGAGAAGTCACGCAGCGGAAAACCGAACGCCAGTACGGCGTTGCGTTGTGGCGACAAGACGGCGCTGCTGATCCATCCCACTTCTCGGTCTCCACTGAACAGCTTCGATCCATGTGCCGGAACAATCTGATCCTGGATGAGTAAGCCCACCAGATGCCGACGCACATTGCCATACGTATCCATGCGCGCCACGACTTCCTGTCCGGGGTAACAACCTTTTGAGAGGCTGAAGGCCTTTCCTTCCAGGTTCGCTTCCGGCGGGACAATTTCTTCATTCAGATCAGGGCCGGCCTTGGCTAGCCCCGCTTCGATCCGCAACAGTTCGCGTGCCTGGGAGCCGACGGGTGTTATGCCGAACGGAGCGCCCGCAGTCATCAGCTGGCTCCATGCCGCGTTCAGGCCGTCGGCGGGCAGGAGAATTTCCCAATCTTCTTCGCCCGTTTCTTCCGTGCGCATGATCAACCCCGAATGGGCGTCGATCGCGACAGGAATGGTCTGGAGAAGTGGCAAGGTCTGGACCTCGACGCCGAACGCCGCTGCCACCACCTCCGCGGATTTCGGTCCGCTGACCAACAGCAAACCCCAGCTTTCCGCGCAATTCTCCATCTTGGCTTTAGTGCCGTAGAGGAGAAATTTGCGGAGTGCTTGAAATGTGGCCTCACCCACCTCACCGACATCTTCAATCCAGACGGCGTCACTCTGGATGTACACCCGAAAATAGCCGAGCATCTTCCCCTTGTGGGTCAGGAAGCTGGAGTAGCGGCCCTGCCCGGGCTGAAGGGGGAGGATATCGTTACTGATGATGCTCTGGAGCCACTTGATGCGGTCATCGCCGGTTACCCGCATCTTCCCGCGGTGTGACAGGTCAGAGATCCCGACACCGTTGCGAACGGCGGCATGTTCCGCAGCGGCGTTGCCATACTGCGCGGGCACGGACCATCCCGTGACGTCTTCGAATGTGGCGCCAAGTTGCTGATGTTGATCGTGGAGGCGAGACTGTTTCATAGGCAGACCGATAATCCTTTATCCGGCACAGCCCTCAGGATTGTCTGGTGGGCTGAGGATGAATAAGTTCTTCAACGAGATCTTTGGTACGCGCCGAAAACTCGTTCCGCGATACGATTTTCGTCACGCCGAGTTCCTTCGCGCGGCGCCACGTGTCGACTTCTTCGTGATTGGCAAAGGCCAGGATGGGCAGCGCGCGCAGGGCGGGATTGCTCTGAATGGTTTCCAGCGCCTTAAACGCATCGACCGCCAGGTCGTTCATGTTCAGGATCAACGCGGCCGGCTGTACCGAAGCCGTCTTTTCTGCCACCTCATCCTGATTCCGAATCCGCTCTAAGGTATACCTCTGCGGGCGCAAGGCGTCGCGCACCTTGGTGTAAAAGAAAATGTCGGTGACGGCCACTAAGATGGTGTTGTTCATCGCGTCCCGCTGGGTCTAGTTCAGTGAGCTGATGAGGCGGCCCAAGGCTTTCTTGGCCAAGGCATAATCTGGATTCAGGGCGAGTGCCTGCTTATAACAGTCGATGGCGTCGCTCCATTTGCCCTGGCGTTCGTAGACACGTCCCAGATTCAGGTGGGGGAATGCCGGGCTTTCATACCGTGTGGCCTGCATGGCCTTTTGAAACCAGGGAATCGCTTCGTCGAGGTCGCCTTTTTCAATCAGATAGGCGCCGATGTCGTTGTAGGGGTTGCCGAAGTGTGGATCACAGGCGATCGCCTTGTGGCATTCCTCGATCGCCTCGTCCAGCTTGCCCATGAAGCTATAGGTCCAGCCGAGGAACGTATAGGCTTCGGCCGTCTGGTGCGTCGCGAGCGACAGTTTATACAGGCTGACCGCTTCCTCCAGCTGCCCCTTCATTTGTTGCTCGTAGGCTTGCTGGAACAGTTGCCAGGCTTCGCGCTTGTCTTCCTCGCTGCCATCGCCTTGTATGAGAAAATCTTGTACGTCCATATGCGGCTTCTGAAACGGGTTCCCGGCTGCGTTCTCGGTCGCTCAATCAACTCGACGTACCCACACAGTACGCCTCGTCGATCTCGCTTCCTGCGGCCTTGCCGGAAACCCGTTTGAGAAGCCGCAGGGTCATGTGGGTTAGCGACTCTTGAGTTTACTCCTAATCAACTCGGCGCCGTACCGGCCGGAGAGCAACATCGAGCCGAAGGCCGGGCCCATGCGTGGCGTGCCGAACACTGCCGCAACCGCCAGGCCGATCACGAAGCAATTGGGCGAGACTTCCCCGGTTCGATCCATGACTTCTTCTTCCGAGCGCGACACCCACATGGCGCCATTGCCTGGAACCTGTTGGTAGAGTCCCCGCTTGTGCAGCAGGTTGACGACCACCGCGTCATGTCCGGTAGCGTCGACGACGATTTTACTCTCTAACGCGATCGGATCGACGTGGATAATATCGTGTCCGGCCATTTCGGCGGTGGTGCTGTTGACCACGACCCCTTCCAGCACCCCTTCGCGGCGCAGAATCAGGTCGACGACCCGCGTCAGGTTCATGATCTTCGCACCGGCGTCGTAGGCGGCCGCGATCAACGCGCCGGTTGCACGCGGCGGATCCACCATGTACATGCCCGGGCATTCCTTGATCTGCTTGCAAGGCACACCCACTTCCTTCAGGATCTTGTGCGCCGGGGCGCAGATCGTGGCCTTGTTCATCAAGTAGCCACCGGACCAAAATCCTCCGCCCAGCGCAAGGCTCTGCTCGACGATCAGTGTTTTGATGCCCATTCTGCCCAAGTCGTGGGCACAGATCAGGCCCGAAGGGCCGGCGCCGACGATGATGACGTCGCTCTCGATCAGTTGGTCGAACTCTTTATAATATTCCCGCGCAATCTGGCGGGTGATGTCGCGTTCGCGTAACGGTGCAGGTTTGGGCTTCCCCATGCGGTGTTCCCCTTCAGCGGCTGTTGAAAATGGCTTCCAGCTTCGTTCTCGGCTCGTCCAGATCCTCAACGTACCCCTGAGGGTACGCCTCCGGCCTCGCCGGGCAGCCATTGTGACCAGCCTTATAGATAAATCTCGGAGCCGGCTTGTTTGAACTCTTCTGATTTTTCCTTCATCCCGATCTGGATGGCCTGTTGCTCTTCCAGCTCTTTCTTGGCCGCATAGTCACGAACATCCTGCGTGATTTTCATGGAGCAGAAATGCGGCCCGCACATGCTGCAGAAATGGGCGACCTTCGCCGCGTTGTCCGGCAGCGTCGCATCGTGGTACGCGCGGGCGGTCTCCGGATCGAGCGCGAGGTTGAACTGGTCCTCCCAGCGGAACTCGAACCGCGCTTTCGACATGGCATTGTCGCGGACTTGCGCGCCCGGATGCCCCTTCGCCAGGTCGGCCGCATGTGCGGCAATCTTGTAGGTGACGACACCGACCTTGACGTCTTCCTTAGTCGGCAAGCCCAGATGCTCCTTCGGTGTCACGTAGCAGAGCATGGCACACCCGTACCAGCCGATCATCGCGGCGCCGATGCCGGACGTAATGTGGTCGTATCCCGGCGCGATATCGGTGGTCAGAGGTCCCAGGGTGTAAAACGGCGCTTCCTGGCATTCCTTGAGCTGCTTTTCCATGTTCTCTTGAATCATATGCATCGGCACATGGCCTGGGCCTTCGATCATGACCTGCACGTCATGGTTCCAGGCGATCTTGGTCAGTTCGCCGAGGGTTTCCAGTTCGGCGAATTGCGCTTCGTCGTTGGCATCGGCAATGGAGCCGGGCCGCAAGCCGTCGCCCAGACTGAAGGCCACGTCATAGGCTTTCATGATTTCGCAGATCTCTTCGAAGTGTGTGTAGGCAAAGTTCTCTTGATGGTGTGCGAGGCACCATTTGGCGTGAATGGAACCGCCGCGCGAGACAATGCCGGTCATGCGTTTCGCCGTCATCGGCACGTACCGCAGCCGCACGCCCGCATGGATGGTGAAGTAGTCGACGCCCTGCTCGGCCTGTTCGATCAGGGTATCGCGGAACAGCTCCCAGGTCAGGTCCTCCGCCTTGCCGTTGACCTTTTCGAGCGCCTGATAAATCGGCACGGTGCCGATCGGGACGGGCGAATTGCGAATGATCCACTCGCGTGTCTCGTGGATGTTCTTGCCGGTGGAGAGGTCCATCACCGTGTCGGCGCCCCAGCGGATCGACCAGATCATCTTTTCGACTTCTTCCTCGATCGTCGAGGCGACGGCCGAATTGCCGATGTTGCTGTTGATCTTCACGAGGAAATTCCGGCCGATGATCATGGGCTCGGTTTCCGGGTGATTGATATTGTTGGGGATGATGGCGCGGCCGCGGGCGACTTCATCGCGCACGAACTCAGGGGTAATGATGTTGGGGATGCGAGCGCCCCACGCCTGACCGGAATGCTGCAGCACCCCGCCGCCGTGGCCGTTGCTCGAGGCCATCAGTTCTTTGGCTCGCGCGCGG
Source organism: Nitrospira sp. (assembly GCA_020853775.1). GTDB lineage: Bacteria > Nitrospirota > Nitrospiria > Nitrospirales > Nitrospiraceae > Nitrospira_A. Next base: position 14,989 of record JADYYH010000108.1, read on the forward strand.
GACTGGTTTTCCCGGATCGCAATGTATTCCATCTCCGGCGTGATGATGCCCTGCTTGGCGTAATGCATCTGGCTGACGTTTCGTCCGGCCTTGGCGCGGAGCGGTTTGCGGATATGCGTGAACCGGAGGTCGGCCAGCTTCGGGTCAGACGCGCGTTGACGGCCGTACTGCGACGTCACCTGCGGGAGTTCTTCCGTGTCCTGCCGCGCATCGATCCAGGCTCGGCGCAAGGGCTGCAACCCGGCGCGCACGTCGATCGTCACATTCGGATCGGTATAGGGGCCGGAGGTGTCATACACCGTCACCGGTTGGTTGGGCATGCCGCCATTGCCGTTGGTGGAGTGCGTCGGCGTGAGGCTGATTTCCCGCATAGGAACCCGGACGCCGGGAAGCGCGCCGTCAATGTGCACTTTACGCGAGGCCGCAAAAGGGGTGGTGGTCAGGCGCGCGGTCGAGGGCTTGGCGCCGTGCCCGTTGCTGGAACCGTTCTGTGTATGGGCCTCGCTCATAGCGGACTTCCTTTCGTCGAAGGTGAGCGGTCTGACGGCCAAATAAAAAAAGCCGCATCCAGCTTGGGTGCGGCTTGAAGCGATCACGAAGCCAGTAAACCGGTCGCTTCCCTACGCTGGTATTACCCAGGTCAGGTTGTGAGGGTCGCCCGATCGCTCGGACTCTCAGCCGGATGGCACCCCTAGCTGTCGTCGGTGATCGTACCGACCCGCCAGGGCGAAGTCAATCTTCTGGAAGGCCTAGGGGCGGAGGTGCCTCAAGGCTCATGCGGCCCGGTGATCAGTCCACCATACCGGCGCGAGCGACCTCGATCCAGCGGTCCTTGATCGCGACCGAGCGTTCTCCGCGAGCCTATCGCTTTGCCGATTCCACAGGCGTAAGATTTTCTACAGGGCACATGATGGACTGCGTCTAAAAAAATGGAGGCACATCATGAACGGGAGAGGCTTTTGGCTCGGGCTGGTCTTGGGAGCGAGTGGGATGGGGATCCTCGGTCAATGGGGGCTTGCCGCCGCAAGCAGGGACGCCGCTTCCTCTGCCTGTATCCCCGCAGGCGCGGTGGCGGAGTATCTGCACAGCGTCATTCAGGCCGATCGCATGTTCTACACCACGGACGTCGTGGAGCGGATGCAGATGCGCGGGATCGCCTTTGCCGCGGAAAACTGGCGAGAGACCTCGCGGCTTCCTCTTCCAGCTCAGTATTTGTTGGAAACCGGGCGGCTCGTCGCGGCAGGACGAAGCGGACTGCAATACCGGTTGATCAGTAATTGGGCCATCAATGCCAAGAACCGCCCGATGACCGACTTCGAACGAGCCGGCCTGGCAGAAATCCTCGTGAATCCCGACCAGCCTTATACGGCCGTGACCACTGAAGGCGGCACCCCTGTGTTTCAGGCCCTCTACGCAGACAAAGCGGCGTCGCAGTCGTGCATCGGCTGCCACAATGCCCATCCGAATAGTCCGAAAAAGGATTTCAAGCCGCAGGATGTGATGGGAGGGATTCTGTTGACGATTCCGCTACCGCAGTAGACACAGATTGCACCGCGAATTGAGGGATCAACCGATTCCGCTGTGTGCGCGCCACGATCCGCTCAACATTCCTTTCACCGACTCTGCCATCAGGGCACAGTAACTTAGACTCACCCGAGCTACCAATGGTACCCGACTTTCTTGAATGTACGGCAGCACGAAGAGGTGGCCTGTGAGGGGCGCGCTTGTATCGCATCAGATACCGCCCACGTATCATATCGGATACGAGAACCGATGCCGTGATCACATCGGTTTTCTTAATCTTCGTATTGTCCCTGAGTGGCCGCCTGCCGACGTGCGACGGATACCCAGCATTTCAGTGGCTTCGAAATACCAGCTTTTTCGTTGCATGCGTTGAGGGTGCCGGCGTCGAATGCGGTACACGGTTTGCTCCCGACAGACGGTCGTAGCGTTTCCACACAACTGCCACAACGCCAGAGACTTGAACGAGGTGTCTCGTGCTGCTGCACATCGCTCTGCAGGAGGGCTTTCATCACGACGACGTGCGTGTATCAGTGGATGCTCGGGAGGCATTGACGAACGGCGATCTCACGACGCGGCGTCAAACCGGATATGCCGCTTCCGTGGAAATCGAGGTGATGCGCAGCCCAGTCGTGGTGGAGGTGGTGCTGACCAAGAGAGGCGTCACCCAAAGCAAATCGGTGTCAGTGGATGGTCCAACCTATGTGGGCCTGTCCCTTACGACAGAAGGAAGCCTGGTCTGGAAGATCGCACACGGACCCTTTGGGTACCTGTGACGAGACGTGCCGGACCGGCAGGTACGCATGATGGCTGCGACCCATCACAACAGGAGGCAGAGTATGAAAGATCAAGATCACATGGATCAGGAGTATCTTGTCGATGAAGCCGAAGGTGCTCGTTCCGGCGTGGAGTCGCTGACTCCCATACTTCCCTGGCCGCCGCGTGTCCGGGTGAGCGGATTGTATGTGGCATCCCGGATCGTGGCGCCCCCCATTCCGGCGCCTGGGCCCTTACCGATTCAACCCATCCCGATCGCTCAGCCGCTGCCGGGTATCGTGCCCACATCAGCCGCTCCCTGGCAAATCGAGGAACTCCTGTCCTGGGGATTGCTCCGCGAGGAACTCCGCCTGGATGTCGATGGACGATATCCGCAGATGATGGCCAGCGGAACACTCTATGGCGTGTTGGCGAAACGTGTGCACTGGATAGCCCGTCTCACCGCAGTCGGGCCGAATGCCTGGACCGGTTCGATTTGGTTCAAGGATGGCGATGTGGCCGGCTTCCCCTACACGACGGTCCACATCACCACGACGGCAACCTTTCTGTCCAGCCAGCGCAAGGCCGTGGTTCGGCTTTCGGGAGGCGGCACGGCTGTCCGGACGAGAACGCTGGGGTTCAAATCGCCGTACTTCCGGCAGGTGGAGTTCGAGTTCGATTGCGCGACCGGCGTCACGGCGACCACGCACATCGGCACGCATGACCATCCCAATCGTCCGGCCACCTTGCCGAGCGAAACACTCACCATCGAGGAGGTCTACCGGAGAGTCGGGTTCGAGGTGCGGAAGTCCGGCAGCGACAGCATCGTGCCCATCGGTGATGCGGGCACGAATGCGCGGTGGAGCGACAACGAAATGCACGATGCGATGCAGGTGTACTGGTCGCGATTTGCAGGAAAGGCCCAGTGGTCGCTCTGGGTGTTTTTCGCCAAGCTGCACGAACAAGGCACGAGCCTGGGGGGCATCATGTTCGACGACATCGGGCCGAACCATCGTCAGGGGACGGCGATGTTCAATGATTCGTTTATCTCCACGCCACCGGCCGGTGATGCCCGACCCGCGGCGTGGGTTGAGCGGATGCGATTCTGGACGGCGTGCCACGAAATGGGCCACGCCTTCAATCTGGCGCATTCCTGGCAAAAGCAACATCCGCCTGACTGGGGTACCCCGTGGATTCCCTTGGCGAACGAGCCGGAAGCCCGCAGTTTCATGAACTAGCCGTACAACGTGTCCGGCGGACAGACGGCGTTTTTCTCCGACTTCGCCTATCGGTTCAGCGACAACGAGTTGGTGTTCATGCGCCATGCGCCCGAGCGATTCGTGCAGATGGGGAATGCCGATTGGTTCGATCACCATGGATTCGAGCAGGCCAGCGCCTCACCGGAACCATCGCTGAAGCTCAATCTTCGAGTCGATCGCGCTCAAGCCACCTATCAATTCCTCGAACCGGTCGTGCTCGAGCTCAAACTGACCAACATCGGCCGGCGCCCGCTGGTGTTGGAAAGAGAATTGCTCTCGAAGACGGATCATATGACCGTGATCGTCAAGAAGCGGGATAAGCCGGCGCGGCAATACCTGCCGTTTGCGCGATACTGCCACGATCAGCAGGCCCAGGTCGTGATGCCCGGCGAGTTTGTGACTGACTCGCTGTTCATCTCCGTCGGGCGAAACGGGTGGGATATTGCTGAACCGGGCTATTACACCATTCAGATTGCCCTCCATATGGAGAGGGAAGATATCGTCTCTGACGTCCTGACTCTCCGCGTTGCTCCTCCACGGGGCTACGACGAAGAGTTTCTTGCGCAGGACTTCTTCTCTGACGATGTCGGCCGTATTCTCAATTTCGACGGGAGCGCCATACTCCGTCGAGGGAACGATACGCTCAGAGAGGTGAACGAACGGCTCGGTGATCATGCCGTGGCGTATCATGCACGCGTTGCGCTGGCCGCACCGCTGGCCAGGGACTACAAGGTGCTCGACATGGGAGATCGCATGGGGGAGATGGCGTCGGCTAAGGAAGCCGGCGGCCGTCTCCGTCGATCCGCCCCTCGGATTGAGGAGGCACGGCAGCTCTATACGAGCGCCTTACTCGAGAAAAAAGACCAGGCGATTGCCACCTTGGGACGGACCGACTATGAATATTATTTGGGCCGGTTCAGAGCGGCACTGGTCGAGCATGGGGCGGTGCTGAAGAAAGAGCCGCGCGATGTCAAACGAGATGCCAAACGTGAGAAAAATGGTGATATCGAGCACACGATGCGAGTGATCAAAGAGGCCCTGTCCAGCCTCAAAGATCCGGAACCGGTCTCCAGCTAGGCCGGCGTGGGTGGTGGAGAAGCGGGCCGAGGTCGTGAAGGCTCGGCCCGCTTGCAGTGAGCGTCCACGAGAGTTCGGCGCGGTCCGGATTGGACGTTGCGTGGCCTACACCGCTAGGGCCAGATGATACACGGAAAATTGTTCGTCGCGCGTCCATCCCGCTGAACGATAGAGCGCCTGGGCAGCGTCGTTTATAAGCGCGGTTGAGAGCGAGAGGCGCACCGCACCGAGTGAAACTGCAAAGGTGGCTGCAGCCGACAACAGTGAAGAGGCCACGCCGGTTCTGCGAGCCTGCTCCTGCACGAACAGATCGTTGAGGATAAAAGTCCGAGCCAGCGAGACGGACGAAAAGTTCGAATAGAGCTGGGCGAATCCCACCGCGACATTCCCCGCATGTGCCATGAACAGCGTGGACTCCCTGTTGGCAAACCGGGCCAGCAGGAACGCCTGCGCTGCGGCCACATCGCTGGTCCGACCGTAAAACCGACGATAGGCGTCGAAGAGCGGGGCGAGTTGTTCGACATCTTCGACGGTGGCTTGTCTGATGGTATGTGTCATAGATCTCCGGCGGGCATTGTGAGCAGCCTGCTAGCCCGGATTATTCATGAATGCCGTCGCGAGGCCTTCGAGACGGAAGCCCGCCGAGGCTGCTCGCACGTGAGGCAGACGCAGGCGTACTCGCAGTCCGTCGAGGAGGCCGAACGAGAACAGCCTCGCCGGGCGAGAGGATCGGGCGCCGGAGCAGGTATTCATGAATAGTCCGGGCTAGAGGATCCCTCGCTCGATCTCCTGTAGATAGAGAAACTCCGGCGCCTTTACCCCAGCTGCTCGCCTCAGTTCGACCAACTCCGGAGACTCGAAGAAGCGCCGGGCGTTTTCCAAGGAGGACCAGGCCGAGAAGTGGACGACGCGGTTGGCATCTTCGTTGTAACGCAGGAGTTGGTAACTGATTTCCCCGGCACGTTTCCTGAGATCCGCCGCGCCATCGAACACGGCTTTCCAAGCCGGGTAGGCTTCGACTTCGTGAATAATCAACACGTGGGGCATGTGAACTCCGAAATGAATGGTGCGGCTCAGTGTACTGCAAAGGCAGAGGGGGATGCATCACGATGGGAGCGAGCGCCGGAATGAAGAGGCTGTCGGAGGGTACGCAGAAGCTGGGAGGTATGAACTGCGATGAAGGGGATGTTCAGGGCGCTGTGAAATAGACAGAACAACCTGACAACACCGGACCACCCCGAGCCGAAAACTCGTTTCGGGCGTTTGTTTCTTTCGCTACGTTTTGTGTTTGAGCAAGTCCGCGAGATGGGCAAAGGGCGTGAAGGTCGAAGGGCGATCCTGTTTTCGGCTCGCCGGCGATTCATCCGACGTATCAGCTGCTTGATATCGCTGGTGCTCATTGTCGTGACAGTAGAGACAGAGCAACTCCCAGTTGCTCCCATCGGGCGGATTGTTGTCGTGGTTGTGGTCCTTGTGGTGGACCGTGAGCTGGCTTAGCTTCTTGCCGTCAAATTCGCGCCCGCAGTGCGCACAGATCCAGGGAAATAATTTGAGCGCGCGTTCTCGAAGATTGTGGTCGCGCTGAGACTGGTTGCTCCGTGTCATGCGAGCCTCCGTGAGAAGGGCGACTCGGTACCAGGATATTTTACAAGAAATCTTGTATTTAAGCTCGCCACACGACGGGAAATGAGGGCCCCTGTTCTCTCGGCTCGCTTTCGCGGTCACGCGCAATTTGACGTGAGCTTTCTTCTGGAGCGCGCTCAGGATGCTGAAGAAGTTGTCTGTACTTGGATTCCCACGCGGGGCTAACATCCGATGCAGGCTTTTGCTCGGTTTCTTGAGGGTCAGGGCTAACTCCTCAAACCCGATGGTGGCATTAACCAGATCGCGGAGGATGGCCTTGCCCACAGTGGTATCGCCGGAAAAATATGCATTAAGCGCCTCCGTAAAAAGCGCCTCACGAAAGCGCGGGTCACGCTCCGCGCGCGCCGTTACCGTGTCTTTGAACTGTCGTGTGAGTGCCATAGGTTCCTCCGCTCCCTGTTACGTGTTCTTGGTGTCCTTACGACGACGGTAATCTGTCCACCGTTCTCTTGCCGTCTCGATTGCCTGCTGCTGGCGTTGTTTTGTGCTGCCACCCTTTTATCCGGTCTCGTGCAGCTGATCGGGAGCGGACGACTTCCCCGTCGTGAAGCTGCGTATCGATCAGAACCTCCCCCATCCTCTCCTCATTGGAACAAGCCCCTCGCAGCGATCTTGAGAGCCGACGCTAAACGTCGAGAAGTGCGTGATCGCAAGATCTGACCCTTGCACGGTTCGTTCGTTTGCGGCCTTGATCTTTGCGGTTTCCCAGGCTACTCTTCATTCTATGGATTGGAAGAGCCGCATAACCATCGACCCTGAGAAGCGTGGCGGCAAGCCCTGCATTCGTGGCCTTCGTATGACCGTGTACGATGTGCTCGAGTATCTCGCCTCCGGAATGAGTGAAGAAGACATTCTTAAAGATTTTCCCGACCTCACACGCGAAGACATCCGCGCATGCCTGGCTTTTGCGGCTGATCGGGAGCGGAAATTGGTGTCGATTCCCCCATCGTGAAACTGCTTTTCGATCAAAATCTCTCCCATCGTCTCGTTCAATCCCTCCAGAAGGAATATCCCGCCTCAAGGCACGTTCGTGAAGTTGGATTGCAGGAGGCCTCTGATGCAGTTGTCTGGCAGTATGCCGCACAGCAAGGCTATGCCATCGTTACGAAGGACGCCGATTTCCATCAGCGCAGTTTTCTCTTCGGGCACCCGCCCAAAGTAATTTGGGTTCGAGTTGGCAATGCCCCAACCGCGATGATCGAAGCCCTACTCCGTCGCCGTGCCGGAGATGTGGCATCTTTCCTCTTCAGTCCAGAGAGTGCGTTCCTGATTCTCGACTAGCGAACAGGTAGATTTATGGACACGAACCGGCAGATCCAGTTCTTTGCGGATCGGCATAACGATGGTTAGAGATCATGGAATGAAATCTTTTGAAGCATCGTCGCCTCTGTTTGACACATGTGTTCAAGACATTGATGCTGCGTATGAGAGATTGGGGCATAAACTTGGTTGGCGCTTCCTTAGCGTTTCTCGAACCATCCTCGACAAGCCCGTGAAAATCGTCCTTGTCACAATCAACCCGGCAGGTAATTCGATTCCCCAGGATCATCCGTGGCAAAGCTGTGAGAACGGTTGCTCCTACATCGTGGAAAAGTGGGGGAACGCCAAACCAGGAAGGTAGAGGGGGCTCCGGAAATTCGGACAGTGTGGTAAGTGGTAGCCTGGCTTCACCGAAGCCATCAGGTGGTGGCGAACCAGAGGAGCGAGGCGATGAAGAGAACACGACGGAATCACGGAGCGACCTTTAAGGCCCAAGTGGCGTTGGCCGCAGTCAAAGGCGACAAGACGCTAGCCGAATTGGCCGAGC
>JADYYH010000109.1 GCA_020853775.1 Nitrospira sp.
CTCACACCCTGGCTCGCCGATCACTGGGGCTGGACGGCCTCATTGTTAGTCGCCGCCGGCATCGCGCTCTGCGGCGGGCTCATGTGGATGAAGGTCGATCCCACGGAGCGAATGAGGGAGTGAGGAGGTCCTCACTGTTGCCCCCCTCAACTGCTATCTCGCTTCCCCGTTCCCTGGAGGAATAAGTCTCGATAGCGACTCGGCTGACTGCGCCAGTACTGTTTCGGTGCCTTCACCTGAGCTCCCAGATGTGCGGCCGCGTGCCAAGGCCAGCGCGGATCGTAGAGGACGGCTCGCGCAAGAGCGATCATGTCCGCATCGCCTCTGCTGACAATCCCTTCGGCTTGGTCGAAGTCCGTAATCAGACCGACAGCAATCACCGGCATCGAGACAGCCTGCTTGACTGCACGGGCGAGCGGGACCTGGTAGCCGGGGCCCACAGGAATCTGCTGACGTGGATCGAGCCCGCCGCTACTGATATGAATGGCCGCGCACCCGCGTGCCTCCAGGGCCTTGGCGAAAACAATGGTCTGCTCAATGTCCCAGCCGCCTTCGACCCAGTCGGTACCGGACACACGAACCGTGACAGGCCGATCAGGCCGGAACGCGGCACGCACGGCATCAAACACTTCGAGCGGAAAGCGCATGCGATGTTCGAGGCGCCGGCCGTACTCGTCTTCCCGGCGATTCGAAAGCGGTGAGAGAAACTCGTGGAGCAGATATCCATGAGCGACGTGAAGCTGCACTCCGTCGAGGCCAAGCCGCGCGGCGCGCCGGGCCGAAGCGGCGAACGATTCGCGGATGTGTTCCAGCGCGGTGCGATCCAACGCTTTCGGCGGATGCTCGCCGCTTGCAAACGGGATCGGCGATGGGGCGACTGTCTGCCACCCATGTTTATGGTCAGGAGGAAATTGTTCTCCTCCTTCCCACGGAACATCGGTCGAGGCCTTTCGGCCTGCATGAGCCAGTTGGATGACGAGAGGAATATCCGACCAACGGCGGATGCTCTCGATCGTGCGTGCCATGGCAGCTTCAGTGGCATCGTTCCAGAGCCCTGTATCGGCATAGGTGATGCGCCCTTGCGGCTCTACGGCGGTGGCTTCGATCGTGAGGGCCGCCGCTCCGGAGAGGGCGAGGTGGCCCAGATGAATCAGGTGCCAGTCGGTCATGTGCCCATCGACCGCCGAATATTGGCACATCGGCGCAATGACGATCCGGTTATCGAGCGTAAGCCCGCCGAAATGTATTGGTTCGAACAGTTTTGCGGTCACTTCTGCTCCATCTTGTCTAGGCGGCCATATCCCATGAGGAATCTGCTTCGGACGACGACGTCATCCCTCACGCTCGGTTTACTTCCGCTGGTTGCGGCACACCGGAACTGTCCAGCTGGTAGGCGTAGGCTTCTTTCATCTGCACGTTGCCGCTGTCGGTGTAGACGAAGAAACGATGCCCGTCGGTACGGGTTTTGACGAGGCCGTAGGCCGTCCGGCTGAAACCGTAGAACGGCCCGCGTTTTTTTGCAGCCTTGTCGTCTTGTAGTCGGCAGAAGCCTTCGGTTGCGAAAAAGGCCACCAGCTCAGTCGCGAAGATGAGCGGCTCCGGCACGCGCGACCACTTACCCAGCGCGCCCATGAGCGTGGCGCGTGGATGGATGTATTCCTTTCGCGCGTTTTCGTCCCCGCAGGACACCACGCTCACGATCGGTGACACGGATTGAATGAAGGCTCCGGAAAAATCGGCTGATCCGTGATGCGGCACCTTGAACACTTCCGAGCGCAGATTGAGCGTACCCTTGTTGTGTTCGCGGGCGAGGAAACGGCTGGCTTCGTCGTTTAGATCGCCTGAGAATAGAAAGCTGAAGCCGCCATAACTCAGGCGTAGCACGATGGAATGGCCGTTGATGGTGTGGGAGGCGGAGTGGCCGGTGAACCCTTCATCGCTGTCGTTGAGCGAGTCATGGCCGAGGCGCGGTCCTTTGGGTGGTTCGCCGAGAAAGCGCAGCGCCGGTTGTCCGCCTACATCTGTGGTGATGGGCCCCAGCACGTCGATGTGCAGGTCGTCCCGATTAAAGAAGTCGAAGGCCTGGGTATCGCCGAGTTGCAGGCGCCTGACGCTGACCGGGCTCCGGCTGTTGTAGGTCGCCAGGGTCTGTTTCCATTCCCGGAACGGCTCGTTCATATCTTTGGCATCCACCTCGAGCAGATTTTCTTCCAGGCCGGTGAGGTAGAGTTGCCCGTCCACCATCTTGGTCGGTCCGAGGAGTTTGGTGTCGGGCACGTTTTTGTTGTTCATTCTGGTGGGCCGTTTGACGAGGCCGTTGTGGTAAATGCGCTGCGGCTGCATGAAGAGCTGTTTGCGTTTAGCCTTGTTGGTTTCGGATTTGAGGATCTCGCTGAGGCCGGAAAAATGGTCTGCGTCGCCGTGAGTGACGACGATGCAGTCGACGGCCTTCGGGTGCTGAAGACTGGTGTTGCGGAAGCGCCCGGCGAGGTAGCGCGCGAACATCTGGTTGTCGCCCCCGTCGATGAGGATGATTTTGCCGTCCGGCGATTCGATCACCATGCCGTCGCCCTGTTGGACATCGACGAAATTGACCTTCAGGACTTTGTTGTCCGCCACGGGCCGGACCACATCGGCTACCTTGATGCCGGACGATTTGGTCGGTTCGATATAGCCGGTGACGGATTCGGGGAGGATGCTGCCATCGGGCTTTTCACGAAAAAACGTGATCGTGACTTCCAGGTAGGTCGCGGTCTGCTTGACCACCGTGATGTCATCGCCCCAGGCGATCGTGCGAATGCAATTTTTGCGGCCCCGCTCTTTCCACACATCAGCCAGATCGACGTTAAGTACGGCTTGTTCAGACATCACATCTCCCTTTGCAGGCTGTAGCGGCTGGTCTCACGCTGTTGAGAATGACTGCCGGCGGCGTTTTCGTGCGTCTCCTTGCGACGGTCCACAAGGCTACGCTTCAGTCGCTGATCGTCCTGCGGCCTTTCCGGACCGTCATGCTGAACAGCCTGCCCACGCTGTCGCGGCTGGTCTCACGCTGTTGCTTTGTTGGGCGCCTCACGGCCGCCGGATGGTTGCGGCGACAGAATACGCCGTTCATGGAGAGAAATCACGCCGGCTTCCCTCTTGCCGATGGAATCACCGGCCTGTTACAGTTGCGCCATGACCATGCAATTTCAGAAAAAAGATCCACGTGCCACGATCAGCACGCCCTTCGGTGACATCCGGATTCGTTTTTACCCGGACGACGCCCCGCGCCATGTCGAAAACTTCATCAACCTGGCCAAGATGGGGTTTTATGACGACACGACGTTTCATCGCGTGGTGCCTGGCTTCATCATTCAAGGCGGTGATCCGTTGAGCAAAACGCCGGATCGCCTGCTGCACGGCACCGGAGGCCCCGGCTACTTCCTCAACCCCGAACCCAACGACCGGCCCCATAAGCGCGGTGCCATTTCAATGGCGAAGATGCCCCGCGACGGCAACAGCACCCGCGACTTCAATGACAACGGCTCCCAGTTTTTCATTTCCCTGCAGGACAACGGCGGCCTCGATCGACGCTATTCGATTTTCGGGGAAATCATCCGGGGCATCGAGGTCATCGACATGATCGCGAAGATGGCGTGCGACGAGCGCGACAACCCGCTGGAGCCGATTCGCATGAAGGTCACGGTGAAGGAATAGCTGTCTGCACGACCGTCTCCTTGCGTGCAGGTGGCTGGGAACTTCGCAGATTCTCTCCAAGGCGTGATTGTGCTAGACTTTTGCGCATGCATGGCTCCGATCAATCAACCCCGGCATCTTTCCAACTCCTCCCTGCGTACCTGAACACCGGTTCCATCGCCGAGGCCCTTCAGACGCCGCGTGGGCGTCGTATCCTGTGGCTTGAAATTGTGGTGAACGATAAACCGGACTGGTTGGCCTGGCGGAACGATCCTGAATTCGAAGCGGTCTATCAAAATGCCTGTCGCTGGTATACCCAGTATCGGCGACTGATTACATTTTTGTTTGACCGCGCCCCCCTCCCCGTTGATTCAGGGCCAATCGACTTTCGGGACTATCGAACCTTTGCCGAGGCCCTTCAATTTGCCTACCATCACCGCTGACCGACTCATTGCCCTATTGAAGCAGTTTGTTGAGACGACCGGACAGCCGATAGACTTGCTCCTTGTCGGCGCCCTCGCGATGCAATGTTATGGTCTGCGTGAACGCTACACGAATGACGTGGACGGCGAACTCTCCGGCCCGCTGCAGCCGCTGGTCAGGTTTCTCACCGATGAAGGTGTGCCGGCAGATCTCACGCAGGACATTTCAGGATGGTCCATCGTGGCCATGCCGCCAGGATATCGCGATCGGGCCACACATTTTGTTTCCCATCCAGGACTGCGCATCCGTTTGCTGGAGCCGGTAGATTTTGTGATCGCAAAACTTCGACGCGGCATTGAGATTGACTTGGACGATGCGCTGTATGTTGTGCGTCGGTTTCAGATTTCACGCGGTGCGGTCGAACAAGCTGCGGCTGCGGCTATCGCTGCGTCTCCGCAAGATACTGCGCTGTTCGTGTTCCGAAAAACCGTCGAGTTATTTTGCGGGCAACTGCCGGACTCACCCTCATAGTCTCCAAGTCGCATCGATCTTTGCGCGAGCCAGGATAAGGTGACCATGAGAAAGCTTCGACTGATTCTGAGCAACGGTCTGTTTTTGGTAGCCATGGCGTTGCCGGGATGTGATACCGAACGTCATCGTCTTTTGACTCAGGAATACCCCTCATATCCCGAAGGCGTGCGTTGGGCGATTGATAAGGGCAACATCCTTCGCGGCATGACGGAAGATCAGGTGTACCTTGCGCTTGGATCACCGGTGTGCAAGAAGGACGTGGTGGATGAGGGGCGCACAGTCACGGTCTGGCTCTATCCACCGATCGGACGCAACGCCTGCATTACTAGCGCCTTTCGTGTCTACTTCGAGCGGGGCGCCGTCACCACCTGGGACCGCTATAGCACTCCGACGAGATATACGGACCCGGTCGGTGGCGTCCCCGTCTACTAGCGCGCTGTTCACACAGGCCGCCCAGCGGCGTTCTCGGTTGCTCGTTTCCCTGCGATAAATAACCGATACAATGAGATGACTGATGGAGTGTATCCGTTCGCCAGGAATATCTTCCGCAGCGAACGGTCACACGAAGTTTGGTATGTACCTCTTCAGTCGCCGGGCTTCCTGCGGCCTTGCTGGATGGGCGTTCTGAACAGTTTGTCCCGCCAAGCTGGGACCGCCAACTTACGTCCCGTCATACCCTCCAAGCTTGACGTGTGAGGCGTATGACGATACGATGATCGATCAGCAATTGGTAAGGAGGTGCTGCAATGTCCATGACGACGATCTCGCCGAAGTTCCAAATCGTGATCCCTAAGGATGTGAGAGAAAAGCTTCACCTTAGTCCTTCCCAGCGCTTGCAGGTCCTGGAAAAGGGCGGAGTGATTACCTTGGTGCCGGAAGTGCCCCTCAAGTCGCTGAAGGGAGCACTCAAGGGTATGTCTAGAACAGGGCTCCGAGAAAAGAAGGATCGGGTGTGAAGATTCTTTTGGATTCCAGTGGATGGATCGAATTCTTTACAGGCGGACCACTTGCTGACCGCTATGCTGGATACTGTTCTTCACGCTACGATATCATTACGCCGACGATTGTGTTGTACGAGGTATACAAAAAGATCAAACGCGAGCGTGGTGAGGAGACTGCGATCCTATTTTCCGGACGACTTCATGCAACCAATGTGGTTCAACTCACTGAATCCATCGCCTATTTAGCCGCGGATATCAGCCTTCGGCACGGTTTAGCGATGGCTGATGCGATCGTCTATGCGACGGCGCTGGACCAGAATGCGGATGTCGTGACGGGTGATGCGGATCTGAAGGATCTGCCTGGCGTGGTCTACGTGAAGTAGCCCTTCTCTGCCGCAGTCTTCTCGAAAGCCCGTCCAACAAGGCCGCAGGCAAGCAAAAACCGGAGGCGTAGCCCTGGCTACGTTGAGGATGGTTTCGAGGGGAGAACGAAGCTGGGGACCTGTTTCAGAAGGTTCCCTGCAGAACGGTCAAAACGACTGTTCACCTAGGCCGCAGCAAGTGAAAGAGCGAGGCGTAGCCTTGCGCTACGTTGAGCGAGCTGAGAGACGCGAGAACGAGGGTTCGCTTTCAGGCAGGTTGCTCAAAAAGCCCGTCCAGCAAGGCCGCAGGCGAGAGAAAACCGGAGGCGTAGCCTCTGGCTACGTTGAGGATTTTGTCGAGCTGAGAACGCAGGTGGCGGGATTTTTCAGCAACCTGCCCTAGAAGAAGGCCATGCTGGCGTAAGTTACCGTCGAATTATACTGATCCGTGATCCCGCGATCGTACCGCAACACCTGCCCCGTTTCCGCCTGAATCAACCGCAGCATCGAGTAGATCGGCGAGAAGCCGGAGATGCGTCGCTGATCGTTTTCCTTCTGAATGAACTTCGCGAATTCGTCGGGATCACGATTCTCGACATGTTTGAGCATTTCGAGATCCGTTTGCATGCAACGGTGGAAGGAGAAGTCCGTCGGCGGAGCCGAATCGCCGTAGCGCATCCCGATGTGGGCCAGTTCCGCGCCGACCACGACGCAGTAAGCTTTGCCAGAGGCGGCGAGTGTTTCTTTTAAGGTCTGAAGAAACGTCTCGACCTGGTTCCTGATCTGCGGATCGCGCAAGCTGTCCGCCGAAAACGACGTGAGGATCGGAACAATCGTAAACGCCCGGTCCTGGCCGAGACTCTCTTGCAGGAACGGCAACTGAAATTCCAATGCATGTTCATTGTGATGTGCCAATTCATCGGTGAAAGCAGCGGGGATCTGTTCGCGCAAGCGGTCGGTGACCGCGCGTTCGACTTTGACGAGCCCCAATGGTGTCTGGAAATCTTTGTCTGTGACGGCGATCGGTTGCTCAAGCCCTGAGTAGGCAGTCCCGATGACGACGTAGAGCTCGGGCTTTTCGGCATCCTGCAATTCTTTGTAGGCCCAGGCATAGATCGGTCCGGCATGTTTCAGCTCATAGGTGGGCGCGACGAGCGCCTTAATGAGCTTGCCCTTGTGTTCGGAGGCTTTCACCTCCGGTCCTTCTTTGGAGACGAAGAAGCCGTTGATCTGTGCGCGCAACTTGGCGGGATCGGCCTCATAGCTGCGACCGGCAAATTGCGGTGCGCGGGAAGGTGCCTGACGATAGGCCGTCAACGCCTGCTGTTTGGCCTGCTCCGTGCGTTCGCCTTCCAGGAACAGCTTGGTGTCCAGATCGGCCAGCAACTGCTCGACCTTGTTCGGCATCAGGAACTCACCGAAGCGCTTCAGATAGATCGCCCCGATGTCCTGGACGCTGTGCTCCCCGTCGAGGTGCTGCACGATGAAGAAATAATTCAGCGGCAGGACCAGCCGTTCCTTGCTCAATCCGGTGGGGTCCCAGAGCACGATGAATTGCTCCTCCCCTTCCTTGATCGGCGAAAATTGCAGGTTGCGCAGCAGCGGACACTGCTTGGGATCTTTGGCAGTCATGGTCGGTGTGGATTCCATAGTGAGGCGCATTGTAACGGAGCAAACTTCTCAGGCGCAACAGCCTAAGCAGGATGCGGAAAAACGCCTTCCGGCGGCGTTCTCGCGTCATTCAGAGTTTCAACGTACCGCTGAGGGTACGCCTCAACTCTTCATTCGCTGTGGCCTTGCCGGACGACTTGTCGAACATCCCGTGGCATGGCAGTTCCTTCGCAATGTAAAACGGAGTCGACTTTCACGGACAATCTCGTGCTGCCCGCGATGGATTACTGATTCGGTGGATGGGTGCTGCCGCGGCGGCTGAGGACAATGAGGGTGGCGACGGTGAGGAGTACCAGCCAAAGCGTGGGGCGTCCGTAGGAGGCGTCGGAGAATTCAATCAGGTCGGTCAGCCGACCGATCAGGAGGGACATGCGGGCCATCACGGTATAGCCGAAGGCGGCGCCGAAGGAAATCATCAGGAACAGAATCCCGGCCCGCGCGACGGCTTTGCCCGGCCCGGAATGTTCTACGGAGAAGAAGAAATAGAACAGCACGGACACGACGCCGATCAGGATGATAATGCCGTTCAGGTGGCTGGACGGATTGAGCAACGAATAGTCGAAGGTCACGCCTCCGCCCGGCGCGATGCCCAGGAGCGGTCGCACGGTATCTTCAATCTGTTTCAAAATGAACGACGAGATGGTTCGCGGAATCGCCAACCCTGCCCCGACGCCCACGATGAACGCGAAGGCGTAACGCGACAGCCAGGCCGCCTTCGGGACATAACGGGTGAGCATGAGCATCCCGATGCCCACCGGGATCAGCAGCGACCATTCCCCTTTCTCGAGGATCGGCCGCACGATCAAGGTCATGATCACCGTGTCATAGGTTTTGACGATCGTATAGCCGAGCGAGACGCCGACATAAAGATGTTCGGCGAGCTTGAAGAGCGGATTGTCCTCATAGAGAAACGAGAGGATGAAGAGGGTCAGCCCTGTCGCGATCCAGGCGCCGAGTATGACGGAGAATGACAATTCCATTGCGCCTAAGACCCCATCCCGTCCTGCCGGTGCTGTTGCCGCCGGAGCGAGAAGTAAAAGATGTTGCAGATGGCGACGAGCACGATAATGGCCAAATGCGTCGCCGATTGAGCATCCATGCCGGCGACCGCTTTCCCCTTCTGACCGATCAAGGTTTCATACTCCGCCGCGCCCCGCAGACCGCCGATCAACCCGTTGATCTGGCCGCTGCGTAACAGTGGATAGAGTCCTGGTGCGATGACACCGGTGCAGCCGCCGCCGAGTTCGAACTTGTACTTGTCTTTGCCGAAGACGTACCAGGCTTCCACGCCGGGATTCCCGGCGCCCAGGCTGACCGCATAGGTGACGTCGCGCAGGTTCTGCACTCCCGTCAGCACCGGCAGGCCTTTGGTCGCTTTGCCGCCGTAGTCGGCGGGAAAGGCATTGTACAGGTCCTGTCCCATGTTCAGGATCACCGCGCTGCCTCCTGGGCTCCAGCCCAGGAACACGTAGTCCTTGCCGTTTTCTTTGCCCGCCTCCTTGGCTGTTTGCGTCAGGATTTGATCGGCGAGGCCAGTGCCGGACACCCAGAGGGTCATGGCCACCACGCGGAGGTTTTTCTTGAACGCGTGACGCAAAATCGCAATAGCTTGCGGATAGAGTTCCGGTTTGGATGCGGGATCGAAATCCAGCGAGAGGAGAAAGACCGATCCTTCGGGCAGGCCGTCGATATAGTCATAAACGCCCCGCACTTCGGACGAAATCTTGATGGGCAGTCCGACCGGAAAGAGCAACGGCAGAAGTGTGCACAGGCCGATCACCAGAAAGATGATCCGCCGGTCGATGCGCAACATCCGCTCGGCGAAGGTCATTCCTTGCCCCCGCCGAGGTACGACCGTTCAACGCCGAAGATAATTTTGAACGAGAGGGCGACCGCGCCCAGGCTCACGCCGATCAGAATGGCTCGCCGCACGGAGGCGTTTAGCACATTGAGAATCCAGCTCGAGAGGTCGCCGCTCAGCGGCAGGATATATTCGCCGAGCGGCACACGTCCCATCATGACAATCACGGCCGCCACCAACAGCACGGCGGCTTCGCGGCTGCGCGCGCGGAACGACCGGTAGGCAGCAGACGCGATGAAGAAGGCCAGGACGGCAAACATGGTGCCCTGCAGCGGCACGAGGGTGTACGAGTAGACCCAGCCGAACGAGGTCAACGCCCCATCGATACTCTCCTTGCCGTTATTCCAGAGTCCCACGATGATCGTGCCGAGCATGCCGACGTAGAGCACCAGGCTATAGGCCCATCCCGCTTCCTTCCGGCGAATCTTGGCGGCATGGACATGGAACAGGCTGGTGATGCCGAGCACGAGCGCGAAGCCGCCGATGATCTGGAGCCACTTGGTCACGGTGGTGAGCAGTTGTTCCGAGGCCGGATGCGGCACGTAGTATTGTGCGGCCATGACCAGTCCGGTGATCATCGTGATCAGCAGCGGTAGTTGTCGGCGAAGGAAAATCATTTGAGATCCTTAAACAGGTCCAGCAACGGTTGCGCCCAACCGTTCCCGGTGAGCACGGCGGCCGTGGCCAGCAGCGTCCCGATCCCGATAACGCTCAGAATGAACGCCTTGCCGAGATCCTGCCCGCGCAGCGTGCCGATCTGGATCGGTTCCTTCGAGAGGTACGCGCTGGCGGCGTAGAGTTCTTCGCCGATCAGGGTGTAGTCGCAGGTGGTGACGAAAAACGGCAATTGGTGGTCCGAGTCGGTGCCGGCAATTTGAATGGCCCCCGTGCTCGCGCCGGTTTCCGTCAGCAAGAGCGATTCCGCAAAGTACGACCCCATGAAAAAGTTCGCCGCCGGTTTCCGCCGGAGCATGATGCCATCGACCGCCGCGGTGTAGCTGAACTGGTCGCTGGTGATGAAAAAGTTCGCGTCGTCCTTGAACAGGTCCGGTTTCCCCGCCTCCATATACGCCTGCTTCGTGATCTCCTGACAGACCGCCATCGTGATCGGCTCCCGATGCGGCACCAGCAATTCCGTTTCGTAGGAGGCGGCTTTCTTGGCGACGCGTCCCAGGATTACGGCGGCGGCGATCGTGGAGGGATCGTTCATGTCGTGCGCGCCGGTCATATACAACACCGGCTTGCCTAATTCCGTGGCCCGCCCGATGGCCTCATCAACCGCATCCAAACCGGGAATCCGGCGGAGGAAGATATCTTTCCGCTTGGCCAGGTTGATGGCGTAAAACACGATCGCGCCGAACATCAACGCCAACACGAGGTTGTTCACCTGGTTCCAGTTCATCCAGTTCGGTTCAGCAGAGGCAACGACCGGCGGCGCAATCAATCGTTCCTGCCCGCTGACCGAAGCGACGGTCACGGCATAGGGCTGGCCGGATTTCACCTCGATGCCTTTGCCGTTCTTGATCAGAAACAGATGATCGTTGGGATCACCGGATCTCGTCCACCAGGCCGACTTGCCTTCTCGCACGTAGCGCGTATTGGCGGGAAATTCCGCGACCACCTTCCACGCCGCGGGATCTTGGGGAAGGCCACCTTCATGAACCAGGATCTGATATTTGGCGGTGGCACTGTCGGTTGCGGAGGAAGCCCAGAGGACTGTGAGACTGCCGCCTCCGTCGCTGGGGGTATCGATCACGCGAAGCTGTTGCGGCATGGTCTGCGCCGGGGCGAGCGACGGGAGCAGCGCCGGCAGGCAGATCGTGACGATGAGGATGAGGGCACGGCGCATCACGCGGGTCAGGCTCCTTCGATCACTTCGATATTGGCGCGCGGGACCACGGTCGTCGTCCCGTCCGGGAAGCGGACTTCGAGTACCCGGACTTCGCTTTCGGTCGGGATGGCCCGCAGCTCCGACGGGAGCCCTGAGACCGCGCCGATCTTCCCGAACAGCGGATCGCGGATGACACGAACCGGATCGCCAAGTTGAATGCCTTCGCGCTCGGTCTGCGCCACCTTCGTGGCTGCCGCCGGGCCGCTATGCGGAATGATAATTTCGGGGCGGATCACGCCGGCGCGGATCTGCGTGGCCCCCGAAATCGACGCCTTCTGTCCCGCATGGGCAGACAGCAAGGCAAACGTCTTGGGCGCCATGGGAATCGTGCCGAACCCTTCCGTCAGAATCAACGTGAACCCGACTTGCTCCGTGCCGGTGATCGCGACGCCCAAATCATAGCCGAGCAACGCGCGCAGATCCTTATCGTGAATGCCTCCGACCACCAGGCCGACAATGCCGAGTTCTTTCGCGCGCGCCATCGTAGCCGCCGAGAGAAACGCGCCGCCGACGACAACCTTGCCCTTCATCGAGGCGTTGAGCTGTTCCGGCAAGAGGGGTTGATCAGGCGCCTTCACGCCCATCACCAATTCGCCGCTGGTTTCCCCTCCGATGCCGAAGATGCCTTGCACGAGACTGCAGGTGCTCTCCACCGTGACACCCTGCTCGGGATGTACCTCAGCCACGACACCGTCGATGTAGCCGCGCAACTCCAACACGCGCGGCGGCTCGCGCAGCAGGATCTGTCCCGTGATCGTGGACACGGATTCCACCTTGCCCGTGATGGGCGAGCGAATTTCAGTCTTAAACCATTTGATGAAGGGTTTGTTCTCCGCGAGCACGTCGTCTTTCTGGACGGAGTCTTTTTCTTTCTTGACCAGATAGTCGTTGATTTCATCCGGTGCGATGCCGAGCTGATTGGCCAGGTTGAGCGGCACCACCTTTCCCGGCAACTCGGCGCGAGCGACTGCAGTATCGGCTCGCACGGCATCCCCGACTTGGACCAAGACGGAGCCCGGCAACGGCAGAATGCGCCGGCGGCGGACGGTCGTCCGCTCGGTGACGGTGAGGCCTGGTGTGTAACTATGTGCCATAGATAAGATTTCAGAGCTAATAGCTAATGGCATATGGCTGATAGCAACTAGCCTTAAGCCAAGAGCCAATTGGAAATTGTGCTGTGAACAGTGTGCATCGCGGATACGGTTGCATGGACTATCTCTTCCCTGCCATCTGCTATAGGCCATTCGCTCTCAGCGCTTTGCCCTCAGCCATTAGCTCCCTTTCGGGTACAACCCGACTGCGTTGTACCATCTGGTCAGCATGGCAACTCGGGCAGCTTGTTCCGTGGGCAACTGCAAGGGACGGCCGCGCCCGTCCAGCATTAGGCCTACAACGCCCCCCGTTACCGTGCGCGTGAACGATTGTCCCGGCCCCTCGCCGAGATCGACCTGTTTCGAAGGTTGCAGCGTCACCGTGGCATGTTGCTCGCGGGTCAGACTGAATAACTTGAGATCGCCGAAGGCCAGCGTGCCCTTTTCGATGTGTCCATCTGGCAACGCGACCTCGTAGTCGGCGCAACGCTCCCCGTCCTTGCCCTGCCCGATTGGCGCAATGCAGGTGCCGAGATACACCATGCAGTCGCGGACGAAAACATCGGTGGCCGCCTGTTCGTTGACGGTGGAGAGCACGCCGAGATGCGGCATCATAAAGATGCTGTCCACCGAGAGCGTCGTGACGCCGAGTGGTTCGTAGGCATCGACCATCATCAACATCGACTGGATGCGGCGCGGCGCGTGCGACAGGATGCCGCCGCTGCCGACGATCAAATCCAACTTCAACAAGTCGATGAGGGTCTTGCCGGAGGTGCGTTGTTCGAACACGTCGGAGATGGTGCGTTCCTGCTGCACGCCCTTGAGCCCTGTCGCGAGCGACTTGTGGTGGATCAACGCCAGCCGCAGGGCTTCGCGCGCGATGGCATGTTCGATTTGCAGCTCATCGAGCGATTGCGGGATGGTCGTGGGACGCACCATCTTATTCTTAATGCGATTCCTGAGGGTCTGTTCATCGATGGTGAACGGCACCCAGCGCATGATGTTGTCCAGGCCCGCTTCCGCCAGCACGTTCGAGATACTGTACGACATGCCGAGGTTCGCGCTGACCGTACGGTTGAAGAGCCCGCCGAACACGGAGAACACGTCGGTCGTGGCACCGCCGATGTCCACGCCGATCAGGTTGATGCCCTCGCGCTTGGCGATGGTCTCCATGATGACGCCGACCGCGGCCGGGGTCGGCATGATCGGCGCGTCGGCCATCTCGATGAGTTTCTTGTAGCCCGGGGCTTGCTGCATGACGTGTTCGAGGAACAGGTCGTGGATCTTGTTGCGCGCCGGTGCGAGGTTTTCCCGCTCCAATACGGGCCTGATGTTGTCCGCGAATTCGAGCGCCGTCTTCTCGCCGAGAATCTTGTTGACCTGCGGCTGCGCATCCTTGTTACCCGCATACACGAGCGGCAGCCGGTAGGTGCTCCCGAAGCGCGGCCGCGGTTCGGCTGCGGCGATGTATTCGGCCATTTCCACGACGTGGGTCACGGCGCCGCCGTCCGTGCCGCCGGACATCAGGATCATGTCGGGCCGCATGGTGCGAATCCGTTCGATCTTTTCGTAGGGCAACCGACCGTCATTGGAGGCCAGCACATCGATGACGATGGCGCCGGCGCCGAGTGCGGCGCGTTGGGCGCTTTCTCCCGTCATGTTCTGCACCACGCCCGTGACCATCATCTGCAAGCCGCCACCGGCGCTACTGGTGGACACGTAAATATCCACGCCTCGCTTCGGGTCGCCTTGCGCCGCCTGATTGGGGGTGATGATGCGATCGCCGTCCAGGATCGTCCGGCCGGAGAGTTCTTCGATTTCTGCAATGGCGTTGAGCACGCCGCGAGTCACGTCTTCGAACGGGGCTTCCACGGTCGTGGGGGCTTCGCCGCGGTAGGTCTGGCGATATTCGTTGCCGACTTTCTCGATCAGGATGGCTTTGGTGGTGGTGCTGCCGCAGTCGGTCGCGACGATGACGTTCAAGGGATGCGTGGGATTTGATGTCGCGGGAGACTGCTGCGCTGCCGTCATCGAGCCGGCGCTCCTTTGGACGCTGCGGCCTTGGCTTCGATGAGCGCGGTCAGGCGTTGCAGAGAGTCTCGTCGCTCCAGCAGACGAGCGATCTGCGCGAGTTCGCTGCTGCTGAAGACACATTCGACGAGAGGCGCCAGGAAGTGCAGCGCCTGGCTGCCCAGAAAATTCATGGGGCCCATCGACTCGAGAAACAGCATGGCCGGTGCCGCCATGCGGCGTGTCACGATTGCGTCGGCAATCCGGTCGAGCAGCATGAGATCATCGGTGGTGAAGGCCGCTTGGTCGGCACGCAGGGCAAAGGCGTGCCGGAGACCGGCTCGAAGATCTTGGGTGCGACGGGAGAACAACCCGGATGAGAAAACAGCCATAAGTGCTTGTCAGATCAGCTTAAACGATTGGTTCGGCATTATATGAAGGGGCAGGAGGAGAGTCAATCAAGCGATGCATGCACGTCAGGCTGTCAGCGGTCACGAGTGGGATACGTAGGCTTGTGCGCCATGTCATTAGGGTGCGGGCGTTGGAGATATTTTGCAATGAGCCGTAAGTCTCCAACAAAACGACGATAGTCCTCCTCCCGCTGCGCTGGATCCGGATCACGGAGAATGGCGGATGGATGGGTGGTGACGAACACGGTGTTCCCCAACGGCGTGGTCAGGGAGCTTCCGCGAAGTTCATTCAGGCGTACATTTTTGCCGAACACCGACTGGGCCGCCGTGACACCCAGGCAGAGAACGGCGCGCGGCTCCAGCACGTGAATTTCTGCTTCCAGCCAGGGCCGGCAGGCCGCGACTTCGCCGGCGGAGGGTTTCTTGTGCTTGCGGCGTTTGCCTTGCAGCTCCCATTTGAAATGTTTCACGGCGTTGGTGACATAGACGTCGCTGCGGGTGATACCCGCTTCCGTCAGCGCCTTGTCCAGCACCCTACCGGCCGGTCCGACAAAGGGATGGCCGGCCACATCTTCCTGATCGCCAGGCTGTTCCCCGACAAATAGCAGTGTGGCGCGGGCAGGCCCCTCCCCGAAAACCGCCTGCGTGGCGGTTTTATAGAGGTCACAGCCCGTGCAGGATGCCGCGGCGTTCCGCAGCGTCGGGAGGGTCAGTGTGGAAGGGAGAAAGGGGGCGGCTGTTGGGACGGCGCGTCGCATGATTCACCGTACCATGCCTCCCGAGCGTCGTTCCATGCAGGCTCGTGCACCGGCTCGGCGTCGAGCGGCTGCAGGTCGGCGACGGTCAGCGTCACCACGCCGAAGACTTCTTCCGCCAGCCCTCGCACGAGGTAGGCCCGGTTGGGCGCCAGGAGTTGATGGCAGCGGCGATAGACGTTTGGGAACAGCGTGGCGTCATAAAGGGCCGTGGTATCTTCGAGCGTCACAAATTCCATCGCCTGTCCGCGGCGCGTCTCCACCGGTTTTTCCGTGACCAGCCAACCCACCATCGTAATTCGTTGCCCGACATGGCGATGCATGTGCGTAGCCGGCACGGGCCGCAGCCGCTCGATGGAATGGCGATAGAGGGTCAACGGATGGCGGCTCGCCAAAAAGTCGAGCGATTCAACTTGTGATTCCCCGTAGCATGCTACGGGGATAATCTTCTCTGCTACTCTCTGGGGTATGACAGACCAGCGGGAAGATGGAGTTCGAAAGGGAGCCCACTGTGCGTGGCAAATCCACTACCATATTGTGTTTCCCGTGAAATACCGCAAGGCGTTGCTGGACGAAGCGGTGACGGCGATCATCCAGGAGACGGCGGCTGAGATCGCGGAACGGTTTCCGATCGAGAGGGAAGCGATTGGCACGGATAAGAACCATATCCATCTGCTCTGCAGTGCGCATCCGAAAGTTGCGCCGGGGCGGATTGTGCAGATGTTCAAGAGCATCACGGCCTGGGAGATCTTTCGCGGAGGCCTACCGTCAAGCGGGTGCTGTGGGGCGGGGAATTTTGGACAGACGGGTACTCTGTGGCGACGGTGGGCGAGCGGGCGAACTGGCAGACGGTGGAACAGTACGTGCGGCGACAAGGGCAACCTCGCGAGAATCTCCGACAGCTCCGAATGTTTTAGTTCTGTGATACCCCGCAGCTTGCTGCGGGGAGCTTCAATCGGACGTCCGAAGAGCCGTTGTGTGCCGGTGAGATCCAGAAAGAGCGAGCCGGGACGGATGGATTTCCACACAGGCGCGAAGGGCATGATCGCCTGTTGCAATTCGCGATGCGCCGCCTGCGTTCTCGCCGAGTCCGGCGGGATCACACGAAGGCGTGGACACAATTGCCGGGCCAGTTCGAGAGGCATGCCCGGCTGGATGCCCTCGTCGACGGCTTCCTGCGAGACTTCCAGCACCAGGCTGCGCGGCGTATGGGTCGGCGCCAGGGCGACCGGCCGGTGACGCAATGAAACTTCATGAGTCCGCGTGAGCACGATCTCGAACGACGGAATCTGGAGACAGACGATGTCGCGATCCATGATGGTATCTTTTTTGGTGTAACCAATGGTTGCATTTGGCGGGGCGCGGTGTCAATGGTGAGGACAAACCACCAGCACCTCGGCAGCGGCTGAGAGAAGAGAACGTGAAAGGGAGAAGCGTAAAGGCTGGTGGAAAGGCAGTGAGGCAGGAGTCGTTTTGAGCGAACCTATCCTGTGACGTGAAAATAGGCTACGGTTTTTTAGTTTCGTCGGCCATGGGCGAGCAATTCATACCGGCGAAGGGATTCAGCGGGTTCACACGCGGCGAGCAGCGTTGGGCTTCCGGCGCGCCCTTCTCCCCGCCTGCCTGTGAGCCGGTTGGCGGCTGGGGCTGATCGTTCGAGCCGAGCTGGCGCGGATTCGGTTGATGAATCGGCGAGACCGGCTGTGACGGTAGAAACGTGTTGGGTTGCAAGTCAGGCGGAGGTGCCGGCGCCTCTTCAACCGGTGGCGTGAATCCGCCGGGAGGGGACGGCGATGGCGTCTTGACGACGGTGCACCCGCGTTTGCCCTTCGGCTGATCCGTCAGCAGGGTGCCGCCGTTCGGGCCTTCGCAGCTGTAAATCTTTGCGTCAACCGGGTTCGGGTCAAACAGCACGAGGAAGGCGAAGGGTAAGAGGTACAGCCAGATCATCGTTGATGTCCCCGAACGGGATCAGAAATGGATGAGGGATGGCGCTCGCGGCGGAACGTCTATGATCCCGACTGACTATAGGCGCGGAGTCGGAACCTGTCAATCTGCCGAGGCAAGGCGCAACGGGACATCAGCCGGGTGAACGTCCCAGCCATTTCTTCATCAAGCCCAGCAAGCCGACTTCCGGCTCCGGCTGCCGGTCGGGATATTCGATCCAGAGTTCCTGCGAGCCGAGATACAGGCCGTCGCGGTAGCTCTGCTGGCTGCGCAATTGCGTGTAGCCCTGTTCCTGCAGCAGCCGGATCATGTGCTGGAGCGCTTCAGCTGCGCTGGGCGCATCAGGAGTGACGAGGTGCGTGGATTCGTACCGCAACCTCGCCTGGTAGCCGGCCGCGGTCCGCACCAACTCCACGGGGCGATTGAACCCTCGCTCCCTGGCGTCGAACCCGGCGAGTTGGTGTTTCTCTCCAGCCGGCTCCGGCATTGGATTTACAACGCGCGATAGACGGCCAGCAGGTCGCTGAGCGCAATGGTCTTATTCTTGAGGATCACGCGTTCCGCCCCCAACACATCCAACGCGGCGACCTTTTCCGTTCCCCCCATCAGGCATTTGCTCCCGAGCGCGAGGACGCGTTCGCATTCCTTTTCCACCTTGCCCTTCACGACGGGATTCACCTTCAAAATATCCACCATCTTGGCGCGGGTCTCGCCCAGATGTTTTTGGAGTTCCGCTTCCGGATATTCCTTCCGCGCGGCTTCATCTTCACAGCGGTCGATGTACTGGGTCAGAAAAACATAGAGCCGCACGAAGGTTTCGGCGATCTCGATGTGTTTCGGGGTCAGCTGATTGTCCGCCATTGGAGCCTCCATTCACTAAGGTGTCGACATGATCATTGTGCTGTGGCGACGTCGCGCACGGCGCGTCCCTGCATCACAGCCGGACTTTAATATCGGTGCCCTCGACCGTAACTTCATAGGCCGTCACCTTGGCCGACGGGTTATTGATGCAGGCGCCGGTTTTCACATTGAATTCCCAGTTGTGCCAGGGACAGGCGACGACATCTCCGACCACATCGCCTTCGCCCAGCGGGCCGCCGCGATGCACGCAGGTGTTATCGATGGCATAAAAGGTGCCGTCCACATTGAAGACCGCAATGGCTTTTCCATTCACTTCCGCGACCATACCGGCTCCCGGCTTCACGTCGGCGGTTCCTGCAATTCTGATCAACTCGCCCATACATCCTCCCTGAGTGCGTCACTCGTCCTAGTCCGGCTTCCGCTCGGCGGCCGGCCGTTTGATTTTATCCAATAAACTTTCGATGCGGCTCTTCGTCGCCGACGCGCCGCCCGTTTGCAACGCTGCGGCCAGTTTTGCCGCGATGTCGCGAAACGCCTGCGCTTGGGGCGACTCGGGTTTGGCGACCACGATCGGGTTGCCGGTATCGCCGCCGGCGCGGATGACGGGATCGATAGGAACCCGACCGAGAAAAGGAATCCCCAGCTTCTCCGCCGCCCGCTCTCCGCCGCCATGGGAGAAAATTTCCGTCCGTTCGCCGCAATGGCCGCAGACGAAAAAGCTCATGTTCTCCACGATGCCGAGGAGCGGCACGTTCACCTTCTGGAACATCATCATGCCCTTGCGCACATCGTGCAATGCCACTTCCTGCGGCGTGGTCACCGTGACGGCGCCGGACAGCGGCACGAGCTGCGTCAGGGTGAGCTGCGCGTCACCCGTGCCCGGCGGCAGGTCGATCAACAAATAGTCCAACTCGCCCCATAACACATCGCGAAAGAGTTGCTGAATCGCCGTGTGCACCATCGGGCCTCGCCACACGACGGCTGTGTCTTCCGGCACGAAAAATCCCATCGAGATCAGCTTGACGCCGTGGCTTTCCGCCGGTGCGATCTTGCCGTCTTTCTGCTCAGGGGTTTTCTCGACGCCCATCATCATCGGGATATTGGGGCCGTAGATATCGGCATCCAGCAACCCGACCTTGGCGCCGGTGAGCGCAAGGGCGACGGCCAGATTGACGGAGACCGTGGATTTACCGACGCCGCCCTTGCCGCTGCTGACGGCGACGACGTGTTTGACTCCGGGAATAATATTGGGTCGGGCGGCCGCTTCGTCCTGGTGCGGTGCGCCGCCTGGTTCTTCTGCCATAGTGATGCCTCCTCCACCCCGCAGGTCCGGTCGGATTACGCGGGTTTCTCGCATATTAAGCTAACGCCGCGGCGAAAAGAAATGGGTCAGTAGGCGCAGAGCAGGCGTAGGTAAAAGAGGTCCGCGATATGAGAGGCCTACGCTGAGAGGAGGGTCAAAAAGTCTGTCGAGCGCGGCCGCAAAGAGCGAAGGGCCGAGGCGTACCTGCAGGGGTGCGTTGAGGATCGGAGCGATGCGAGAACCCTGCTGGCCGGCGGTTTCACCGTCCGTTACGTGCGTTCTCGATGGAGGTTATAGGTCAGCCCCACCAGCGAGAGCGAGTAGATCAACCATTTGGACGGATCGAAGTTGTACCATTTCGATCCGTTTCGATAGTCGTGCGAATAGGTGTGATGGTAATTGTGGTACCCCTCGCCGAAGCTGATGAACGAAATCAGCCAACTATCCCGGCTGCTGTCCTGCGTGCCGTGCGGTTGGGTGCCGACCATGTGGCAAAGGGAGTTGATGGTGAATGTGGAGTTCAAGACCAGGACGGTCCGTAACACGCCGGCGAGTAAGAAACATCCGAGGCCGCTCATGAATCCGCCGTTTAGATACCCGGCCGCAAAGGGCAACAAGAGACCCGAGCCGACGATGGCCCAGTAATACCGGTGTTGCCACATAATGAGCGGGTCCGTCCGTAATTTCGCGGCGAACCGATCCTCACGATACGGCGTGTCGATGAACAACCAGCCGACATGGCTGTGCCAGAAGCCTTTGCTCGCGTTGTACGGATCGGCTTCTTCGTCCGTATGCGCGTGGTGGCGGATATGGTCGGCGCACCAGAGCAAGGCGGAATTCTGCACGGCCCATCCTCCCATGACCAGCAGGCAGATCTTGATCCAGCGACGGCTCTCGAAGCTGCGGTGCGTGATCATGCGGTGGTAGCCCACCGTGATGCCCATGCCGGTGACGACGTAGAGGATGGCCAGCAGCGTCCAATCCAGGACGGTGTAGTCATAGTAATAGGCGAAGAGCGGCACGCCGACGAAGGTGAGGATCGTGAGCGCGGTGAACAGGGCGACGGTGCCCCAGCAGACGGATTGTGTGGATGAGTCGGCCATCGTACTCCTTCGGAACCTGTGCGCAACTCATCGCCACAGTGCACCGCCAGACTTAAGGTATTGGTGAAGGCAAACGGCGCACTGTAACGGAGCCGCCCTCAGATTTTCAAGAGGAGAAGCGCTGTGGCTGATGCCATTCGCCGACGGGCGGCGATGATGGTCAGGTGGCGGTTCAATCAGGATCAGCTGAAATGGTGCAGTCTACGCTACCATCTCATGAAAGGCGCGGGGTTGAAGGGATGCGTCACCAACCATGCTGCGCCGTTGCGCATGAGAAATTTGTGAAAGCCCTGGTTGGGAAAATGGTGCTGCACGACCGTGATATACGATCGGGGAATGCCATAACGGACCAGGCCCCACGACACATCAACCAGGTCGCCCTTTCGGAACAGCTCAACAAGCGGGTACTGGCGATCGGTGTAGGCGCGCACCTTGTGATGCATACCGATCATCAGGGCAATCTCTTCAACCCACGCCTGCCGCCCCGTAGTGGACAGGTATTCGGTTGCGTGGGAAACCGCAGGCGGAATGTAGTCGAGCGTGTGGTGGGACCACAGACCGAGATCGTGAAAGCAGGCCGCGATGGCTACCTTTGTCCTGTCTTCTTCGGTGCAGGGGCGCAACGCTAGGCAGTAATTGAACAGGCGATACACATGCCCCTTGTACCCCGGATAGTCCTCCCCTATCGCCCCTGCCCATTTCGCAAGAATCTGCTCGATCAGGTTGTGGGTGGTCTCGATCGGCATAGCCAGAGAGATTGGAGATGGTGAAGGCTAGATCGATAAAAGGGGTCGGGAGTCTTTATTCAGGAGCCTCTGGGCCGTCCGCGTGGCCGCACCGTCGACTCCATCCCAAATCGCTTCGCCATCCGGCCTACCCAGGCCTCCTCCCCGAAGGGACGCCCTCGTTGCACACTCAGGCGCAACGACTCGAGTTCCGACGCCGTGTGTGGCCGGTTGACTCGTGCCACCCAGTCTCGCGGTCGCTCGATGGGCCAGTCGCTCAGCCACGCCGACA
>JADYYH010000110.1 GCA_020853775.1 Nitrospira sp.
AAACGGCGTTCGGGCCCACCATTGGGAGTTCGGCAATATGCCGAAGATCGAGGGGGTGACACCGGCCGATGTGGAACAGATTATTCGGTATGTACGGTGGCTCCAGCGCGACGCCGGAATTTACTAGCCGGCCGTCTCTCGTCCGTTTCGGTTGAGCCTCTCCTCACTTTGGTCTCTGCGACAGTCTCACGCCTGATTTGACAACCGCGCAAGCGGTTCGTAAGGTGTTTGCATGATCACACGTAGCCTTGGATGCCCTTCGTCAGGGAATTCGGCTCGTGGGTCAGACCTTTCACAGGAGGAACCTATGAGACAGGGAACCTGGTCCGTGCTCGGAATGATGGGCGTGATGCTGGTGACTTCAGGCTGTGTGGCGATCGAGGCCGGCCATGAGGGAGTCATGGTGGAACAGCCATTCTTCTTCGGCCACGGCGGTGTGGATCCGGCGCCGACCAAGACCGGCCGCGTGTGGGTTGCGCCCACCACGAAGGTCATCGAAGTGGATATCCGTCCATTACAGTACTCCGAACATTTTGACATTATCTCCGCTGAAAACGCCCCGGTGTCGTTCGATGCCTTCCTGATCGCCAATGTCGTCGAAGGGCGGACTCCTGAACTCATCGCCCGATACGGCGCCACCTGGTACCAGAATAACGTGAAGGAAGCGTTCCGCACCTTTGTGCGGGAAGAGGTGCAACGGTATCCACTCTTTCAGCTGACGACCGATCCGACGACCCGAACGAAGCTGCAGGATGCCATTGCGCGAGAAGTTCAGAACAAGCTCATTGATAAACAGAATATGCCGATTCGACTGAATCGCGTGGTCGTCGGCAGCATCCTACCGCCAAAGGGCGTGGTCGAACAGACGACGCAGACCATCGTCCAGGAGCAGCGAAAGATTACGATGGTGGAGTTTCAAAAAGCCGAAGAGGCCCGCGAAAAAGCTGAGAAGCAGCGCGGGATCGCCGATCGCGCCTATCGGGAATCGTTGGGGCTGACCGCGCCGGAGTTTGTCGATCTTCGGCGTATCGAAGTGCAGAAGGAAATCGTGCAGCATGCGCCGTCGGCGCTGACGGTCATCATGGGATTGGAACGAGTCGGCATCAATATGCCGTCGTCAGGCGCTGATCGATAACGAGCTTCGTGGATGTTGATTCAGGTGTATGGAGCAACAGGAGGCAAAACCAGAGATCCGGTTTTGCCTCCTGGCTTGTTCGGGAGTTACTTCACGACCCACACGCGGAAGGTTTTGGCATTCAGGGGCTTCGCGATTTTGAGCGTGCCCACCTCGCCGGGATTCATCACGTCATCACCCGTCGCCGTTTTTCTGGCCGGGTGTCGGCTGCTTCGGACCAGGATCCCTTGCTCGTCGTAAAAATCCACCATCACATCGGCTGATTCGCGCAATCCTCCTTGATAGGCGGTGCCGAGCCAATCGAGACGCTTGATCGCCTGATAGGTGATCACCAGCATCCCGTCGGGCTCCTCATGCGCGGACAGAATCCTCAAGGCTCGGTTTTGATCCAGCGCCTGCTCCGATCCGCTCGTGGTCTGCGCCAGGAAGACTCGCTCTACGGCGTCCGCTTGGAAGACTGCCTTGATCTTGCAGTACACCGTGCGGCCCTGCTCGCTTTGCTGGAGGATCTGCTGATCGGTGACATGCTGAGTGGCCAGGGTATGGACGAGGGTGTGAAACAGTTTCGAGTCGACGATCGACGCGGTATGCTCACGCACCGCCGCCGAGGTACTGACGGCCTGATGCAGCGCTTCCATGCAGGCATGCTGTTTGGCCTCCGGCAGCGTCTCCGGCTGGTGATAGGCGTAGCGATAATCGCCGGTGATATCGACACGGGAATGGTCTGATGCAGCCTGGGCGGAGATGGCGACCGCCAGGCACTGAACGGCAACTGCGAAAAGGGTGCCGCTTCGGGACATCCACAGCAGCGGGGTCATACGGGATACCTCCCCTGTTCTGGCAGATTTGAGTAGGTGCGCGGTCACGGAGTGCTCAGCTTAAATCATGCTACCACGCGAGGAAGGCGGCGGCAATGCAGGTGGGTCCGGGAGCGCTGCCAGCATTTCGACAATCGCCTGGATGGTGAGCGGCGCATTGCCTTCGGAGCGATTGTTGACCAGCACGTAGGGCGTCACGCCCTGGGAGGAGGCGGAGTGAATCAGCGAGGCGGCCTCCCGGCGCATCTGCGGTTGAGCGGTGACGATGCGATTGTAGGGAGCATACCGTTCCACGGCAGCGGCATAGGGAAGACCGAGCGGAGTAAGGAGACGCATCACCGCGTAAGGAGCCGTGAAGCATTCGTGAAGGAGACGATGCTGAGTGAGCAGCGGCGGCATGCCGGTCCAGTGGTTGTACGTGTGCGCGACGTGGTGTGCGAGAAGAATCTCCCGGTATCGTGGACTCAGCACCGCAGGGTTCCGGACCTCAACGGCGTAGGGAAATCCGGCCGGGAGATCCGCCAGAAAACGGTCCAGGGCATCGAGAAAGGTGCCGGGCTCCATTCCTGTTCGCTGAAATTCAAAGATGAAGGGACCGATTCGATCGGGGATGGCGGCGAGAAACGGCTGCAGCACCATTTCGCGAAAGAGGCTGCTATCGAGAAATCGAGGGTTCGGTTTTCCCGCCTTGACGCCGTATCGCGGGAGATCCGCATAGGCGGGAACCGTCAGTTCTTCCCAGACCTTGGAACAAAAGTGGAAATCGGCCGGAACCTGGCTTGCGTAGTGCGCCAGTTGCGTTGCGCTGGCCGGCCGGTAGAAGGAATGGTCGATGCCGACGGTGCGAAAGAGCGGCGCCTCGCCGGTCGAGTATGCGGCGTACTCGGCCAGACTATCTTTGGAAAACCGGCTGGCCGGGTAGGGGCGGTGATAGATTTGATTGCGCCACCCCTCGTAGGCCCAGGAACTGGTGCCGAAACGAACCAGCAACTGGTTGCTCATCGAACACATCGCTCGGAGGATTGCAGTGTTGCAGAGGTGAGCAACGCATTGGCTCGACAGAAAGGCCGGTGTGTCAGCAGAGCGGGCATGCGGGGATTGTATCGCAACCATGCGGGAAAACGTAGGACGCCTTGACTTGAGGCAGGTCTTCACTCACACTCGGACGACACGTATGTACGACGGCACCGAGCAAGATCTGCTTCGCCTCCTCGCCTCGCGGGCCGGTATTTCCCCCGAGTATCACGACATCGCCGGAACCCTTCACGTGACCAGCGACGACACGCGTCGCGCCATCCTCTCTTCCATGGGGTTTGAGACCACCTCGCGAGACTCATTAGCCACCGCCTTGGCTGACTGGGACGAGGCGCCGTGGAGAGAACCCTGTGATCCCATTCTGATCCTCGAACAGGGGTATGGGCCGACCAGATGGGCATTTCGTCTCCCGTTGGAAGAGAAGGAGGAGGCCCAGCTGGTCCTGACCTGGCATCTCTACGATGAAAAAGGGACAGTCGTTCATCGTGAGGATGCCGGTCCGCGGCTTGCCCCGCAGGAGGTTCAGGTGGTGG
Source organism: Nitrospira sp. (assembly GCA_020853775.1). GTDB lineage: Bacteria > Nitrospirota > Nitrospiria > Nitrospirales > Nitrospiraceae > Nitrospira_A. Next base: position 3,522 of record JADYYH010000110.1, read on the forward strand.
CGGGGCAGCGCATGGTCCGCCTCGAATTACCGCTGGTGCCGAATTTGGCGCTGGGCTATTACGACCTCTCGGTCGTCGGCACAATCGGAACCACGACCACGAAAGGGATGCTCCGTATCGTGGTGGCTCCGGCACATTGTTATGTGCCGCCGGGGATGGCGCAGGGAGAACGGGTGTGGGGATTGGCGCTGCAACTCTATGCCTTGCGATCCCGGACCAATTGGGGAGCCGGCGATTTTACAGATTTGGCCCGCCTCGTCGAATGGGCTGGCAAGGAATTAGGCGCGGGCATTATCGGGTTGAATCCATTACACGCGCTCAAGAATTCGCGCCCTCACCATCTCAGCCCCTACTCGCCGACGAGTCGTCTCTTTTTGAATGAACTCTATATCGATCTGGACCGCCTGCCTGAATACCATGCGTCGCCTGAGGCGCAGCGGCTCAGACAGAGCCCTGAATTTCACGCAGGCGTGGAGCAGGCACGCGCGACGGACTTCGTGGATTCCGAGTCCGTGGTCAAAGCCAAGCGCACGATGCTGGATCTGGCCTATCGGCAATTCCTGACGGAAAACTATGCCGGAACAGAGCCGTCGCTGCAGCCCACTAGTGCCCGGGGATGGTTGTTGGAACGTTTCATCCGGGATGAAGGCGAGTCGCTGGAACGGTTTGCTTTATTCCAGGTGTTGGAGGAAGACCGGCGTCTGATCGAACAGGCTCCGAAGCTGTGGTCTGAATGGCCGGCACAATACCGGAACCCCGGTTCCCCGGCGCTACGGGAATTTGCGCGGCGCCATCGCAAACGGGTCCGGTTTTTTCAGTATGTGCAGTGGGTGGCGGCGGATCAACTCCGGGCGGCCAACACTCGCGCGTTGCAGGTGCACATGATCGTTGGTCTGTATCCGGACTTGGCCCTGGGAAGCGATCGCAACGGGGCGGAAGCCTGGATGTTGCAGGATACGCTGGCGTTAGGGGCAGACTGCGGGGCTCCCCCGGATGCATTTGCTCCACAGGGGCAAAATTGGGGGTTCGCGCCGTTCAATCCGCTGCGATTGAAGTCGACCGGGTATCGTTCGTTCATCGAGCTCCTCCGGAAGACGTTGCGCCAGGGCGGGGCGATTCGCATCGATCATGTCATGATGTTGTTCCGACTGTTCTGGGTGCCTCGCGGGTTGACGGCCGCGGCGGGAGCCTATGTGCAGTATCCGGCCGAGGACCTGCTGCGCATTCTTGCGTTGGAGAGCCTGCGCGCGCAGACCCTGGTGATCGGAGAAGACCTCGGAACGGTGCCGGATTATGTTCGCGAACAACTCGCCCGGTACAAGATTCTGTCCTACCGCGTGTTCTACTTCGAACGGAACTGGGACGGGTCCTGCAAGCCCCCGTCGGCCTATCCCGATCAATCCCTCGCAGTCGTGACGACGCATGATCTCCCGACGTTGACCGGGTATTGGAGCGGCGAGGATATCCGGCTGCGCGCCAGGCTCGGCATGTATGGGCATGAACAGGCGGTGCAGCAGGCGTTCGAGGAGCGGGCGAGGGATAAGACCCACTTCCTGACGGCGCTGCATGCTGCGGGGCTGCTACCTCCCGGCGTGAGCCCGCAGCAGGAATCTGTGCCGGCCATGACGCCCGACTTGTGCCGGGCGATTCACCTGTATCTTGCCGGTTCGCCGGCTTGGGTGGTGTTGGCCAACCTTGACGATGTGATCGGGGAAGTGACACAGATGAATTTGCCTGGTACCGTAGATGCCTATCCGAACTGGTCGCGCAAATTGTCGCTGTCGCTGGAGGAGCTCCAACAGGATGAGCGTGTACAATCTCTTTCCGCAGCCCTTCGTATGCTCCGCCCTTCCACTACACAGCCGTAGTCTCCTGCGAGAAACAGTTCCGACCGTGTGTTCGCTTCGCCGGCCGTTTCAAGCGTCCTTATATGCTCGGTTTGTTAGAGGCATCGGGCTGTTCCCCGTCAGGATCGCTCCGATGATGCGTCTATCGCAGGCGAACCCCTTCATTTATCAAGGCGCCTGAGCGTGATGAAAAGCCGCAATCAGCTTGTGCTCGGTATTGCCGCCCTCCTGTTCCTCATCGTGACGGTGATGGAGTGGATGTTTCCGCTGAACGTGGTCGGCGCGTTCGGGTTTGTGCTGCCGATTCTGCTGGTAGCCACGGTTCGGAACCGACAGCTCATGGTGATGACCCTCGCGCTGTGTATCCTGGTGACCTTCATCGGTCTCTTCCAGCCGGCGAAGAAAAAGGAACGGTTCACGACCGTGGTGTTCAATCGCATTATGGTCGTTTGCGTTCTGGCGGGGGTGGCCTATATCGGCGTGACGTGGGAGGAGCGGAAAGCGCGGGAGGAAGCGGCGCGGGCTGCCTTGGCGACTCAAACGGAGCATCTTCTCAGGGCCAATACGCAACTGGTTGAGCTCAAGGATACACTGGCGCGGTCGGAGCGGCTGGCGGCGGTGGGGCAATTGGTCGCATCGGTGGCGCACGAGGTGGGGACCCCGTTGCATTCCATCGCCTGGCATGTCGAGGCGTTGGCGGAAGAACCGGGGTTGACTGCCGAGATGCAGAAACGGATCCGGATCATCGATGAACAGTTGAATCGTGTGGTACGGATCATTCAAGATCTTCTTTCCTCGACGAGGCAACGCAAGCCCGAGCCGACCTGGTATCCGGCCGAGCGTCTCATTGAGCCGGTGATGGCCTTGATGGAGCCGGGGTATCACGCGAAGGGGGTGGCGCTTCAGGCGGAGGTCGCGCCGTCGGTGTTGGTGTGGGCGGATGCCGAAAAAATTCATCAAGTCCTGGTGAATCTTCTCAGCAATGCGCTGGCCGCGACCAGCGTGGGAGGGCAAGTGACGGTGTCGGTGGCAGCGCGCCCGGCATCAGCGGAGGAGCGGGAGCGTGGCTCTTGCACCGGTCGGACTGATCTCGACACGGCGGTTACGCTCGCAGTGTCTGATTCCGGATGCGGGATGCCACGGGAAGATATGGAGCGCGCGTTCCAGCCGTTTTTTACGACGAAGGCGATCGGGAAAGGGACTGGGTTAGGATTGTTTCTCAGCCGTGAGGTCGTCGTGGCGCACGGCGGCCAGCTGACACTCGAGAGTGAAGTGGGACAAGGGACGACGGCGACCGTGATCCTTCCCGGATTGCCGACGAATCCCGGCACAGCGTAGGAGCACAAGGCTGATGAGTCAGGCAACACTGTTTGTGGTCGACGATGATGAGGCTGCGCGGACCCTGCTCGCGGAAGCGCTTGTGAAAGAAGGGTATGAAGTTGAAGCCTTTGCCAGCGGGCAGGCCGCGGTGGAGCGTGGCAAACAAGCCCCGCCCGATGTGGTGCTCACCGATATTCGCATGGAGCAAGGCGACGGGTTTTTGGTGTTAAAAGAATTCAAACGGTTCAGTCCGGATACGTCGATTGTCCTGCTGACGGCGTTCGGGTCCTTGGAGGGCGCGATCGAAGCCATCAAGCAGGGCGCCTACGACTATCTGGCAAAGCCGTTCAAGCGAGATGAGATTCGGCTGGTCGTGCAGCGCAGCTTGGAGCATTGCCGTCTCGTTCGGGAGAATGCCCGGTTCCGTGAAGATGCGCGCGTGCGCGAACCCTGGTCGCATCTAGTGGGCAGCAGTCCCGCCATGCTGGAGGTGTACAAGCTGGTCGCCCGGGTCTCCGACGGGCGGAGTACAGTCCTTCTCGAAGGGGAAAGCGGCACCGGCAAGGAGCTGATTGCGCGAGCGGTCCATTTGAACAGTCCCCGTCGCGAGAAACCGTTTATTCCCGTGAACTGCGGCGCGTTGCCGGATCATCTGCTCGAATCGGAAATGTTCGGCTATGAAAAGGGCGCGTTCACCGGAGCCGTCGGCGCGAAGGCCGGGTTATTTGAGGCAGCCAATGGCGGGACGTTGTTTCTGGACGAGATCGGGGATCTCGGGCAAGCGCTCCAGGTCAAGCTGTTGCGGGTGATGCAGGAGCAGGAGGTGCGGCGGGTCGGCAGTACGTCCTCCGTCAAAGTTGATGTGCGCATTATTGCCGCCACGAATAGGGATCTTGCCGCGCGCGTCAAGGAGGGAAAATTCCGCGATGACTTGTACTATCGGCTGAACGTGGTACGGATTGCGCTCCCCTCCTTAGCGCAGCGACAGGAAGATATTCCGATGCTCGCCCACCACTTTTTGCAGAAATATGCCAAACAATCTTCGCATGTGAGGGGATTTGCTCCGGAAACGATGGTGTTGCTGAAGCACTATCAGTGGCCGGGCAATGTGCGGGAATTGGAAAATGCCGTGGAACGGGCCGTGTCTCTGAGTCATGGGCCGTTGCTATTGCCCGAAGATCTGCCCGAATCGATCCGGTCGGAGCCCGGTTTGTCCGACAAGCCTGCAGGCGCAATATCCGACGGCGATCCGGACGCGTTGCTGACGTTGGACGAGGTGGAAAAGCGTCATCTCTTGCGCGTACTGAAGGAGACGCGGGGCAATAAGGTAAAGGCGGCGAAGATCCTCGGCATCGATCGGAGGACGTTGTATAGGATGGCGGAACGGTTCGGGTTGGATTTCGGGGACGAGAACGACGAAAAATAGGCCGGCGCTACAACAAGCGCAGGGCGTTCTTGATCAAGCGGATTTCGTTGGCGGCGCTCTGCGGCAAAGGCGTCTCCGCCTCTTCCCACGTGTCGAATAGGCCGTCTTTGCCCCGATAAAAGACCTGTAGCCGTAACCGTGTGGTGCTCTCATCTTGCCGGACGATGCGCGCTTCCACCCGGCTCTTTCCTACGCCGAATCTCCAGCGCAACAATCCATTCCAGGGGCCTCGGACCTCCCGTCTCATCCCGGTCGTGACGTTGCCGGCCTCATCCTGATCGACGGAGTAGCCACCCTGTGTGAGCACATTCGTCACGGCGGTTTGAACCTTGTCAGCAGGAGCCTCAAGCGTTACTTCCATCACATCCGGCTCAGGAGCGGCTGGACTTCCTGCACATCCGGCGACCGCGGTGGCGAGCAGCAGGCTGACAATCAGGCGCGTCATTTGGGCTTCGTCTCCTGAAGCCGATAGACGTTGTGGGTATCTGTTTGCTCAACGCCGGGGATGGCGTGAATCTTTGCCAGGACGAGCTGAGTTAACGCGTCCTGATGAGGAATTTCCACGATCGTGAAGATGTCCGGCTTCCCCCAGCAGGGGTCGATTTGCTTGATTTCCTTAATGTCCGCCAAGGCCTTCACGACGTCAGCGGTTTGACCGGGATGGACGTTGATCAACACGTACGCTCGGTCGGGCATGCAGGGAATCTCCGGTGAAATGGCGCGGTGGTCGTTAAGCCGCTCGCGAATCGAAACCTATCGGATTGCTCCGGATGATGTCAACACGATGCACGCACGTCTGCGCGTGGCGAAAGATGCCATCACTTGGGCGCCACAATGACTTCAATGCAGTATGCTGCGGCGGTGGATGAGAGGTCCGCCTCCAATCCACGCGGGTTTCCCACGCGTCCGTCCGGGTCATACACAAAGCACAGCAAGGTGGTTCCATTCGGTCGCGCAGAATAGCGGGCAGCGTCCGCCGCAATTTGTTCGGCGAGATCTCTGGTCGTGAGTCCCGAGCGGGTCTGTTTAACGACCACCACCGTCTTTTCCCAATCGAGGAGGTAGCTCGTCCGGGGCGCGCCGTTCGTATAGGCGGGAGTCCATTCTTCGGTGCCGACCTCATCGAACTGCAACCGGAGGAGCGCATAGAACAGGTCCTGCAAGTCATACTCGTCGGTGATTTCAAGCGTCGGCCGGTATTCTTTTCTGAGTCGCAGTTGTCGCGCGACAAGGTGAAACCGGGCGCAGACTCTTCTCAATATTTCCAGCGTGCCATGCTCGGCCGAGACCTTCGCTTCGGGCGCCTTTGCTAAAATTGGAATCTGGGGGGATGCGGGCGTTGATGATTGGACCGGCGCGGGTGCCTGTGCCAAGCCGGGGAGAGCGGTCGGCTCCTGCTGCGGCGCAGAGATCGGGCTGGTCACTGTGGGCGCCATGGTCTGCAGGACCGAAGGCGCGGTTCGACTGTCTTGGATAGGAACAGGGCACGAGACGGCCGCAGTCGGGACCGGCGGTGGAACTATCTGCCGAGGTGGCTCAGGAACCGGAGCAGGCGTCGGCGTCAGAGGAGTCGTGACGATCGTTGCCGGCTGCGCCGGTGCCGGGGTGTCGGTACTGACGACTGGTGCCGGTCGTGGACGTAAGGTCGTATGGGGAACAGGTGGAATGGTGCCTTGGGGAACGGTGCTGATTGTCGATGCGATTGGAGGCATGGTGGTCGTGGGAATCGGCGCCTCTGCGGCCGGCTTTGCGGTGCTAGGGCTTATGCGTGGCGGTATTGCTGAGACCATACCGGTGGCGGTCGGCGGTGGCGCGATCGGAGGCACTGTACTGCTGAGTGGTGGTGCCGATGCCGCTTCGCCGGAAGCTAAGCTGACCGAGGGTGCTGGATGAATGGGGCGAGCTGCTGAGGTGTCACGTAGAGGCGGAGGCACGGTCTCCGTGGCCTGGATCGAGGTCGGAGTGGCGACCATCGGTGCGGCTGCAAAATGCGGAGCCGGCGACGAAGGGGGTGGATCGATGGCGGCACTCGCTAGGGTAGCCGTCGCAGGAGAGGGAGGAACAGACACGGCTGCCGGCGGCGTGGGGTTCACTGCGGTCGGGGTTGTGGTGGATTCCGGCGGCGTGACGGACCGCACCACGGTCAACGACGGACGATCTGGTTCTGTCGCGACCACAGCGATGACTTCCTCAGGCTTGAGGCCGAGCAACTCAGCTTTTTGGATTTCCAGCGCGGCAATGCACTCCTTGAGCAGCGCCGTGCTCTGGGCGGATTCCGCGCGCGTGCCGACCTTGAGCTTGTGATTCTTGTGCGTCTGGTATTCCGGGGATTTTTCACCGAACAAGCGTCGAATAGTTTCCCGAAAGGAGAGTTCGGTTCTGGCGCGGACCGCTTCCCGGTAGGGAAATCCGTCCCGACTCAGATCGTCGATCTGAACGCTCAATTCCCGAAGGGTGGCGATGCCTCGTGTGAGTTCATCCACCGCGTTCGGTTTGGCTTTGCTGCGTAAGGCCTCGTTTGCTTTTGCTCGTGCCATGCGAAGTATCCCTCTTGTCAGAAAAGTCTATCCGAGGGGGGTGTTGTCTGACAAGCAATCCCTGCTTTTACTCGTGGCGGATGATGCGATGCGGGTGAGGGTGGTCAGTCGACCCACTCGACCTCACCCTGGCCGGAGGCAGCGTGTTTGGCCGGGCCTTGCGTGGCCGGAGGCCCGGCCAAGGTGGTGCGGATGAGCGTCAGCAGGGCTTCGCTGGTAAAGGGCTTTTTGAGGAAAGGCAATCCTTCCCGGATCAGCCCGCGGCTCTGCAGGTCAGGTCCTGGTGTGCTGGACATCAGAATGATGCGGAGATCCCGTTTTTTCTCGAGCAGCCGGTCGACCATTTCGAGACCATTGACCCGGGGATACGGGTTCTTCTCGACGGAGAGTTGGAACCCGGGAGGTGGAAGAAAGATGTCGGTGACGACGAGATGGATGGGTCGGGGGTGTTCCGTGTAGAGCTTGAGCGCTTCGGCGCTTCCCGGTGCCTGCAAAACTGTGTACCCCTGGCCCTGCAGGGGTTTTGACGCCAGCAGGAGCGTCGAGGGATCGTCGTCAACGAGAAGGATGGTCGCCTGCGCTATTCCTTCGTTGCCCATGCCGGCACTCCTTGGTGACAAGGTCTCGTGTCCGCGAACTAGAATCGGGGATGACGGTCCTTGAGTCGTTGGTATTCCCGTTGCTCGCAGGTGCCCTGTGTGGGGCGCAAGCTGTCAGGCACCTCCGCGAAACGCAAGGAGCAATAGCGTTGCGCCTCATGTCGGCGTTCGAGATCCTGCTGTTCTTCGAGTTGCTGAAGGCGCGCCGTGAGGTCGATTGCGGGAAGGTCCTTGCCGCTGAGGGGCTCCGACTGAGAGGGGGCCGGTGATGTATCTTCGCTGGACCGAGGGTTCGGGCCGGTCAGTCGCCACCGAGTTAAGACATCATCCTGGTTAAAGACGATGGTGAGGCCGAACTGTGCGTAGTCCCAGATCAGTTCGCCTTTTTCGGGCCGTGCCCAGATTGATCGAGGCAGGCCGTATCGATTCCACACCTCATCCCGCAACATCCCTACACGAGGTGTGAGATTTCTGACCGCGGCGACCTGCGCGAGGATAGGGGAAATGTCGGCGGGCTTCCCGGGGTTGCCGCGTCTTGCGAGTCCATCCAGGGCCAGGCGGGGCGCACGTAGGAGGCGCCATACCGTCACCAATCCCGGGGCGCAGTCAGCCGGATGGCTGTCCTCGAAAATCATCTGCGTGTCCAGCGGAAATCCGCCGATTTCCTGGGCGCGTGTAAAATTTTTGACCTCCTGGACTGCGGCGAGGTACGCGCGTTGCCGCCCTTCTTCCACGTTGGGCGCGCAGGAGGCTTGCCCGGTAAAAAAGACGTCCTCACCGAAATGAAAGAGGGCTTGTTCTGTCCAGAACGGACGATTCTCGTTGGCCTCGGCGATTGAGGCCGTCCAAAAGCTCCAACTCAGGAGGAGAATGAGCGGGTACTGCACCATAGGCGATACTCGGTAAAAACCAGTCAGCGGCAGCACTCATGCAGTATAACGCGTGGGACAAGAAAATCGACAAAAGAGCGAGTTTGTGCGGGAGGCCAACGAAGGAAAGAGCGTCGGGGGAGTGAATAGTCCGCGAATGGACCCGCGGCCTAGTTATTCATCGAGGGGGTGAGGTTTTCTCTCGTCGAGGCCGCCGGGGTGGCGTGGTGTTTGCTGCCCTCGGTGGTCATGAGGCCCGATCCCGGGGGACAGATGTTCTCAGGAGCAACGGAGCCCGGGTTGCGCATGCCCCAGGCTGTCGCCAAGGCATGGCAGGTGAGCAGGCTGATCCCTTCCTCGATATTACTGAACCGTTCGGTGGACTGGGCTTTTCCGCTCCATTCGATCTCGCCGGTGTTGACATCGACGGCTCGTAGGGCAATCGTGGCTGAATAGACCCGTTGACCACGGGGGATTCCCCCGCTCCAATCCAGTGCTTCCCAAGACCCCACCTCGGCATTGCTGAAGACGACCAGCCTGGCGCCGACCAGTTTCGCCATTCGAAGCACGTCTGTTTCGAGATACTGATATCCCGACAGGCTCACCTTTTGATCGGCGGCGGCTTGCAAGACTTTGGTTTGGTCGACGACGAGAATGCCCTTTTTGAGGAGCCAGGTACTGGCGCTTTGAACGGTGTCGGACCGTCCGCCCCAGACGACGGCCCTCGTATAGGGCGCAGGGAGTTTGGAGTGAAAACCATCGGTCGTGGGTGTTTCCAGAAGGGTATACCCATGGCATCCGGTCGTGGCCAGGAGAAGCAGCACCAAACCGGTTAATAGATTCGCCGGCTTTAAGGACTTTCTTGGGGAGGCTGTGCGCTGACGACTCGCCATGAAATGAATCTTTATCAAGAACGGTCCGTGCTTCGTGGAGGGACACTCGGTGATCCCGCCACAGTATACATGACCGATTCTACCTGCGTCTGCTGGATTCGTCGAGTGCATTGGGTTTTGACGCCTCTCGATATACCCCTACTTACTTAGAGCGTGAAATGGGGCGAGGGGAGGCCGGTGAGTGCGTTCTGCGAGAGCCCGGGATTTGAATTGCCGGAATGGAGGACGGTGGTGGGAGCCAGGACAGTGGCCCGGAAAGCGGCGGCTCCACTCATGGTTTGTGAAGCCGCCGCAGGCTTACAGGATCTCGACCTGTGGAAAGGCGTTTTGATCGCCCTTTTGCTGAGGACGGTCAGCCATGATCATCAGCTGAAAGGCAATGATCGGCAGAAGCGCATAACCTATGAGGAGCAGCGGAAACTCAATCATGATGGAACTCCTTTTGTTATGTGGAGTCTCCAGTGCAAGCTCAGTACCGTTCTCCTGTGGTGCACCAACCCATTGATTGTACTGGTGCTCCAAGTAATTTGTGCCGGCAGTGCTTCTTTGGAAACCGAAATTCAAGGGAGAGAACTGTGCAATGAGAACAATTTGCGCTGAGCCGGAAGGCCTAAGGGTAGTCGGGCGAGAGGCCGGGGAAGTGAATGCGATTCAAGAGATGGCGGTTCGCCTTTGTGGCAGTGCGAGTATGAGTATGCGGAGAAGGATTGCGAACTGCTTTCGGAGCGAGTGGTCGCGCAGCCATCCGGCTGCAGACAGTCAGTGAAGTGTTGGACTCTGCTTCACGTTGAAAGCGATGGGAGGTGAGGTGAAGTGAAGATAATTGGTGCCCCCGACACGAATTGAACGTGCGACCCGCGGTTTAGGAAACCGCTGCTCTATCCAACTGAGCTACGGGGGCGTCGTCGTACGATACTGAAAGCTGGCGAGATTGTCTACAGCGAGGCTCGCCTCCGAAGGGGCGTGGTCACCTTCGGAGGGGCATCTCAGCTCAAACAAGAGTGTCAGGTTACCGCTGGTTGGCTTGATCGCGCTTGCAGCTCTCTTCGGCCAGCATGCGCTGACCCACTGAGCCGTCTTTCGGGATGCGAGCCATGCAGGCTTCCAAACTATCGCCGGCGGCACCGGCCGCGGCGCGGTTCCCGCTCTTTGTCGTCGCGTTGCCTGCGATCGACTGGCGAAGCGTCTCATCCCGGCGACAGCTTTCTTCTGCGATCATACGATTCCCTGCCGTGCCCGAGGATGGGATTCGGTCCAGGCAGGACTGCAGCGAGTCGTAGGCTTGAGCGGCGGTCTTCATCGACCCACTCGCCGATGCGGCGTGCGTCGATCCGCTGCTGGTCATCGTTTCTTCCGTCGCACAGGCACTGAGCACAAGCAGAGATAAAGACAGGACAACGGCACCGTGGGAACGCGAGTACATCATTGAAGGATCCTCCTTGATCAAGAGCGATGGGCGCACAGTAGCATAATCGTCCTCTTCCTGGAAACACCTCTGGTCGCGCGTTAAGGCGGTGTGGCTGGACCGCTCGCGAGCAGAGCCAATCGAGAAGGGATTTGGGTCAGCAGGTCGGGGCGGACCTGGAATACGCCCGGTATCCGTTGGCCGATGGCATAGAGCAGTCCCCCTGACTGATTGCCGAGGGCCAGGCGTCCGGCCACACGCCCGTTTTTCCCGGTGGCGACAAATTCGGCGACCGGGGCGACGAGCCCATAGGGCGCCAGCGGGCTGGCTTGCTTGAGCACACGTTCTTCCGCGGGGAGATTCACAATACGGCTGACGAGCAGATCGGCGACGTCTTGCCGCAGTTTTTCATTCGGCTGATCCTCCAGCATCCATCCGTCTCGATCATGCACCAGCGTGTATTGCTCGTCTCGTGTCTTTATGGAGAGCAGGGCAATGTCGCCCGTTTCGACGCCGAGCAGCCGTTTGTCCTGCAAGACGAACAGGTCTTTGGTCAATTCCCTAATGACGGAGGGACTGACTTTATAGATGGGGCCGTCCTGAGCGGTTTGCGCATAGGCTTCGCCGCTGGCCGGATCGGGCTGAAAGAGGCGAACGACCTGATCGGTTCCGGCCGCATGCACGGTCACTTTCACCTTGGGTTTGGTCAGCAACGGTGCGAGTTTGTCCCGTTCAGGTCCGGGATCGACGATGGCCAAGGCTTTCAGATCTTCCAAGCGAAACAAAAGGGCTTGGACCTCCGTGCGATCTGCTTCCGCCTCGATCGGGTAACGGATTTTCCATTTCTTCTTCGGCTTCTCCTCGATCCCGTACAGCACGATTTCCGTCGTGGGATAGGTGAGGCGGAGTTGCTCCGTCTCTTGCTGGTTGAACTGCAACAATTCTTTTCGCCGGAAGGTGAGGAGGGTTCGGTTCAGAAAGTCTTTCGGTGCCAGGTCGGTCAGGAGGACCGCCTCGTCCGACGCTCTGAGTACATAGAGTGTGGACGACAGGGGGCCGGCGTCCCCGATCGAGAGGGTGTCTTCGCGATCGCCCGCGGTCACGGTGACGACGGTGGAGGGATGATCCAGGCCGAACGGCGTCAATGAGACCGGATGGGTTTCAACCAGGCGTGAGACTTTCCCGGTGACGAGCGCACGGAGCAACGCCTGAACCTGACGTTGATCGGCATCGGTTTGAATCGGCGCGGTGATCCCCCAGGGATGGCCGGGTGCCTGGCTCAGGACGACTTCCCCGGAGTGGCTGCGAACCCGTAGGGCGCTGATCTGAGCTTGCTCAAACGGCAGGATCTGTTTGGCCTGTGTGGCCGTGACGAGTTCGGTGCGTTGCTCTGGCAGTTCGACGAAGTACAGGTACAGGCCAAGCCCTGCAAGGACGCCTGCCAGGAGCGCTGTCGGCCAATAACGCGCCATGGCCTACAAACGACGCCGTTTCCGCCAGACCAGCAGACCGCAGAGCACGGTCATGGCCGGGAGAAAGATCACCTGCACGTAGAGCAGGATCCGCTCCTGGAGCGGATTCGGCGTAAACGGTCGAACCGCCGGGTCCTTCGGCGTGAGGGAAATCAGGTCACGCTCTTCCGAGAGCCAGCCCACTGTGCGTTGGAAGAAGTCGCTGTTTCCGACAAAGTTGATGAAGCCATTGCTGGCGAACGCCGAATTGCCGACCACCACGACGGCGGGACGGGGCTTGCCTTCTTCGGGTGCTTGTTTGGGCGTCAAGGCGGCGGCGAGCGCCAACGGCCCCTGCACATCTTCCTTTTCGTCATAGCTGACGACCCGACCCTTCATATCGGTTTCTGCCCAACTACGTGGCGACGTGCGCGCCAACGGAACGTAGTCCCAATCTTTTCTCTGGTCTTCGTGAAAGGTCAGATGGCGGGCCAACGGAAACAAGACGGCTGCGGTCAGTTCGTGAGTGATTTCGTGGTCGGTAAACGTGCGCACCAGGAGGGCCGTGAGGTCGCCCTGTGCAAGCCGGTCTTGCAGATCGACGAGGACGCCAGGCCCGAGCTCCAGGCCCCAGACCTTGAGAAGGCCATCCATGCTGGCTTGTGTATCCGGATCGAGCAGAACCAGCAAGTGGCCGCCCTGTGCGACGTAGGCCTGAATGCGTTCCTGTTCTTCCTTGGTAACGGCGCGGCGGGGCCCGGCGATGACCAAGACGTCCGTGTTGGTCGGCACAGCGGGTTCTTGCAGCAACGTGACGGTGCCGATGTCATACCCTTGCTTTTCCAACACTTCCTTGGTGAGAGCCATCCCACCGCGGTCTTTGTCGTCCAAGCTGCGTTCCCCATGGCCTTCCAAAAACACGACCCGTTTTTTGCTGTCCTTCGACACCCGCACGAGTGCGCCGGTGATCTCGACTTCTGCCGGCGACGTAATGCGAACCGATTGGGGCCCACTTTCGAAGATCGCCACGTCGGTACGGGTGACGCCGTAATTTTGTGCGACTTTCGGCTGGCGTTCCGGGTCGATGAATTGCACGGTCAGCTTGGGGCTGGCTTGCCGATAGCTGTCGAAGCGCTCCTTATAGCCCTGGTAGCCGGGGTCCTTTTCCCGTGTAAAGACCGTCACGTTGATGTCTCGAGTGAGATTGCGTAGAACGCGGTAGGTCTCCGGTGCGAGCGTATAGTTCTGATTCTCTGAGAAATCCCAGCGGATCGAATGCCTGGCGGCCAGAAAGTTCACGATGGCCAAGATCGCCAGAAACAGTGCGACCATCAGCGCACTGTTCGCCCCCATTCGCGTCGATCGCTGGGAGGAGAAGCGTTTGACTTGATCGAAGTGCGTGGCAAACGCCCAAATATAACAGGCCAGGGCCAGTCCTTCCAGCAGCGTGACGAGCCACAGCTTGTCCGGCACCAGGGAGTAGGCAATCACCCCGGCGATGGCCAGCCCGGTTCCGATGGCGCCGATGGGAAGGGCGTTGCGAGTCATTTCCATCGTGAGGCATCCACTATGCGGTGGGCGAGGAACAGCATGAGTACGGTTCCGCTGACGTAATAGACCAGGTCTTTCGTATCGATCAGGCCGCGCACTAGGTGGTCATAGTGCTCCATGAACGAGAGGTAGGAGACCACTTGTCCCGCCGGCGTGTCGCCCAAAAGCGAGCCAAGTCCGGCCAGTAGCCAGCACATCAGGAGCAGGCCGAAGCTGGTGAAGGCGGCCACAATTTGGTTCTCGGTGATGGACGAGGCAAAGAGACCGACAGCGAGAAAAAAGCCGCCGAGCAGTAACAACCCCAGGTAACCGGTGAGCACGGGGTACCAATCGAAATCGCTAAAGAGCGCCAGCGTGAGTGGAACCAAGGTCGTCAACAGCAGCATTCCCAAGAACACCAGGTAGACACTGATAAATTTCCCGACAATGATTTCGCTGACTCGTATGGGCGCGGTCATCAGGAACTCAAAGGTCCGAAGTTTACGTTCTTCGGCCAGCAGTCTCATGGTGAGGATGGGAAGGATCAACAGCAGCACGAACCGCATGCTGGCAAACAGGTTGCGGAACACGAGGTCGTTCAGATTGATCTGCGCGGTGCCGCCCTGCATTTGCATGAGCTGAATGGCCTGGGCTCCGGTAAAGACGATGTAGAGATACGCCAGGAATCCGAAGGTCAGGAGAAACACTCCGCCGACGACGTACACGATCGGCGAGACGAAGTAGGAGCGCAACTCTTTTCTGATGATCGCTTGAACGGGTGGCATCGGTTACGGTTGCTCGCCCACGGTGGTGACGTTCGACTTCGGTAGTTCATCTTCCCGCTGGGTCAGTTTCAGGAAGACATCTTCAAGCGTCATCGAAACGGGTTTCATTTCCAGCAGTCCCCAGTTTTGCCCGACAGCGAAACGCGCCACGTCTTCCCGGATATCTCGGCCCAACGCGCATTCGATCAGGATGGTGTGTGGGTCGGCGGTGCTCAGGACATGTTCCACTCCTGGGACATCGCGAAACCGCTCTGCCACATTGACGGGCGGGGCTTTCAGGGTGACGCTGATCTTTTCCGACTTCCGGAGCCGGGCGGAGAGTTGGTCGGGGGTATCTTCGGCGACGATCCGACCCCCGTTGATGATCACGACGCGCTGACAGACCGCGGTGGCTTCCGGCAGGATGTGTGTGCTCAGAATCACGGAGTGCGAGCCGGCCAGGCTCTTAATCAATTCACGAATTTCAATGATCTGTTTCGGGTCGAGACCAACTGTCGGTTCGTCCAGGATAAGGACGGGGGGATCGTGAATCAGGGCCTGGGCCAGCCCAACGCGTTGACGGTAGCCGCGTGACAGGTTGGCGATAAGCCGCTGCCGGACAGTCCCCAAGGACAGGCGTTCCGTGACCCGATCCAACGCCTGCGTCAGGCTTGTTCCACTCAACCCGCGGAGCTGTCCCACAAAACCTAAGTACTCGGCGACCGTGAGTTCTTGGTAGACAGGCGGAGTTTCGGGCAAATATCCAATCCGCTTCTTCACCTCTTCAGGTTGGTCCGCACAATCGAAGCCCGCGACCTGCGCGGTTCCTTCTGTGGCGGGAATGAAGGACGTGAGGATTCGCATGGTCGTGGTTTTCCCGGCGCCATTGGGGCCGAGGAATGCCAGAACCTCACCTTTCTCCACGCGAAAGGTCACGCGGTCAATCGCGGTGAGGTGGCCGTAGCGTTTGGTGATGTTACAAACTTCGATCATGCAGTCGGGATTGACGGCTGGCTGGGTGTGATCCTGCTGTTCGTTGATACGGCACGTGGTGTGGCAAATCGAGCGTGATCTTACCGACCATGTGGGATGCAGTCAAGAGAAGGATGAGCCGCGCAGGAGAGGAGGCAGAAAAGCGTGAGTCCGTCTTTACAGCGTGATCCGTAACTGCTACAGTTCCGCGACTTTAGCCACCCGGCAGCCAGGTGGAGTGCCCGATGAAGAGGTCTCTGCTGAATGAAGAGTGACATAAATCAACCCAGGCCGAGTCTGCTAGGCGTACTGGTCATTGGCGCCGCGCTGTGTGTGGCCCTTGCCGGACTCGGAAGCTTTCTGACATCAGTGTATGCCGCCAGTAATACTGTCCATGAGATCAAGGGAACGGTTGAAAACGTCAATGCTAGTGAGGATCCCCCGGTCATCGTGGTCAAGGGGCAGCATGGATCGAGTGAGGCGATCGTGGTCGGCGCTGTGATGAAGCAAGGTGCCACCATTATGCGTGGGAAAAAACGGATCACGCTCGATCAGATCCATGCCGGCGATAAGGTGACATTGAAGTATGTGAAGACTCGCGATGGGTTGACGGTTCGATCGATCGTTCTCCATCGCAAGTGATCTGACTTGCTCATATCGTGAAGGTGTGTTTCTCACAAGGAGGTAGAGAGATTTTATGATTCGACAGCATGTGGTGCGGGGGATATCTGCGCCGGTAGCCGTCGGGTTGCTGCTCCTCATGGGCTGCTCCGGAAAAGGCGACATTATTCCAATGAATCTGACCCCCAAGGCCAAGGAGATGACCGACGCCTCTTCAGCCGTGAGGCCGATGGCGGGGCCGAAGGTGGTTGTCATTCCGTTTGAAGACGCGCGGGCCGATCATGCGAAGGTGGGAAGCCGAAGCTCGATGTGGGGTGGTGAAACGGACTTTCAGGTCTCGAGCGGCAGTGCCGGCGAAGAAACCGGCCAAGCATTGGCGGATTATTTAAAGCGCAAGGGCTGGCTGGCGCAATATCAGAAGGCTGCCCCTGCGGAATCAGAACATGGTCCGAGTATCGTGCTGTCTGGGAAGATTCTCGATTTGGCGGTCGAGGCGAAGCGTGGGTTCCTTATGACTGATATCGAGGCCCGCAGTAAGCTGGTGATCCAGGTGAACAATCGCGAAGATGGCAGTTCGATCGTTCGAACCGACGCGCATTCGGGCAGTCACGATAATGTATTCTGGTTCGAACCTCAGGACGGGGAAGAACTGCTCGCCGAAGTGCTGGAAAAGAATTTTGAGCGATTTGTTCTGAACACGAAGCTGGAAGATCGTTCGATTCGTTTTCGCTAAAGACCGATCCTGACCCGGGATCTCCTCGAGTCGGAAGCAGCGTGGAGTTTTGCCTGAGTCAGCCTCGGGCTCTGAAGGCAGTGCTTTTGTGAACTGCCCTGCGTTGTGGATTGCAGAGTTTTAACAATTTCAGGCAATTTGAAGGCATTGCGGTCTTCTCGCGTATTTCGATTTGACAAAAGTGCGTTGTTGAGTCGGTGTGATGCTTTGTCCGTTTGTAGGGGGCCTTGCTACCCAGACGGTATTGTCGCCAAGGGGAATCTCCCGTAGCCTGAAATCACTTTTGAGGAGCTGTTTCACCAGACAGTGATTTCAGGCTTTCACACGAGGTGCTTCTATGGTCAGGGATTTCCGGAACCGTTCTCGTTGTAAGACGGGATATGCTGTCGTTCCTATGGTTTCCTGCCTCCTTCTCCTCAGTGCCTGTTCCTCCGTTCCAAAAGGCGAACTCTCTCTGGATCTCGGTATCAAAGATCGAGGTGTCGCGTCATGGTATGGGAAGGAATTTCACGGAAAACTCGCAGCGAATGGAGAGATCTTCGACATGACCGCCTATACGGCTGCTCATCGTAAATTGCCGCTTGGCAGTCTCGTGCGAGTCGTCAACTTGGCCAATGGAAAGGCTGTGCAGGTTCGAATTAATGATCGAGGTCCGTATGTAGCCGGCCGCATGTTGGATCTTTCGCAAGCTGCGGCTCGTGAACTGGGTATGCTGGAAGCCGGTACCAGCCCTGTGCAGATAGAAGTGATCGGTAATCATCGTCCTGTGGCACCCATACCGTCCTCATTGATCGCCTCTGTGGCGGGTATGCTGCTGAATACCGATACCCGAGTCGTGAAGCGGCCTACGCGCCAGGACGAAGGCGTCGAAGTGCCTGCAGTCCTACCGCGCATGATGCCCCAAGAAGCCTTGTATGTCCGCCGTGAACGGCGGATCGGCAGCATGTTAGCTGCCGATCATTCGGCGCACAATACCGTTCCCGGTCTCATCGTCTCCTAAAGCGAGCCATCGACATTCCGTTAGTTGACACCTCCTCCTTCACTTGATTAGACTGCCCGATCTAGATTGGTATGCTGAGCGTGCCGTTCTTTTTGTGTATCTTGATCTTAATTGTTGGAGGTTGAAGTTGCATGGCAAAGAAACCGACCGGTGAATCAGATGAAGTCCGACTGAAGAAGAAAATCGCCGCGAACACAAAAGATGAGCGTAAATCGGGTGATCCCGCCGTGCGGTCCTTGCGTAAACGCCTCAAGCGGGTGCAGCGTAAGCGACGGGCGCTTTCGTTAAGAAAGAAGCATGCAGCAGGGAAACAGGCTGAACCAAAATCCTGATGACGTGCGGCATCAAAGCATCTGACCCAAATCCAACCCTCCTGCGGAATAAGGATTCTTGATATGGAACAAACTGGCGAGAAAAAAGAACAAGCACAGGCTGTTTCCCCTATCGGCCAAGTTGCGGATGAGGCTTTGACAGATCAAGTCTCGGACCAACTGGCAGCATCCTTAGACCCCTCAGTGGGGGAGCAGGAGCTCACCGAGCCAATGCAGGAAGTGGTGTTGGAAGAGGAGAAGGTCAAGGATGAAATCGATATCCAGATTGACCTTCTCAAAGATCCTGATTGGGTGGTGAGGCGGGAAGCAGCAATTACGCTGGGCGAAATGGGGGATGAACGTTGCGTCGAACCGCTCGCGGCGGCCCTTCGTGACGGTGACTGGCAGGTGCGAGAGGTCGCGATTGAGGGCATCGGGCAAATCGGATCTCCTGCGGTTGACGTGCTGCTCAAGCTGTTGCGCGACTGGGATGTGCGGAAGTCCGCGATCGTGGCCTTGGGAAAGATTCGCGATGAGCGGGTGTTGGACCCGCTGATGCAGCAGCTTCGGAACGATGAATTCATGGAAGATGCGACCGATGCGCTGGTCAATCTTGGTGAGCCGGCTTTGCCCGGTCTGATTAAGGCCTTAAAGGACAAAGAGGAATTAGTCCGGAAGCAAGCCGTGATTGCGTTGGGCCGCATTAAATCGCCTGAAGCCATCGATCCGTTGATCGAGATGTTGCAGAACAAAGATTGGTTCACACGGTTAACGGCGGCGGCGGCACTCGAAGCTATCGGAGATGAACGGGGGCGCGAAGCGATCAAGCCCTTGCTGAAGGATACGGATATGGTGGTCAAGATGCGGGTCGAGCGCATTCTTGCCAAATGGAAGAAGCAGCCAGCCCCTGTTTCATAGAGCCTTACTAAGTCAGGGGAGGAGGAGGTAAAGAGTCTTTTTTAGCTCGCATTCTTTTTAATCATCCATTCCGTGAGCCCAAGAGCGCAAGACGGAGTTCCTTGCTGTTTCCTCCAGCTCTCGATACTGCCCCAAGCTACCACTTCTTCTCACATCACAGAATTTAGTGAACGCACAGCTTCCGGTATTCTAGGCGGCATCCGCCAGAAGTTCATTGTCATTTCTAGCCTTTTCCTGCGCGATTCCCGCCTCGCTCATCCAGTTGTGGCCTGTGAACCATCCCCAAATCCCAATGTATTGTGTCCTGCCTTGATTCAGAACGTTCCATCCCACCTACTCGGAACCCATCGTTGGTCTTGTTGTATGGATGCCGAGGACTAGCGAAAGGATGCGAGGCCACCCAGCCCGGTGAGGCCGAGCCTGTCTGCTCACCCCTTGCGGCTATTGGCTTTGTCTTTTCGAGATAGGATGCGAAGTAGACTTCCGGCAGAAGTAATCCGGACGGCGGCATCGGAGTCCTGCAAACCGATTTTAGCGGCGGGAATGAGCGCTTTTAACGGGGATTTCCCCAGGGCGCGGGCGGCCATGAGCCGAGGAAGCGGTTGCTGGTCTCGGAGCAGGTTTTCCAGGATAGGGAGAGCGTTGGAAGTGGTCGCAAGTGCAAGCGCGTGGGCGGTATCGCCGCGTATGGATGGATCGGGATGTCGCGCGAGAGCGGCAGCATTCAAAACAGCACCGGTATCGCCTAACCGGAGCAGTGATTCCACTGCGCTAATTCGTACGTGTTCGTCTGAGTCCCTCAATAGCGGCTGAACGACGCTTCGAGATTCCGCGACTCCCAGGCGGCCCAGACTAGAGGCGGCCACGCTGCGGACGCGCGGATCTTCATCGCCCAGGGCATGAGTCAGTGGCGCGATGCCTTCGATACTGCCGAATTCTCCCAAGGCCCCTGCGGCAAAGGCACGTACGGCAGGATGAGGATCGTACACGGCCTGACTGAGGATCGACAGGCTTACCGGACGTTTCAGGCGCCCCAACACCCCCAAGGCCGCCATGCGCACCTCCGGGTCGGGTAGGGTAACCGCACTGGAAATATCCGTCAGCACATCTGTGCGGCCGAGTTTGTACAGGCCCGCAAGAGCAAAGATGGATTCAGGCCCCTCATCGACCCGGGCAATCTCGGTCAGTTGATCGGCAATACCTGACACCTTGGCATCGCTGAGGGCATTAATCGCGGCGATACGCACACCGGGTGCTTCATCACGAAGCGCACGTTTGAGCGCGGCTGAACGTCCTGCCTGTCCGCTCCGCCCAATGGCTTCCGCAGCCCTGGCTCGAACGAGAGCCGACGAATCCAACAATCCGTCTTCAAGAAGCGGGAGGGTCTCGCTTTCGCCCATCTCTGCGAGCGCGGTGTAGGCCGCGATGCGGATATGTTCTTGTGGGTCACGGACTCGGGATACGATGAAGGCCCGCGCGACTTCCCGTAATACTGCCTGATCATCGGGACGATCCCCTGCGGTAAGCTTGGGGTACAGTTTCCATGCCTCTTCCGGTTTTCCCAGCTTCACGTAACTGAGGATGGCATAGCGAATGGCTTCCAAGCTCGGTTCTTGGCCAGTGGGCGGATGCTGCACCAGGTCTATGACACGGCTGTATTCTGCCGCCAGATATAACGTCACGGCCTCTCGTTCCAGCGACGGTGACGAGGTTTTTGGCGTGGGAGTACCAGCCGTTGCCGACATGGGGCTTGCCCAAACGATCAACAGGAGTCCTGCAGGAACTGCCCAAGAAGTGATGGAGCGGCCTGGGATGGAGGGCGAGCTATTTCTTATTACCATTTGCTTGGCGTATGGGCGGTCGCCGGTGCATACAACTGTCGCATGTATTCCTTGACCATCCGTTTGGTGCAAAAGCGCGGGGCCACGGTTTTGATGCTCTCTTTGACAATGTGCAGCCATCCGCGAGGGATGCCGTCGAGATCGCGCTGATAGAACAGTGGCACGACTTCTTGCTCCAAGAGACGAAAGAGTTGTTCGGCATCATGCGCGTCTTGCGCTTGAGTGTCCGATCCTTCGGGAAGGGGCTGAATACCCCATCCATTGGCGCCGTTGTAGCCTTCCTGCCACCACCCGTCCAGCACACTGAGGTTGATCACGCCGTTCAGCGCAGCTTTTTGACCACTGGTGCCGCTGGCTTCCAATGGTGCACGAGGCGTGTTGAGCCAGACATCAACGCCTTGAACTAAATACTTGGCCATGTGCATGTCATAGTCTTCGAGAAAGGCGATATGCCCGCCGAGTTTGTGATCGTTACAGAAGTTCAGGACTTCGTGAATAAAGTATCGGCCCGGCTCGTCGGCCGGATGGGCTTTGCCCGCAAAGACGATTTGGACAGGCCGCCAGCGGTTATGGAGCAGTTGTTTGAGACGTTCGAGGTCACGAAACAGGAGCGTCGCCCGCTTATAGGTGGCGAACCGCCTGGCGAAGCCAATGGTGAGCGCCTCCGGGTCCAACAGTGTTCCTCTGGCGATGGCTTGCATGGGCTGAAGATGTCCGCGAATCCATCCATCCCGCGCGCGCTCACGAATGAATCGCATGAGCTTCCGTCTGGTGGTTTGCAGAACCGCCCATAACGCGTCATCAGGCAGATCTGTGACCCGTTGCCAAAGAGTGGAGTCGTCGATGCGCTCCGCCCAGTCCGGGCTGAGATATTTGGCATAGAGGGTATTTGATTCCGGAGAGATCCAGGTCGGCGCGTGAATCCCGTTGGTGAGGCTCCGGATGGGAACAAGATCCTGTGCGAGACCGGGCCACAAGTGTTGCCACATTTGTCGGGAAACACGTCCGTGCTCGCGACTCACGCCATTCACGTGGGCCGACAGCCGCATGGCGAGCGCCGTCATGTTAAAGCCGTGGCCGGCGTTTTCAGGCGTTTCTCCGAGCCGTAAAAACTCTTCCCTGGATAGTCCGAGCTGGCCCCAGTAATTGTGGAAATACCGGTCCATCAGATGAAAGGGAAAGATATCGTGTCCAGCAGGGACAGGCGTATGCGTGGTGAACACGGTGCTTTGGCGAACGAGGTCGCTTGCTTCGGCATGACTGTGTCCCTTGTTAACAAATTCACGGATCCGTTCCACGGTGAGGAAGGCGGAGTGGCCTTCATTGCAATGCCAGACCGCCGGACTGATGCCGAGGGCGCGCAGGATGCGGACGCCGCCGATACCGAGAAGAAATTCCTGGCACAGCCTGGTTTCCTGGTCACCGCCATACAGTCTCGCCGAAAGGGCGCGATCTTCCGGAGTGTTTTCGGGCACATCGGTGTCAATGAGGTAGAGGGACATCCGACCGTTCCGCACCTGCCAGACAAGGACGGTCACCTGACGATGGCCGATTTCAACTTTGATGGTGCAAGGAACGCCGGCTGGAGTCAGCGCTTGGTGAATCGGCGAATCGTATCTGTTGAAGGGCACATAGGTCGCTTCCTGCCATCCCTCGGGATTGATCCGTTGTTTGAAGTATCCCTGCGGATACATGAAGCCGAGCCCGACGAGGGGAATGCCTAAGTCGCTGGCCTCTTTGCAATGATCTCCGGCCAGGATGCCGAGGCCGCCGCTGTAAATCGGAATCGAAATGTGGAGTCCGAACTCCGCCGAAAAATACGCAATCGGGGAATTCTGAAGGGCCGGAAATTCCGTGGCCGCCCACGTGTTCTTGCTGCTCATGTATTCGTCAAAGCTGCGCAGGACGGCGGAGTACTGCCGCGCGAAGGTCGGGTCGCTGGCCAGCGTGGCGAATCGTTCCGGTTTCACTCCGGCGAGCAGTTGGACGGGATTATGGTGGGTCAGGAACCACAAGGTTGGGTCGATGGACTCAAAGAGTTGCCGTGCCGGTTGGTTCCAGCTCCACCATAAGTTACGGGCCAGTTCGCCGAGTCGATGTAGGCTTTGCGGAACCATATCCTGAGGGGGCTGTATCTGGTCAGGTGCTTGCACGACGCCTCCGTGGAATGTGATCGATGGATAGGAAGGGCCGGTATGGTCCCGCTTCCGGAATGCTGTGTCAGGCGTGTCCGGCTTTGTGCCAGGATGCCCACTGGTCAGAAAAGGCGACGGTGGCGTAGCGCTCTCCGAGAATCTTGGCGACTCGATTCATAGTGGCCGTCAGTTGTTTGGCCTCCTCTTGGGTCAAATCTTGACGAAAACGCGGATGGAGGCCCCATCGCGTTTCAACCTCTTCGCCTTTAATGCTCGACATCACGCTCACAAGCTTAATATCAGCCCCAGTGGCTCCACGCGGACTGCTGTTCGCAGCACTAGGGTGCGAGTTGGCTGCGACGTCCGCAGGAACTTGCGGGGTCTGCCCTTCAAAGATCCCGATCAGGGCGGGAATGACGGCGGCGATACAGAGTGTGGCTGCGGCAGTGACCTGTGGATTTCCCGGCGCGTTGACCGCGCGGGCCACCCGGTCGCTGAAATCCCGATACAAATCGTTCTTCGCGGGGCTGTCTTCCGTGACCAGGAATCGATAACGTTCGTATGTTTGACGGCTTTCGGATACCGCCGCGCCGATCGTCATGACGAGTTCCATTTGGTCGTCTCCGGCTCCGAATGCCGGTTCCAGGACTTTCTTGAGCTGGTCGATGACCGTATCGGTCAGTTCGTCCATGAACTGCGGTTGTTCCCTGAGCGGGATGTGGAGTGCCGACACGCGATCGGTCAGATTGAACATCGCCCGTAAAAATTCAAGGTAAATGCCCCATTCGTCCTGGTGCTTGAGTTTTAAGGCCTGTTCCGGAGCCGCCCGTTTAATGACCGAAACGGATTCACCCGACACGGCGAGCATCAGTTCCGCCACGGTGCGCATCTGCTGAGCGAACGAATGTGATTTAGTCGTCATAGCCGTCCCCTGCTGGTCCGGCATTATATACAACTCACTATGAAGCTCCAAGTGTTGATCTCGTTCGGTTTAATCAGGGAAGGTGGGGAGTCTGCTGTCGTTGCAAGGCACCGGGTGGTATGTTATACAGCGCGACCGCTCCCGTCATGAGCCTCACCGCCCAACCGGATGCCAACATGGATCGAGACACCAAACCCTACATTTTGAAGCGGACTCCGGATCAGGACATGGTCCGGAAGTTTTCGTTGGATTATGCCAAAGAGCTGAATCCGCAGCAGTATGCGGCGGTGACGGCGGCGGATGGCCCGGCGCTTGTCATTGCCGGTGCGGGGAGCGGAAAGACGCGAACGCTCGTCCATCGTGTCGCCTATTTGATTGATTCCGGCGTCGATCCTTCCCAGATCCTGCTGTTGACCTTCACCCGGAAGTCCGCAGAAGAAATGCTCGAGCGAGTGGGAGCCTTGATCGGCTCGCGCAGTCAACGGGTCTGCGGCGGCACGTTTCATTCGGTGGCGAACATGCTGCTGCGGCGCTACGGCCGGGTGCTGGGGATCGAGCCAAGTTTTACCATTATGGATCGCGGGGATGCCGAGGATCTCATCGCCCTCTTGCGCGCGCAGCTCGGACTCAATGAAAAAGATAAGCGGTTCCCGCGCAAGGGCACGATTGCGGAAATCTACAGCAAGTGTGAGAACACCTTGCGAGGGCTGGAAGAAATCGTGCTCGATGAGTTTCCGCACTTTGCCGATCACCTTGATGCGCTCGGCAAACTGCAACGCGCCTATCAGTTGGCCAAGCGGCAGCGCCAACTGCTGGACTATGATGATCTGCTTGTCTTGTTGCGCGACCTCATGACGAAGGATGAGCCGACGCGACAGGCGATTTCACGGCAATTCCGCTACATCTTGGTGGATGAGTATCAGGATACGAACCGGCTGCAGGCGGAACTCATCCGGAAGCTGGCGGCAACCCATGACAATGTCATGGTCGTCGGCGATGATTCCCAATCGATCTACGCCTTTCGCGGCGCGACGTTCCGCAACATCATGGAGTTCCCCTCCTGGTTTCCCGGCGCGACCATTTACAAGCTCGAAGAAAATTATCGCAGCACGCAGCCGGTCCTCAGTCTGGCGAACGAGATTATTCAGGAGGCGCCCGAGAAATATACGAAGCATCTGTTCACGCGGAAGCTGGATGGACCGTTGCCGGCGCTGGTCGAGGCGGCCGGAGAAAATGCGCAATCCCGATTCGTGGCGCAAAAAATTCTGGAGTTGCGGGAAGAAGGCGTGCCGTTAAATGAAATTGCGGTGCTGGTTCGTTCCAGCTTTCACTCCTTCGATTTAGAAATCGAGTTGTCTCGCTGCGGATTGCCGTTTGTGAAGCGCGGGGGCATCAAGTTCATCGAGGCGGCGCATGTGAAGGATTTGTTGGCCCATCTCCGCGTGGTGGTGAATCCGCACGATGCGGTGAGTTGGCACCGCGTGCTCATGCTGGTCGAGGGTGTCGGTCCCAAAAAAGCGCAGGATCTCGTCGCCGCCATGGTGCGGGTGAATGATCCGTATCAGGTGTTGCGAGACAGCGGAGGACGGTCGGGGAAAGGGTTGAAGGAGCTGGCGGTGGTGCTCGAGAATCTGTCGAAAAGCGACGATTTGAGCCCGGCCGAGCAGGTAAATCGCGTGTATGAGTATTACCTGCCGATTCTCAAAGACCACCATGACGACTATCCCAAGCGCATTCGAGACCTCGATCATTTGCATATGATCGCCGAAAGTTACCCTGGCCTCACTGAATTTCTGGCGGACTTGGCGCTGGCTCCGCCGGATGGCAGTGCGGTTGGCGTGGAGCCGTCAGGGTCGGACGACGAGCAGGTGGTGCTGTCCACCATTCATTCCGCTAAAGGGCTCGAGTGGCAATGCGTGTTTCTGCTGTGGGTCGTGGACGGAAAATTTCCGTCGGTCTTTTCGTTTAATACCGACGAGGATCTGGAAGAGGAGCGGCGATTGCTGTATGTCGCCGTCACGCGGGCGAAGCGTTATCTGTTTCTGACTTACCCGATCAATGTCTATGACAGAAGTTCGGGTATGTTGTTGTCCAAACCTTCCCGGTTTCTTGATCACGTGTCCCCTCGCTTATTCGAATCGCTGGCGCTGGTCGAGGAAGGTCACAGTCATGATTGGGGCCATGATCGGGATCGTTACGTCTAGGGGCCTCGCTGCTTCATGCTGAAAAACCTTCCGCGATTCCGTTTCCAATTCGAGGCCATCATGCGGTGTGTGTGTTCGTATCTGGGGCATGTGCAAGGCATGGCAACAGTCTTGGCGCGGGGGGCTCTACTGGGGCTGTTGCTTTGCGCGCCTACCCAAGCTGAGGCCCAGGCGCCCCAGCCTGATTCCTCTCGCCTCTGGCATGGCTTGGTGGCGGAAGCAAAAGCGCTCAAGCTGCCCACTCACTTCCTTGAAGAAGTGCCGGCGCACTTTGTGACATTCGAATTTGAGGATCTGCACGCCTTTGCCGCGGAGTATCATCCGGCAGACCACCGCATGGTGCTGGATCGATCGCTGTCATTAAATGCGGCAGGCCGCACGTTACGACCGTTGGGACGATTGACGCACAAAGAAATGGAAACTCTGTATCACGAACTGTTCCACGTCTATATGGACTTTCTCGAGCAGGAATCTGCACCGTCGGCGGCACACGCCTCCTTGATGGCGTTTGCCCGTGAGCAGCAGCGCTGCCGCTATCAACAGGTGCTTATTACGCCGGTGCTCCAGAAGTGGGCGCTCAAGGAAGAACGATTTCTGAGTGAGACGGAATCGTGGGAAGCGCTCAATGAAACCTGGGCCGTGTTTATCGGGTGGGCTATATGGACGCAGTTGGAAGTCGATACCAAGCCGCGGCGTGCCTCTCGGGAACCTGCCCATGCATCCGGTTGGGTGACGCGTCTCGATCAGGCAGAACGAGATGCGGCGTTACTTGGGTACTACGAGCCTGAGGATCCGGACGAGAAACGTATGGCTCGCAAGCGATTTCTGGCGCCCGAGTTTCGCCTGTCGCCCCCGGAGCTTGTGCGGCTGATGAAGGATGTGCTGGGAAGCCAGCCGGACATCATTCGTCAAGCCACTCAGGTACTTCAGCGTCCGAGGCCTGTTCCCAGTACGCGTGGGGCTTGTGCGGCATCAATGAAGCCGTAGAATTGTTCCTGCATAGAACATACCCCCTTGACAATAGAACGCATCGCAAATAAAATCGGCTGCTTTCGAAGCCAGATCGACCCTCACGTTATCAGCGCTCCAGCCCTGTCATGTTGCTGGAGAGCTGTGCATGGTGGGGCTTACTTCATTCTCTGATCCGGAAAATGAAACGCTCTGGTGCTTGTATTCTTTGATTCGATTTGTTGCGCGCTGACGTTTGGAAATAGGTATCTTGCGGGCAGGTACCCAAGTGGACAAAGGGGGCAGACTGTAAATCTGCTGCCTTATGGCTTCCAAGGTTCGAACCCTTGCCTGCCCACCAAACTGAGCCGGTTCAATCCGTGGGCTGTGTCGCGGATTAAGCATAGATGGCTGGACGCAGAGTGACTCAAGGTCCGAATGTGTAGGGCCTTCGCTGCAAAGTATTGATGTGTTGGTAGGTTCGCCGTGGGCGGGCGTAGCTCAGTGGTAGAGTTCCAGCCTTCCAAGCTGGCTGTCGTGGGTTCAAATCCCATCGCCCGCTCCAAATTCAGCGTACTCGACCACGGGTGCGGACAGAGGGTGCGCGAGCGGATACAGGCTGTGCAGGAAGTGCCCACGTAGCTCAGTTGGCAGAGCACGTCCTTGGTAAGGACGAGGTCACGCGTTCGATTCGCGTCGTGGGCTCCATAGCAGGCTTGTCTGGGTAAGATGCCTGTCTGTTCCTGAGGGTGAGCTGAATATACGGTTGGGTTCCGGGAAAACAGAGTTCTGAGAAAAGGAGTGAATCATGGCGAAGGCGAAATTTGAGCGACGAAAGCCCCACGTGAACATCGGGACGATCGGGCACGTGGACCATGGCAAGACGACGCTGACGAGTGCGTTGACCAAGATCTGTTCGGATCGCGGGATGGCGA
>JADYYH010000111.1 GCA_020853775.1 Nitrospira sp.
CAAATCCGCAGTGATGGAGAAAATAGGCGAGTGGTCGATGATAGGTGCCGGTGGCTTCAAATCCGATACGGACCGGGGCCTGAAAGGCCTGCAGGCGCTGGCGTAGCAGGTCGAAATCCCGCTGACAATTCACCATGCGCCACCGCTGGCGGCCTCCCGTTGGGGGCTCAATCAGCACCTCATGGATTTGTTTCGCCACGTCGATCGCCACGAAGAGGACTCCTGTCGCGGACTCGGCCTTGGGGATCATAGGCGGTTCCTCCTGCTAAAGTGAGTGGGCACCTGCATTCTAGAGGAGAGATGCACTGCGTATGGCTCTGCTTCCGCATATACTACGGCAAGGAGTTCGCCGGACACCGAGCCACTGCCCAGCGCCTATGTGCCAGGTCTTTTTGGGCCACGCCCTATCATGCATGGGAACGGGGCGTGAATGAGAACACGAACGGGCTCATCCGGGACTTCTTCCCCAACGGCACGGACTTCACGACAATCCATCCGGCGACGGTGGCAAAGGTGGCGCGCCTGCTCAATCGGAGACCCCGCAAATCGCTCGGCTTTCACACGCCCAACGAGGTCTTTCACACGTTGGCTAACCGGGGCTCGTGATGGACTGGGAAGTTGACTCTGCGTGATGAACAAAACGCGTGACATCGCAATTCTCACTGATCGCCTCCAGAATTTCTCGTCCGAGCTTCGAGCCCAGTCACCGGAGTGGGCTGATCGTCTTGAACAGGCCACGACGGAGCAAGATCTTCGCAATCTCGTGTGCGATCTGTTCAACCTCTCCCATGCCCTCCCGTCCGATAGAAAGTCTACCCGTGAGGCAAACACGCTGGCCGGACGCATCACCCGGTTCATCAACGAAACCCTCCATCGTGGACTGACACGCAAAGTCCTGGCAGATCTCCTCGGCTACCCGGCGAAATATTGCTCTGATCTGTTTTACCGCATCATGGGTGAATCGTTTTTCGGGCACATGAGACGCCATCGGGTCGAACGGGCTAAATCACTCCTCACCACAACCGCGCAGACGTTGGCAGAAGTTGCAGCAGCGGTGGGGTTCAGCGATCAATTTGCCTTCAGCCATTCTTTAAAACGCGCGACCGGGCGTTCTCCCATTGGGTTTCGGGCTCAGCAGAGTCGCCGGCCCCAGCGGCAACCCACATCTACGCCGCACAACCGTCCAACCCATGGCCGCAGAAACATTCCCTTCTCACCCCGCCTCACGCGGGATGCCGGGTGATAGCATAGTTGGCATGAGCAATCGCTCAAAGAGGCACGAAGGAGATACATCATGACGACCACTGATCGGCTCTTGCATTCTGTCTCCAGGACTGCCCCTGGAGAAAATGTTCATGGTGCAAACGCGATTGAGCGCAGCGGTAAAGAAGCGTGTACGAGCCTGGCGCATACGACTGACAGGCCAATGGGCCTACGGACGTTGTAACGGGCCTTAGGAGTGGCCCGCCAAACCCTATACAAACGGAAGGCGCTGCTCAATGAGGGCAGGGTCTATGCACAGCGATACAGGTCCGAGCGCGATCAGCCGGCCCGGCTTGATGCGGCGCAATTGGGATCGGTTTGAGCCGCCGTTTTGCAAAGCCCCACGAAGCATGGTTTGGGCACCGGATTGTGGTCCCTCAGACGTGTGAGTGCCGTCGTCAAGCGCCAGCACGGCGTGCGCTTGAGCAGACGCCGGTTCGGCGCATTCTGGGCAGCCTAGGACTCAGTCCGCAAAAGCCTGAGAACGATGCGATCGCGCAAGACGAAAAGGCGGCGGGGCATTGGACGCTTGGCACATGCCTGCGCGAAAAAAAGCTCCGAGAGAAGGCCGACGAATAGTCTTCATCGTACAAGTCGGGGATCAGCGAGCGCCGTACCTGAGGCCTCAAGGGCCAACCACCCCTTATCCAGTTTCATATCAACTGAAATCAAGTCTCGATCATTAACGCTCTTACGGCGCGCCTGACGCAGCCACTGCAGATCATCTGGGATGGGTTGCCAGCCCGCCCCAGTCATCTGGACGGACTACCTGAACGGCCTGGCCGGCCACATCCTCGCTAAACTGCAGGTCACCGCTTGCAACAAGCTCAAGAGCGCACAGAAGCGGCCCTCGATACTCGCCGCATGCTGGAAGCAGGCTACGTTGTGGTGATGTCCTGATTGGCGGAAAGCTCCGTAGGGAGCAGTAGAAATGTCGGACCCGACTGGGGCCGGCCCCAGCCAGCCACTCGCTATGAGTATGCTGGCTGGCTCTGATATGGATCAGTCGGCTAAAACGACTGATTATATCTGCTCGGCCAGATACGCCGCTAACCCGACCTGCTTGATCGTGCGCAACTGCGTCTCGAACCAATCGATATGCTCTTCGGTATCGATGATCATATGCTCCAGCAGATGTCTCGTCGTAAAATCTCCCACCTTCGAACAATGGGCGATTGCTTCGCGCAACAACTCCGCATCTTCAAGTTCAAAGCGAAGATCCGCCTCCAGCAAGTCCGCGACCGACCGGCCCCCCGCGACCGTATCCACCTGCTCAACCTGTGGGGCCCCCTCCAGATAGAGGATGTGATCGATCAAACCGGATGAATGCCCCACCTCCTCCTGCGCCAAGTGGCTAAAATGTTCGTGCAGGCGTTGATATCCCCAATTCTTACACATGGCCGCATGCAGCAAATACTGGTGAACCGCCGTGAGTTCAGCCGTGAGCACTTTCCCGACGTAGTCGAGCACCTTTTCTTTGGCTAACATCGCATCTCCATTACTCGACGTAAGTACCCGAAGCAGATCCGCTAACTGTCTTTCTTGATCTGTTCGGCCAGATAATTTTCCAATCCCACCTGTTTAATCGTCTCCATCTGCGTCTCAATCCAATCGATGTGCTGATCCACGTCTTTGACCATATCTTCGAACATGTGACGGGTCGTAAAGTCGCCCACCTTCGTGCAGTGCACCACCCCGTCGCTCAACAACGTGAGCATCTCCTGCTCAGCCTTGAGATCGAGCTTCAACTGTTCAGGAACAGTTTCTCCGACCTGTACTGTATTCATGCGCTGAACATTCGGCACTCCTTCCAGGTACAAAATGTGGCCGATCAGTTCGTCCGCGTCTTTCATCTCATCGATGCTACGCTCTCTGACTTTGTGGTGAAGCCGCTCATAGCCCCAGTTGTCGCACATCTTCGCATGCACGAAATATTGATTGATGGCGGTAAGATCCGCCGTCAACACTTTATTCAGCAACTCAATAACGCCTTGCTTTGCCTTCATATCCCCCTCCTCCGGCCATAACGGAACTCGGCCTATGGATTGTTACCTGGTTTAGTCGCTACGCGGTTCCTGCTTATCGATTATTGTACTCCTTACTTAGAGATTCTCGAAAGGCTTGTCAACCATTGATATACGTATTTATGAGGGCAGTTCTCAACATCGCCGAGAATGCTTCTCATTGCTCTGATCAGAAAATGCGTCCGAGGGGGGGCGAGAACGGAACTTCTGGTGAAGACTCGGTGGATCTGGACTAACGAGCAAGGTAGGCAAGAAGGAAATATGAGGGCAAAACCTGCGCTGCAATTATCCGGCTTCGCGGTAACCGCACGTATCTTCATTGCGGCACTGCACCGAACGACCGGCCTGCTTACTGACTTTCTCGATGAGAAACGGTGCCTGACACTTGGGACAGGGCTTATTAAGCGGTCGATCCCAGAGCGCAAATTCACACTCCGGATAGCGGCTGCACGAATAAAAGTTCCGTCCTTTTTTCGTGCGCTTTTGTATCAGATCCCCGCCGCATGCAGGTTGCGGGCATTTCACCCCCAAGGCAATGGCCTTGGTCGTTTTACATTCGGGATACGCAGAACAGGCCAAAAACTTTCCGAAGCGACCGGATTTGACCACCATGGGACTTGAACATTTCTCACATTTTTCGTCGGTCGTCTCCTCCAGCTTGGGCACGATCTTGATCGTCCCGTCGGGCAGTTTTTCAAAATTCTGAGTATTTTTGCAGGGAGGATCTTCCTTATATCCGGGGCAGGCCAAAAACTTTCCGTTTCGCCCCCACTTGATCTCCAACATGCGGCCGCACTTTTCACAAGGCAGGTTGGTCGGTGGCTCAACGATGTCTTTGGGTCCGGGAATACTTTGCGCCAGTTCCATTTCCTTGACAAAGGGGGCATAAAACTCCCTGACCGCCGAGACCCACGGCTTCGTCCCCTCTTCCACTTCATCCAGCTGCTCTTCCATATGGGAGGTAAACTCCGTGTCCAGCAGATCCGGAAACCCCTTCAGCAAAAAGTCGTTGACCGTCCGACCCGTTTCGGTTGGCAGAAAGCGGCCTTCAATTTTCTCGACATATTTCCGATCCTGAATCGTGGAAATAATGGCCGCGTAGGTGGATGGGCGACCGATGCCCTTTTCTTCCAGTTCACGGATCAACAGCGCCTCATTGTACCGGGGTGGCGGCTGAGTGAAATGCTGCTTCGAGGTCAAGCCCGGCAGGGTCTGCTTCTCCTGGTCGACAAGCTGCAGCGATTCTCCTTCACGAAGCACGGGAAGCTGCCGGTCCGATTCGTCCTCTGACTCCTGCTCACTCTTGGGTTTCTGTGACGGCAATTCCTTGTCGGTCCCCTCCAGGTAGACGGCCGTATGGCCAGGGAATTTGACGACGGTGCCGCTCGTGCGAAACACGTAGCGTTCAGGTATGCCAACGGGACTGGAATCGACCCGCGTCACATCCAGGATCGCCGGAACCATCTGTGACGCAATGAAGCGATTCCAGATCAGCTTATACAGATTGTATTGATCTTGCTCCAGAAATTGTCGGATGGATTCAGGATCGCGAGCCGCCATCGTCGGACGAATGGCTTCGTGCGCTTCCTGCGCCGCCTTTTGCGTCTTGTACACGTTGGGAGTGGCGGGCAAATACTCCTCGCCGAAACGCTCCCGAATCACCACCCTCGCATCCTCGGTGGCCTCTTGGGAGATTCTCGGCGAATCGGTTCTCATATACGTAATGAGGCCCATCGGACCTTCCGAACCGATTTCCACGCCTTCATACAGTTGCTGCGCCAACGTCATGGTCTTCTTGGGCGTGAAATGCAACTTTCTGGCAGCTTCCTGCTGAAGTCGGCTGGTGATGAAGGGCGCGACGGGGTTCCGTTTCTTTTCTTTGTGCTCTATCGATTGAACAACAAACGCCTTCCCCTGCACGGCATTGAGAACATGCTGGGCCTGCTCGCTCGTTCCAATGTCGGCATCCTGTCCGTTGACGGAATGTAACTTTGCCTCGAAGGCCGGCGGATTCTCTCCCCGCAACAGCGCGACAATGGACCAATATTCTTCGGCTCTGAACTTTTCGCGTTCCTGTTCCCGGTCGCAAATAAGCCGCACTGCGACGGACTGAACGCGTCCCATGCTGAGACCGCGTCGCACCTTTTTCCACAACAACTGACTGCCCTGGTATCCCACAATCCGGTCAAGCACTCGCCGCGCCTGCTGGGCCTGAACCAGCTTCATATCGATTTCGCCCGGAGACTTCAGCGCGCGCTTGATCGCCGACTCGGTGATTTCGTTAAAGAGGACACGATAGACCTTGCCGTCTTTCTTCTTCCCCTTGCCGTGCAGTTCCTGTGCGATATGCCAGGCAATCGCCTCCCCCTCACGATCAGGGTCCGGCGCTAAAAAGACCGTATCCACCTGCTGAGCTTTTTTCTTGATGTCTGCAAGGACTTTGGATTTGCCCTTGATTGTGACGTACTGGGGCTCAAAGTCATGCTCCAGATCGACGCCCAGTTTACTGGTCGGCAAATCTTTGACATGCCCGACGGAGGCCATGACGGAATACCCTCGACCAAGATACTTGGTGATGGTTCGCGCCTTGGTCGGCGATTCAACGATGATCAGCGATTTCGCCATGTGGCTCCACGTTCCTCAGTACCTGCGCCCAGACTACCACACCCACTATAACAAATATCGAGACCCTGTCAGCCTGAATCTCTGAATGAATGGCAATCAGGGACGCACATACTCGTTGCCGGGCAATTGACGAACACAATTTTTCAATTCCAAGGAGAGCAACAACGCGGCAACCTGCGCGGCCGGAAGCCCGCTGCGTCGAATGACATCATCGACCGATTGCGGCAACACCGATACGGCATCATACACTATCGCCTCTTCAGGCCCTAGTTGCATAGCCGGTCGCGCGACGTTCGCACCGTGGCCGAGCCGTTCTCGAAACGTGGCATCCAACTGAGGCAACAATTCATCCAGAACATCCTGCGCCGACTCGACCAGCCTCGCGCCGTCTTTCAGCAGGCTATTGGGGCCGCGACTATTTTCGGCTTTCACGAAACCCGGCACCGCAAATACTTCCCGCCCTTGCTCGCCGGCTAATCGTGCGGTAATGAGGGACCCGCTCTCAACCGCCGCTTCGGTCACCACCACGCCTAACGACAGCCCGCTGATAATGCGGTTCCGGCGAGGGAAGTGGTAGCTGTGGGGCGCGGATCCGAGCGGCAGCTCCGAAAGCACCGCTCCTTGCCGCTCGATCTGCGCCCGAAGCGGACCATGATCGGCTGGATACGTACGATCCAACCCGCACCCCATCACAGCAAGCGTCCGTCCCTTGCCGGCGAGAGCACCGCGGTGCGCGGCAGCATCAACTCCGCGGGCCAATCCGCTGACAATGGTAAAACCCATACCGGCCAACTCACTGGCCAATTCTTCGGCCAATACCCGGCCGGCGGAACTGACTTTCCTCGTTCCGACTATTGCCACGGCTTGTCGATCACACTCCAGGAACGTTCCCTGGAAGTAGAGCAGCGGTGGAGGATCCGGAATCGTCTTGAGAGCCGCAGGATACTGCGGATCGAGATACGTCAACAGGGTGATCTGACGCTGCTGCAACGCCGCCAGTTCCCGGTCAAGCTCTTTGACCGCGCTTGCATGAGGTCCCCGGCGAATGGCTTCGATCAACGGCGGCCGGCACCCGAGGTCTTCCAACTCTGCCCGGGTCGCCGACAACACTGCATCCGGAGACCCAATCGCCTGCACCAGCTTGAGCAGAATGGCATCGCCCACACCGGGGATTGCACGGAGCATCAGCCAAGGGCGGAGGGATCGACTATTCACCATCGTCCGAGTTCATCAGGCATGGTCGGTCCGGCTCAGCGACCGTGGTGCTGGAAGGCGCTGGCAGAGACGGGACTGTCGCATGGAGTCAGCGAGGCCGGCGCCTTGCGGCATTACATCACGACTAAATCGAACTGTTCGAGGTGCAGCCGATCATCCGGCGTCACGAGAATCTTCGCGCTATACCGCCGCTCAAGTTCTTCCACCCCCGGCTGTTCCTGTTCCTGCAACAGCAGGGCGACAGCGGGATGCGCACCGACGACGACACGTTGCTGCTCGATTTCGTGGCCGAGCCGCCGCACTTCCCGGAAAATTTCGTAGGCCACCGACATAGGGGATTTCGTATATCCGCGCCCATCGCAGTAGTGGCAGGGTTCGGAAAGAGAACGAAGCAGATCCTCTCGCACCCGTTCACGGGAAATTTCGATCAATCCCAGGTCAGAAACTCGGGAAATTCTGGTCCTCGCCTTGTCCGATGACATGGCATCCACCAAGGCGTGATACACCTTATCGCGGTTCTTCTCCCGCTCCATGTCGATGAAATCGACGATGATGATCCCGCCGATCCCCCGCAACTTGACCTGGTAGGCAATCTCCCGCGCCGCTTCCAGGTTGTTGCGCAGAATGGTTTCTTCCTGATCGCGTTTACCGACAAACCGGCCGGTATTCACATCGATCACCGTCATCGCTTCGGTGTGATCAATCACCAAGTACCCGCCGGACTTCAGCCACACTTTACGGCTCATCGCGCGCGCGATTTCCTGTTCGACCCCCAAGTAATCGAACAGACTTTCTTCCTTGTCATAGAAGTGAATACGCGAGGTCTGTTCGGGAGAAAACCGTTGCACGAACCCTTTGATCGCGTTGTATTCTTCGCGCGAATCAATCAATAACCGATCGACTCGGCGGCCGAAGAGATCCCGCACCACACGGAAGCTCAAGCTCAAATCGCTATGCAAGAGGCTCGGGGCAGGCTGTTGATCACGCTTGGTCAGGACGTCCTGCCAGAGGACATGCAGAAACTCGACGTCCGAGCGCAATTCTTCTTCCTTCACCCCTTCGCTCACCGTCCGCACGATGTAGCCGAACCCGGGGCGCCGCGCCCGTTTCATAATTTCTTTCAAGCGCGCGCGTTCCTCATCGCGAGGAATCCGGCGGGATACGCCGATATGCTCCACCGTCGGCATGAATACCAGATACCGGCCGGGCAACGACACATAGGTCGTCACTCGCGAGCCCTTCGTGCCGATCGGACCTTTGGAAATCTGCACCATGACTTCCTGTCCTTCGGACAACAACTCCTCGATCGGCTTCGAACTTTGCCGTTTGGGCTTGGGGACCTCGGAATCCTTATTGTCTTCGTCGTCGCCTTCGACTAAGGTGTCGCCCGACTCGATATCGATGGACAGATCGGAGACGTGCATGAACGCCGCCTTTTCCAGCCCGATATCGATGAAGGCGGCCTGCATACCTGGCAACACTTTCGCCACCCGCCCTTTATAAATGTTGCCGACGTAATCCTGATCCTTGGCGCGGTCTCCATAGAGATCCGTGACGACACCATTATCCAGGACGGCAACGCGGGTTTCTTCCCGCGCGATACTGATTGCGATCTCCACACCCATACACACTCCTTTAACCCCAGATCGATCGGATCGGCAGACGCACGCGGACGGATGTCCGGGTTCTCTCGTCTCGCCGGCAGTCCGGCACCTATCTGGTTCACATGGTTATTTCACAACAAGTCGGCCCCTGTCCAGGCATAGCCTAGTAAAACAGGGTCAACCGACGTCGCTTCACATTCAATAACAAACCCAAGGACGCCATCGTCATGATGGTCGCGCTGCCCCCATAACTCACCAGAGGAAGCGGAATCCCGACGATGGGAAACATCCCTGCGGTCATGCCGATATTGACCACCACGCAAAAACACAACATGGCAACAATACCTGCCGCGAGTAACGCCCCGAGCGTATCCTTCGCACGCGCGGCTATTTCCAATGACACCCATATCAGCGCGATAAACAGCGCCAGCAGGACCAGGACACCGACAAAGCCCCATTCCTCCGCATAGACGGCGAACACGAAATCGGTATGGCCCTCGGGCAGGAACTTCAGCTGACTTTGTGTGCCGCCGTACAGACCCTTCCCCGAGAGTTCTCCGGAACCGATGGCAATTCTCGATTGCAGCGCATGATACCCCTTGCCTCCCGGATCATAATCGGGATCCACGAAGGCCATGACGCGTTCGCGCTGATAATCGTGCAATGATGCCCAGACCACTTCCCACACAAACGGGAAGAGCATGACGGAGAGCAGCAAAATGATGCCCAACGCCTTCGACCGGACACCGACCATCAATAACATGGCCGCATAGACCGCCAAGAAGCTCAATCCACTGCCCAAATCCGGCTGCTTCAGGATCAACAACAAACCCGGCAATACAATGAGTCCCGGCAACACCACCCGGTGCAACCACCCCACACGCGAGGCACGGGAGTAATAGTTGGCCAGGACCAGAACCAGGACCAATTTCGCAAATTCAGACGGTTGAAACGCAAATGGCCCGATCGGAATCCATCGCTGCGCCCCGCGGCTCGATTTCCCCATGAACAACACGACCGCGAGCATGATCAAAATAACCGCGTAGGTCGGATAGGCCAGTCGCGCAATCTTGTGATAATCGGAGAGATACATCACCAGAAACGCGACGGTTCCCAGCACAATCCAGACCAGTTGTTTGAGATAAAAGGGGAAGGCGGTGTCCTGAGAATGCGTCACGCTGTAGATCGACAGCACCCCGACCGACAGGATGACGGCGATCAGCCCCATGAAACGAAGATCGAAACTATCCAACCCTCGACTGTCGATCACCCGATCAATCATCACGTCTTCGGCCGCGCATCGACCGGCACGGCAGGCGACTTTGCCCGCCCGTTGGCCGGAGCCCCCTGCAGCACATGGGGATAGGCTTTCACATAGGCTTCAATGACATCCTTCGCCAAGGGCGCGGCAGCCGACCCACCATGCCCCATGTGCTCGGCGAGGACGACGACGGCAATGCGCGGCGCCTCCACCGGAGCAAAGGCCACAAACCACGCGTGGTCGCGGAGTTTTTTGGGGATATCCTTCTCAGGCCCCGTGCGTAACGCCGCCGTCTGCGCGGTCCCGGTTTTCCCCCCGATCGTCACCAACGGGGACTTGGCGCGCGTCGCCGTTCCTTTGGTCACCACGTCGGCCAGCGCGGACTTGATGAGTGCAAGGGTCGCCGGCTTGACCGCCACTTTTCCCCGCACTGTGGGTGGAAACTCGGCCCGGTCTCCGGTCATGCGGTTCATCACGGCCTGCACCAGGCGCGGCTTGATCGACAGGCCGTCGTTCGCCACCGTTCCGATCACACTGGCCATCTGCAAGGGCGTCACCGTGACATACCCCTGTCCGATTGCAGCGGAAATGGTTTCTCCGGGGTACCAGGGCTGATTGCGCGCCTTCTGTTTCCATGTGGTCGACGGCACGATTCCCACACGTTCTGACGGCAATTCGACGCCCGTCTCTTGGCCGAGCCCAAATTGCTTCGCATATTCGGCAATCGTGTCGATGCCCATGCGTTGGCCGACGGTATAAAAATACACGTCACAGGAGTGAATCAACGCTTCATTCATGTCCACGGATCCATGCCCGCCTTGTTTCCAGTCACGAAACAATCGATTGCCGAACTGATAGCCCCCATTGCACCGCACCATCGTCGAAGGCGTCACCGTGTTCGATTCGAGGGCGGCCGCCGCCATGACGACCTTGAATGTCGATCCGGGAGGATATTGACCTTGTGTTGCTCGATTATTCAGCGGCCGCCGTTCATTCTGAACGATCTCCACCCATTGTTTGTTCGTCAATTCTTTGGACAACACATTCGGGTCGAACCCAGGGCGACTGGCCATCGCCAGAATATCGCCGTTCGTCGGATCCAGGGCCACGATGGCGCCTGACTCCTCCCCCAAGAGGTCCTCAGCAATTTTTTGCAGCTTGGCATCAATGGTCAGATAGAGATCATCGCCCGCGAGGGGCTTATCGGACACAATGGCGCGTTTTTCATGGCCGAGCGCATCCACTTCGACACTCTTTTGCCCGGCGCGACCGCGTACCTGCCGGTCGAACCATTTTTCCACGCCGTACTGCCCGACGATGCTGCCCTGATGAAGATCTGCAAAATCCGGCTTTTCAAGTTGATCGGCTGACACTTCCCCGACATACCCCAACAAGTGCGCCGCCACATCCCCCGCGGGATAGTTCCGTTGCGATTCCACCTGAATCATCACGCCCGGCAAGTCCAACCGGTGGGACTCGATCAGGGTCGCCTCGCGCAACGTCAGCCGGTCCTTCACCTTGCGAGGCTGCAATTTGCCGCCCCTTCCGGTCGACAGTTTTTTCTGAATCACTTCAGGGTCGAGGGTCAGGAGCGAGGCCAGTTGCCCGACTAACGCCTGTCGATCCTTCACGTCTTCCAGCGTCACATACAAAGCAAAACTCGGCACATTGTTCGCCAGCAACACGCCGTTCCGGTCGAAAATCAGTCCACGCGCCGGTTCCAGCACCACGGAACGCGTCCGATTATTCTCGGACAAATCTCGATAATAGGGGCCTTCCCGAATCTGGAGATGCCACAAACGCAAGGCAAGCAACGCCACGACCAGCAGCAGCCCCACACGCAGGATGACCAGCCGCCGCTGAAGATCCAGGAGATCGGAATCGTTGAATCCTACCGTCGCCATCGCTGTTCTGCCGGTCCCTTCTTAGAGACCGTGTCTCCGTTAGAGGGCTCCCTCCGTCACCATACGATCATCAGACCAACGTTGACGAAACACCAGATACAGTCCCGCGCCGACGGCCGCGTCGAGCCCAGCCTGCACCAGCACGGTCGACCGCACGCCCAGCCATACCTCATCCAGACCAGCCGGATTCATGGAATACAGAAAGACCGCGCTCGACAGGCAGGAAATGATCGCGAGGCCGGCTGTCATGACGGCGGGAGTGATATGCGCCATATGCCGCCCCGCCAGACCGGCGAGAAACCCGCTTCCGCCCTTCGTCATCACATTGATCCACAAATCTCCCGCAGACAACATGTCTTGAAAACATCCAAGAATGAGGCCGAGAATCAAACCATCAAGCTCTCCACCGAGAAACCCGACAAGACACGCCGCGATAAGGCCCAGGTCCGGACGCACACCAAATAGGCTGGCGTAATGCAACAAAGTCGTTTGCAAGGGGACCACCACCAGCGCCAACAGCAGGTACAACAGAAACTTCATGGCTTCTTTCTGTCTCCATGAATGGCCTGAAGCAGCTTCTGCGCCGCATCGGCATCCTCATAGGGAGCGGTGATGATAAGCACTTCGTCCAGCTTCGAGAGATCGACCTCCGGTTCGATTTCGGCGGACTGAAAGAGATCCCCTTCCGACTTTTCGACCTGAATCAGGCTTCCGATAGCCAACCCTCGAGGAAACGCCCCGGTCAGACCCGAGGTCACCACACGATCGCCGGCCTGAACTCTCGATAACAGCGGAATGTACTTGAGTCGCGCGCGACCATGACTGGTACCTTCGACGATTCCCTCATCGCGAGTCCGCTGCACGACGCCGGCGATCGCATTGTTCGGGTCCGTGACTAATAACACCACCGACGAGGTCGAATTGGTTTTCACCACCCGACCGACAACACCCGCGGGAGTGATCACACCCATTTCAGTCCGCACCCCGTCACCCTCGCCTTTATTGAGGATCATCCCTCGATACCAGTTGGTGGCATCGCGCCCGATGACCTGCGCCGCCAGGGTCTGCGACGGTGATTGCTGTTTAAAGTTCAGCAAGGCCTCATAGCGTTGCACGGCCGTCACCGATTCGCGCAGCTGATTATTCTGCCCTTTGAGCAACTCGATGTCGCGATGCAGCTGCCGGTTTTCTTCGTGGACGCTCTGCAAGGCGACATAGCCGTTCCACATGTCGGCAAGGCCATGATCGACGGAGGAAAATGCGGCGAGCGGAAGACTGAGGACCTGCCCCAGTGGCCCGCCGACATACTGCAGCAACCTCTGGCTTTGACTAGGAAGAAGAAAGAGGGCGACGAGCAGACAGGCGAACAAGACGATGGCGAGACGCCGGGTGCCGTATGTTGAGCGCGATATAGCCATCCACACTCGGGATGGAGGTCATCGAGAGGTACTGCACTGCGACATAACCGACACCTTGCGAAGGAGGTCCAACTCGTCGAGAATCTTCCCGACGCCCAAGACCACCGAGGTCATCGGGTCGTCGACCGTAATGATCGGAAGATTGGTTTCTTCCCGAAACCGAGTGTCCATTCCCTTCAACAAAGATCCGCCGCCAGTCAGTACGATACCGCGATCGATGATGTCTCCGGCCAATTCAGGCGGTGTGTTTTCAAGCGCCACCTTGATGGCATTGACGATGGTTCCAATGGGTTCCTGCAGCGCTTCTCTGACTTCGGCATCATCCACCACCAGAGTCCGTGGAATGCCGGAGATCAAATCGCGCCCTTTGATCATCATGGTCTTCCGCTCTTCGAAGGGGTAGGCCGAGCCGATTTCGAACTTGATGCGTTCGGCCATATGCTCGCCGATGAGCAGATTATATTTCTTCTTAATGTAGTTCATGATGGCGTCATCCATCCGGTCGCCGGCCACTTTGACCGACTCGCTATAGACGATGCCACCCAACGAGATCACCGCGATGTCGGTCGTACCGCCGCCGATGTCCACCACCATATTTCCCGAGGGTTCGGTAATCGGCAAGCCCGCGCCGATGGCGGCCGCCACCGGTTCTTCGATCAAATACACTTCACGCGCTCCGGCGAGTTCGGCGGAATCCCGGACGGCTCGCTGCTCCACCTGCGTGATCCTGGAGGGCACGCCGATGATGATGCGAGGCCGCACGAATGCCGTTCGATTGTGCGCCTTCTGAATGAAGTGACTCAGCATCGCCTCGGCTTTTTCGAAATCGGCGATGACGCCTTCCTTCATGGGACGTACCGCAAGAATGTTCCCGGGAGTCCGTCCCAACATACGCTTGGCGTCGGCGCCGACCGCCATCACACGTTCAGTTTTTTTTTCTACAGCGACCACGGAAGGTTCGTTGAGGACGATGCCCTTCCCTTGAACGTACACGAGCGTGGTCGCCGTCCCCAAATCGATCGCCAGATCGTTGGAGAACCACCCGAACATGTCACTCATGAAAGCCACTAGGACTCTCCCTTCACACGATTGCTGCGCTCAGCAGTATCAAGGCATTCAGTCCGATACATCCAGCTGCCCGCTCTCCAGCACTTGCGTCTTGGCAATTTCATCGCCCAACCGACGGCCTTGTTCGTTCCCGATGACCAACAACCCTTCCAGCGACAGTACCGCGCCCCACCCGATCCA
This sequence comes from Nitrospira sp., assembly GCA_020853775.1. Taxonomy (GTDB): domain Bacteria; phylum Nitrospirota; class Nitrospiria; order Nitrospirales; family Nitrospiraceae; genus Nitrospira_A. Next base: position 14,563 of record JADYYH010000111.1, read on the forward strand.
ACCCACATACGGAATTTCAAACGCCAGCTGTGCCAAACCGCAGGGGAGATTACGAATAATCGACTCCCGGAATCCCGCCGGGTCCCGCGTGCGGGGGACGATGGTTTGAAGTCCGATCAACCGCTTTCCGACACTGCGACCACCACCAAACCCGTCGGCCAACAGGAGATAGGCAAGTCCGGCCAGGACACCGATTGGAGAGACCAGTTTGCTCACCGCTGCAACGATCAGAAGATCGATCATTTTTGCGATGAAGCGATTCAGCACCTGGGCCTTGGGATAGACGCCCAGTTCGACCGGGCCGCGCCCGATTGCCTCCTCCGCCACCGGAAATCTCCCCAATTCTTCGACACTATAGCAAATCTCGTTGACCTGCACAAACAAAGTCGCAATCTTCTCCCACCCGCGCTCCACGCACTTCTTCCTCTTGCCTTTGTTGTCGTCGCCTGAGTAGAATCCGCGAAACCCTGCCGAGAAGAGGCGCATTCGATGATCAAATTATTACGCGAAGCTGCACACGACTATCCGTGGTTCCTGAAGTCCATCATGGGCACGCTTGCCCTGGCGTTCGTCATTACGATGGGCTGGTGGGGATTCGGCGACCAAGCCGGCAATGTGGTGGCGTCGGTCGGGGATCAAGTCGTGCCGCTGGATGAATATCGTCGCGCCTATGAAAATACGTATCGTTTTTACAAAGACAAAGGCCAGAACGACATCAAGGATGAATTCCTCAAGCAGTTTGTGCTCGAACAACTGATCGATAACCGCATGTGGCTGCACGTGGCGAAGGAAATGGGGCTCACGGTCTCCGACGAAGATTTGCGGAAGGCCATCACGCAGCGAACAGAGTTTCAAAAGAACGGCAGTTTCGACCCTGAGTCCTATCGTCGGCTGCTGGCGGCCAATCGCTTGACCCCCGCATTGTTCGAGGCCATGGAAGCCAAAGACATTCTCACCAATAAAGCCCGGCTGGTCATCATGGACGCCGTAGCCCTGACACCGGCTGAACATGCAGAGGCTCAGACCCTGGTGGCGCGCGAAGGTGAATCTGATCCGGCCAAAGCCGCCCTTGCAAAGGAACGGGTCTTCCAGAACCTACTGTTCCAAAAACAGCAGCGGGCATTAATGGCCTATTCGGAATCGATGAAGAGCAAAGTTCCCGTGAAGATTCACAAAGAGCTCATGTAACGGTAGGCACTCCCCTCGCGATCAACATCGCATCCCCGTAACTATAGAACCGATATCGTTGAGCCACTGCCGCTTCGTAGGCAGCTCGAAGCGGTTCCAATCCCACAAACGCAGAGACCAGCATGAGTAGCGTCGTCCGCGGCAGGTGAAAATTCGTCACCAGCGCGTCGACGACCTGAAATTCAAACCCCGGTGTGATGAATAATTCGGCCGGTCCCTGAAACGGCTCGATACCGCGACCGCCACGACCCGCCGTCTCCAGCGCGCGCACGACTGTCGTCCCGACCGCCACCACGCGATTCCCTCGCTGTTGCGCCAGGCGAATCTGCTCGACCGTGCGCGCCGTCACATCAACTTGCTCAGCCAGCATCCGGTGCTCTTCGATTCGATCGCTTTTCACGCTGCGAAAGGTGCCGGGGCCCACGTGCAACGTCACCTGCGCCAACTCAATACCCTTGGCGACCAGAGCGTCCACCAACTGAGCCGTAAAATGAAGTCCCGCAGTCGGTGCCGCAATGGCACCCTCCTGCTGGGCAAACATCGTCTGATACCATTGCTGATCGTCCTGCGAAGGCTCGCGCTTGATATAGGGAGGAAGCGGCATCGTCCCGGTCGCATGCATGAGGTCATAGACGCTCGTGACACCGGTTACCTTCACAGTCGTCCTGGCCTGACTGCGCTCGACGATTTCCCCACAGCCGCCGCCTGAAAAATCAATCAGCGCTCCCGGCTTGAACCGTCCTTTGATCAGCACTTCCCACAGGCCCTGCCCCAGATCCTGCACAAACAGCAGGTCGAGCAGTTTCCCCGTCGGGCGCGTCCGGCCCGGCACTCGCGCCGGCATGACCTTGGTGTTGTTCACGACAATGAGATCCCCGGGTTGGAGTAGCAATGGAAGATCCGCCACCCGGCGATGCATCCGCGCGTGACTGCCGCGATCCATAACCAGCAACCTCGCATCATGGCGAGGCATCACCGGATGGTCGGCCACAAGCGCCGGATCAAATGGGAAATCGAACTCGCTGAGCAACATCAGGGGGTTGGAATGACCGGCATCATCAACTGCGATACGGCCGAATTACGTAATTCAGTTCCAGGATAGTAATACTGCAGAATACTATTGTACGAATATCCGAGTTCAGCCAATTCTTTAGCGCCCCACTGGCACAGTCCCACTGCATGGCCTGCGCCGTAGCCGGCGAATACCACCTCGGCGCCGATCGATTCCACCTCGAATTGGGTGCTCGGAATGACGGTATACCCCGCCGCCTTGCGAAGATCTTCGCCCCGTAACAGCGTCTCTCCGCCGGAATGCAAAATCCGCAAGCGCGCGACTCTCCCCGCACGACTGAAGGCGATGGGCGTAATCGTCGCGATGGTTCCCACCGCGAATCCCTGGTGGCGCAGATTTTTCTCGAGCTGTTCTATCTTCACACTGGCCTTCCACTGATAATAGGGCGACTCCAGATCGAAGGGACACTCGACCCCCTTGAGGTACGGGAGATCTTTATTGGTCCAGACATTCACCGCATCTTCCGTCGGTCCGGCTGCGGTGGAAGAGAACGCGGCATAGATCGGCGCCTGCTGGTGCGTGACGACAATGCCTCTGGTCGATTCGACGGCATCTTCAACTCGATGATCGACCCCGGTGCGCCCCCGATACACCTGATCTTGAATGGTGGCCATGACGTCATAGTCCCGCGCGGCACTGAGCATTTTGTTATACAATGCGTAGGTCCGCGCTGCCACCGCCTGCACCTTCAACATTTCCGGATGCCAGGCAGAACTGACTTCCGACGGCACCACGCCTTTCACGTATTCCTCCAGATCCACCTGATTGACGACAACGACCGCGTGCCCTTTTCGCGACACCCGCACGGTTCCGCTGATCGGAAGTGGGGTGCCTACGCCCCCTCCTTCTTTCCCTACGACCAGGGTCAGATTGTTCCGAAGGGAGCGGATAAGCACCTGCCCCCCCAGGATCCGTCGGCCGTCGATCTGTAATCCGTCGGCTCGCGCCGTGAGATGGATCGGTCCATGCAGCGTCTTCGTGTCGCCCGTCTCCGTTACCAGAGCCAGCTGGCCGTCCGATCGCACATCGACGAACGGCGCTTCCTGCACGAGTAAGACGCGAATGGATTCGGCTGACGCAGCAGGCGCGCAGACGAGGCCAACGAGCGCCATGACTCCGGCTGCGACGAGACTGATAACACGATGTGGAATCAGCGGCGAAAGATCCATGAAAGGATATAGAACACGACGCTCAACAGAATGCTGAGCACAAGACTGGTTGCAATCGGCACGTAGAGACTGAATCGCTCTCGCGTAATCGACAGGTCACCGGGCAACCGACCAATCCATCCGAAGGCCGCGCCGGCACTGGGCCATCGTTCAACCAGCGTCAGCAGCACTCCAACGCCGGCCAGGACCAGTCCTGCGATGATGAACAGCCGACCGATCCCGTTCCAGGCATCCATAGTTCATTGTATCAAACATTCGGCAATTTGAACGGCATTCAGCGCGGCGCCCTTCCGGAGGTTGTCGCTGACGACCCACAGATTCAATCCATTCGCGATCGACTCATCGACTCGCACCCGTCCGACATAGACCTCGTCTTTGCCGGAGACATCGAACGGCATCGGATAGAGCTTCTTCACCGGATCGTCATAGACAACCACCCCTGGCATCTCGGCGATAGCCGCCCGGGCATCGTTGGCTTTCAACGGACGCTCGAGTTCCACGTTGATCGCTTCGGAATGGCAGCGCAGCACCGGGACACGCACGGTGGTCGCGGTGACTCGGAGCGAGGGCATGTCCAGAATCTTCCGCGTCTCCTGGACAATCTTGACCTCCTCCGAACAATCCCCGCCGTCCCCGAACGACCCAACTTGCGGCAAGAGGTTAAAGGCGATCTGATAGGGGTAGACCTGCACCTTCACATCCTGAAAGGAAATCAGCGCCTTGGTCTGGTCCACCAATTCATCCATGGCGGCCGAGCCGGTCCCGGACACGGACTGAAAGGTGGTCACAACGACCCGTTTGATCCCCGCAACATCGCGCAACGGCTTGAGGGCCATCACTAATGGAGTGGTCGTGCAGTTGGGAATGGCCACGATCCCGCGCGACATGGATCGGAGCGCCGAGGCATTGACCTCCGGCACAACAAGAGGCACATTCGGATCCATTCGGAAAACCGCGCTGTCGTCAATCACGACGACCCCCGCCGCACCCAATCGAGCCCCATAGTCCCGGCTGATGGCGTCGGTGGCGGAGATAAAGGCAATGTCCACTCCGGCAAAGGAAGAGGCCTCCGTCAGCTCCTCTACCTTGTACTCTTTGCCCTGACACGTGAGCACGTCGCCGGCCGAACGCTTCGACGCAAAGAGCCGCAGCGACTCGATCGGAAAATTGCGTTCTTCCAGAATCTCGAGACTTTCTTTTCCGACCGCCCCGGTTGCTCCGAGCACCGCCACCGTATAGGCCTGTTTTTTCTTCAACATCATGCTGTCCTTACGCAGTCGCGGTGAGAACCCTGATGCGGTGATTGAAGGTATCCGCCACATACACGGTTCCGTCCGTATCGACTGCTACACCGAATGGATAACTAAGACTCCCCGCCAACGCGTCCCCGCCGTCACCGCCGAACTGCGCGACACCGGTCCCTGACAGGCGCGTGATGGTTTTCGTGCGCCCGTTCCATACTCGAATCAAGTGACTGTCTGAATCCGTGAGATACACATTGCCATCGTGGCCGACAGCGATACCGGCCGGACGCGAGAGACTGGGTGAAGCAGGCTCTTCTGGGCCTTGATACCGGTAGGTGCCGCCGTCGCCCGCCACCGTGGCAATCTGCCCCGTCGCCGGATCGACCGACCGTATCCGGCTGTTGAAGGTATCCGCGACATACACCAGGCCATCCTCGCCCACAGCCACGCCGCTCGGCCCCGCCAAACTCGCCTGCCCCGCCGGCCCTTGCTCGCCACCGTAGGCCGCCGATCCATCGCCGGCTGCCGTGGTGATGATCCCGGTTGCGAAATCCACTCGCCGAACGCGATTATTGCTTTGGTCAGCAATGTACAAGGCATCCTCGGTAACGGCTAATCCGGTCGGTTCATTGATCGCCGCCTGCCCCGCCGGCCCGCCATCGCCGGAATAACGCGCCTGTCCGGTGCCGGCGACGTGCGTGATGATTCCTGTGTTCGCATCGACCTTCCTGATCCGATGGTTCATGGTGTCGGCAATGTAGAGGTTGCCCTGACGATCTACGGCCACCGCACTCGGGAAATTCAGCCGCGCCCGGCGAGCCGGTCCGCCGTCTCCTGATTCCTGCTCAATCGTCAAACGTCCCCCGGTGACATAGCGGACCGTGCCGCTCAGATCCGTGACCTGCGTGTAAGCCTTGGTGCTGTCAGTGGAGGTGTCGGCAAAAGGATCCTCTTCTTCCTGCGGGGGCATCGCGGCAGGTTCCGGCGACATCATCGGCCCTGTCATCCCGCCAGGCCCCACTCCGGCAACCGTCGTAATCAGGCCTGTGTTCCGGTCGACACGACGCACGACGTGATTCTCCGAGTCCGCGATATACACATTTCCTTCACGGTCGACACAGAGCCCTTTCGGCTCATTCAACGAGGCGGCTCCCGCAGGTCCCGCGTCGCCGGCATATCCGGGCTCGCCGTTCCCCGCCAGCGTGGCGATGATTCTGTATTGTGTGGCGCTGATCGTCATGGCTCAGGCGGGAAGGTTCTTCACAATCGCATCGCCCATCTCGGTGGTCCCGACCAACCGCATGCCTTCCGCATGAATGTCTTTGGTGCGGAATCCCAGCTCAAGGGTCTTCACAATTGCCTGCTCAATGGCCACCGCTTCCTTGTCCAATTGAAACGCGTAGGACAACATCATGGCACCGGAGGCAATCGTGGCGATCGGATTGGCAATATTCTTCCCGGCGATATCCGGCGCGCTGCCATGAATCGGTTCAAAGAGACCGACCTTGGCACCGACACTGGCGGAGGGCAGCATGCCGATCGACCCGGTGAGCATCGCGGCCTCGTCACTCAAGATATCGCCGAAGATGTTGTTGCAGAGGAGCACATCGAATTGACGTGGATTGCGCACCAATTGCATGGCGCAATTGTCCACGTAGATGTGACTCAACGTCACGTCGGCATAGCTTGTGTGAACGTCCGTCACCACTCGCCGCCATAACTCGGAAGACTCCAGCACATTGGCCTTATCGACCGACATGACCTTCTTGCGCCGCTTGCGCGCCGCTTCGAACGCCACCACCGCGATGCGGCGAATTTCTTCAGTCGTATAGACTTCCGTATTAAACCCGCGCTCCCCACCGCCGGGCAGTTTTTCCACGCCCTTCGGTTTGCCGAAGTAGATGCCGCCGGTCAACTCGCGGATGACGAGCATATCGATGCCTTCGATCACCTCCCGCCGCAACGTGGAGGCATCGGCGAGCATGGGATAGAGTTTCGCCGGGCGTAAATTCGCATACAGGCCCAACTGTTCGCGGAGGCCGAGCAAGGCCCGCTCGGGGCGGATACTGTAATCCAGGCCTTCCCATTTGGGTCCGCCGACGGCTCCGAGCAAGACGGCATCGCTCTGCTTCGCGAGTGCGAGCGTCTCCGCAGGAAGCGGAACCCCGACTTTATCGATGGCATGACCGCCCACATCGGCCGCCTGAAATTCAAAGGTGTGCCCGAACCGCTCCGCGACCGTCTTTAAGACCTTGATCGCTTCGGGAACAATTTCACGGCCGACCCCATCTCCGGCCAGGACTGCGATTTTTGCTTTCACGTCGCGCTCTCCTCTCGGCTATTCAACGACTGCCTCATCTTCCGCCTTCCAGGCCGGATCGACCAGGCAGAGAAACTCGATCAATGCTGTTCCGGTATTGATCAGGGACTGCTTGGCGCCCGGCGGCACATAAATCACGGAGCCAGCCTGCACCGCCGTCGAGGCCTCTTCCACCTTCATGACACCACGCCCGGCGATGAAGTAGTACACCTCCGACGATTTCAGGCGATGCCACAGGGACTGCTGGCCCGGTTCGAGCAATCCATGAGCGAGGCTATAGCCTAACTTCAGCTCGGCCTTTCCCGGATGCAGCAATTCCCGCAACCTGGTATGGTCGCCCGCGAGAAATTCAGGGCATTGCTGAAGGTGTGTGCTGAACATCGTGCGCCGATTCTGATGATGGGGGCAATGAAAGATAGCACCCCGCCCTGACCAACGCGGATATGCTGACCAGGACGGAGGAATCTACCCTGCAGGTTGGGATCAAATCAAGCTGACCTTCTGAATCCCTTCGGCTTGTTTGGCCGCAAAATACGCCAGCTTATTGAGCGCATTCAGATACGCCCTGGCAGCCGCGGTGATGATGTCCGTATCCGCGCCATGACCGGAAACGGTCCGGCCATCTTCTTCGAGCCGCACCGAGACTTCTCCTTGCGCGTCGGTCCCGCCGGTGATGGCATTCACCCCGAACATCAGCAGCTTGCTCTTGGTTTGCGTCATGGCGGCAATCGTCCGGTAGACCGCATCGACCGGGCCATCGCCCGTGCCGCTGTGGGACACCGTCTTCCCGTCAATCTCCAGTTCGACCGTGGCTTTCGGCGTCTTATTGGTTCCACTTTCGACCTGAAACGACTTCAGGACGACTCGTTCGGACATCTTGGCCACTTCTTCGGAGATGATGACCTCGAGGTCTTCCTCGTAGATTTCTTTCTTTTGATCCGCCAGCCGCTTGAAGCGTTCAAAGGCGTGATTGACCTCGTCTTCCGTCAACTTGTATCCCAGGTCGTCCAGCCGTTGCCGGAATGCATGGCGCCCTGACAATTTGCCCATCACCAACTTGACCTGCTCCAGCCCGACCGACTCCGGCCGCATGATTTCATAGGTCGTCTTATCCTTCAGCAACCCGTCTTGATGAATGCCTGACGTATGGGCAAAAGCATTCGCGCCCACGATGGCCTTGTTCGGTTGAATGACCATACCGGTAATCTTGCTCACCAGGCGGCTGGTTTTGGAAATCTCTTCCGTCACCACCTTCGTGTCGGCTCCGTACCAATCTTTACGCGTCCGAAGACCCATCACAATTTCTTCCAGTGAGGTATTACCGGCTCGTTCGCCGATACCATTGATCGTGCACTCCACCTGACCGGCTCCCGCCACGACTGCGGCAAGACTATTGGCCACCGCCATTCCCAAATCGTTATGACAATGGACCGAGATGATCGCCTGGCCGCTGTTCGGCACGGTGTCCTTAATTCGCTTGATCAGGCCACCGAACTCTTGCGGGACGGCATACCCTACGGTGTCGGGAATATTGATCGTCCCTGCGCCGGCCGCAATCACCGCCTCAATCACTTCGCAGAGATACGCCGGATCAGACCGGCTGGCATCCATGGGAGAAAACTCGACGTCATCGACGTAGGTGCGGGCCAGTTGCACCATCTCGACCGCCCGTTTCTTTGCTTCTTCCCGCGTCATCCGGAACTGATGCTTCAAGTGAATATCCGAGGTGGACAGAAACGTATGGATACGGACCCGGGGCGCCCCCTTCAAGGCCTCCGAGGCTCGCGTAATATCTTCCGGCCTAGCCCGCGCCAGGCTGCATACCACTGGCCCCTCGACCTCCAAGGCGATCCGTCGCACCGCTTCGAAATCACCGGGTGAGCTATAGGCAAAACCAGCTTCAATAATATCCACGCCGAGGCGCGCCAGCTGCTTGGCGATCATAAGTTTCTCTTCGACGTTCATGCTCGCCCCTGGCGATTGCTCGCCGTCCCGCAACGTCGTGTCGAATATTCTGATCATCCGAGTCATGGCCTACCTCCTCCTGAGCTCCAGCATGCTCAAACGGGCTTTCCAACGCGGCCGCAGGCGCAGAAAACACCGGAGGCGTACCCTCTCGGGTACGTTGAGGATGTTTTCAAGCCGAGAACAATGTTGGAAGCCCGTTTCAGCATACTGGCAATAAAAAAGCCTCCGCCCCTGGACAGGGACGAAGGCCTTGCGAGCTTCGTGGTACCACCCTGATTCAGTGCCGGATGAAGCAATCGTGCATCCGACACCCTCATTAGATCCGTGACGCGGATCATTCGGGACTCATTACCACCTCATTGTGGAGGCTTCACAAGTCCGGCTCGGAGGCGAGTTCAGGAGGCAACCGGCTGGTTCGCACCGTCCACCAGCTCTCTCGATTCGGCTAACGCTCCCTACTACTCCTCGTCAATGCCGTTACGACTCTCTTGTCTCTGCCACCGGCCCGTCACCTTTCGCGACCGGCTTCCCTGCATTCTTGGCGATCATGGTCCAGAGACGCGCAATCGGACCTGAGACCGCATAACCGGTGAACGTCACGAACAGCATAGCCTGAGGCCAGGCGACAATCAACATCACAGCCAAAATTCCCCAGACCAGATAGGTGAAGTGATCGCCGCGCCGGAACTTCATATCCTTGAAGCTGCGATACTTGATCGTACTGACCATCAGGAATGCCAGCCCAAACGTGATCACCAGAATGAGCAGGGGTTTGACCTCCGAGCCCAGCTGGGTGATGTGGAGATCAAAGATGACCAGAGACGCAATGACACCTGCCGCCGCCGGGATGGCCAAACCTGTAAAGTACTTGCTGTCGGAGGTGCTCACAGTCGCATTGAATCGAGCGAGGCGCACAGCCCCCATCGCGACATACGCGAACATGACCGCCACACCGAACATGCCCTGTCCGCTCAGCGCATATGAGTAAATCAACACCCCCGGCGCGACCCCAAAGGACACCACATCCGAAAGAGAATCGTACTCGATACCGAACTGACCGGTGCTGTTCGTCAACCGCGCCAGCTTCCCGTCCAACATGTCGAAAATCATGCCGACAAGGATGGCGATGGCCGCCACCAAATGCTGCCCGTTGAACACTGACAGAATTGCAAACACGCCGCAAAACAGATTGCCCGTGGTACAGAGGTTGGGAATCAGGTACATCGCCTGACGTTTTCGATGCCCCTTCGCAAACGGAGGTCGCATGGCTGGTGATTTCATCGGAGTTCCCCCACGATGGTTTCTCCCCCTTTAACGCGATCACCCAAGGCGACGCAAATCTTCGACCCGAGCGGAAGAAACGTATCCATTCGCGAACCGAACCGGATCAATCCGAACCGTTCACCACGCTGCACACAATCACCCTGCCCGACCCAACAGACGATCCGGCGGGCAATCAATCCCGCCACTTGCACACACAGCACTTTCGCCCCCGACTCGGTCTTCAGCATTACGGCATTCTGTTCGTTGTGCAGCGTCGCTTCCGGCTTGCTCGCCACCAGGAATTGGCCCGGTTGATAACTCACCCCTTCGACCGTTCCGGCGCAAGGCATCCGGTTCACGTGCACATCAAACACATTCAGAAACACCGTGACGCGAATGCTTTTTTCCTTCAGATACCGTGGTTCGAACTCTTCCTCAATGGCAATGACTTTTCCATCTCCGGACGAAACCACCACATTCGGCTGCTGTGGAATAGTCCGGCTGGGATTCCGGAAGAACCAGGCGGTGAAGATCAAAAAACCACCCGCCACGACCGTGGGAATGGTCCAGCCAGCCAATCCGGACAAGAGCGTCGCCGCGGCGAGGCCACCGACAAACGGTAAGCCTTCTTTGACAATCGGTATTCCGACGGCTTGATCAGCCATACCCCTCCAGGCCCTCTATCATGCTACCACGAAGCATCCGCCGGCAGAGTTAGTTTTTGTTCTTATCGACGAGTTGATCCTTTTTGAGCCAGGGCATCATGGACCGGAGCCGACCGCCGACTTCCTCGATCGGATGCCCCTCACCCTTTTTCAGCAAGGCGTTATAGACCGGTCGGTTGGCTTGATTCTCCAATACCCATTCCTTGGCAAACTGCCCGCTCTGAATCTCGCCGAGGATCTTCTTCATTTCCTGCTTCGTCTGCTCCGTCACCACGCGCGGGCCGCGGGTGATATCCCCGTACTTCGCCGTTGTGCTGATGGAATACCGCATGTTGGCAATGCCGCCCTGATAAATCAGATCCACAATCAGCTTTACCTCGTGCAGACACTCGAAATAGGCCATTTCCGGTGAGTACCCGGCTTCGACTAGCGTCTCGAACCCGGCCTGGATCAACGAGGTCAACCCGCCGCACAACACCGCCTGCTCTCCAAACAAATCCGTTTCCGTCTCTTCTCGAAAGTTCGTCTCGATGATGCCGGCCCGTCCGCCGCCCACTGCACTGGCATAAGCCAAACCGACTTGGCGAGTATTCCCGCTGGGGTCTTGATGCACGGCCAATAAGCAGGGCACTCCACTCCCCTTGGTGTATTCGGAGCGGACCAGATGGCCAGGGCCCTTCGGCGCAACCATAAAGACGTTGACGTCCGCCGGCGGCACGATCTGTCCGAAGTGAATATTGAACCCATGCCCGAACGCCAGATAGGAACCGGGCTTCAAATGAGGCGCAATATCCTGACGATAAATGGCCGCTTGCGCTTCATCCGGCGCGAGAATCATGATGACGTCCGACGCTTTGACGGCATCGGCGACCGGCATGACCTTCAATCCGCTGGCCTCCGCTTTTTTCCATGAGCTGCCTTCACGCAACCCCACAACGACCGTGGCGCCGCTTTCCTTGAGATTGAGCGAATGCGCATGCCCCTGGCTTCCATAACCGATCACGGCTACTTTCTTTCCACGGATGAGCTGCAAATCGGCGTCCTTGTCGTAATAAATCTTCATACGTCACTCCTGAATATTCATAGGGCACATGGATGGAAACGATTGATGCACAGAGAGGATGCGCGCGCTATTCTCGAGCGAGCTTCTTCGGTTGGCTGACGGCCGGCCGGATCGCCTCGCGCGCGATCGCCACTCTCCCAGTCCGGATCAGCTCCTTGATGCCGAGCGGCTGGAGCAAGTTGATGATGGCCTCAAGCTTCTTCGGATCCCCCGTGACCTCGATGGTATAGGTCGACGGTGTGGAATCGATCACATTGGCGCGGAAAATATCCGCAATGCGCAGGGCTTCGGCCCGGTCTTCCGCCTTCGTATGAACCTTGATCAGCGCCGTTTCTCGAGAGACGAACTCGCTTTCGTTGAGATCCACAACCTTGATGACGTCGATCAGCTTGTTGAGCTGCTTAACGATCTGTTCCACGATTCGCTCGTCCCCTGACGTGACAATGGTCATCTGAGACATCGACGGATCGAGAGTGGGCGCGACCGACAGACTTTCGATATTGAACCCGCGACCGCTGAACAACCCGGCCACGCGAGATAACACGCCGAACTTATTTTCTACGGTCACCGAAATAATGTGTTCCATGGAATCCTTATAAGTCCCACGACCGCGTCCCGCCTGGTCCGCAGAAGGCCTTCATGCCCTGAACTCGGATCTCGCGAGGTCACGCCGGCCGTCGACTCATTCTCCTATGCTGTGAGAATCGTATCCTTGTTTTCGTCCGACCCCGTACTGGGCACGCCCGCCATTCGTCGTTTTAACTCCGGCGGATCTTCGAGAATCATCTCGTGATTGCAGCCACCCGCTGGAATCATGGGATAACAATTCTCGTATGGATAGGTGGGCACATCAACGACCACCGGCTTATCGGTTGAAATAGCTTCCTTCAAGACCGCATCGAGGTCGCCTACCTTCCCGGCACGCAAACCGACCGCCCCATAGGCCTCGGCCAATTTCACGAAATCCGGCGTCGTGTCCAGATAGCTGGAGGCATAGCGCCCTTCATAGAACAAATCCTGCCACTGGCGAACCATGCCGTGGAAACGATTATTCAAGATGATGATTTTGACCGGGAGCTTCGACACCACGGCGGTGGCCATCTCCTGCATATTCATCTGAATGCTGCCGTCTCCGGCCACGCAGAGCACCAACCGATCCCTGAAGGCGGCTTGAGCCCCCATGGCGGCAGGAAAGCCGAACCCCATCGTGCCCAACCCACCCGACGTCAACCAACGATTCGGTCGGGCGAGTTTAAAATACTGCGCCGTCCACATCTGATGCTGCCCCACATCCGTCGCCACGATCGGATCACGATCCTTCGTCAGTTCATACAACCGCTTGACGACATGCTGCGGCTTGATCGCTCCCTCGGGCTCTTGCTGGTAGGCCAGCGGATGCGCTTGCTGCCATTCACGGATCTGGTCCCACCAAGGTTTACGCAGATCCTTTTGATTGCCGTTGACCGTGGCGCGGAGGATTTGATTCAACTCCCGCAGCACCGCCTTGCAGTCACCCACGATCGGGATATCGACATGGATGTTCTTGCGGATCGACGTCGGATCGATATCGATGTGGATCACCTTGGCGAACGGGCAGAATTCGGAAACCTTGCCCGTTACCCGATCATCGAAGCGCGCGCCCACGGCAATCACCAGGTCGGAATAGTGCACCGCCATGTTGGCACAATAGGTCCCGTGCATGCCCAACATTCCCATCGATTGCGGATGTTCGCCGGGGAACGCCCCCAGGCCCATCAAGGTCATATCCACGGGGATTTGGGTCATCTCCGCCAATTCAAGCAACTCTTTTGCCGCCTGCGAGAACACGACCCCGCCGCCGACATACAAAATCGGCTTCTTGGCCTTCATGATGGCTTCAGCGGCCTGCTTGATCTGCCACTTATTGCCCTCATACGTCGGGTTATACCCGCGAATCGCCACGGAGCTGGGATACGTGAATTCGGCTTTCGCCAACGAGACATCTTTCGGAATGTCCACCAGCACCGGTCCTGGACGCCCGGTCGTGGCGATGTAGAAGGCTTCCTTGATGGTGATCGCCAGATCGTTCACGTCCTTCACCAGGAAGTTGTACTTCGTGCAGGGACGACTCAGGCCGATGTTGTCCGCTTCCTGAAACGCGTCGTTGCCGATCAAACTCGTGGACACCTGCCCACTGATGCACACAAGCGGAACCGAATCCATATAGGCGTCGGCCAACGCGGTGATCACATTGGTCATGCCGGGACCGGAAGTCACTAAGCAGACGCCAGCCTTTCCGGTCGCCTTGGCATACCCTTCCGCCATATGCCCGGCACCCTGTTCGTGACGGGTCAAGACGACTTCAATATCGTTCTGCTGGTGCAGCATGTCGAAAATCTTCAACACGACGCCGCCAGGCAAGGCGAAAATCGTTTTCACGCCTTCAGCTTTTAAGCATTCGATCAGGATTTCGGACCCTGTGAGCTTCATATCACCCTCCCCTCCGCACATCATGGCGAAGGACGTGTGCCGTCACTGGAAACAGCAGCAACGCCGCGTCACTCTCGCGACACAGACTGCTACGATCTTTCTGAAAAATCAATGGGTAAGATGGCGGATCGTATCACCAGCCCGCAAGTGAGGTCAAGAGAGCCGAGACAGGAACTCGCTAAGGAACAGACTGGTGCCGCTCGCGCCCCCGTGTTATACGAACCTATCCGGATTCACACCGTAGTGCCGAGAAGGACTATGCGCATCACGATCATGTCCCGCCCCGAATGTCACTTGTGCCATGTGGTGGCCCGCGTGGCTGCCCAGGTGCAGGAGGATCTCGCGTTTCAGTTGACGATCGTTGAGATCGATCGCGATGAACAGCTCCGGCAGCAATACGGTGATCGGATACCCGTGGTGCTGCTGGACAACCGGGAAATTCTTTCCGGCAAAATCACCGGGGGAGAGTTGCGGAAGGCAATCAAAAAAGCGCGTTGGAGAGACCCTATAAGCCGGATTCTGTCCCGCGTGAAGCTTACGCTCACACGGGGGTGATCATTTCTCTGGGACTCGAGTTGCCTCGAACCTCAAGCAACCTACCCGAAGATTTCGGCCGGGCCGGCCTTTCCGCTGAGCTCTTGCGAGCCCGCGGGCATCTCCCTATTTGGTCTTGCTCCGGACGACGCTTACCGTGCCGTTGATGTCGCCATCACCGCGGTGGGCTCTTACCCCGCCGTTTCACCCTTACCTGAGCCGCAGGGAGAGACCGAAGTCTCTCACGCGGCCATCGGCGGTTTGTTTTCTGTGGTGCTGGTGTCGGATCGCTCCGCCTGGACGTTATCCAGCGTCCTTGCCCTTGGAGTCCGGACTTTCCTCCCGTCGAGCACGCTCGACGAGCGAGCACCCGTGTCCCCCCAGCGCGCAGAGGAAAGTATACGGTCCAAGCACGCCTGTTTCAAGATACCATCTCCATGGCGGGCGATATCGCACACGGCGCACCGATCAGTACCGCACGATCATGTCGTAAGCCAACTCTCAGCAAGGGCTACTGCTCACCGTAGCCGTCCTATACCGCGCCGATCCTGCCAGATCCGACCGTGTACCCCAAACACGAACTCGCTCGATTTTTGCACTGACCTAGCGGCTTCGCGGGCCTTGCGCCAAAACTCTTGTGACAGGAGGTGCATCACTCACAGACCCATGTGTACACATGTTCAGACCAGAGACCTCTAGAGTCCCGAGTCACACCATTCATCTTACACCTAGGAGAATGATGATGAGGGCTCAGCCGTTTCTCTGGATGATATTGTGTTTTTATGCGGCGATCGTGACCCCAGCTATGGCCGAAGATATGGGGTTTGAAGAACGTATACGCAAGCTGGAGCAAAAACTGCGCGACATCGAGCAGGAACGTCCCCAACCACATGGGGCTACGTCACCCGCGGCCGAGTCGGCCGAATCATCGCCCACGTCGGGGGGAACAGCCCTTCCGGAGATTGGAAGGGATTTGCGTCGCCCCAAGCAGGCGCCCCTCTCCTTCAGTACCGGCGGTTCGGGCACCATGATATATGCTAAGCCGTTCGTATCGGCCCCCAAAGCTTTTGTCGGCGGCTATTTTGATCTCCAATACCGAAACCATAGAAAAGACGTCATCGACAATGGCGCGGGATCACCCGGAAGCAATCCCGGTATCGGATCGACAAACAGCTCCTTCGATCAACAGCGATTCGTTCCGTTCATCTATGCCGACATCACGGAGCATGTGAAATTCGCATCCGAACTCGAAATCGAGCACGGCATTCGTGAAGGGACTGAGACAGAGGTCAGCCTGGAGTTCGCCCACGTCGACTACTTGTTCAGCGAGCCGGTCAATCTTCGAGCCGGTATTATCCTTCTACCGGTCGGCAAATTTAATCTCCTCCACGATTCCCCTTTAAACGACCTGACCGACCGTCCGCTGGTCAACCAGTACATCATCCCCACCACACTATCCGAAGCAGGTGCCGGTTTCTACGGAACTTTCTACCCGGGCCGTCAGGCCAAGATGGACTATGAATTCTATGTGACTCAGGGACCCAACGGATATCAGCCCGATGGGACCGCCAGAATCGGCGAGGCTAGCGGCCTCAAGAATTCTCGTCAGCGCAAGTCTTTAACCGACGATGGATTCGACAACAACCGAGGAAAAGCTGTCGTGGGACGGGTGGCCTACAGCCCTGTTTTGGGGGTCGAAATTGCGGGGTCGGGCTATCACGGCACCTATGATCCGGAAAGCAAACGATCCCTTTCAATCGTTGTCCTGGACTGGACTCTCCAACGAGGCCCATTCGAATTGATCGGTGAAGCCGCCTGGGCGTACATGAAGAATAATTCCCGCAATCTGGACGGTACCCCTGCCATCGATCCTGATACCGGACGCCTGCGCCCGCAGCGAATGAACGGTTACTACATTCAGGGGAACTATCATTTTATGCCGGAAGTCTTACGGCGCTGGCTGCCTCAACGCTTTTCGGAAGGATCCACGATGACCGCAGTGGTCCGGTGGGACAAGATCAACACGAATCGAGATGCAGCAGGGGGATTCGGTGACCTTGAGCAGCTCAGCCTTGGATTGAACTTCCGCCCGATTGAGGACACCGTATTCAAAGTCTCCTATCAATTCGGGACACGGGCATTCAATCCGAACACGAATCAACGCATTCACGACAATGCACTGGTCCTCTCTGCCGCCACGTACTTTTAGCCGGGAAGGGGCCTACCCCGACACGTAGGCCCCTTCCAATCACTCGATCAGTGCAATTGAGGCAACTCGCTATTCGGTGCAGGTGGCTTCGACCGATAAATCGGCATCGCCTCAGCCATCCATTCTTCAAGTTGTTGAATACGAGTTTCGTGGCTGGGGTGTGTGGACATGAACTCGGACGGAGATTTGCCGCCGGACAATTCGCCCATTCGCGTCCAAAGTTGAATCGATTCCCGTGGATCGTACCCGGCATCCGCCGCAAGCAAGACGCCGACATAGTCTGCCTCTGACTCGTGCTTGCGGCTGAACGGGAGCAACACGCCGACCTGCGCGCCGACACCCAACGCCGCCATTCCCGCTTGAGACAGAGCCGGATTGGCGCCGCTCACCCCCAGCGCGATCCCGATGGCCTGCAGGGTAGTCTGCGCCAGCGTGTTCTGGCTCATCCGCTCTCCGCCGTGGCGGGCCAACGCATGCACGACTTCATGGCCCATCACCGCCGCCAGTCCCGCTTCCGTCTTAGCTACCGGAAAAATCCCGGTGTAGACGGCGATCTTGCCGCCCGGGAGGGCAAAGGCATTCATGGTCTTGTCGTCCTTGATGACGGTCACTTCCCATTCGAATTGATTCGCCATCTCGCTGTACTTGGACCGCTTGGCGGCCTCGATCACGCGCGCGGCCACTCGCTTGACCGGCTCAATCTCCCGCGGATCGGTCGACGGCTTCATCTTCGGATCGTTCTTCACTTCGGCATAGGCCTGCGCGCCCATCTGCGTTTCCTGAGACATCGGCATCATCATGAGCTGCCATCGCCCCGTATAGGGATTGGTTTGACAGCCGGTCGTCACCAATAGGGGCACAACGCCGCAGACCAACCACAGAATGTTCGACAGCCTCGCAGATCTCCGCCCGCCGCCCCGCTTGGATTCCATCTTCATCACACACCTCCGCAAATTGACCAGTCTGGTGAGCTTTGCTAGATTATCGCGCCGCTCCACTCGTTTCCACCTGGGAGTTTCACCGAGTGCCCGCCACCACGACGCTCTCATCGCTGAATCGCATCGGAATCGACGAGTCCGGCAAAGGCGACTATTTCGGTCCTCTGGTCATTGCCGCTGTGTTTGTGACGCCGGCCTCGGAACAGGACCTGACGCTGATGCAGGTCCGCGACAGCAAGAAGATCTCTGATGGACGGATTCTGGAAATGGCGCCCGACATCCGCCTGGTCTGCCCCCACAGCATCGTGGCAATCGGACCGCAGCGCTATAACGAGCTCTACGCCAAGATCAAGAACCTGAATCGACTCCTGGCCTGGGGGCATGCCCGGGCGCTGGAAAACCTGCTCCAGCAAGTCGACTGCGACCTGGCCATTGCCGATCAGTTCGGCGATGAGCAGTTGATCCTCAATGCGCTCCAGGAGAAGGGCAAACGCATCCGGTTGGTGCAACGCACACAAGCCGAGACCGATCTAGCCGTGGCGGCCGCATCCATTCTTGCCCGCACGGAATTTCTGCTGCGCCTGCAACGGCTGTCGCAGGAATTACATACGACACTGCCTAAAGGGGCATCCCCCGCCGTGGAACTGGCCGGACGGATGGTGGTGAAGAAATATGGGCGGGATCGGTTGGGGACAGTCGCGAAGCTGCACTTCAAGACGACGAAGCAGGTACTCAGCCAAACCTAGACGGATTCGCCGAGTTCAAAATCCTTCGCCTGGTCCTGGCCCAGAGGCCGCTTTCCTTCGGCAACGGGCTCCCCTTCCCAATACAACATTCTGTAACAGTAGGGGCAGGTGTGGACGTCATCTCCGCGCTTCACTTGGGAAATGAGTTGAGGCGGGACCTGGAGCCGGCACCCGACGCAAAT
This sequence comes from Nitrospira sp., assembly GCA_020853775.1. Taxonomy (GTDB): domain Bacteria; phylum Nitrospirota; class Nitrospiria; order Nitrospirales; family Nitrospiraceae; genus Nitrospira_A. Next base: position 33,593 of record JADYYH010000111.1, read on the forward strand.
ACCATCCTTAATCAGCGCGAGGGCCTGGTCTTTCCGTGTGCTTTTCAGCCTGTTGTACCGCGCGAGGAGGCCCTTCTCCACTCGCCCGGACAACTGCTTCTGCTGGGCTTCCAATTCAGTAAGCTCCGCAGCGAGCCCGCGGTCCTTCTCATCGAGTACGGCCTTCTCTTTGGTGAAGAGCGCCTCCGACTCTGTGAGTTGTACCTGAGCAGAGGCGATCGTCCGTTGAGTCTGCTCGATCTGCTCCATCGCGAGAAGGATTTTCTCCTCGATTTCTCCGCGTTTCTTGTTGGCCAGCTCTACTTCGAACAGGTGGGCCTGATATTCCTGATTGGTCTTCAACTGGGCGGCGCGATCTTTCATCTTGCCGATGCGATCTTCGTGCGCCTCTAGATCTTTCTCATGGCTTCGCCGTTCCTTGTTCAACGCCTCGACGGAGGCTGACGCGTCGTGAACCATCCGCCTCGCTTCCCGAAGGGGCGCCTCATTCACTTCAAGCCGTTCGGGTATTTTCCGCCGTTGTTCTTTGATGTCGGCGATGCGGAGGTCCAGTTTCTGCAATTCGATAAGGGGGGACAGCTGTGAATTCAACGGGCTCCTTGTGGGTTGCGCGAGAGCAACGTCGGCATGACGCCTCTCGCACCGAAATCATCGTGAGGCGCTCAGGCTGGTGGGCCCACTAGGACTTGAACCTAGGACCAGCTGATTATGAGTCAGCCGCTCTAACCACCTGAGCTATGGGCCCAGCCCTGCCGGCCAGTGACCTGGCCTCAGCCTGCATCACGGCGCACCTGGTTCGAGCGGCCTGATTCTAAAGCTGCGATCGGACAGAGTCAAACCAGTCCGGGCAATCAGCCTTAGAGACTCTCCACGAAACTACGCAGCTTCTTGCTACGGCTCGGATGCCGCAGTTTCCGCAACGCTTTCGCCTCGATTTGCCGAATGCGCTCGCGGGTCACTTCAAAATCCTGCCCCACTTCTTCCAGGGTGTGATCGGTCGCCTCGCCGATGCCGAAGCGCTTCCGCAACACCTTTTCTTCCCGAGGGGTGAGCGTTTCCAGCGCGCCGTTGATCTGTCGCTGCAAGTCATACCGAATGGCCGCTTCTAACGGCGAGACCGCCTTCTTGTCTTCGATGAAGTCCCCTAAATGACTGTCTTCCTCTTCGCCGATCGGGGTTTCGAGAGAAATCGGCTCGCGCGCGATTTTCAGGATCTTGCGCACTTTGTCCAGCGGCAAATCCATCCGTTCGGCAATTTCTTCCGGCGTCGGTTCGCGACCGAGTTTCTGCACCAGATGGCGCGAGGTCCTGATCAGCTTGTTGATGGTTTCGATCATGTGGACCGGAATACGGATGGTTCGGGCCTGGTCGGCGATGGCACGGGTAATGGCTTGCCGGATCCACCACGTCGCATAGGTACTGAACTTATAGCCCCGCTTGTATTCAAACTTATCGACGGCCTTCATGAGGCCGATATTGCCCTCTTGAATCAAATCCAGGAACTGGAGCCCTCGATTCGTGTACTTTTTCGCGATGCTCACCACCAAACGCAGATTGGCTTCGACCAACTCCGCCTTCCCACGCTTGACCTTTTCCTCCGCCACATCGAGATGCTTGACTGCATCCTTGATCTCTTCGGCAGAAATGAGAGCTTCTTCCTCTTCCAGTTGCCTGATACGGCCTTTGGCGGCTTGATAATGTTTCTTGATGTCCTGAAGCACTTCTTCGGAGAGCCCAGTCCTGCGCTTCACCGCGAGCAAGTCTTTATGGGTTCGACACAACTTCCGCAGTAATTCAGCGCCGGCCTCGCCGCCGACACCGAGACGACGCTGGCAGCTCGTCACCTCGCGCTCCGACTGACGGAACAGGAGGTTGAGGTCGCGCACGCGCTGGGTCATGCGGTCTTTCAGGACGCCGTGCAGATTGACCGATTCCATCTTGTCGACAACCTGGCCGCGCACCGTGTCGATCTGCTTGCGCAGTTTCTTCTGTTTCTCAGGATCAGCCCCGACATGGCGAGCCTTGTCGTACAAATCTTTCAGCGAAGCGGACACCTTGCGAACGGCGTTCAAAGAGTCCAGCGTTTTCACCCGGAGCTCTTCATAATCCTTTTCAACGGCCTCTTCTTCAAAATCCTCTTCCGTCTCCACGACCGGCACGATCTCGCGCACATCGATCTTGCCGTTCTTCAGCTGATCGCGGAGATTCAGCACAAACTCCAGGGTCATCGGCAAGCCGTAGACGACCGTGGCGATATCCTTCTTTCCCTCTTCGATCCGCTTGGCGATTTCGATTTCGCCCTCGCGGCTCAGCAGGGCCACGCTGCCCATTTCTTTCAGGTAGAGCCGGACAGGATCATCGGTGCGGCTGAGCGCGCCAGGCGTCAGGTCGATTTCCTTTTCGTTCTCTTCCGAGGAGTCAGACTCTTCGCTTTCCTCGATTGCCTCTTCGCCTTCTGCGGCTTTCGGAGCTCGCTCCGTCTCAGCGGACTCCACAATCTCGATGTCCATTTCGCCGAACATGGTCATGATCGTGCTGAACTGGTCCGACGAGACGACATCCGCCGGCAACGTGCTGTTGAGATCGTCGTACGTGAGGAAGCCCTTCTCTTTGCCGAGATTGATGAGCTTCTTCACCTCGCCGAGTAATTCTTGTTTCGGCATACCTACTCCTTCACCGCAGACGTCAGCGCAACCGGCATCACACCGGCTTTCCGAATCCGCATATCGTTAATCAAACCGTTCAAGCGATGCACTTCATCTTCTCGCCGCTCGCGTTCCGCGATCTTCAATTCTTGAATCAAGAGGCCCATGGTCCGTTCGCGGCCTCGCCGCTCCAAGGTCTCCAAGCATCCGGCAATATGTGCCGGCACGTCGTCATAGTGCTGCTCCTGCATCGACAGTTCCGACACTAAGGAACCGCAGACCTCATCCGTGATCAATACGTCCAGCAGGTTTCTGACGGATACCCTGCCATCCTCTGACAGATGCTGCAAGGCACATTCGATCAATTTTTGGTAGGCCGGCGTCGAAAACGCCTCCGGGGACAATTTCCGGAGATCCGCAGCGGATAAACTGCCATGCACGAGCAAATGCGCCAAGTCGCGCTCTTCAGGATTGGCCTTTATTTTAGCCGGCATTGAAACGGATGGCGTCTTAAGGGGTCGATCTGGGCGACGCTGGTCTTCCGAAACGAGCGTCGGGTAGCGGTCGATCAAGCGCTGCTGACTGAGTCCCAAGCGTTCCGCCACAAGCCGGATCCGCTCTTCCCGTTCAATCGGATGCGCGCTTTTCTGGAGAATGCGCAAGACCGCATCTACGGCTCGAATCCGGTCCTCGACGCTTCCCGACTCAGCCGTGCGCAGACTCTGCTCGATGGCAAAATCCAACAGGCTTGGCGCCGCGCGATGCAAGGCCGCAAATCCCTCGGCGCCATGTTTCCGGACATACGTGTCGGGATCGTCACCTTCGGGAAGCGAGACGACCTTGACGCTCAAACCGCTGTTGACGAACAGATCCAGCGACCGCAATGCCGCCCGGACTCCCGCCTGATCCGGATCGAAGAGCAACACGATGTTCGAGGCGAACCGGCGGATGACCGTAATGTGCTCAGCGGTTAAGGCTGTTCCCAGGGTCGCCGCCACATGGCGAATGCCCGCCTGGTGCAACGCAATGGCATCGAAATACCCTTCGACGATGATCAGTGTTTGCTGCTGGCCCGCTGCTTCACGTGCTGCATCCAGCGCGAAGAGCGTCTGTCCCTTTTTAAACAACGGGGTCTCGGGGGAGTTCAAATACTTGGGCATCCCGTCGCCGAGAATCCGTCCGCCGAATGCCACCACCCGCTTTCGCAGATCTGTAATGGGAAACATGATTCGCGAGCGGAACCGGTCGTAATGGCCCGACACGGCAGTTTTTTGCGAGCCGCTTTGATCGCGTGGAATAGAGAGGCCGGCTGCGACGAGATCCGCCGGCGCAAACCCTTCTTTGAGCATGGCTTTAGTCAGCCCGTCCCATTCTGGCGGAGCATAGCCAATGTGGAATTGAGCGGTCGTGTGTGGCTGGAGGCCGCGACTGTCGAGATATACACGCGCCTGCGCACCGGCAGGCCCTTCCATCAACATACGCTGGTACCAGGCTCCCGCAGCTGCATTGAGGCGTTCCAGTCGACCAAGTTGCGTGCGCGCTTCAGTAGAATATCCGCCCGTCGATTCAGGAACATCCACCCCCACCTTCCGCCCCAAATCCCGAACGATTTCGGGGAACGCCGCTCCGGTCAACCTCATCAGAAACGTATACACATTGCCGCCGGCCCCGCAGCCGAAACAGTGGAAAATCTGCCGCGATGAGCTGACGGTGAAGGAAGGAGACTTCTCTTGATGAAAGGGACACAGGCCCTTGAGGTTCTGCCCGGCTCGAGTCAGCGCCACATGTTGGCCCACGATTTCCGCGATGTCCACTCGGTCTCTGATTTGGTTGATGACGTCGTCCGAAATCAGGCCTTGGCCCACGGCGGTCCTCGCTAGTGCCCGCAGGGATCCCACCGGTCGATGCCCGGCTGGATGCCTTTGACGCGATTGAAAGTTGACCGTTCACCCTAACAAACGGTCCGCATATGTGTCAATCAAGGAGCCGTGCGGATTATCCCGGAGGCCAGGCCATGCGCCTTCCTCCGAGGACATGCAGGTGGAGATGAAACACCGTTTGCCCGCTGTCCGCTCCGGTGTTGGTGACAATGCGATAGCCGGACTCTGCCAGATTCTTCATCGCCGCGATCTTGGAACAGGTCAAGAGCAGATGCCCCAGCAACGCCGCGTCTTCGCCCTGACAATCCTGCACCGCCGCCATGTGACGTTTCGGAATGACGAGGACATGGACCGGAGCTTGGGCATTGACGTCCTCGAATGCCAGGACGCGATCATCCTCGTGGACAATTTTCGCTGGGATAGCCCCATTGACGATACGACAAAAAATGCAGCTATCCACGCGTATCCCCTTCCGGCACCGGCCGAATCCCGGACTTGCCAAATCTGGCCCCAAGTTCCCGATATACTTCGCTCAACGTCACATCATGATACCCGAGAACCAGGAGGGTGTGAAAAAACAAATCCGCCGTCTCGTAAATAATCTCGTCCCGTTTTTGGTTCTTGGCGGCAATAATGACTTCGCCGGCTTCTTCAGCCACCTTTTTGAGAATGCGATCGACATTGCCCTGCAGGAGCTTGGAGACATAAGAGTCGGGCTGCGGGGCGGCCTTCCGCGCCAGAATGGTTTGATAGAGCCGCTCGAGAATTCCTCCACCGGCGTCCTGCGTCTTGTTGACGTCCGCTCGTCCCTCGTCACTCATTCTGGAGAAAAAACAGGCGCGTTCCCCGGTATGGCAGGTTGGTCCGACAGGCTCCGCCTTCACCAGAATGGTATCCCCGTCACAATCGACGAAGAGATCTTTCACCCGCAGCAAATGTCCTGAGGTTTCCCCTTTTTCCCATAGTTTCCGGCGGGAGCGACTCCAAAAATGAACGGATTTGGTGGCCAATGTTTTCATGAGGGCATCCTGATTCATGTACCCCACCATGAGCACGGTGCCATCAAACCAATCCTGAATCACGGCTGGGATCAACCCCTGTCCGTCAAATACCAGACTACGGCTATCGCTCGACATCACAGGCTCCATCTACGCCGCCCCCGGCCGAACCGGCACTCCGCGGTCACGCAAATAGGCCTTGGCCTCTTGAATGGTATGGGTCCGGTAGTGAAAAATCGACGCAGCCAGCACCGCCTCGGCCTTGCCTTTGACCAGCCCGTCATAGAGGTGTTCCAGGGTGCCCACTCCCCCCGAGGCAATCACCGGAATAGACAGGCTCTCCGACACAGCGGCCGTCAGTGCCAGATCATATCCGTTTTGGCGGCCATCCTGATCCATGCTGGTTAACAGAATTTCGCCTGCCCCGTAGCCTGCCATACGCTGCGCCCATTCAACCGCATCAAGTCCGGTCGCTTTTCGTCCGCCGTGAGTATACACCTGCCAATGTCCACCGGCCTCCGTTCGCTTGGCATCGATGGCCACCACAATGCATTGCGTGCCGAAACGCTGGGCTGCCTCACGAACGAATTCCGGTTGCTGAACCGCGGTCGTATTGATACTGACCTTATCCGCCCCGGCGTTCAGCAATGTGCGAATATCATCCAGCGTGCGCACGCCTCCCCCGACCGTCACGGGCATAAACACCCGGGCGGCAGTTCGCTCTACCACATCGATGATGGTCTTACGGTTTTCATGCGACGCCGTGATGTCCAGGAAACAGAGTTCGTCCGCGCCTTCACGATCATAGATGGTAGCTACCTCGACCGGATCGCCTGCATCGCGCAAATTGACGAAACTGACGCCCTTGACGACTCGCCCATCCTTCACGTCCAAACAGGGAATGATGCGTTTGGTCAACATATGAATTCGTAACGCACGAAACAGGACACGCGAAACGACGCGATTCTACTTCTGCCCCTCGTACGGCATGCTCAACGATTCCCGATGGCAGCAACCGCCGTCGCATAGTCCAACTTGCCGTCATACAGGGCCTTGCCCACAATGGCCCCCTCCACCCGATGGCCGAGTGCGCGGACCGCCAGCAGATCCTCCACCCGACTGATGCCGCCGGACGCAATGACGGGAAAGGATGAACAGTCGACGACCTCCCGTAACGCTGCAAGGTTCGGTCCATTCAGCATGCCGTCACGCGCAATGTCGGTATAGATCACCGCGCCCAGTTCATGGTCGGCGAGTTCACGGAGGAGGTCAATAGCCTTGGTCTCGGACACCGCGGTCCAGCCCTTGACCGCGACCTTGCCGTCCCGCGCGTCAAGGCCCAGCAAAATACGCTGAGGAAACTCCCGGCAAGCCTGCGCCAAAAAGGTGCGATCCGTGAGGGCAGCCGTTCCGAGGACGACCCGCGCGACTCCCGCGCGCAAATATTTTCGCACCGTCTCAATGGTTCGGATGCCACCCCCGACCTGCACGTTGACACTGACGGCCTTCATCGCTGCTTCGATCTGAGGAAGGTTTTTCGGCTCGCCATCAACAGCGCCGTTGAGATCGACGATGTGAATGAGATCGGCCCCCTGCTCCTGCCAACGCCTTGCCACCGACGGGACGTCCTCGGAATACACGGTTTCCGCCCCCATATCCCCCTGTCGCAGCCGCACACAACGACCATCCTTCAAATCGATTGCCGGAATTACACGCATGCCCGCACCTGTTTCCTCACCCGTTATTTCCCTTCACCCGCTTCGCCGCCAAATGGAAACGCGTCCGCCAATTCGCTCGCACCATAGGCCGCCAACTCTTCAGCTGTCACGAATGTCCCATAGCGCTGAACGAATCCGAGAATATCTTCGGTCATCGGCCGCTGCTTTTCGTAGTAGTTGCCTTCCCACAAGACCATACCATCAGGAGCCACCAATTTTACCTCGAATCCCACGGCAGCCGGAGGATCCGCTCCCAGCCGACTTCCGACACGTTCTTGATACACCAACACCTTCCCGCTGAGCGCGGCATCGGCCTTGAGGCGCTGCGCAATTTTGTGAGCCGGAATGGTCTCGGCAGAGGCGGCTCCTCCAGAAAGATCGCGTGCCGCCCCAATCGCGTCCTGAGGAGACAGGACGTGTAACCCCGGCTTGGCCTTGAGCCTCGACCACATGAGATCGGTAATCTTTTCGCCGGCATCGGGGGGCACAAGATGCGTTCGCCGGACAAACTGATCGGTTGTCGGAGGAAAGGTTGGCGCCACATCGGAGCGTCTGACGCCGGAAGGCACAGGAAAGGATGGCCCGCTCGTGTCAATGGCCTGAGGCGTCGCCAACGTCTCAAAGGGAATCAGCACGATTTTGTGTACCTGATACTTTCCAGCTTGAGTAGAGGACTTGCTGGTAACTTTGGTTCCGCTGCATCCTGTGGTCAGCATGACAGCCAGCAGTATGAGCAAGATGCGTGAAGCGGTAGCTCTCACGTCCAGGCACCGAAGTTCTTGATGACCTGAAGCCCGACGGCCTGACTCTTCTCAGGATGGAACTGGCAAGCGACGACATTGTCCTTCCACACAGCGGACGCGAATGGAAGGCCGTATTCCGTCACGGTCGCCACTACCGCGGGATCGGTGGGCTCGACGTAATAGGAGTGCACGAAATAACAATAACTGCCCGGTGCAATCCCGGAAAATGGAGGCGCGGGTCGCATGATGCGTATGTCGTTCCACCCCATATGCGGCACCTTCAACGAAGGATCCACGACAAACTTCTTCACGCGGCCGGGAATGATTCCCAACCCTTTGTGTGTCCCGAATTCTTCACTCTCCGAGAACAGCAGTTGCAGTCCCAGACAAATACCCAAAAACGGTTTGCCGGATTGAATGGCGGTGTGAATCGGCGCAATCAGCTCATATCGCACCAGATTCCCCATGCAATCCCCAAAGGCCCCTACCCCCGGCAACACTACATGACTAGCATTCGCAATGACGCGAGCCTCGCGCGTGACCACGGCCTGATGCCCCACGGCTTCAAACGCCTTGGAGACACTGCGCAAGTTACCCATGCCGTAATCAATGATGGCAATCATGTTGTATTCGTAGGCACACGTTGAGGGCCGCTACCGATTCCCGTCACACGGACGATTCCGCTAGAGGCTTCCCTTCGTCGAAAGAACTCTCCCCGACAGCCGCTCTTCCGGCATGGTGGCGTGATCCAGCGCCCGCGCCAACGCCTTGAAGATGGCTTCCATGATGTGGTGAGGATTCCGTCCATATTGAAGGTTCACGTGGAGATTGAGGCCGCCATGAGTGACGAAGGCCTGGAAAAAATCCTCGAAGAGCCCCAGATCGAACGTCTTGATCTTCCGGTCCGGCAAACTGACGTTATAGACCAGATAGGGCCGGCCGCTAAGATCCACCGTAACCTGCGCCAGGGTTTCGTCGAGCGGCACGGAAGCCCACCCGAAGCGCTTGATCCCCGCCTTTTCTCCCAATGCCTGATGCAGCACCTTGCCCATGACGATGCCGACATCCTCCACCGTATGATGTTCGTCGATATCGATATCGCCCTTGGCCTGTACGGTGAGATCGAAAAACCCATGTTTGGCCAACAGATCCAACATGTGGTCAAAAAACCGAATAGACGTATCGATCTTCCCCTGGCCTGTACCGTCCAAGGTCCATTCGACGCGGATATCGGTTTCCTTCGTTGCGCGATGCAGCGAGGCCTGTCTGGGAGCTCCGGTGTGTTTCATGAAAACCTGCTTTGAGCTGATTTAGCGTGCGCATCGAAGCCTTCGATATGCGCCAGTCTGACGATATGATCCTTGGCTTTCGTCAATTCTTCCCTGGTGTAATGCACGATATTGCTGACCTTCACGTAGTCATTGACCGACAACGGCGAAAAGAACCGGGCGGTGGCGCCGGTCGGGAGCACGTGATTCGGACCGGCTACGTAATCCGCCACGGCAGGCGGCGTATAACGACCCAGAAACAGTGCGCCGGCATGGCGAATCTGCTCCAGATAATCAAACGGGCGATCCACCGATAAGGTCAAATGTTCAGGCGCAATGTCGTTCGCCACCTCAATAGCTTCGTCCATCGTACCAACGACGAAAGCGACAAAGTGCCGCGCAATCGATTTGGCTGCGATTTTTTCTCGCTGCAACCCTTTCAACTGGGTCTGAATGAGGCGTACGACCTCTTTGGCCAGCGTTGCGGAGGTGGTCACCAGGTAGACCTGCGCATCTTCGTCATGTTCGGCTTCACACAACAAATCGGCTGCGACATGCGCCGGCTTCGCCTCATCATCCGCGACTACCAACAGCTCGCTGGGCCCGGCCACCATATCGATCCCAACGGTGCCATAGAGCAACCGCTTGGCCGTCGCGACATACATGTTTCCCGGCCCCACAATCTTATCCACTTTGGCGATGCTCTTCGTCCCAAAGGCCATCGCGCCGATGGCCTGTACTCCGCCGACTCGATAGATTTCATCGACACCGGCGATATCAGCCGCGACCAGCAAATACGGGTTGATCTCGCCCTTCGGCGTGGGCGTGCACATGACGATCCGTCGTACACCTGCCACCTTTGCCGGAATCGCACACATCAGCACCGAGGACGGATAGACGGCTTTGCCACCCGGCACATACACGCCGACGGCATCGAGTGCGGTCACCATCTGGCCGAGCGTGGCGTTCTCCTCCTGGTACATCCAGGTTTTGGTGCGCTGCCGTTCGTGAAACTGCCGCACCCGGTCAGCAGCATACCGGAGCGAATCGCCCTCATCTTTGCGAATATGGTAATAGGCGTCCTTGATTTCCTCCGGTGTCACACGGATCTGATCGAGCGTCAACGAGAGGCGATCGAACTTCTTGGTGTACCGCAGCACCGCACGATCTCCGCCTTTCTCCACCGCCCGAAGGATCGCGCGCACGCTTTTCTCGACACTTGCCGCTTGCGAACGCGAGCGGGTCGTGATTTTTCGTATGGCTTTGGCGAAGGCGCGATCGGTATGCTCGAGAATAGTCATGACATCCGTCCTGCCGCTGCGCCGCCTGTCGCGGCGTCGCATCATGGGAACCCACGACCACCCGCGTGGGAAAGGTTGGCCGCGCTACGTCGCAGCCACGGCTGTGCGCAGCCGATCGATCAACACCTGTAACGGTTCATGTTTCAATTTGAGGCTGGCCCGATTGACGATCAACCGTGCAGTGGAGTGGGTGATGACCTCCACCTCTGCCAGATCATGGGCCCTCAAGGTGCTGCCCGTCTCAACCAGATCGACAATGCGATCAGCGAGTCCAACAATCGGGGCCAGTTCTATCGACCCGTACAGTTTGACGATCTCAACCGGCATTCCGCGCTGATTGAAGTAGCGCTCGGTGACGTTGGGATACTTCGTCGCCACCCGGATCTTCGATGACCACCGATCCGGTGACGGCTGCCCCTGCAACGCAGCGACCGAGATTCTACACGCTCCCACCTTTAAATCCAACGGCTCATAGACATCGCTGCCCTGCTCCAGCAAGACATCTTTCCCTACCACGCCGACATCCGCCGCTCCATGCTCGACATACGTTGGGACGTCGGTCGGCCTCACGATCAGGAAGGTCGCATTATTGGCGGCACAGTCGAAGACCAGCTTCCGGCTTTCCACCGACAACCCCAGGCTATAGTAACCGGCCGCTTTCATGAGATCGAGCACCGGTCCGAGTAATTTCCCTTTCGACAGCGCGATCGTGAGTCCCTTCGGTGTTTCGTCTTGCGATCTCCTCGCCTTCACGTTCACTTTCCCTTTCTCCGCTCGATGCTGGCCCCCAGGGTCCGGAACTTTTCCTCTAACCGCTCATAGCCGCGATCGAGATGATACACGCGCGACACCTCCGTGGTGCCTTCTGCCGCCAGGCCGGCGACGATCAACCCCGCGCTCGCGCGAAGATCCGATGCCATCACCGGCGCGCCCGTCAATTGCTCTTTGCCCGTAATCACCACCCGGTTGCCCTCGACGCGAATATCCGCCCCCATGCGACGCAGTTCTTCCACATGCATGAACCGGCTCTCAAAAATCGTCTCGGTGACCACGCTGGTCCCTTCGGCCACCGCCATCAAGGCGACAAACTGCGCCTGCATGTCGGTGGGAAATCCGGGATGCGGGCTCGTTCGCACATTCGTCCCTTTTAATCGCCCGGTAACGGTAAGACGAACTCGTTCTTTTTCCTCAATTAGCTCAACACCACTTTCCCGCAGTTTCATTAAGAGCGGTTCCATGTGCTCAGGACGACACCGATCGACCACAATGTCGCCGCCGGTGATGGCGCCGGCCACCAGATACGTTCCGGCCTCGATGCGGTCGGGAATGACTTCATGATCGGCGCCATGCAATTCGGTCACGCCTTCGATCGTAATCATGTCCGTTCCTGCACCGGTGATGCGCGCACCGCGCTTGACGAGGAACGCCGCCAGATCGCTGATCTCGGGCTCCTTCGCGGCGTTCTCCAACACCGTCGTGCCCTCTGCCAGCACGGCCGCCATCATGAGATTCTCGGTACCAGTCACGCTGGGCGTATCAAAGTAAATGCGACTGCCTTGCAAACGACGCGCGGTCGCCTTGATGTATCCATGTTCGATTTCGACCGTGGCCCCCATTTTCTCCAGACCGGCCAGGTGAAAGTTCACCGGTCGAGAGCCGATCGCGCAGCCTCCGGGAAGCGAGACCTTTGCCTCGCCCAAACGAGCCACCAGCGGACCCAACACCAGAACCGATGCCCGCATGGTGCGGACTAAATCGTATGGCGCTTCGGTAGAGGCAATGGCTTGGGCCTGGACAACCGTCTGGTCACCCTCCTGAGTGACGGCAATCCCCAACATGCGGAGCAGCTTCCCCATGGTCAGCACATCGACCACTCCGGGCATGTTCGAGAGAACGCATTCGCCCCCGCCAAGAATGGTGGAGGCCAGAATCGGCAAGGCAGCGTTTTTTGCCCCGCTGGTGCGCACTTCGCCGTGCAGCCGCCGTCCACCTTGAATAAGAATTTGATCCATAGCGTTCAGAGAGTCGATCGACGCATTACCGATTGCCCGCGGATGAACTGAGGGGCATCACGATCCTGCTTTGTTTTCAAAACATACGACACGGTCGATTCCGCCCTCATCCTGCAACACTGCATAGGTGCGGAACTGTCCATATTCCTCAGCCTGGCGACAGACAGCAGCCGCTTGGCCGAGTCCGACTTCCATCAAAAGGGCACCACCGGGCTTCAGATACGCGGGTGCCTGCGTGAGGAGCCGGCGATGCACCTCCATCCCGTCACACCCTCCCGCCAATGCCAAGCGTGGCTCGAAGTCCCTTACCTCGGGCTGAAGCGTCGCGACATCATCGTCCGCGATATAGGGAGGATTGGAGACAATCACTTCCATCTGATTCGCTACGCCTTCCTGAGCGATCGCAGTCAGCAGGTCCCCATGGAAACACGAAATCCGCGAGCCAACCCCGTGCTGTACCATATTAGCTCGCGCAACCAGCAACGCATCGGCCGAAGCGTCAATCGCTAATACACGCGCCGTCGGCAGGGCCAATGCCAGGGAGACAGCCAAACAACCTGACCCGGTTCCCACATCCACAAGCGTCGCGCCCGGCGTCTGCGCACACCGACGGCCCGCTTCTTCAACCAACAACGCGCTTTCAGGACGAGGGATGAGGACTGATGGCGTGACGTAAAAATCGCGACCGAGAAACTCTTGCGTACCAAGTAGATACTGCAGCGGTTCACGGGTCACTCGCCGTGCAATCAGCGTCCGCACCTGCTCCCACTCTGCAACGGTGACCAGGCGTTCCGCGTTGACTCGCTGCATGAGCGGCGACAGGTTCAGAACATGTTCCACCAACCAGGCGACTTCCAGAACAGGCTGGTCGATGCCCGCCGCACCCAGGCGAGATTCGAATTCCCTCAGGAGCGCGCCCAGACTCAGTACGGGAGAGGCGACGCTGGCAAACTGCGGCTGACTCATTTTGTGTCCAGACTGGCCAGATGTTCGTAGTGCGCTCTCAGTGCTTGCACGATCTCCTCCAAATCACCCGTCAACACCTGATCAAGCTTGTGAACAGTCAGGCCGATGCGGTGGTCAGTGACACGGTTTTGGGGGAAATTGTACGTACGAATTTTTTCGCTCCGGTCACCCGTCCCAACCTGTGACTTACGATCTTGCGCAATGGCCGCCTCCTGCTTTTCCCGCTCCGCGTCCACGATCCGCGCTCGCAACGTTCGCATGGCTTTCGTTCGATTTTTCAGCTGCGACCGCTCATCCTGACAACTGACGACGACGCCGGTTGGAATGTGCGTGATGCGAACGGCTGAATACGTCGTATTGACACTCTGTCCTCCGGCGCCTGAGGAGCAAAATGTATCGATGCGCAAATCTTTGGGATCGATGTGCACATCCACTTCATCCACCTCGGGCATGACCGCGACGGTCACGGTTGAGGTGTGTATTCTCCCGCTGGCTTCTGTAGTCGGTACACGCTGCACGCGGTGCACTCCGCTTTCATACCGCAGACGACCATAGGCGCCCTTTCCCTCCAGCAGAGCGATGACTTCACGATAGCCGCCGATTCCTGTCTCGGAGGCATCAACCACCTCGAGACGAAGGCGATTGCGCTCCGCATATTTGAGGTACATGCGGAAGAGATCTCCCGCAAATAAGGCCGCCTCGTCTCCACCCGTTCCAGCCCGGATCTCGAGAAACACGTTCTTCTCGTCTCGCGGATCCTTGGGAGTCAGGAAATCTTTGGCTCGCGATTCGATATCCAACAACTGCTGGTTCAAATGCTCACGCTCTTCCGCAAAGAGCTGCTTCATATCGGCACCGGTCGAGGAATCCTGCAGCATGGACGTTACTTCGTCGAGTTGCTTCTGGATTTGGGCATAGGCGGCAAACTCCTGAGCAGGTTCCTCTAATTCCGTTCGTTCTTTATTAAGCTTGTGAATCATCCCCGGCTGATTGAGGACAGTCGGATCCATGAGCTGATTCGTCAGCTCCTGGAAACGCGCAGCCATCCCTTCCCATTTCTTGATCAGCCCATCTTCCATGTCTCGCCCATTCCGGCCATAGCCCTGAAGCCCAAAAAACAAGAGACCCTGCCCCAAAAGGAAGCAGGGTCTCCATGATGTCCTGACTGAGGCCTACTTGTCTTTTTTGGCGTACTTCTTTTTAAACCGTTCGACACGCCCTTCCGTATCGACGATCTTCTGGGTTCCGGTAAAGAACGGATGGCACCCTGCGCAAATATCGACCTTGATGTCACCAATAGTGGATCGGGTCTTGAACGTGTTCCCGCAAGCACAATGCACGGTAGCTTCACGGTAAACTGGATGAATTCCCTTTTGCATACCTGCTCCTCTACTGACCTTGATTCGTTGACTCGTCCTGCTCGCCAGGGGTGCACGACTTTACACTGGAGTGGCCTGCACTGGCAAGCGGCGCTTACCGATTCATGGATTGCAAAAATTCCTGGTTGGTTTTGGTCCCGCCGATCTTGTCCATGAGGAACTCCATGGCTTCCATGGTGCCCAACGGGCTCAAGACCTTGCGCAAAATCCACATCTTGTTTAAGCGGTCGCGATCGACCAGCAGCTCTTCTTTGCGCGTGCCGGATTGACTGATATCGATGGCGGGGAAGAGCCGCTTGTCGGCCAACCGCCGATCCAAATGCACTTCCATATTGCCGGTCCCCTTGAACTCTTCGAAGATCACATCGTCCATACGGCTGCCGGTATCGATCAGCGCGGTGGCCATGATGGTCAAGCTGCCGCCGTTTTCAATATTCCGAGCCGCACCGAAAAACCGCTTCGGCCGCTGGAGGGCATTGGAGTCAAGACCGCCCGAAAGGACCTTTCCGCTGGGAGGGGCGATCGTGTTGTATGCCCGAGCCAATCGAGTGATGCTATCGAGCAGAATGACCACATCTTTTTTGTGCTCAACCAGGCGCTTGGCTTTCTCCAATACCATCTCAGCGACCTGCGCATGCCGCTGAGCCGGCTCGTCAAAGGTCGAGCTGATGACTTCAGCTTTCACCTGGCGCTGCCAATCCGTAACCTCTTCCGGGCGCTCGTCGATCAAGAGCACGATAAGCGTGACTTCCTTATGATTCTTGAGAATAGCTCGGGCGATCGCCTGCAACAGCATAGTTTTTCCGGTTCGTGGGGCAGCGACAATCAAGCCGCGCTGGCCCTTGCCGATCGGCGTCGTAAGATCCATGACGCGCGTGCAATATTCTTCCCGGTCAAACTCCAGATTTAAACGTTCTTCTGGATAGAGCGGGGTGAGGTTGTCGAAGAGTATCTTGTCACGCGCGACTTCCGGATCCTCATAGTTGACCTTTTCCACCTTGAGCAAAGCGAAATAGCGTTCGCTTTCTTTCGGTGGGCGGATCTGGCCCGACACGATATCCCCGGTCCTAAGATTGAAGCGGCGAATCTGTGACGGCGAGATATAGATATCGTCAGGCCCCGGCAAATAGTTGGAATCTGGCGCTCGAAGGAATCCGAAGCCGTCCGGCAACGTCTCCAAGACACCTTCGCCAAATACCACGCCGTTTTTCTCAGTCTGCGCCTGTAAGATGGCGAAAATGAGCTCTTGCTTGCGAAGGTTCGCCGCGCCTTCAATCTTTAAATCCCGGGCCACCTCATTCAGGTCGGCAATCGACTTCTGTTTGAGTTCCGCGAGATGCATAACTTCCCCTTTAACCTGTGTCATACCTCTTCCCTATCAGGCTCTCAACCCGATAGCCCCCCAAATGAGAAAAACGATTTAGTACTCATGAACGAATTCACGGAAGTGATTTGTCTAGGTATCAACCTGTTGGTTGTTTATGGCAGGATCGCTTTGATGAAGGCGCTGTTGATTGCAAACTTGCAGAAATGAAAGTAACCCCCCTGTTGCACACTCGACGCTCGACGACCTTGGGATTTTACGATTGGAATGGACTCGGAAGCTGATGCACAGAAGGTATTGCGTTTGCTCAGAATCGCGAAGTTATCGTCATTCTAGCGTCCAGCCTTCTCATTGTCAACAAATATCACCCCGTAAAACCGATCTCCCGTCCCACCTGACTATTGCCGAATGGGCGAGCGCGATCGTGCAACCTACTCCTGCCACCCCTGGAAACGGTTCCGGGACCTTCGGTTGCAGCCCAGCAACCATTATGCTAAAGATCGCAGGAGGAATTCTTGTGGCAAAATCAGATCACGACACACCAGATCGTATTTTCACGTTGGCAGAAGCCAACGAACTCCTTCCCCAGCTCAATCAACGGTTTGCTACCATACGGCGGGCCAAATCCGTCATTGCGAGCACAAAAGACGAAGTGAGCAAAGCCAGCTCAAAAGCCGCGTCGGGAGGTGGAAGCCCGGTTGGCGCACTTTACATTCGGGCACTCCATGAAATCAGCGGCAGTTTGCAAGCAATCCACGAATTGGGAGTCGTCATTAAGGACGTTGACCAAGGACTCTGCGACTTTCCCTGCAAACTTGAAGGCCGAATCGTATACCTATGCTGGAAATTTGGCGAAGAAGAAATTCGCTGGTGGCACGAAGTATCTTGTGGATATAAGGACCGCCATCCTTTGGATGGCACCACCATATAACAGGCCTCCCTATGAAATTTGTCATCTTAGGATTTGACGGGCCTGAGGGACAGGCAAAGCGGAAAATCCACCGAGCGGCGCATCTGGCCAAGCTAGAACCGCTGGACCAGCAAGGAAGAGTCCTGCTTGCTGGCCCCTTCACTGACCTGGCTGGCAGCCTGATTATCATTGAAGCAGACTCCCTCGATGAGGCGAAGCAGATCGCGCAAGAAGACCCTTATACGGTCCATGGAATTTTCGAACGCGTAGAGGTCCACCCTTTCACGCAAGTACTCCCC
Organism: Nitrospira sp.; assembly: GCA_020853775.1. Classification (GTDB taxonomy): domain Bacteria; phylum Nitrospirota; class Nitrospiria; order Nitrospirales; family Nitrospiraceae; genus Nitrospira_A. The sequence goes on from JADYYH010000111.1 coordinate 51,036, forward strand.
GATAAAACATCTTCCGCCTAGGAAGACCGTAGCAGTCCTACTGGATCCTCCTGCACTCAGGCTTGTTAGCAAAGTGCTCACTGCGTCACCCTCGCAGCGAGCAACAACCGCGAGCCTTGTCAGATTGACAACTAAAAAGATCGCCACCTATAATGCGCACTTAGCGCTGTCTGGGAAGATGTGAGCCTTGTAGTTCAAAAGACCTAAGTGCCTTCTCACGCGCTGGCCCTTAATTTCCCCCAGGTGGGCCTTCTGCTGTATTGCAGAAAAACATCGAGAAAGCATAGAGTGACTTGACCCCACGCTTTAACCGAGGGTGTCCCTTCTCCAAGTTTGTTAACCCCAAAAAGAGAGCAGGTTCGAATGACTCAGTATCGCGTGTTACCAGGCCCAGAACACTTCCTGCCACCTGCCGCGGCTTCGATGGGGATCTATCTCCCCAATCCAGGCGAGGCACATATCAACGGCGTCATCGTTCCGGAAGAAAAAGCCTACGAAGAAGCCGCGCGTCAATTTCTCATGGCTCAGGTGCCAACCATTTTCCCAGGGCCTCTGGTCCTCTGGGCCTGGAATGAAAAAGCGGCCAAGAAGGCTGCCGCGGTCCGCAGCCTCTACGAGACGTTGAAAGAGTGTGTGCAGCCCGGACAAAAGCCGATGCTCATTCCAATGCCGGACTATCGCCCCAAGTACCCGAAGATCAATCCGGAAGTCGAAATTAATCCTAACCATCCGAATCTCACCATCTGGCACAACAAGATCGACTGCTGCATGTTCATCGGCGTACACTGCCACCAGGCGAATTTATCCCTCAAGATTATACGCGGCGGGACATCGTGCTATACCGTTGCAATGTGCGCGCAAGCAGGCCATGAAGACGCCATGCTCTCCTTCAGAGATGCTTCAGTGGAAAAAATTCTGAAATTGGGTGAGTGGATTCGTAAATTGAAAGGCACCGTTAAACCACGGCTGACATCAGCTAAGACGAGCGCTTCCAACTAGTGTGTTTGAAGCACTTCTAACGATTGAAAGGAGGCCGAGTCCATGGCGGAAATAAAATCCCATATCGGGACACAGAATAAAAAGGGCCAGACCTACACAGATCCCTGGAAAATGATGCATGAGGCCCCTCGCAATCCATCTTTTTATACCGGGAGCGAGGTGATTAAAGAGGCCCTGAGGCGAGCCAGCTGCGATGTGATGATTGCTTATCCCATCACCCCGCAGAGCGAAGCAGCAGCTCTTATCGGTGAGTTATTTGCAGAAGGCTATATCGGTGATTATTTTCGCGGAGAGAGTGAGTTCGCGGTTATGTCGCAATGTGCCGGCGCGGCGTTTGGAGGAGCACGAGTCTTCACGACGACAGCGGGACCCGGAACGATGCGTGCCATGGAAAACTTTCCCATGTGGGCCGGGGCACGCCTACCGATCCAAATGATCGTCACCTGCCGGGGCATCAACTCGCCGCTGTCAATTCAGCCGGATACGATTGAAATTTCATACCTCCTGAACACCGGCATGTTGGTGTGGCATGCAGAGACGGCACAAGACTTTTTCGATTGGATCCTCAAAGGTTTCATGGTCTCTGAAGAGCCGGAAGTGCATTTGCCCCTAGCCTTGTGTTGTGACGGGTTCTTTGTGACCCATACCAAAGACGTCGTGAACCTGACACCGACCGACATGTGCCTTCCTCCCTATGATCCCTATCGTTCCCCAGTGCCATGCATGGATATGGAATGCCCCCCTGTCCGTATGATGCGCGATCCCTTCATTATGAAGAGCAACTACATCAGCTATGCCACCCATGCTTCTTGGCAACAAGAAATTTGGGCAGCGGTCGAACGGTCACGCAAACACACGATCAAGTGGATCAATGGTTTAATCGATACTGAAAACACCGATGCAGAGGTCGTCATTGTTGCCTCGGGTACTGCCGTTTCCCAAGGGCGAGAGGCCATCCGTCTGCTGGAGGACGAAGGTGTACGGTGCGGGTTGATCAAAGTGAAATCGCTCCGTCCTTGGCCGGGTGAAGAGATTCGCGAAGCCACGAAGAATGCAAAACATATCTTTGTGCCCGAGTTCAATGTGACCGGATGGCTGGCAAAGGAAATTAAAGCCACGATTCCCAATAGTGAACGTGTCCATGCCGGTCCCCATGTCTGCGGCGGCATGACCATGCCACCAGAGATTATCGTCTCCGAAATTAAGACAGCCCTCGGCCTGCGTTCCGAATCGCTTGCCGGCAGAGGCAGCTGACATTGTTCCCCGTCGTTGTGACCTGAGCCATCATTTCGAGATCGCTAAGCCTTGAGGAGGCATACATGAGCAAAGAGCGAATCAAAATTTCGCCGGACCTATATGACATCATGCCATCGGACTATCAGGATTTGGTCCAGAGTGCGACCTATGGCAAAGAAGACCGCGGCTGGAAGGATATTGGAACTTCCAAGGAACTGATTGAACAACATTCCTTATGCGCCGGCTGCCCTGAGTCGATGGCATTCCGCTATATTTTGGCTTCCCTGCCCAATCCTGAAGATACAGTCATGGTTGGCTCGACGGGCTGCACCAGCTTGGTGTTTCCCATGGTAGCCGTGCACAACATTCACTCTCTGTTCGGTAACCAGAATGCGATTGCATCCGGGTTGAAGCGGGCGCTCAGCGTGCGCTTCCCCGACCGAGTCAAGGATGTGGTCGTCCTTGCTGGCGACGGCGCTACTGTTGACATCGGACTTGATATGACCTTGCAGGCCTGGTTCCGGCAGGAGAAATTTACCACGATCTGTTTCGACAACGAGCTCTACGCGAATACTGGCGGCCAAGAAAGCGGTTTGATGCAAAAAGGGTTCGTCGCGAAAATGGCCCCTGTCGGCAAACTGTTTGACAAGGTTCGTTTACCTGAAATTGCTCGGGAGTCCGGTTGTCATTACGTAGTCAATTGCACCGTAAGCAAACCCTCACTGGTAGAAAAAGTCATACGCAACTCTGTTTTGATCGCGCGTGAGATTGGCCCGACGTACATCCAGCTCTATACGCCTTGCATTCTCGAAATCGGCAAGAACAGCATGGAAGGCCTTCAGGAAATGCGTGACTCTGAAAAGCCGACTGAGCGATTTGCCTACAAGGAATATGTCAGCGAGCCGGCGAAGCAGTTCCTGGCAGAGCTGGCCGCAAAAGACAAGGAACGCAAAGCTGCCGCCAAGCAGCTGGCTGGAAAAGCCTAAGGAACCGGAGGTCGTTCATGATCAAGAAAAGACTCAACATTCGCATGTCCGGCCTAGGCGGCCAAGGAGCCGTGACGGCAGCCCATGTCATGGCCATGGCTGCCAACAAGGACGGAAAATTCTCGATTTCAAACCCCTTCTTCGGCGCTGAAAAACGCATGGCGCCGGCGGAAAGTTATTGCCGGATCGGGATTGAGCGGATTTACGATCGAGGAGAACTGGTATTCCCGGATGTCATTGAAGTATTTCATCCTCAGGTCATTACGATGGGCAAAAGCTACACCATGCCCTTCTATTCAGGCGTGAAAGAAGGCGGAGTCGTAATCATCAATTCCGCGCAACCCCTTCTCTCAGAGGAAGATATTACTCGCCTTAAGGATTTGAATGTTTCCCTGTTCTATATCGCGGGGACTGAACTGGCAATTGAAGTCGCAGGGACTGAGCTTTCGACGAACATGTCGATGATCGGATCTGTAGCAGGCATTACCAAATGCGTCTCGATGGAAGCCCTGGACGGTGCTCTACAGGAACGGTTTGGAAAGAAATTTGTCGCATCCGGCGGAACGGCGTCCTTGGACGAAGCCATCAAGAAGAAATTCGCCAAAAAGGAAATGCTGCTGGCCAAAAATTTGGCGACGGTCAAACGAGCATACGAGATCGCAAGCGAATGGGCCGAAAAGAATAAGGTCGAGTTGCGAGTCGGTAATCCTGCCGTTGCAGCTTAACGAGAGAGAAGGAACCACGTCGCATGTATAACGTAGCGCAAGTTATCGACGAGAAGTGCGTGGCAAAAAAGGGATGTCGCCTGTGCATCATGTACTGCCCTGAAGCCAACTGCCTGGATCTCAACGTCACGAAGATGGTCGCAGAAGTCACGATCGATCGCTGCAAAGGATGCGAGCTCTGCGTCGTCGTGTGCAACGCCGCCAAACACGAGGCAATTGAAATGCAGGCGGTCAGCGCCACCGGGCAGCTCATGTCTCACAAATCCGAGTCTGCTGCCCTCGGGCAAGCTTATCAAGGATAAGTAGGCACTTCGTCTCACATAACCCCCATAGCGTCTTACGCTATGGGGGTTTTTCTTGAGATGCGGAGCGGGGAGGTCTAATGGAAGAAGATAACGTACTTGATGAGCTCCTCCGAAACATAGCCGCCCTGTTGAGCGAATATCCTAAGGCTATTGAACGGCGAGCTGCTGTGATACACGCAAGCGGGAAGGACCCGGAACTGGCAGAAAAGCTTATCAAAGCTGCTGACACGATGCGGGATAGTGGGAACCTTTATCTGACATGGGCAAAACATTTCGCCGCACAGGCGGAGGGCAATACGGATGCTTCATCGGACGAAGACGAAACTGATGACTTTGGCATCTAAAAAAGTCTCCCCCTTCGCACCTCAGTTTTGTTAGAATGCCTTCGATCATTCATTACATCCTCGTTCCCCGGTAGCTCAGTTGGTAGAGCAGCCGGCTGTTAACCGGCTGGTCGCAGGTTCGAGTCCTGCCCGGGGAGCCAACCTTTACGCTCCTGCGAACTCGTTCCCATCTCGGCAAGTTCAAAGATATTAATGACGAGCTTGTCGGGGTGAACGATGATATCCCGCACCAAACACCGAAGTACTTCCATCTGCTCTTTCGGTAGCAATGTCGCAAAGATCCTTTGAAAATCCTTCAGGTTTCGTAGAACGATCTCTGAATCATATTCCCTGGCCGAGTGCTCCTGAATCTGGCGTTGCACGGCCTGGTACTGTGTTTCTAGGCTGTGCTGCTCTTTGTGCTGTCGATGCATCTCCGCTTCAAGGCGTTGAACCGAAACCGTCCCCTGCCCTACCCCTCGCACCAACCGATCTATTTCTCGTTCTAGCCGGTCCAGACCTGCCCTGAGGCGAATGGCTTCCTGTTCCAGTGGTCGAACTCGCTCCTTTTGGTCTCGGTTCAACTCCTCCACGGTCACCTTCACCCATTCAGCCTGCTGACTCAAGGTGGACAGGTATTCCACAACCTGTCGTTCTACCGCGTCGGCGTTGAGGGCCTTGACCGTACAGACCGTATTGTTGTGCTGCATGGTCCTCGTGCAACGATAGTAGGCAATCCGGTTAATCGATTGATCCTTGCGGCGTTTCTGCGTGTAATGCGGGGTCATAGCCGACTGGCAGACACTGCATTTGAGCAACCCTTTGAGCAGAAACGTCCTCTGGATCTTCGTTTCGGCTCGCGTGTGCTCACGAGGCAATGACTGAACCTTGTGATACAACCCTTCTTCAATCAACGCCTCGTGGTCGCCTGGATAGAGTTGATCGTTGAATTGGATGCGCCCGCAATAGATGGGGTTCGTCAGGATATAGTCGAGCGTCATCTTTCCCCACGGCTTCCCGGTCCTGGAAAACCATCCTCTGCGCTGGAGCTCGGTACGGAGTCGGGTTAGCGATGGATCTTGGGCAAACTGCTGAAACATGAATTGGACGCAGGCCGCTTCCTCGGGATGCCTCACAAGGCGCTTATCCTCATTGCGATAACCAAAGGGAACATTCCCGCCATTCCACAGGCCCTTCGTCGCCCGCTGCTGCATTTTGTCTCGTGTGCGGTCGGCCGTCATCTCCCGTTCAAATTGGGCAAAGTCGAGCAGGATGTTTCGGAGCAGCCTCCCCATGGGATGGTGCGTATCGAGACTTTGGGTAATGGATACAAACTTGGCCCCATGGCGGTCGAACAAATCCATCAGGACATGGAAATCCTTGACCGATCTCGTCAATCGATCAATTTTGTACGCCAACACACAGGTAACCCGTCCAGCCCGAATATCCTGCAAGAGTTCCTTCAAGGCCGGTCGATTCATCGTATCCGCCGAAAAGCCAGCGTCTTCATAGACTCGATAAATGACGTATTGGTCCTGGCTCTTGCAGTAGGCCTCCAATTTTTCGCGTTGGGTTTCGAGGGAGCTATATTCGGTATCTGCCTGATTACGTGTGGAGACGCGCGTATAGAGGCCGCAGATTGTCGGGACAGGGGTAACCGCCATTATGCCGTTCCTTTCGCTTGTAGACTCAATAGGGCCCGTTCTAGCCACTTGGCGAGGCGGATTCGCTGGTGATACCAGGCCACGTAGCAAATCACACGAAGTGCGCGCCATGCCATCCCTCGATTATTGAGAACATAGAGAAAGACCTCGGCCTCAAGTCGCTCCTTGGGCAATGAGCCCATGAGCCAGACCAGGGCAAAGGCGTCTGCCTCGATGTCTCGGTGATCCGCCCGATCAAGTGAAAGCTGGGCGTCGGTCGCCCTCATGTCGGGAAGGTGCAAATGGACATGCCCCAGTTCGTGGGCGATGACAAATTGCCGATTTAACGGGTTCAGTCCACGACGAAGCACAATCATGACCTGGCCCTCGTCCCGCGTCGTGATGCCCTCAATCTTGGGCCCAAACGAGGTTTCCAGGAGCTCTACCCCTTGGTTCGCGGCGGCTTCTTCTTGATTGTGAAATGGGACGGTTTGACAGTGGGGATAGACGGCTTGGAGTTTCTGAATAAAGCGTTCCGGTCGTCGCAACCACTGAATCAATGCAGCGAGCAGACCGGAGACTGTCTTCATCGGCGCCCTCTCTTCTTCCGTTGATTGAGGATCACCGCCTGTAACTGCTTCATCGCCTCCTTCAGATCTGCCCTGGAGACTGCTTCGTGTGCACTCAACAGTGCCGGGAGCAGCATATCTGGGACGCGCTTCGCTTCGACAAGCAACCGTTCGGGCGGATCGATGCGAAGGACCTCGGCTAGCTTGAGAATGAGGGTGTCGTCTGGCGGAAGTCCTCGTTCGCCCGATAATAGCCGCGAAAGATAGGCCGGCGAAATGCCGGCTTCGCTGGCCACGGTCCGGAGACTGAGGTTGACCGTTTCCATTTGCCTTTTAACCAAGGCACGAAATCCATGCGGGGCTTGAGGAGTCTCTCGATTCATCTCTGGAGTATTCATGGGACGAGTCTATACCTGAACTGTTGTCTTCCAGTCAACAGAAAATGCGTCCACATATTGACCGTTGGGCAACGCCTCTCTATAGTGCGCTGCACGGAGGACGAAGATGATTAAGAACAACCTCAAAGAGTGGCGAGCCCGCCAAGCTCAACGCGGCATTTCTAAGGCTGCCCTCGCCCGCAGGATTCGGGTGAACCGTTCCTATGTCACAAAACTGGAGCAGGGAAAGGCAGTCCCGAGTCTGCAGGTCGCCCTGCAACTCGCTGAGTATTTCGGCTGCACCGTGGATGAACTCTTTCAGTTACAGACCGAAACGACCGTCGAACTTTGCCGTACCGATATGTTGCCCAATGGGCATTCACATGAAGATTGAAATTCATTTCGTCCCAGTCGATCCGCAGGCACGTGTAGAACGCACCGACTTGCTGCGGTCGCTTCTACTCCAGGGCGCGCGACGACTCGCCACAAGTCCTGTCGATCTTCCTATGAACTGCACGGAGCCACCTGCATCGGCTCTCACGTCCCAACCCATGCCTCGGGAGTCTTTTCATGTCTGAAGCCTACCCCTCCAGGTTCGAATCACGTCCGCAAGCTCCGCGGTCCGGTGGTCGCCCTGTCAGACCGGAATGGTCGCGCAAACAAAAGCGTGGGTATCAACGGGTCCGTTCGCTCCTATGGTTTTGGGAAGCCCATCACTTCCAAGTGTTATGGGTCACCCTTTCCACGGCAGAGGGCGGTCAGGCCGACAAGCTGACCTATCACCACAAACAATTACGCCAGCGGATCGAACGGCAGCTCGGCTATCGAGGATTGGAGTACTACCAGGTTCGCACGGAAGAAGGTCACGGCGTGCTCCATATCTTCTGGGCTTGGCGAGTCCCGGATGGCGAGCGTCCTCGTCGGTTTTGGATCTCGCAGGAATGGCTCTCGGCGCAATGGGAAGCCCTCCACGGGGCTCCGGTGGTCTGGATCAAGGCTTACAAGCCGGGGCATCGCTCCCGGAACCGCCTCAGCCGGTATGTCATCAGCCAATATGTCCAGGACCAATCGGGCTACGTGAATATGTGCTGGTCTTGGAAACGGTCTCTCGGCTTTCCCATGAGTGCCTTATGGGAAGAGATGCGCAATCAATGGTCCAGCCGGAACGTGTTTCGTCGAATTCGAGGAGAGATCGAGATTCCCCGCGTCGTTCTCTTCAAAACCTGGGAAGACCTGCTCGCCGGGCATGCCATCTGGTTCAACGGATTCATTCTGCAACTGGTCCTGGGTAAAGGCCTCATCTGTGAGAAGCCATGAGCCATAACACCTGTGTGCGAAAAGTTGAGTCTCTGTTTGGTCAGACCTGCTGCGGACGGCCTGGCCTGATCTATGATCGAGCCCGAAAGGGCTGGCTCTGCGCTGAACACAGTCAAGAACGCTTGTGCGAGTTCTGTCAGGCCGATTGGGTGTGGGGCCGCATTTGCTACCAAGCAGAAGGCGTGACCCAAGAAATTCTGCTCTGCTCTGCCTGCGCTGGCCTCACCTTCCGCAAATCCCGTTACTAACCTCTCGGTTTCCCTTACAACCAATCCATACCACCCTGTCACCCTGCTGGCCTCCAGGGGTGAGAGGGAAGTGTCAGAACGGCAGTTATCAAATGATGACGGCGATGCGCTAGCTTGGCCGTCCCCTTGGAAAGGCTTGGGCATCCTTATGGGAAGGACAGGGACTTACAGGACCACGGCGATTAATCGAAGAAGAACCCAACCCCACGAAGGCCCGCCGGCCGTTCCGGGTCACGCGGACCGGACGGCCGGGGGGCTCGGGGGCGCAGCCCCCGCTTCACTTGATTCATATGGTCATAATAGAACGACACTGTCTCTTTCGATTTCATCAGGCCAATGTCCCCACTTCAGTCATATTCGCGGCTTTGAGTTTGGATGAATCGAGAGATTGCCTTTTCTCAAATTAAAGATTGGCCTCACCAGCTCTCTGGTTGGATTTCTTCAGGTGACTTCGGGCATTCAGAGGGTGGTGATTCATTACCCCTACTGTTTTTATCAATCCTTGACGGATCTCAGTACTAGATAGTGTAGTCACGAGATATGGAGCCAAAGGGCAAGGCAACGGATTTGGACGG
>JADYYH010000112.1 GCA_020853775.1 Nitrospira sp.
ACTAGGCCGACCCTCGCGGCCCGGCCTTACAATTGACAGACCCCCGATTGCACGGTGGCCACGGAGTCACCGGCCACCGTGGCCAGAATCTTGTAGTGCCCTAATCCGAGTTCCTTGCCGTAGGCTTCTCCGACCAGCACATCCTGCACATGCTGGTGGTCGGAGGCCCGGAAGTAGGATCGCCCCTCTTTCAAACCATCAACCTCATGTCCTTCCAATGCCTTGATGAGCGCGGGCGCCTCGGGTGTGCCTGCCCGCTGAATCGTTTCAAGGATCTGCGTCATGGCAGCGTACCCCAGATAACAGCGCGACGTGGGGGCATGACTGTATTTCTCCACGACACCTTGGATAAATCGTCTGGATCCATCGGTATTCACTTTGGGGTCCCAGATAAGCCCCCAGATACCGGCGTTGTTCGCATAGCCCAGAGGACGACCAATTTGTTCGCCGGCGATCATCCCGCCGACACCGATTTTGTCTTTGGCTAACTCCAACGTGGTGTAGGCTTTGAGCGCGTGGACCAGATCCCATCCGTAGAGATTCAACAGCACCAGCGTCGGTCGTTTGTCCTTGGCCGCAGCGAGTGCCGACGTGAACTCTGTCGAACCGAACGGCATCAGTGTTTCGCCCACAAATTCCACCCCATGGGTGAGAGCGGTCGACACCATCGCCTGGGCCATCGCTTTTCCGCCCAACGAGCTGGTCGTGATCATGAACCACCGGGTGCCGTAGGCTTTCACCAGCTGCGGAACAACGGCCTGCGCCAACATGGACGCATGGGGCATGAAAACGAAGGTGTGGGAGTTACAAGCGGCCCCGGACAATTCAGGCAAATGTGACCCCGTGACCATGAACAGCTTGTTCTCTTTCTTCGCGAACTCCGACACAACGAGCGCGCACTCAGCATTGAATGTTCCCATCAAGACATCGACACGATCGTCTTGCACAAATTTCGTAGCGGCCTTGAGGGCTGCATCTGGGTTGGACGCATCATCCGCCTCCAGGATCGTCACCGGCCTCCCCAATACCCCGCCACGCTTGTTGAAGAGATCTACCGCGACGTTCGCCCCATGCACATCGTGGATAGAAGATGTCTTATAGGGGCTCGATAACGGGTCCAGAATACCGACTTTGATCGGCTCTGCCGCCAAGGCGGCTGAGCGCACAAAAGGCACATCGAGCAGGTGCCCGGCGAGATCGCCCAAGAGCAGCGCGCCACCACTCATAGCGGAGACGTGCAGAAAGCGTCGTCGCGAGATAGCACTCATGGTCCTACCCTCTTCGCTGTTCCGGCATGTTGAATGTGCCCTACGTACACAAACGCCTCGGCACCGTTTCGACTCTCATAGCAGAGTCGCCGCTGTTTTCACAGCTCGAAGTGGCCAATGATGTGCTGCCGGTGTGGCCCACACTGGCCGCAACAGATCTCACCATCGTGAGCAGCATGGTGGCGCGGGCTAGTGAGCCATCGTAGATGGCTATGCATGTAGAGAGAACGGAGACGTTGGGGCACTAAACCATCTGTCTACCTGCTAACTGTACTGATCTTCGGTATACACCTGCTTGATTGACCAAAAGACCGCCTCCTTTAATTTCTTGATCTGGGGATCCGGAGGATCCTTTCGGATTTTTTGCAGCTTCCGGTCGAGTGCGAATAACGGTTCAACCGACCGCCGATCCGGCACCCGCCCCAATGCCCAGGCAATCTCCGTTTGCACCACAATGTCGATGCCGGGGGCATCAAGCATCTCCAGCAACGGGGGGACCACTCTGGAGTCGCTATGAGTATTGCCCAGATCGCCCAGCCCTTTCGCCGCAGCCGCCTGCAGCTCGGGCTGCTTGGAATGTTTCAAAATGTCGATCAGAACAGGGATGCCCTCCTTCCCCATGTTCCCCAATGCGACCGCGGCTTGCTTCGCGAGGTCTCTGTCCTTCAAGGCCTCGGTGAGGTGGGGCAACGCTTCATCCGCGACCATCTCTCCTAAGAGGGAAATTATCGTTAATTTCCTGATTTGGCTGGTTTGCGGCGTATCCAGCAATTTGAGCAGGCGATCAGGCTGGCCCCACTCCGCAGTCAAGAGAAGGGGGAACTCATATTTTTCCAGCGCATCCTGCAGCGCATTCATCGCATACGACCCCGGATCTGGTGCCTGAGCCGACTGAGCGGATTCGACAGCATCTTGGAATTCCGTCCGAACCTCCTTCTGCCATTTGATCTTCATGCCACCCAAGGCGTAGGTAATCTGACATGCCGGCCCTTTCCACAAGCGGGACGGCGCATCGGGCAAATCATTGTCTCCGCCCGCGGACGCCGTGCCCTCCCACGTCTTCCGTTGCTCGCACTTGACCCGGACGACGACATCGTGGGGCTTGCTTGGGTCCGAGACCGTTTCGTAACCGAGTTCTCCCATGCGCTTCATCACCACGCCCAGAATTCCCCCGGCATTGGTAGCCCCTTTGTCTGTGAGGGCCAATGCCTCAATCGAGACTGTTTGAATCGCCCCTAATTCTTTCTTTTGTGCGTCGGTAAAATAGTCTCGATAAGCCCCGACCGAAAGAGGGAAGCCGCTCAACAGAATGAGACACCCAACTGCAGTGATCACAGACTGGCGGTTCATACGGTATCCCCCCTTTCTTTCGGAGAACATTCGAATGGTGGCATGGTGAGTCATGCCTGCGTGCTCATTATACCGTTCCTTATGCAGGGCAGTGCTAGCGAAGACCTCTCAGCACGGTAAGATGCAACGCCGTGATAGAGACCTCGCCACTTACAACCTACTTTCCGGACTAGCGCCGCTCAGGATGACATCTCAACGCCCGGTCCCCACCTGCGTATGGGTTGACAGGCAGACACGATCGACGGTACAAAATGTCATTATTCATCGTGCTTTTGCACATGTGCATCCATTCCTTACGCACCATCGGTGAGCAGCCTAGTACTCAGCGTCGCGCGAGAGTGGCGGAACTGGCAGACGCGCGAGACTTAGGATCTCGTGGGTAACCGTGGGGGTTCAAGTCCCCCCTCTCGCACCACCCTCTATGGCCTGGCGTGACGCACCAAACATTATCGGACTTGGAGGACGTGAATAGACTTATGAAGATGGAAATGACCGAACTCGGCCCCATGAAGCGAGCGCTCAAGATCGAAGTTCCTGCTGACGAAGTGAATCTGCGTTTTGTTCAGGCTTACTCTGAATTGAATCGGCAAGTTCGCATTCCCGGCTTCCGCCCCGGAAAAGCTCCCCTCCAATTGCTCGAGAAGCGCTATGCGAAAACGATTGAAGAAGATGTCATCCGGAGCTTAGTGCCGGATTATTATGATCGAGCCATCCGCCAGGCGGGAATCGTTCCAGTTGTTGTGGAAATCCCACCGTTGGAACGGGTCAAAGTTAAGAAAGACTCCCCGTTTAGCTTTACGGCCACCGTTGAAATCAAACCGACGATTGAGCTTCGGGATTACAAAGCTCCGAATCCCATCTCTCTGAAACAGGATCAGCGAACCGTCACCGATGAACAGATACAAAAGGCTCTCGAAGTCCTTCGCGAGCAGATGGCTCAGCTCCATCCGGCTCCAGCCGGCACGACATTGGCCGACGGAGACTATGCTGTTATAGACATTGACGGCACAGTGGATGGGACCGCTCTTGATGGGACAACCAAGACGGGACACCTTCACAAAATGGGCTCTCACGCCTCCGTCCTGGGAATCGACGTTGAACCGTACCTTGTCGGGAAAAAGGAAGGTGACGTCATCACCATTCCTCAGGCCTATCCGGCGACACATCCCGATGCACGAGTGGCTGGGAAAAGCGTCAACTTTCGCTGCACCGTCAAGTCGATCAAGCGCAAACAACTTCCGGCGCTCGACGACGAATTTGCAAAAGATTGCGGCCCCTATCAATCTTTGCAGGAAATTCGAGAGAAGCTCCACGCTGAAATGGACCGGGCTTTGAAAAAGGATATCGAGGATTCCTACAAGGATACGATCTTAAAGCGACTGGCCGAAACTCACCACTTTGATCTCCCCGGAACACTCGTAGAACGAGAACTCTCCGCCATGGTTCGCCAGCAATTGCAGTCCCGTCAACGAAAGGCCGGTGATGGAACGGAGGCTTCCCCCGCGCTCTCGCAAGCCGACGAAGCCAAACAGCTACAAGAAGAATATCGCCCGGAGGCTGAACGTCGCGTGAAGGTTGGGCTCATCTTGGAAGCGCTGGCAACGAAAGAAAACATCACGGTGACTAATGAGGATCTCAGCAACGAAATCACGCGGCTCGCTGCTGAAGTGAAACTCTCCGTCGAGGAAGTCACCCGCATGATTCAAGCGGGTGGTCAAGACACGCTGAATGATCTTCGCTCAAGAATCTTGGCTGACAAGGCGTTGGATTTTGTATACAAGCACGCGATGATTCAGGGCTGACATCTCCGAATACCTGGAGTCGCGGGCACTAAAGGTCGGGCGGTCATCACCAAATCCCGGCGGGATGAGTATGGTAAACTGAAGAGTTTCCACCTGGTAGTCCTCTAGCGGAAAGGATTCGGCCGAATGCTAGTTCCGATTGTTGTCGAGCAAACAAACCGCGGCGAGCGTGCCTACGACATTTATTCACGCCTCCTCAAGGACCGCATCATCTTCCTCGGCGCTCCGATTGACGACGTCTTTGCTAACCTGATTATTGCCCAGCTGCTGTTCCTGGAAGCAGAGGACCCGGAGAAGGATATTAATCTGTACATCAATTCCCCTGGGGGAAGTGTTACGGCGGGACTTGGCATCTACGACACCATGCAATACGTCAAACCCTCCATTAATACGATCTGCTTGGGGCAGGCAGCCAGCATGGGGGCCTTTTTGTTAACCGCCGGGACAAAAGGCAAGCGTTATGCGCTCCCCAACGCCCGTGTCATGATTCACCAACCGATGGGCGGATTTCAGGGCCAGGCGACGGAGATCGACATTCATGCCCGGGAGATTCTGAAGATTCGCGAACGCCTGAATGAAATCATGGCTAAACATACCGGACAACCGCTGGATAAAATTTCCCAGGACACCGAGCGGGACTACTTTATGTCCAGTGAGGAAGCCAAACGCTACGGACTGATCGACGAAGTCATCACACGCCCCCTGAAGAGCCTTAAACCCGTGGGATCAACGGACTCAGGGAAAGATGGCGGCAAGAGCTAGTTGACCTTTGGTGTACAGGAGGCGGCATGGCTAAACAGGAAAAGATTGATCGGCACCTGCGTTGCTCGTTCTGCGGGAAAAGTCGGGACGAAGTACGCAAACTCATCGCCGGTCCCACCGTCTACATTTGTGACGAATGTGTGAACCTTTGCAATGACATCATTGCCGAGGACTGGGAAGAAGCGAAGGAAGAAATCTCCTCCAAGCTGAAAAAGCCGGCCGAGATCAAACACCATCTCGATCAGTACGTAGTCGGCCAGGACCGCGCAAAACGCATCCTCTCAGTCGCCGTACACAACCACTATAAACGGATATCAGCCAAGGATAAGGACGTTGACGACGTCGAACTCCAGAAAGGGAACATTCTGGTCGTCGGCCCGACCGGCACAGGGAAAACCCTCCTGGCCCAGACTTTGGCCAAGTTTCTTGACGTCCCGTTTACGCTCGCCGATGCGACGACACTCACGGAAGCGGGCTATGTTGGAGAAGACGTTGAAAACATCATTCTCAAATTGCTCCAGGCTGCCGACTACGATGTCGAACGCGCAGAGCGCGGAATTGTGTATATCGACGAAATCGACAAGATCAGCAGGAAAAGCGACAGTCCGTCGATTACCAGAGACGTTTCTGGCGAGGGTGTTCAGCAGGCACTGTTGAAGCTGATCGAAGGAACGGTCGCAAACGTCCCCCCTCAGGGAGGACGCAAACATCCGCATCAAGAATTCATTCAGGTCAATACTTCTAATATCCTTTTCATCTGCGGCGGTGCATTTGTGGGCCTGGAACATATTATCGAGCAGCGCCTGAACCGGAAATCGATGGGGTTCGGAGCCGAGGTCCGGGGCCGTAATGATATTCGATTGGGCGAGTTATTGCCGCATGTCCAACCGGAAGATTTGCTGAAATACGGATTGATCCCCGAATTTATCGGCCGGTTGCCGGTCGTCGCTACGCTCGACGAACTCGATGAGCAAGCGCTCATTCGCATCCTCACAGAGCCCAGAAATGCGCTTACTAAGCAATATGAAAAACTGCTGTCCTTTGAAAAAGTGAAGCTCCGGTTCACTGAAGGCGCCTTGAGTGCTGTGGCCCGGAAGGCCTTTACTCAGAAGACCGGTGCCCGCGGATTACGTGCGATTCTCGAAGAGGCCATGCTGGATGTCATGTACGATGCCCCTTCGCAGAAACAGATCAAAGAAGTTGTGATCACTGAAGACGCCATTAGTGGAAAACATGCGCCGATTCGAATCTTTGAGCAGGACAAAGACGTCAAAAGCGCCTAACTGTTTAGAAGCATTCACGTATTAAGGTATTCCCGGAGACGGGAGAGGGGGCCTGAGCCCCCTCTTTTTTTGCCCTTTGCAGCGCAGCAGTACACGCCCCCACTCTCCACGACGCTAAAAATCGCAGGTTTCTATCGACAAGTTCGATCCATAGGCTATACTTGCACAAGATGCCTTTCCTCCAAGGTCCCAGGTTTTCTAAAGGGCGTACACGTGAAATTTCCAGTTGTATCAAGCTCAAGACACAAGGGTAAGACGCTTGAAATTGATTCCTCCAAGGAATCGGTCACGTTGCTCGGTCTCAACGGCGAACCAATGGGAAGTCTCGGGTGGGATTTTCTCGTCGATCAGATTTTGACCTATCGAAAGCCTCAGCAGTCCCGTGAGGCCCGTTCCGAACCACGGATTTCCCTTTCTATCCGCGTCAAATATCACACTCCCGATGGAATGCAGTTCGAGAGTCGAGCCGGAGGAATCGGCGGCGGCGGCCTTTTTATTGAGAGCGTTGCCCCATTAGCCGTCGGAACCAAACTGGCAATGGAATTCACGCTCCCGGAAGATCCCAGTGAGTGGATGTCGGCAAAGGGAGTGATTGCCTGGGTCTGCCCTAAAGCAGACCAGTATACATTTAGCCCCGGAATGGGAGTGCGTTTCACGGATATCGCAGCGGAGACCCGCAATCGCGTCTTGAATCTGGTCCATTCGGTAAAAGGCATGCCGCCGAGCGAATCTCACTAAACACCCTCGACGCACAATTCCAGATCGTAGCAGATCGATGCACTGCAGACCCACCGAGACCTCACGATGAAATTTCCCGTCACTGCCACCCGCGAACACCACGGCAAAACGCTGGGGATTGATTGCGAACAGGAAACGGTGTCTTTGTTCGATCACAACGGGCAACAGCTGAGTACTCTGAGCTGGGGAACCCTCATCGAGCAGATGCTCTCCGGTGATGAGGATACCCGCTTTGCTCATAGTCGATCGCACCCACGAGCTCCCCTTGCGATCAAGGTACATTGCACCACCGGGGACGGGAAGCATTTTGACAGCCTGACTGGCGGGATCGGCGGAGGGGGATTGTTTATCGAGAGTAGTACGCCCTTAGCGCCCGGCACGGAACTGACCGTGGAATTTGCCTTACCAGACCGGCCAACCCAGAAATTTGCCACGCGCGCGAAAGTCGCCTGGACTCGGTCAAAGCCTGAGCGTTATCTGCTCTTTCCAGGAATGGGCATCCAATTTACTGACATTGATTCCGAGGCTCAAACCCGACTCACTGACCTCGTCGATTCCCTGAACCGGTGCCGGGCTGTGTCCTAATCTGCCGAACAGCCCAGTGTGCCCATTCACGAACCCTCGGATTCGAATCTCTCTCGGCAACCGCGGACAACACATCCAACGCACCGACATCTCCCACTTTTCCAAGTCGAAACGCAGCCTCAGCCCGCACGCCCGCATCGGCATCGTGCTGTAAAAGCCGCAAAAGACTTGGTAGAGATCTCGCGTCTCCCGTCTCACTGAGAACCGCTGCGACCCCTTGACGCACCTGCGCGTTCGGATCTTTTAGAGCCGACTCGAGATCCGTAGAGAAGGACACAGCCTCTAAACTGAGGAGGGCTCGACTGGCAGCGACCCGAGTCGAAACATCCGCATCGTGAAGTGCCTGAAGAATCTGCTCCTCCTGAGCTGCCGAAAGATCAATTTCACCAAGCGCCAACGCGGAAGCCACGCGAACAGGCTCGGACGGATCCGCTAACTTCCTCACAAGCGCCGCCCCGCTCTTTCCGTCACTCACTCGACCCAAGGCGAGCGCGGCAGCCGCGCGAACACGGGGATCTTGATCCGCCAATGCAGCGAGAAGCCCTGAGCTTGCAGATTGGTGGCCGATCTTTCCCAGCGCTTCGGTTGCAGTGCGACGCACCTCCGGATCAGGATCAGCGAGCAATTCGCTTAGTCTGATTGAAACGGATTCCGGAGCCGCTGGTGGGACCTCCACATAACAACCGGTCAAGGAAAGGGAGAGTACGAGTGGCAGTAAGCATGCACGGTATGGCACGCGAGGCGGAAAGCAGACGGGACTCATGTGGATTTCAGAATGGCGGGTGCATGCTGCATAGACAGGATTACAGGTGGAATCAGCAGACACCCTCAGCGACAATGCATGGACATCGGCCCGGCATGGTGAGACGGATTTCCTCCACATCGACTCGCCGATCGCGTCACAAAAAGCTTCGATCAGTTAGAGCGGCTTGGCAGGCGCATCTTCGTCCACCACCGGCGCTTGCTTCGCTGCTTCGATCGACTGTTCCAGTTCCTTTTGCGCGGAATCCATTTCTGCTCGAATCGTCCGCATTTGGGGATCAACCGAACTCCGCACATCCGCAACGGCCTGTCGGAAAGTCCGCACCGCATCTCCCAGTCCCTCGCCCAAACCCTGCATGTCTTGGGGAGAAAAAGGCGCCGGCTGAGGCTGCCCAGCCTTTGCGCGCATGGCAGCCTGCGCGGCCTGTACCCGGGCCACCGCATCTTTATTTACAATAGCAGAAGGACGCTTGGCCACCGGCTTGCTTTGGGCCGAAGCAGGCAAGGGGGGATACTGCCCCCGCATCACCGGTGCCGGAGCCGCCATACGGTCTTCCATCGTCGGAGGTTGATGACCTTGTGCCACCGCGGACCCGGGAGCAGCCTGAGCCGGCGTCACCGTGGCTACCCGCGGCTTAGACGGCTGGGCAGTTTGTGGCCCCTGAGGCGCAGCTGCAGTCATTAAGGCAGCGGTCGTGCCAGGGGTTAACTCAGGCCCAGGCGTATAGGGAGCAGTGGCCTTCAGAGTAGTACCGACCTGAGGAACCGGCGCCGGTTGAACTGCCTGGGCCGCTTCTGCGACTGCTGGTATCTGAGCCTGGGGGGAGACCGTCGAAGGTTCACCCTGTTCAGGAGTCACATCCTGCGCAGGAATGTCATTTACTTCTTTCTTAAACCCTCTGAGGGCCTTGCCCACGCCTTCCCCGATTTGCGGAAGCTTCCCGGCGCCAAAAATAATCAAGACGATAACCAGGATAATAATCAGTTCGGAGAATCCCATCGTGCCAAACATGTTCGGTGTCCTTCCTCGGCAAGTAGGGGCCAACTAGGCACGAGACCTCTTCGGCCATTCGATCTCTCACGATAGCTGCCCGATGCAAAGAGTGTCAAGAAAGGCGGCGGTCCGTCTTGAGGATCACACTCGACGTCACGGCGCGGAAAGGGGAATCGCGACGAGTTCGGTTTGCACCGGTTGACCGTACACCACCGCGTCGTTGGCTGAGAGATAGACATCCAGCTCGCTCCGAATACCGAAGTCGCCGGGAAGATAGATTCCCGGTTCGATAGAAAAACAGGTGCCGGGCAATAATCGGCGGGCATCCTGGGTTTCCAGATTGTCGATGTTTGCGCCATTGCCATGGACTTCTTCGCCGATTGAATGCCCGGTCCGGTGAACAAAATACTCCCCGTATCCAGCCTGCACGATGACCTGCCGACAGACATCGTCGACCTCCCAACCGTACGGGAATGCGCCCGCTCGTACGCGCGCTTGCACAAACGCTACGGCCGCATCCCGTGCTCGCCGGACGATCTGAAAGATATCTTGCTGCCTCGCAGGCACAACTTGCCCGACAAAGCCTGTCCAGGTGATATCGGCATACACCGCTCGGGCCTCCGGTTGTTTGGCCCATAAGTCGATCAGAACCAGATCTCCCTGACGGATAGGAGCAGAGCCCTCGGCAGACGGTCCATAGTGAGGATCGGCACTATGGGCGTTGACTGCGGCAATGGGGGCACTCGAAGTCACCAGACCACGAGCGTCCATTCGAGACAGGATATATTGTTGCAGGTCGTATTCAGTAAGCGCGCAACCTGCGGCGAGAGCCGTCCCGATACATCCGAAGGCCTCATCCACGATCGCACGCAGTCCGGTAGCGGCCACCTGATGCGAGGCCAACTGCGCGCCATCCCACACCGCTTCGAATTGTTGGACTAAATCGGCGGATGTGACAACTTCCAAACCCAAGCTACGCAGGAGATCCAACGTCCCCGCATCCACACGCGAGAGATAGGGAATTGCATTCATCGGCGAATATTGCATGGCGATTCGTGTGGCCGAGTGAAGCATCGTCTTCAGCGCCGACTGCTGTTCTCGCCAGGAGACGTAAAACCGCACTTCCCCAGGCAAGTCCTCCAGGACATGCGGCTCGATGCGATGCTGCAATTTCACCGGGGTCCCCACCGCCGGAACCCAGTAGTACCAGCGGCGCGTGACATGCATCGACGGGTCTAATAACAACACGCGATAGGCAATGGGATCGAGATGGCGAAAATCATAAAAGAGCCATCCGTCAATTCCTGGTTGGTCTCGAATAGCGTGTTGAATCCGGCTGACCTGGGCCATGAAGCGAGAGGCGGTTTCCATGGTCGCATCATAACGTCATTTCCAAATCGAAACCACTCGACAATCAGGCGATGCTCTTCGCTCTCCGGGATGATACAATCCCTCCCCATCCATGAGTATTTCGCCCGCAGCAGAGCCGAGCCAGTACCGCATCACATTCTTCTTCGGCCCCGAACCGGTGGAGCATCGGCCCGATGAACTGCGCTGTGTGTTCAATGTGAAGAAACGCAGTTGGAAAGGCGGCGTACAGGTCGGGATCGACATCGCTCAGGAGTACGTCGAGGAAGCTCGCCGGGCGCTCGGCTTTTCATCCTGGATTGAACATCACCTACGCACGAGCAGCCCGGAAGAGCAGGAGGACGCGATGAGGCGAGCGGATGAACTCTTCGTTCAATCTGTCTGTACCTGCGCGCTGACCCTGGCTCTCCACGCCGGCATTGAACAACACAACCAGGTGATCGCCGCCGCCGGCTTCGCTGATGGACTCCGGCAGATCATCACCGAGCAGCCCGGACAGGTGACGGATCTCATTCGCTCCGAATTAGACCTGGGGCAGAGTGCTGACTCGTAAAGAGCGAGCAACAGCTGCAACAAAGGCGGAAGGGGTTTGAAAATGGGGATGAATTTGTTATAACGACAACGGAGTACTCGCAATTGTAAAAGTTCATCGGCACTCATCTTCGAATTTCACACCGTCAGCATTTCAGCACGAAGGAGGCACTTAACGTGAACGTCTCTGTCAATCTGTCCTCGAAAAGACGCCGCAGCCTCTGGTCGAACGCCATCGTCCTGAGCCTGGTCATGATCTGTTCTATGGCTATCCTCGTCGCGCCGGTGTCAGCACAAGACTCGGGGAGTTCCTCGAATGTGCCCGTTTCGTCGAGCGACGCCAGCGCCTCGGGTGTGGGCATGCAGGTCGGCTCGTTCCTAGCGTCTCTGATTTACTCCCCGCTCAAATTGGCATTCGCCATCGGTGGAGGGGTTGTTGGCGGATTAGCCTATGGCTTCTCAGGCGGGAGCGAACAAACTGCAAAAAATATTTGGGTTCCCAGCATGTACGGCACCTACATCATCACGCCGGACCATCTGAAGGGAGATAAACCGATCCGCTTCCTCGGTGTCTCCTCAAGTGAACCCGCGCGGGAGGCCGGGGATTATGCCCCGCAAGAGCCCCTGCCGCTGCCCTTGGAACCGATCCGATAGCATGAAACCCGTCATCGGAGTCACGCCCGACTTCAATGCCGGTGATCGTCAGGAATGGGGCGGCAAAGAGCCCACGTATTTTCTCCGGGCTCGCTACGTTCGCGCGATCGAAGAGCTCGGCGGGGTGCCGCTCATTCTTCCCCTGGTGGCTGATCGCGCGGCCCGTCGCCGCCTCCTCCGCACCATCGACGGGCTGCTGCTGACAGGCAGCGGTCCAGATTTAGACCCCGCCCTGTATGGAGAACGGAAGCACTACACCTTTCCCATCGTCGCCCAGCGGCGCGCAAGCTTCGAATTGGATCTCGTCCATCTCGCAACCCGCACCCGTCTCCCGACTTTGGCCATCTGCGGCGGGATGCAAACGATGAATGTCGCCTTCGGTGGCACGCTCTATCAGGACCTTCCTGCCCAGGTGGCCGATGTGCTGCAACACCGACAGACGACACCGGCGATCCGTCTCTCGCACAGCGTCTCCATCACCCCCGGCACGCTCCTCAATCGCATCGTGAAACGACCGCGCATGCAGGTGAACAGCTCCCATCACCAATCGGTGAAAGGCCTGGGCCGCGCATTGATCGCCAGCGCGACCGCGCCCGATGGCATCGTCGAGGCGATCGAACATCCCGGCCACCCGTTTTTTCTCGGCCTGCAATGGCACCCCGAATTTTTGTTCGAGCGCCACCAGCTGCATCGACGGCTCTTTGAGGCATTCTTACGGGCGGCCTCCCATCGCCCGGCGCGTCACCCATTGCCTCCGCAACGCAGAACCACCACATGACAGGTGACTCATTCGCTCATGCCAGCGGACTCGGGCCTGACGTCACCGGAGAGAGGACACGGCGTGGGCAATCCGCTGTTTCGCACCAAATCGATCGAACGAATCCTCGCTGATTCCGACGCCCCTGAACATCGCCTGAAACGGAGCCTCACCGCCTGGGACCTGACCGGACTCGGCATCGGCGCGATCATCGGCACCGGCATCTTCGTGCTGATCGGCACCGCGATCGTCGGCGATGCACATCGACCAGGAGCGGGACCGGGAATCGTCCTGTCGTTCATTCTGTCCGGCATCACCTGCGCGCTGGCCGCGCTCTGTTATGCGGAATTTGCGGCGATGATCCCGGTAGCTGGCAGCGCGTACACCTATTCCTATGCGACCCTCGGCGAATTCCTGGCCTGGCTCACGGGATGGAATCTGATTCTGGAATACGGCGTGGCCTGTGTCGCCGTCGCGATCGGATGGTCCGGGTACTTCAACAATATTCTGAAACTCTGCGGCGTCGAACTTCCCTATTGGGCCACACATCCGCCAGGCGCGGACGGAGGGATCGCGAATATCCCCGCCGCGGTCATCGTCCTACTAGTCACCGGCATTTTGATCGTCGGAGTGAAGGAAAGCGCCAGAGCCACCTGCGGCATCGTCCTCATCAAGCTGGCCGTAATCGTCTTTTTCATCGCCGTGGGCACTTCTTCCGTCGACACGACGAACTGGACGCCGTTCATGCCGTTTGGATTTGCCGGCGTGGGGGCAGCGGCGGCCATCGTATTCTTTGCCTATATCGGGTTCGACGCCGTCTCGACCACCGCGGAAGAGGCCAAGAATCCTCAACGCGATCTCCCCATCGGGATCTTCGCGTCACTGGGTATTTGCACCCTGCTGTATATTGCCGTGGCGGCGGTTTTGACAGGCCTGGTGCCGTTTTCACGAATCGACATCCATGCACCGGTGGCCGAAGGATTGCGCGTCGCCGGCTTTAAATGGGGGGCCGCCATCGTGGCGGTCGGAGCTGTGGCCGGGATCACGAGCGTACTCGTGGTGATGATGCTGGGTCAGATTCGCGTGTTTTTCGCCATGTCCCGGGATGGCCTCCTCGGTCCCTGGCTGTCAGGCGTGCATCCGAAATTTCGCACACCCCACCATGCCACCTACCTCACCGGCATCGCCGTGGCCATCATGGCCGCCTTGATTCCCATCGGCGAAGCGGCCGACATGACCAACATCGGGACACTCTTTGCCTTCGTCCTCGTCTGTGTCGGAATCATGGTGCTGCGTTATACCAACCCGAACCACCCTCGGCCATTTCGCATGCCCTTTATGCCGGTCATCCCTATGTTAGGCGTCCTGGCCTGCTTGGGCTTGATGTATTTCCTCCCCTGGATGACCTGGATCCGGTTTTTTGTCTGGACGGTCATCGGCGTCGTTGTCTACGCCACGTACGGCATACGCCGAAGCAAGCTCGCAACCAGTCCGGCCCTTGAGCACACCGGTGGCCCTGGGCACGCGTGACCCCGTTGGTTGAACAATAACCGATAGAAGAATTAGGACGAGGCTTCAGTTGGAGCGACAGGAGCGACTTTAGGTGCGGCTGCGACAGGCGCCGAAGCGGGGGTAGCTGGTTTTGCAGCAGGAGCGGGAGCGGCAGCCGACGTAGCTGGTGCCGGAGCCGCCGCAGGAGCGGCAGCAGGTTTCGGAGGAGCCGCAGGCTTTGGAGGGGCAGGCCTTTCAGGCTTAATCCCACCTTCCCAGGACGGACCTGAGTACATATCAGCAGCCAACCCCTTGCCCTTCCATTTTTCTTCGAAGTCCGCAGCAGCCTTGTTGGGAGTTTCCCCGGCTCCTACCACGTCATTCCATGGATAGGCGCGGGGCCCGATCTGGCAGCCCGCCTCCGTACGCCTCAAATACAAAGCAATAGGGTTGCCTCGGTAGGGTCCGAGGTAGATATGCACCGATCCCACATATTCAAGCAATGTGGCCACCATGCCTCCAAGAAGACGTGCATGATGCCATAAGAGGTAGGAAGAGGGCAAGAAGGACCTATCACCCCCTGCTATTTAGGCCAAAAGGGATTAGGTTGTAGCGGGGCGTTCTCTCGTAGGACGCATGCGAAGCAGGTACACCCCCAGGATGAGGACGATGATAACGATCACGTTGAGGCCGACATCCATCACATACTGCTGAAAGAGTTCCTGCCGTGCCTCTCGTGTCACCACCTCAAGCTGATGAGATAATTCCGCGCTGGCCGTCAACACCCGTCGCGTGCAGGCGATGATGCCGACCGCCAGATAGGGCTCCAATTCCAGCACCTCGGTTTGAAGAAACCGCACCACCGTTCGGAACAGTTCCAGCAAGATGATGACGAGCAGCAGATCATTCAACAGTTTGAGTCCGGCAGGTAATAGCGGGACATCGTTGGAGCGCAAGAAAAAGGCGTACCAGGCATGCACAAAGATCAGCATGCCTAAGGCCAACAAGCTGAATCCAGCCGCGACATAGCCCAAGCGATCTAGATGGTCCATGAATCCCAGCAACCACTGCATGGTTGCCCGGCGGGACTTCTCTAGAGGCCCGGGAGGGGGCACCGGTGGCGTCATGCCGTTCCTGCCTGACCGGTCGGCATGGGGAAATCTTCACGCGGTTGGCCGAATCTTAATCCGTGCACCGCGCCGGCCGTAATGAGATGGCCGCAACAGTCGATCCCTTGAAGACCGGCGCCGCCATCCATCACCATGAGACGAAGGCCGCAGGAATCGGGAAACTGCCGCCGCTCTTCCAACATGGCGCCCGGAAGCAACGGCCCTCGTTTCCGACCCCTCGACGACAGGATCTCCGGCACGAGATCTTCCTCGGTGAGTTCATGCCCACAACAGAAGATCTTCTGGAAACCCTCACCGCCGCCGGTGCATTTGACCACTAATCCGCAGGAGTCCGGAAATCGTTTCCGCTCGTCGAGAATGTCACCTTTCTTGATGGCCATGGCGCCTCGTTATGATGAGTAGATGGGACAGCTGACTCAGCACTAGTGAATCAGAACCAGGGAGGAAAATCCAGCGCCGACGCCCCAGAACCTCACAAGCCTTACGCCCTAGCAAGACGAGGAACTCTCGCCCCGAGGCTCTCCATCAACCAGGACCCCGCACGCAGTGAACAGGTCCGCCTTAGACATGCGTGACGGGTGAATCCAATGCCGCTGACGACTCAGCACTCTCCGATACCTTCGATGAAGGGAGACGGGCATAGGCCTTGTGCCAGGAATCCAGCAACACCTTGTGCGAACGACACCCGACCACCAGGCGTGCGTCAGAAATCGTCACCGGCTTGTAGGGGATCAGGTATCGAGCCTTGAGCCGCGCCACTCGCGTCAACGACTGCTCCAGCCTTTCCGGGGTAATCCGGCCGTCTCGAACCGCGCGCTCCATCGCCTCCATGGCCGTCATGACCCGGTCCTGATCTTTGCAGATCAGCAGCACGTCGCAGCCGGCTACGAACGAGCGAACGGCCGCTTCACCGATCCCGTCATGATCGATGATCGCATGCATTTCCAGGTCGTCAGTGAAGACCACCCCGTCGTACCGAAACTCTTCGCGCAGTAACCGCTGGATCACGGCGGAAGACAACGTCGCCGGCGCATCCGGATCCAACGCCCGATACAGGACATGGGCCGTCATGAGACTGGCCACTCCCTGCCGGATGGCCTGCTGAAACGGAGGAAACTCCGTCTCGCGCAACCGTTGAATTCCCGCGTCCACGACGGGAAGCTCCTTATGCGAATCCGTCGCCGTATCACCATGGCCGGGAAAATGTTTCCCGCAGGCGACGACCAGATTGTCCTGCAAGCCGCCGATCGTGGCCAGCCCCATGTCGGCCACGAGATCGGGCTCGGCACCGAACGCCCGATCGCCGATCACGGGATTGTCGGGGTTGCTGTTCACGTCCAGCACCGGCGCCATATTCATATTGATCCCAACAGCTCGCAATTCTTTGGCGATGGTGGCCGCCGCAGAATAGGCCAATTCACTGGAATGACACTGTCCGAGCTGACCGCAGGGAGGGAAGATCGTAAATTCAGCAGGCAGCCGGGACACCCGCCCTCCCTCCTGATCAATTGCAATCAAGAGCGGCGAAGCCGGGGACAGCTTCTGGAGCCCATTCGTGAGGTCGACGATCTGCTGGACCGATTCGAGGTTGCGTCGAAAGAAAATCACGCCGCCCGGCTTGTAGGCGGTGAGAAACGAGGCCAGGTCGTTGCTCACTGCCGTCCCGGTAAATCCCATCATGAAGAGCTGACCGATTTGCTCGCGTAATGTCATAACCCCCTACAATGACGCTCTGAGTGAGAAGCAGATGGAGACTCCACTGACACCGCCCCACGCACCGGTTCTCGTTAGGGCAACGTGCGATCAAGCAGGAATTGGATGAGCAGCCGCGTGCCGATCCCGGTGGGCCCCTTCGGAAGGTAGGCTCGCTCACGCTCGCTCCAGTCCGTGCTGGCGATGTCCAGATGGATCCACGGGCAGTCCCCGACAAACTTGCTCAGGAACAGCGCCGCGGTGATCATGCCTCCGCCCCGGCCACCGATATTCCGCATATCGGCCACATCGCTGCGTAACTGTTCGAAGTATTCTTCCCAGAGCGGCATTTCCCACACGCGCTCACCGGCCCGCATGCCCGCATTCCGGACATGCTCTTTCAACTGATCGTTGTTGCCGAACATGCCGATCGCAAATTGGCCGAGCGCGACGACACAGGCTCCGGTCAACGTCGCGATGTCGATCAAGACCGCCGGTTTGTAGCGCGTGGCATAGGCCAAGGCATCCGAGAGGATCAATCGGCCCTCAGCATCGGTGTTTTGGACTTCGACGGTTTTTCCGGAGAGTGTCTTTACGATATCGCCTGGCCGCATCGCGCGACCACCCGGCATATTTTCCGCGACCGGCAGGATACTCACCAGATGCACCGGCAACTTCAGTCGTGCTGCAGCCCGCATCGTCGCCAGCACCTCGGCGCCGCCCGTCATGTCGGCCTTCATGTGCTCCATATTTTCGGCCGGCTTCAGCGAAATACCGCCGGTGTCGAAGGTGATCGTCTTGCCGACCATGACCACGGGAGGATCGCCCTTCTTCGCCTTCGCGCCCTTGTATTCCAGAATGATGAACTTCGGCGGTTCGTGGCTGCCTTTCGCCACGCCGAGCAAGGCCCCCATGCCGAGTTGCTCCATATCCTTCTGCTCAAGCACCTTCAGCTTGACGCCCGGCTCGTTCGCCACGGCCTTGGCTTCTCGCACGATACGGCTCGGCGTCATGACATTGGCCGGATGGTTACACAGATCGCGGACCAGGACCGTGGCCTCCGCCGTCGCCACGCCGCGCCGGATACCCTCGGTGACCTGCGTCAGCAGCGATGCTTGCGCGACGTGGATCGTCAGCCGCTCGACGTCCACCGGCTTGCTTCCGTTCGCACTCCGGTAGGCTGTAAATTGGTAATTGCCAAGGATGGCACCTTCGGCCATGGCCTGCGCAGCGTCCTGAACTGGAAGCTCATCCAGCACCGCACCCGGCAGCACCACGCCGAATGAGGACACCTTGGCCTGGCGGACGCGTTTGACTGCAGCGCCTAACGCCTGGCGGAACGCGTCCAGACGTAAATCCTTTTCCTTCCCCAAGCCGGCTAACAGCAGCCGCTTTGCCTTGGCTTTGCCCTGCGTGTGTACTAACAATCCTTCGCCGAGTTTGCCTTCAAATTCCCCGCGCTGAATCAAGGCCGCGAGCTGTCCACCGAGCTGCGTGTTGATGGCGGCCGCTTCCGGGGACAGCTCTGATGCACCCTCGCAACAGAGCAATACCAGCACCTCGGCGACTTCCTGTTCCGCCCGCCCAACCTGTGCTTGCACCTGAATCTTCTTCATCAATCCTCCCTCGTTCTTACCGTTCGCTGTTCCCGCATGGGCCGACGTACACAGCCAACCGGCCGTGGTTACACCCCGCGCATATCGGGCGCCCAAATCTGCTTATGCATTTGCAACTGAAACCTGACCGGCAATCGATCGGTCAGCACCCATTCCGCCAATTGTCGCGCATCAACTTCGCCAAACACGGGACTCATCAGCACCGTACAGCGCGCCGCCAGATTCCGGCTGCGCACGACCTCGCGCGCCCATTCATAATCGGCCCGGTCCTTGATGACAAACTTGACTTCATCGCGCGGTGTCAGCCGATCGACATTCGGCCAATACATGCGCTCGGCCATGCCACTTCCAGGACATTTCACATCCAGCACGATGTGCACTCGTCCATCCACGCCGGACGTATCGACGGCCCCGCTGGTTTCCAGAAGTACCTCGAACCCCTCGTCGCAAAGCCTGGTCAACAAGGGCAGCGATGCCGCCTGGCTGAGCGGCTCGCCGCCCGTCACTTCCACCAAGGTGCACCCGAAGGCCCGCACCTGCGCGATGATGTCATCCTGCGCCAGATCCAGGCCGCCGTAAAACGCATAGGCGGTATCGCACCAGGTGCAGCGCAAAGGGCATCCCGTCAAACGAACGAAGACGCAGGGACGACCGGCGTGCGTCGACTCACCCTGAATGCTGTGAAAAATTTCGGTGACCTTCAGCATCGTGGGTAGATGTGGCCAGTCAGCCTGTGATAACGAGTCGGCGGAGATCTTCATGTCCATGTGGTTATCGGCCAGCCGTTTCGCTGGGCGATACGGTCCATCCCTCGAATAGGATTCACGACCAACGGATGGCCCACCATCTCCAGTAATTCAACATCGCCGGGACTATCGCCATAGGCAAACGACTGCGCCAGATCGATGCCTGAGTCCCGCGTCAGCCGCACAATCAACTCCCGCTTGCCGGGGCCATACGGGAGGGGCGCACAGACCTGCCCCGTAAACTGCCGCTCCTGCTGTTCGAGCCTGGCGGCGAGCAGGGTCGGGACCTCCAGCAATGCAGCCAGCGGAGCAATCAGGAAATCGAGGGACCCCGTGACCAGAACGATATGATGCCCGGCTCGGCGGTGCTCATCCATGCGGGAGAGACCTTGGGCGGACAAACGGGGGCACAATTCGGTACGGCAAAATTCTTCAGCCAACGCTTCGACCTCAGCCGCACCCTTTCCTGCCAAATAGAGCTTCCGTTCCCGCAACGGGTGGAGCGACACCGGAGGCGCACATCGCAGCACCCACTGAATGCTGTCCCGCACCTCACGCCATCCCACGAGTCCCCGTTTCCAGAGAAAGCGAAAAAATCGCACTTCGCTGGCTTGTCCCGGGAGCAACGTATTGTCGACGTCAAAGAGCGCGGCGATGTCCGTCTGCCGTCCTGTATAGGAAATATGTGGGGCTGAGAGAGGCGTCATCTCGAACGTTGGTCCGCTGATCGCTGAAATGGGAAGGGGATGCCGCGTGTCCACGCAGCACGCGTCAGATTCTACCGGACAACTAGTTGATTGACAAGCATTTTGGACCACTTCTATAATGCGCTTCCTCTGGGGTCTGGGGACTACGTAACGAGAACGGGTACTTCATCGACCCGTTCGGGACGTCAGCACCCTGCCTCATGTGTCGACGGAGAGCGATCCGGTTGCCGAAGTGGTGGAATGGCAGACACGCACGTTTGAGGGGCGTGTGGCGCAAGCCGTGCGGGTTCAAGTCCCGCCTTCGGCACCAAACTCAGCAGTGGCCGACAGACATTCCACTCACTGCAGTGGGATGAGAGTCGGAAACTTTCAGCGAGTCTCCCTTCTTTCCGCATCCTCATCATCCAAGCACATTCCATGCTCCTGCTGACACCCATGGGCTAGTGGCGGTCCCATGCTGCCCCGCCGATAAATGGCCCTACCACACTAGGGCCCAATTACGTGGCGAAATTTCAATCATCTCTCACCGCATGGTCGAGCTTGGTGATATGATGCGGATCCTGCAGGCGATGAAGCGCACTGAGGTACGTATTCGTGCCCCCATAATTTTAGGGACCCACCAGCACCAGCCGGATGGACTCCATGGTGGGGTACCGGGCTGACCGCATCAGTCCACCTCAGTGCAGATGAAGGAGTACCGTGTGAGCGCGCAAGACTTGGCAGCGGCCTTTCCCTCCTCGGAGGATTTCCGGTCGATTGAGGCCGTGGTCCGTACCCTGTCCGGGCAGGCATCGATCGGCATTTTCCTCTCGAACCCGGAAGGGCAGACCCTGTATCTCAATGAACGCCTGCGCCGCATGGCTGGATTTTCCACAACATCGGCATCAGGAGAATGTTGGCTCACGGCTCTTGCCCCTGAAGATCACGACGTCATTGTCACCGAATGGTCGGCAGCCACCGGGCAGGCTCGGAGTTTTTCACGAGAATTTCGCTTTCACAGACCCGATGGATCCCTCCGCTGGGTGATGGCGGAAGCGTTTCCTTTACGCGACGGGGGTGCTCCGCCCAGCGGATACGTGGGCGTGATCCGCGATATCACCCCGCGACATCTGGCCCTCGAAGCCTTACATGCCTGTGAAGACCGCTACCGGAGCTTGGCCGCACTTGCGCCTCAGGCAATCGTGGTCTACGCGGACGACACCGTTCTGTTCATGAATGACGCGGGATTGAGCCTCTTTAGTCTGCCGACAGCGCCCTCGGTTGAAGAACGTTCCCTCTTGGAATGCTTCCCAAAAGGATTCCTGCAGGACCTTCCCGTGGCAAACCTCACTCATGGAACGGCCTCCGCCACCCCCGTGGAGCGACAATACGTTCGCGCCGATGGAACGCGTCTAGATATGGAATTGGTAGCAAGCCCGGTGACCTTTGATGGCCACTCGGCCATTCAGGTCCTGGCCACAGATATCACGGCACAAAAAGATGCCGCGGCGCAGTTGCGCCGGGCGCACAAATTGGCTGCAGTGGCGACCCTTGCCGGCGGCATCGCACATGAGTTCAATAACTGCCTGACCGCCATCATGGGATTCTCCGATCTGGCCTTACCGTTACTTGTGCCGGACAGTCGCGTGTATGGTCACGTCCAGCAAGTGGTCCTCGCATCGAAACGAGCCAGAGATCTGGTGACCCAGATGCTCATGTTCGGCCGCCAGGCAGAGGGCATCAAACAACCGGTCTCTCTCGATATCCTCCTGAAAGAAACCTTGCGAATCATGAAAGGGACACTGCCCGATAACATTAGCCTTCGCGAGTGGATTCCCGGGGCCACCCATCCGGTTTATGCCGACCCGACCCAGATTCACCAAATTTGCATGCAGCTGCTGGCCCGTTCCGAGTTAGCCATGAAACCGGACGGTGGCATCCTGGAAGTGCGCCTCGACTATGTCCACCTGACCCCTTCGACGAACGAACACGATCTCCCACTTCGCCCTGGCCACTATGTCTGCCTGACGGTTTCCGATACAGGCGAGGAAGTGAATGCCCAAGACCACCGTCATAAAGTGGGGCCGTTGTTCGCCAATCTTCCGGATGGAACCCAAGCCGGGACGGAACTCGCAGGGATTCAACGCATGGTGAACGAACATGATGGAACGCTCCGTTCCACCAGCACGGTCGGCCAGGGAACGACCATTGAAGTGTACCTACCTGCGATACTTCCCCCGGGATCCATAGGCGCGGCCGCCTCGCCCCGAGCAAGTGCAGCAGACATCACAGGACAGAAGGAATTTCTTGCTGAGCGCGACAAAGAGCGATAGATTCGCAATGAGTGCCGGGCACCCCAGAGGGATCAGCACCAGCCCTCTCTGCAGGACCGCACAACTTGCCTCAGAGAGCCATTACTAGAACTCCTGCGAGGAACGTTATGCCATCGGTTTTGATTGTGGACGACGAAGAAGCTATTCGCCGGCTTATCCGCAGCACGCTCGAGCAGGCAGGCTATCGTGTCCAAGAAGCGGCCGACGGCAAGGAAGGTTTGTCGCACTATCGTCAATCACCCGCAGATCTGGTGATTATGGATATTCTCATGCCTGACCAGGACGGCTTGGAGAGCATTTTGACCTTGCGGCGTGAATTCCCCAACGCCAAAATCATGGCCATCACCGGTGGCAGCGACATGATCGGCATCCTCAATTTCCTGGATGTCGCCCGCATGCTCGGCGCCCGCCGCACACTCCAAAAACCCTTCGAGATGCAACAGCTGCTGGACGCCGTTCAGTCTGAGATTGCCGGCTGACGAAACACGTCCGCTCGCTTACCGCCGCGCATCGGTCCATTGACTTCCAGCCCATCGATCCGCACACTACGCCCGCTTCGTTTCCCTTTTCGCGAGAACGAGATCGTACGCATGACCTGGTGGACTCCTCAACTGCACGCGGTACTCGGCGGCCTGGTCGTCGCCGGCGGCATCTTTGTCATGTGGGATCAAGCAGGGGTCGTCTGGACACTGCTCGTCGCCGCTGTGGCAACCGCGGTTCTTCTCTGGCAGGCACGCAGCATCGGGGCCGTCTGGGCCTGGACGACATTGGGCCTTGGCATTGAAAGCATGACCTGGCCGATTGTGACCATGGTGCGGATCCGGATGGAAGGCATTCAGCCAACCGAAGAACAGATGGGAACGATTCTGAACGCTGTGCTCTTCGGCCTGTTCACCTCGGTGTTCTGGGTGACGTTTGCCCTGGGCCTCTTCAAACGGCTGCGGGAACAGAACGCGCCACCGGTTCCGGTTCAAGAGGGCACACCGGCCACACCGAGCGGCAAGAAAAAGCGCGCCCGAAACTGACTCGGTTCACGCCATCGAGACCGGATCGACGTCAATATCATACCGGAGACCACCCCGACGGGATTCCCGCTCCAGATCCTCGCGCGTCCGCATGGCGATCTCCTTCCCGGCCTCCAGAGAGCTGGACTTAATCAGAATCTGCCAGCAGTATCGACCTCGCCTGAGAACATGCGAGGCCGGAGATGGCCCCAAGACCGCCACCGTCCGTTCTCTGCCTGCAGCGTGGGCTCTCAATAACGCCGCCCAACGCTCGGCAGCGTGACACACTACCGCCTCCTTCGTCCCGGACACATCCAATCTGACCAGGCAAGTCCAGGGCGGATACTGGAGCATCTGCCGGAAGGCCTGCTCCTGCTGCACAAACACCTCTTCGTCACCGGAGGCCAGGGCCATGATCGCATGATGGTCCGCGAGGCGCGTCTGTATAAGAAGCTGGCCACCAACAGAGGCAGGACGGGCCAGAGCGGCAGCGTCCAGAAGGGCATGATACATCCGTTCCGCGGAACGGAAATCGGGAACGTGGAGACCGGCATCTGCATCGGGCAGCGCGACGAACAACGCCCGCCCGTGAAGACCCAGACGAAATATCATCTGTGTCCCGATCAGAATATCAATATCCCCAGCGGTCAGCAGCCGGTGCAAAGCCCGCGCATCGGCAGGACGACGAATCGTTTCGCCATCCACTCGTCCCACCCGCGCCTGGGGAAACTGGCGTCGGACGGCCTCCTCGACACGTTCCGTTCCCGACCCCACCGGTTCCAACTTCAGCGATTGGCAGCGGGGACAATGTTCGGGCACCGGTTTGGTTCGGCCGCAGTAGTGGCACCGGATATGGTTGCTTCGCCGAAAGAAGGTCAACGCGACACTACAGGCATCGCACTGCGGCATGGCCCCGCAGTCCCCGCAATGGAGGACACTCGCAAAGCCTTTGCGATTCAGGTACAGAATCGACAAGGCGTTCTGCCGCAACGCGCCACGCAGTCCTTCGATCAGGAGAGGCGACAATACCGTGCCTCCTCCGGCGTCTCTGGGAGAGTTCTTCATATCGATCACGTTCACTATCGGCAGTTGCTCTGGGGCACGATACACACATGCCGTCAGGCGTCCTTCCTGAACCGCCGACAGACTTTCGAGAGACGGATGATTCGAGGCGAGCACCAACACTGCACCTTCGCGGGAAGCACGATAGTGCGCAACCTCTCGGGCATGATAGCGAGGCACCTGCTCTTCTTTGAGGGACGCATCATCCTCCCCTTCCACCCACACAAGACCTAGCTGCGCCAGGGGAGCGAAGACCGCCATGCGGGTGCCGATCAGAATTTTGACGGAGCCCTCTTGCGCCGCCTGCCACACCGCTGCCCGCGCTTTCATCGATAAACCGCTGTGCAGAAGCATCGGCCGTTCGCCTCTTGCGGCCAGAAATCCAGCCAATCGACCCGCTTGCTCGACATCGCCCGCGAGAATCAACACCTGCTTCCCAAGGCGAATGATGGCCTGGGCCGCCTGGATCAGACACCACTGTCTGGTGCGGTGGGCTCCCTGCAAGAGCACGGGAGAAAGGGTCCTCTTCGCACGTGCCTGTTCCAGAACGGCCGGCCACAGCATGGCCTCGGGGGGATTAGGTTCAACACTATCAGCAGTCTCTCCCGGCTCCATAGGAAGACCGACTGCTGACGTGTCGCCATGCAGCGTTGCGGGACGGTGGGTTCTGGAAGCGACCGGTTCATCACAGCGGCCCACCAGCCCCTGCTGAACCAGTGTGTGCAAGGCGAGTGTTAAACGGGCATTGTCCCCCTTCAGAAACGTCGTCGCCATGATCCCTTTGGGACGCCGGCGCAAGCGGGCGAGTAACTCTGTTTCGGTCTCTCCCAACGGCTCCACGGAGGAATGCATTGCCAGGCCCTGCGCTGTCAGCACATATCGAGGCTGAGGCGGCCGCGCTCGAGCGACAGGAGGCAGAACAAGCTTGATACATTGCCCCCATGGTGCGGCATACCGCTCCGCCACCCAGTGACTGAGTGCGATTTGCTCGCTGGTCAGCAGGTGGTCCGATGACGCCGCGCTCAGCGAACGAATGGTCTTGAGGCCCTTTTGGGGTGCGCCAGGTGGGAGCCGGGGATACACCGCAATCACGAGGCCGTGAAGATCTTGGGAGCCAAACGGCACAACCACTGAACGTCCGACGACGACCCGGTCCTTGAGTTCTGGCGGGATGATATAGGTGAACGGTCGGTGAAGCCGACGTGGCAATACCACGTCAACATAGGCAGGAACAGGCGCAGGAACCATCGGGCTGGTTCGCTGCGAGCGAGGGTCGAGCATGCGGCATTCTAACAACACCGGCTCCATGCAACAATGACAAGCGCGTGCGTGCGCGAGAAATGAACAGGACAGGGAGTTCAGGTAAGAGAGCGGCTACAGGGAGGGCACTGGACGCGACGTCCGGCTTCTTGCAACAAACCAGCCCTCGCGTCGACTACGAGCCAGGGGCAGGCGCTGGGGGGATCCCATCAGCGGGAGAAGCGGGCGCCCCGGCATCAGGAGCGCTCGGGCCACGATCGGGCGTCACATCCGACGGAGTCGGTCTAGACGGCACCTCCGACGCCGGCACGCTCGCCTGATTCACCGGCACTGAACTCATTTGGTTGTACGTAAACTGTGTCGCCCCCGATGACTTGTCATCAACCGAGGCTTTCACCGGTTGCGCTGCAATTGGCTCTTCGAGTGACTCTAATACGACTTCAATGCGGCGGTTTTTCTTGCGTCCCTCTTCAGTCCCGTTGCTCGCCACAGGACGGCTGGCTCCATACCCCACGGCAGACAGCTTCGCGGAATCCATTCCACCTTTCTCGACCAGATAGCGTACGATCTCTGCCGCACGGGCCTTGGATAATTCCCAATTAGTTGGAAATACGTCCTTCAAGGACGGGCCGATTTCCATGTTATCGGAATGACCTTCGACGCGGACCTGCTGGCCGCCGGCGGTCGTTGTGAGGTACGCTGTCAGTTCCTCAAGGATGGGTACCCCCGCGGGTTTCACTTTGATTTCCCCGGACTCGTATTCCAACTGGTCCGCCAGGTCGTCAAGATTGAGCCTCTGACTTCTTCGAGCGCGTTCGATCTTTCCCTTTCCGGTCGAACGGGCTTCACTCGCATCAGAGACAGACGCATCTGCCTTCGAAACCATCACGGGCTGCACGGCAGCCGCCTGATGATCAAGCTCTCCGCCGTCAGATTGCATGGCTTCGAGGGGCACGCCATGCTTGGAACGAAGACGATCTCCCACGAGGGCTCGGGCCGAAGCCTTGGACAATACCGCAGTGGCCGTGTGAGGTTCTGTCGCGAGCACCCTCACTTCGCCGATCTTTCGCTCGGGCAGGCCGCCTCCCGTACGGAACACTTCCATATAGTCACCGGACCGGAGGCCATCGTCCTGCCCTTTATCGAGGTATACCACATTGCCCTGCGACACGAGCGACATGTGTTTATCAGCCTGTAGCTCGACGATCATACCTTCCACATCTGGCCCTGAAGACACAGGCTCGCTGATTTCCTCTGCAGAAGGAGGTGTAAAACGCATGACGGGATCGCCGGGGGACAGGGGGGCGTACGATCGTACCACCTGCACACCCACCAGCACCGGATCCAACTGAACGACTTTCACAACACCGACCCGGTTGATGACATACCCGAGATACTGCTTGGTGATGGGATGGAACACCTTCCGAGACCACCGATAGACGGTGTACAAATCACCGATCGCGGCTTCGCCCGGATTTTTCAGTTTCAGATACAGCGTATCCGTGCCGGACCATCCCAGCATCATCCGGTTGCCGGACAATTGGTTATCGCCGGTAATGACATTGATGACACCCTCAATCGGCATCTCCTGTCGAATTGACCCGGCGGCATAGATCAATGCTGCGTCACCCAGTCGCACGCTTTGCGCATTCTGAGCGTAAACAGGAATGGCTGTTACAGCCATGAGACTGCACGAGAGGATGGTCAGACTGGCGCGCATAAATAATATCCTCATATTGATCACACCTAGGAGGGTTGTCTGTAGCAACCTTAGCAAACAGCAGAGGCTTGTCAAGAAACCGGCCGGACAGCAATGGTTTGAATCAGGTGACCGTGGATGGTATCGTGAGGTTGAGGCCGAATACTCTCGCGGAACCACCATTGAGCGGGGGACGAATGGGAACGGAGAAACGACGCATCAACACGCAGATGCCTCGACGAACGAAGGTTCACCCATCCACGCCCTTGGCATCGGAATGGGATGTCGGTGGCGGATCTCCCCCCTCTGGCCTGAGAACTCCGGCCAGCCACATGAGGTCGGCCTCCTCGCATGATCATTCGACCAACGATGTTTCGCCAGCATCGCGCCCAGAGCCCCCAAACAATCCCCGCGAATCGTGACAATCGGCGCTCGCTCCTAACTGCTGGACAGTATTCACATTCTAGGACTATCGGGACTAAAGCCCTAGGTCCTTTGTGCGCTTGCTATTAAAAATGGGCAAGGGCTAAGATTCCGACCTCCTAAATAGCCTTATAAGCCCTCAAACCTGTTGAGGTTCGAGCCAATGGCCGGTTCCGAGCTCCTCTTAGAGTATCTCAGTCGATATTTTCCGATACTCGTCTTTGTATTCATCGCACTGGCGTTCGGCGCCGGCACGCTGCTCATCAGCTACTTTGTTCAACCCAAGTACCCTGAACCAGAGAAACTTTCGACGTATGAGTGCGGCTCTGAACCTTTTTCTGACGCCAGAATGCCGTTTCCTGTGCGTTACTATATTTTCGCGATGCTGTTCGTGATCTTCGATGTGGAAGTCATCTTTCTTTATCCCTGGGCCATTGTCTTTAATAAGATCGGCCTCATCGGCCTGGTCGAGATGTTGATCTTCATCGGTCTTTTCCTCGTCGCCTATGTTTACGCCTGGCGAAAAGGAGCATTGGAATGGGATTAATTCAGCTGGGCGGCCACGATAAAGACGGCTCACCCGACGTCATTACTCTCACGGTTGAAAAAGCTGTGAATTGGGCCAGAAAAGGATCCTTATGGCCAATGACCTTCGGCCTGGCCTGCTGCGCCATTGAAATGATCGCGGCCGTCTCATCCCGCTACGATATGGATCGTTACGGAGCCGGCGTGTTTCGGGCCTCCCCCCGCCAATCCGACCTCATGATCGTCGCAGGAACCGTTTGTCGGCGCATGGCCCCGGTGATTCGTAAAATTTACGATCAGATGCCCGAACCGAAGTACGTAATTGCCATGGGCTCCTGCGCCACCTCGGGAAACATTTACGACAGTTACAGTGTGGTTCAGGGAGTCGATCGATTCGTGCCGGTCGACATTTATGTGCCGGGATGTCCTCCCACTCCAGAAGCCCTCTTCGACGGCATTCTGAAATTGCAGGAGCGCATCATGCAAAAGCGCGTGTTCCTTTCCCAGCCCAAGGAAGTGAAGGACGCCCTGAAGGTCTGACGGACGGAAATCGACGGCATGAGTCAGCTAGCAAAACGTATCGAGGACACCTTTCCCGGCACCTGCACGAAAGTGGTGGAGTGGCGCGGGGACGTGGCCGTCACAGTCAAGCGTGAGAACTTGCACGATGTAGCCCGGTTTCTGCGGGACGACCCCGCCTTGCGCTTCGACTACATCGTCCATGTCAGTTCGGTGGACTGGCCTGACGACGAGGAGCGTTTTGAAGTGGTGTACGAGGTCTATTCGATTCGGACCCGACAGCGTATCCGCCTGAAATCACGGGTCCCGGAATCGGACTGTATCGTAG
This sequence comes from Nitrospira sp., assembly GCA_020853775.1. GTDB lineage: Bacteria > Nitrospirota > Nitrospiria > Nitrospirales > Nitrospiraceae > Nitrospira_A. The sequence continues at coordinate 29,369 of JADYYH010000112.1, forward strand.
ACTCCTTGACCGACGTCTGGAAAGGCGCTGATTTCATGGAGCGCGAAGTGTACGACATGATGGGGATCCGGTTTCGCAACCATCCTGATCTTCGTCGCATCTTGATGCCGGACGAATACGAGGAAGGATATCCGTTGCGCAAAGATTTTCCACTTCGTGGCAAAGGTTGGCGCGACACATTCGAATTTTTGGATGAACCGACCCGATAGGAAACAGGTTTTCTCTCACTGAACGATCATGTCACAGTTCGAAGATCAAAGAACGACAGTCTATAAGGTCGATCCCGAGCATCCTGAGAGCGAGACGCTTCCCACGCTCCGGACCGAAGAACTCCTGCTCAATATGGGCCCTCAACACCCCAGCACTCATGGTGTGCTGAAGGTGATTCTGGAGTTGGAAGGCGAGCGATTGGTCAAGTCGACTCCGGTTATGGGCTTTCTTCACCGCGGCGTGGAAAAGCTGGCTGAAGAAGGGACGTACCATCAGTTCATCCCGCATACGGATCGGCTCGACTACGTCTGCGCGATGTATAACAACTTTGCCTACTGCCGGGCGGTTGAGAAATTGATGAACATCACCGTACCGGATCGCGCTGAATACTTGCGTACGATTGTCGCGGAGATTCAACGTATCATCGGCCACCAATTCTGGCTGGGTACGCAAGCGCTTGATATCGGTGCGATGACCGTGTTCTTTTATTGCTTCCGGGATCGGGAAATTCTACTGGACTGGTTTGATGAACTCTGCGGCGCCCGTCTGACAACCAGCTGGTATCGCATCGGAGGTGTGGAACGCGACTTTACGCCGTCGTTGTTTGCCAAACTGAAGCAATTCCTCGATTACTTCCCACCGAAGATCGACGAATACGTCATTTTCCTTGAGAAGAATCGTATCTGGCTAGCACGCACGAAGGGCGTGGCCGTTATTTCAGCAGAAGATGCGTTGAGCTTTGGCTTGAGCGGACCAACGTTGCGAGGGTCCGGCGTTGATTTCGATCTTCGCAAATACGAACCCTATTCCGCATATCCCAAGTGCGAATTCAGCGTCCCTGTCGGCAAGAACGGCGACACCTACGATCGGTACTGGATTCGCGTGCAGGAGCTCTACGAGAGCGTCAAGATCATCCGCCAGTGCCTGGAGCAGATCCAGGACGGGCCGATTATGGCAGACGTACCCAGCGTGACTCTCCCGCCAAAAGAACGCGTGTTCACGAACTTGGAATCTATGATTCAGCAGTTCAAACTGTTCTCGCAGGGATTCAATGCACCTCCCGGAGAAATCTACTGCGGGACTGAAGCGCATAAAGGCGAGTTAGGTTTCTATATCGTCAGTACGGGCGGCGGGAAGCCGTACCGGCTGAAAATCCGCGCTCCCTCGTTTATTCACATGGGAGCATTCGATCATATGTCGAAAGGCTATATGATCTCCGACGCCGTGACGATTTTCGGAACGTACGACATCGTCATGGGAGAGTGTGACAGATAAGCATATTGAGAGTGGCGAGTGCGGAATTCTGAATTTCTCACTTCACTCCAAACACTTATAACTGAGTACTAGGCCAAAGTATGGGTTTGAAACCAGCGACCAATCCCGACGTTGAAGCCGCGACCATTGAACTGTCTATTGACGGACGAACGGTCTCGGCCAAGGATGGCGTCTCCCTTTACGATGTGATCGCCAGCACCGGCAAAATTATCCCTGCCATGTGCTACCACTACACCTTCGATCCGTTCGGGTCGTGCGGAATGTGCCTCGTGATGCAGGAAGGGAAGAAGGCTCCGGTCCGATCCTGCACTGCCAAGGCCGCTGCCGGCATGGTAATCAGGACCGACGGTGACGACCTTTTCGCCGCCCGAAAGAAGGCAGTCGAAAAACATCTTTCCGTCCATCCCCTGGACTGTCCGGTCTGTGACGCGGACGGGCACTGCGAACTTCAGGACATGGCATTTCAACATGGCGTCACCAATCTGGCCAACGCCAAACAAAAGTTCATTCCGGAAGACACTCGTAGCCTGGTGCTGGACTTCAACATGAACCGCTGCATCGCCTGCGCGGAATGCATCAACGTCTGCAAAGACGTGCTGATGATCGATGCACTGCAATTCATGAAGAAGGGCGGCTTCAACCAGGTTGTGGCCAAGGGAGACCAGCCGCTCGCGTGCGAATTCTGCGGGGATTGCTTGGCCGTGTGTCCAGTCGGTGCCATCACGAACAAATATTCGAAATATCTCTACAAGCCGTGGCAAATGAAGAAGACCACGACCACGTGCAACTATTGTGGCGACGGTTGCCAAATGCACCTCGAAACGAAAGACACGGAAGTCGTTCGCGTCACGTCGCCGCTTTCCTGGAAAAACAAATGGGGCGACCGGTCAGAAACCGCCAAGGGACATGGCGGACTGTGTGTTCGGGGACGATTCGGATTTCAATACATCGATAGTCAGCAACGACTCAGGCAACCACTGGTTCGCACCGGTGACACGCTGAAGGAAACGCCCTGGCTCGATGCCATGCAGGCCGTCATCGATCAGTTGTCAGAGATCCACCGCAAACACGGCCCGGAATCGATTGCCGGACTCATCACAGCCCGCTGCACCAACGAAGAACTCTACTTATTTCAGAAGCTCATGCGTGGCGGTTTCAGGACCAATCAACTCGACAGTAGCGCCCGGTACGGCCACCTGAATTACGTGCACGCCGTCCGACATGCCGTCGGCATCGGCCGACCGCTCAACGATTGGGAAGATCTGACCAAGGCCAAGGCTGTCCTCGTCATTGGTTCCAATATTACGGAAACCAATCCACTGACCGCCGTCCGCATTAAAGAAGCCATCCGTGTCTATCACGCGCAAGTGATCGTCGTCGATTCATCGAATACGAATATCGCCCAACTGGCCTCCCATCCACTCCTGGTGAAGCCGGATACGGAATCATTGCTGATCGATGGTCTGGTTAAAGCCGTCATCGAACAGGATCTGGTTGATGAATCCAGTACGAACCAACACCCCCAGGCATTTGCAGCTTTGAAACAAGCTGTAGATCAAGTGTCCCTGGACGATGTATCGCGGGCGACCGGGGTATCGGTCGAACAGATCCGCGAGGTGGCTGCCATTTTTGCGGAAGCGCCGCGAGCCGTGGCATTGTGCGCAGAGGGCATCGTCCGCCGTCCCAACGGATACGAGAATGTCCTCAAGCTCATTGACCTCGCATGGGTCACCGGAAAATTGGGGCAACCAGGATCCGGTGTCACGACCGTCACCGAGGAGGTGAATGAACAGGGCGCCATCGACATGGGTGTGGCTCCTGAGTTCCTTCCAGGGCAGGCTCGCTTCGACGATCCTGGCGCACGTGAACGGTTCGGGAAGGCGTGGGAAGTGACTCTTCCGGCGATCGGCACTGGCGCCAATCTTTCTGAGATTTTCGCCCGCATTCACAAGGGCCAAATCAAAGCGCTGTATGTCATCGGGGAAAACCCACTGGCGACACTGCCGGCCTCCATGGATGTGAAAGGGGCCCTCGGCAAGCTGCAACTGCTGATCGTTCAGGACCCGTTTCTGACCGAAACGGGCCGTATGGCACATGTGGTACTCCCAGCGGCCACCTATGCGGAAAAAGATGGGACGTTTACCAATCTTGAAGGAAAAGTACTGCGTGTCCGCCAGGCGGTTGATCAAGTCGGCGAAAGCCTGCCGGACTGGCATATTATGACGGCCTTAGCCAACGGCCTCGGTTACGAATGGCCCTATCAGTCACCGCAGGATGTGCAGAACGAGATTATGAAGCTGCTCCCAGGTTACTACAACCTCGGTCAGCCGCGCCGCATTTCTCCCTCAGCTGACACCTATCTCTCCAACGGCTATTCTGCCGATGTCGCCACTCGATACCGGCGAAAGTCGGCCGTAGACGACCACTCACGGCCATTTACCCTGGTGATGGGCCAAGTTCTCTACCATTCCGGGAAAATGTCCACGCAGGCGTCAGGGCTCATCAACATCGAGCCCAACAACGGGCGCGTACGAATGAATCCGGCCGATGTGGAAAAACTTGGCCTGAGCGAACAATCCACTGTCCGCTTGACCTCGCAGCAAGCATCTGTGCAGGCGGGAGTGAAAGCAGACCCGGATATCCAAGCTGGATCATGCTTTTTCCCCGAGCATTTTAATGAGCCTCCAATAAAAGATTTGATGACGCCCGAAGTCGATGCCGTGACAGGTGTGCCGTATTTCAAATCGACGCGTGTAAAGATTGAAAAGGTTGGTGCGTAAGAGTAAGCTCGTCCGTCTTTTTGATGTCGTTATAGGTGGTGCGAATGAGTGTCGGAGCGTTGACCAAGAAAGTTCTGCAGGCGGCGTTGTTCTATGAAATCTGGGACGCCATGAAGGTCACCTTCAAGCACATGTTCCATAAACCCATTACGTTTCAGTATCCCCGCGAGCAGCGCACCATTCCGGACGGTCATCGGGGTGCCCTTGGCCTGCTTCGCTACAGCGATGGTCGTGATCGCTGCGTCGGCTGCGACCTCTGTGAAGCGGCCTGCCCCTCTCGCTGCATCAAGGTGATCAGCCAGGAAGATCCCGAACGACCGCTGCAGCGTTTTGCCAGCGAGTTTTACATCGACATCACCAAGTGTGTCTTTTGTGGATATTGCGTGGAAGCCTGCCCGGTCAACGCGCTGGCGATGACGAAAATGTATGAATACTCCACCCACGACAAGCGAACCCTCCTCTTCGACAAAAAACGGCTCTACGAGGTCGGCGAACGCCACCTTGAGGATGCGAAAAAATATTTGTACGCCCATAATCAAGAAAAGAATTCGGACGAAAGCCGGGAGTATCGTTATTACTTTCCGCAGTCCGTCCTGAAGCCCACACAATCACAACCCAAACATTTGAGCTGAATCGTACCGTTATGGCTTTCGTGTTTTTCGCGTATTTCGCAGTGGTCAGTATTGTCGCCGGCATTCTCACCGTAGCGTTGAAGAATCCTGTGCAATGCGGTTTGGCACTTCTCGCCCTGCTGCTCCACGTCTCAGGCCTATTTGTCATGTTGAACGCCGAATTCCTCTGGGCCGTTCAGGTCATCGTCTACGCTGGCGCCATTCTGGTTCTCTATCTGTTTGTGCTCATGCTGTTGAACCTCAAAACCGACGACCGCTATTTCCATGCCAGAACGCCGTATCTCCTTGCGCCGGCTGTCATCGGGTTGATCTACCTGCTATTCCTGTTGGTACGTTCGCCGTTCAGTGGTTCCCGAGGTGATGCCTCTACGGCCGCGATCCTTCTGAACGGAGACGCGCATGCGGTGGGCATCAAGATGTTTAGCGAGTATTTGCTCCAATTTGAAATTATCGGTGTGTTCCTGACAGGAGCAATCGTCGGCGCAATCGTTTTGGCCAAAGCGCCCAGATCCATCGAGACGAGGCGGGACGCATGATCCCTTTATCCGCCTACGTTGCAGTCAGCGCCATCCTCTTTACCACCGGTCTACTCGGCGTCCTCATCCGACGCAATTTTATTATCGTGCTGATGTCCGTCGAAATTATGCTCAACGCGGCCACCATCAATCTGGTCGCCTTTTCTCATTATCTCGAGTCCATGCAGGGGCAGATCGTGGCGTTGTTTATCATCGCCATCGCAGCGGGAGAAGCGGCCATCGGGCTGGCCATCATTATTGTCGTGTTCCGCGGGAAGATCTCGACCAACGTGGACGAAATGAACCTATTGAAGTGGTAACGTGTCCGACTCCATTGACCTGATCGTAAAATTGATTCCTCTGTTTCCGCTGATGGCCGTCATTGTGAACGGGCTCTTCGGGCACCGTTATTCACATGATCTGGCTCACCGCTTTGCATGGGGCTCGGTCCTCATGTCGTTTCTCTGCGTGCTCGCGGTCTTCACGGAAACGCTGCGCACCGGAACGGCTCGTGAAGTCATCGCCTATAAATGGATTTTCGGCGGCGACCTCACGATCAATCTCGCCTATCTGATCGACCCTCTGACCTGCATCATGCTGCTGGTGATCACGGGGGTCGGATTTCTCATCCACGTGTACTCCGTGGGATACATGCACGGCGAAGCCGGCTTCACCCGCTTTTTCGTGTACATGAACCTCTTCATGGTGTCGATGCTCCTCCTCGTCATGGGCAACAACTATGTTGTCCTCTTCATCGGGTGGGAAGGGGTCGGACTCTGCTCGTACCTTTTGATCGGCTACTACTACGACAAGGTATCGGCAGCCAAAGCGGCAACGAAGGCGTTCGTCGTCAATCGCATCGGCGATGCCGGCTTTCTGCTGGCAATTTTTCTCGTCTTCGTGAACTTCCGGACACTCGACTACACGCAGGTGATGCAAAATGCGGCGCAACTGTCGCCCGAAATGGCCACAGCCATCGCTCTGTGCCTGCTCGTGGGAGCGGTCGGAAAATCCGCCCAGCTTCCGCTCTACACCTGGCTACCTGATGCGATGGAGGGCCCGACCCCGGTCAGCGCGCTCATCCACGCGGCCACGATGGTCACGGCCGGCGTCTACATGATTGTTCGCAATCATGCCATTTTCGACCTGGCGCCTATGGCCATGACGACCGTCGCCTGGATCGGCGGATTGACGGCCCTCTTCGCCGCCACCATCGGCTTGGTGCAAACGGACATCAAGCGGGTCCTGGCCTATTCCACTGTGAGCCAACTCGGATATATGTTCCTTGGGTGTGGTCTCGGCGCCTATACAGCGGCCGTCTTTCATCTTATGACCCACGCCTTTTTCAAAGCCCTCCTGTTTTTATCAGCGGGCTCGGTCATCCATGCCCTCTCTGGGGAGCAGGATATCCGCAAGATGGGCGCGTTGAAGTCGAAAATTCCCTGGACCCATACGCTGTTCCTAATCGGCACGATCGCGATCGCGGGAATTCCGCCTCTGGCGGGGTTCTGGAGCAAAGACGAAATCATGGGCCATGCCTTCGTCCATCATCACTACCTGCTGTATGGCATGGCAGCGGTCGGCGCCTTCCTGACATCCTTCTATATGTTCCGCCTGACGTACCTGACGTTCTATGGAACATCGCGGCTCGATCATCACACAGCTGAACATGTACACGAATCGCCAATGGTCATGATCGGGCCACTCGTCGTGCTGGCCACGCTCTCCGTCATCGGCGGGTTTCCTGGCGTCCCGCCGGAAAACGGCTGGTTCCACCATTTCCTCCATTCCGTTGCCGGAGTGGCGGGGGAAGAACATGCGACGCCCCCAGCACTGATGTTTGGCCTCATGGGCACCGCGACGGTTATCGCACTTCTTGGCTGGGGCCTTGCACACTATTTCTATAGCGGTCCATCAACCGCCGCGACGGCCCTTGCCGACCGCATGCCCGGCGCGTACACCACGCTGCTGAACAAATACTATGTCGATGAGCTCTACGATACTCTGTTCGTGGAGCCTACCAAACAGTTGGGACGTCTCTGCGATTGGTTCGATCACACTATTATTGACGGACTCGTCCGGGGCATCGACCGAGGCACAGACCTCAGCTCTGCGGCCATCACCTGGACGGAAAAACACGTGGTGTATGCGGGACTCAATATTATCGGCTATGGGAATCATCTGCTGGCACGCTCCTGGCGCCGCCTGCAAACCGGCATGGTCCATCAGTATGCGGCCATCATCGTGGCGGGACTGTTCATTCTCGTCCATCTCATCTTGTTGATCTGGACCGGGGGCGGTTCAACCGGGTATTCAGCGCGCTGACGCGGCAGATTTTTTGGATTTACAATGCTTGAAGAGTTCAGTTTCGGCTTCCCCATCCTCTCGTACCTGATCTTCCTCCCCCTAGTCGGGGCGGCGGTGCTCTGGCTGATCGACGACGAGGATCTTCTCAAATCCACGACATTGGGCATCACCCTTGTCGAACTGGCGCTCGCCTGCCTCGTCCTGGTGCGCTTTGTTCCTGATTCCGCGGCCATGCAGTTCGCCGAACACGCCCGCTGGATGCCCGCGCTTGGCATCGGCTATCACCTTGCCGTCGACGGGATCAGCGTGCTCTTCGTGGGGTTGACGGCCTTCCTCACCGTCTTAGTGGTCGTCTACTCGTGGGACACGATTCGTAACCAGGTACGCCTCTATTTCATGGCTCTCCTGGCCCTCGAAACCACCACGATCGGAATATTCGTCTCTATCGACCTCATTCTTTTCTTCGTGTTCTGGGAGCTCATGCTCATTCCCAGCTACTTCCTCATCAAGCTGTGGGGTGGAGGAGCCGATCGCCATTACGCCGCCCTGAAATATGTTCTTTATACACTCCTGGGCAGCGTATTCATGTTGGTGGGCATCGCCCTGCTGGATATCAACTATCACCAGTGGGCCGTGACCCATCATCTGGACCACGTGTATTCATTCGACCTGTTGGAGTTGCTCTCCGTCCCGATTCCACTCTCCCAGCAGATTTTGATCTTTTGGCTCATGTTCATGGGATTTGCGTTTAAGGCGCCGGTATTCCCATTCCACACATGGCTGCCTGATGCCCTCGTCGAAGGACCGATCGGAATGGCCGTCATGTTGGCCGGCATGAAATTGGGCACCTATGGATTCCTCCGATTCACTTTCCCGTTGGTGCCCGATGCATCAAAGAGCGAGGGAGTCGTCGCCATCGTCATGGTATTGGCACTGTCAGCCATTCTCTATGGCGCGGTCGTGGCGCTCGTACAATCGGATTTCAAACGACTACTCGCATTTAGCAGCATCAGCCACCTCGGGTTTGTAGTGGTGGGATTGTTTGCCTTGAACTTTCAAGGGCTGCAGGGCAGCCTGCTAACGATGATTAATCTCGGTTTCAGTACGGCCGGTCTCTTCTTCATGGCCGGGTTCCTGACAACCAGGCAACAGAGCTCGCACCTATCCTCCTTCGGAGGATTTGCCAAGCAGGCTCCGCTCCTGGCCACGTTCCTCCTATTGATCGGCATGGCCTCGATCGGACTGCCGGGAACCAACGGCTTCGTCGGTGAATTCTTGATTCTTTTGGGCGCCTTCAAAGCCAAATGGTGGTTCGGGGCTGTTGCGGTACTCGGCGTGATCTTCGGAGCCGCGTATTTTCTGTGGTATTACGAACGGGCTATGCTGGGGCCTCTTAGTAAAAACGTATCGGCGGCCGTCAAGGATCTCCACATGCGGGAGATCACCATTGCGCTCTCGCTGTCCATTATGATTTTGTGGATCGGCCTCTATCCCTCGCCATTCCTGAGAATGATGAATGGCTCAATTCAAGCCCTGGTCGACCGGCTTGATCGCGCGAAAGTGGCCTCCGTAGACACCGTTACCCACGTGCCGGCGAAGTAGGATCATGGCTGAATACACGCTGCTCATCATTTTATTCGCTCCCTTCCTCGGGGCCCTGGCCTTAATTTTTGTCTCTAATCGCCAAGTCTCGCTGGTGCGAGGAATTGCAGCCGGATCCGCCTTTGTCTCATTGGCCGCCTCCGTCTATCTTTTTTATGCCTACGATTCAGTGAAAGGCGGCTATCAATTCATCCAGCGCATTGAGTGGTCTCGCCAGCTGGGCATTTCACTCCATCTCGGCGTAGATGGCATCGGCACGCCGCTGGTGCTTGCCTCAGGCATTCTGTTGTTCGCCGGCATCTTCGTCTCCTGGCACATCAAAGACCGGGTGAAAGAGTTCTATATCTGGATCCTAATTCTCGCCGCAGCGACAATCGGTGTCTTCATGTCGCTCGACCTCTTCTTCCTGTACTTCTTTTATGAAATGTCCGTTATCCCGATGTATCTGCTATTGGGCATGTGGGGTAGCCACACCAAGAAATACCTCGAAATGACGGATCCCGAAGGTCTGAAACAACGCGACTCCGTCGGCTTCATTTTCAACTTTGGTGCGAACAGCAAAGAATACGCGGCGATGAAACTCGTCCTGTTTCTTTCCGCCTTTGCCGTGGCCGCCTTGATGGGGATTCTGCTCATCTATAAGTTCTCCGGACTGAACACGTTCGACATCCTCATTCTGCGCGAAAAAGCCCATTTCTCCGGGCCGTTGGCCACACTCATCTGGCTGCTGATTTTCTTCGGCTTTGCCTCAATCGCCCCGATTTGGCCCCTGCATTCTTGGTCTCCGGTTGGTCACGCCGCCGCACCGGCCGCCACCAGTATGTTGCATGCGGGCGTGCTGATGAAACTCGGCCACTTTTCCATTATCCGGGTCGCGTTCGAGATCCTGCCCGAGACGACCAGGGAATTGATGCCCATCGCCGCGGTGCTGTGCATCTTCAGCATCATTTACGGCGGCCTGGTGGCCTACTATGCGAAGGACACGAAATACGTCATCGGCTACTCAAGCTCAAGCCATATGGGCTATGTCTTCCTGGGCATGGCGGCCTTGGACTACATCAGCCTCAGCGGAGCCGTGATCTACATGTTCGCCCATGCCATGGCCACCGGCATGCTGTTCGCCATGGCCGGCTGGGTCTACGATCAAACCCACACTCGAGATATCCCGTCCCTGGGAGGTCTCTCCAACCGGATGCCGTTTATCTCTGCCGCCTTTGTCATCGGCTGCATGGCTTCGATCGGAATGCCGGGGACCGTTAACTTCATCGCTGAAGTCATGATCATCGTCGGCAGCTGGAACAAATATCCGTTCCAGGTTGTCGTGGCAGTGCTCGGCATCGTGTTGACCATGGCCTATCTCTTCAAGATGATGCGCGGGCTCTTCTACGGTTCGATGGCCGAAAAGTATAGCCACTCTCACGATGCCGTGGCCGTGGTCGACCGTATGCCCCTGCTTATTATGATTACGGTCAGCATCAGCTTCGGCATATTTCCGGGACATCTCTACTCCGTGGTTAGGTCAGGGGTCGACCCGCTGATCGCCCGCATCACCAAAGTGGTGCCGGTCGCAGAGCTTCCCATGAACATTCCACAAGCCAGCACGCCCACGATGCCCCAGCCTGCTCCCGGTGAGGCGATTGCGAAGGTGACCTCGCGATGACTTTCTCCCTGACGCTTTCAGCTAGCGATCTTCTCCTCCTGCTTCCCGAGCTGTTTCTCACGCTCTGGCTGTGCGTCGTCTTGGCTGTGGATTTTTCGTTCAAGCGCATCGTACAGGAACAGTTGGCCTACCTGACCATTTTCGGCGTGATCATCACTCTGGCCTGTCTCGCATGGTTCGACATGACCGGCATCACCGGCACCCTGTTCGGGAAGATGTTCGTCGTGGATCGGATGGCGATCTTTTTCAAAGTCATGATCCTCCTGGCCACCATCCTGGTCATTCTCCTCTCGATCGACTATGTGCATCGATTCTCCCTCTTTCGAGGCGAATATTATTTCCTCGTGGCGATGTCGGCGCTAGGCATGATGTTCATGGCATCCGCCAACGACCTCTTATCGCTCTTCGTCACACTGGAATTCGCGACCTTTGGCTTTTACGTGCTGGTCTCCTACCTCCGGGACGACATGGCCTCAAACGAGGCAGGTCTCAAGTTCTTTATCCTGGGGGTCTTTGCCGCAGGCTTGTTAGCGTATGGGATCAGCCTCGTCTATGGCGAAACAGGCAAACTCGTCTTTTCCGACATGACCGGCGCGGCCCCGACGACGGGATTGGTCATCGGCTTTCTGCTGATCTTCGCGGCGTTAGGATTCAAGATTGGCGCCGTCCCGTTTCACTCCTGGATTCCGGATACGTATCACGGCGCACCGACACCTGTGACCGCCTTCCTTTCCATCGCCCCGAAAGTCGCAGCTTTCGCCATCCTGCTCCGGTTGTTCCTTGTGGCACTGGCGACCTTCAAGCCTGCCTGGGCCTTGCTCATTGTCGCCGCCTCGATCCTGTCGATGACCTATGGCAACATCGTGGCGATCGCACAGCGAAACATTAAGCGTTTGCTGGCCTATTCAGGTATCGCCCAGGTCGGAAATGTGCTGATCGGCCTGGCCGCAGGCACCAAGATGGGCACCGACTCGATTCTGTTCTATCTCTTGACCTACCTCTTCGCCAATCTTGGGGCCTTCGCGGTCATCATGGCGATCAGCAATTCGGTGGGGAGTGATGAGATCGACGATTATCGCGGACTCAACCGGCGCTCGCCCTTTCTGGCATTTGCCATGTTAATTTTCCTCCTCTCACTGGCAGGCGTTCCTCCCCTCGCCGGCTTTATCGGAAAGCTGTATATTTTTGTCGCGGCGATCAAAGAAGGTCTCTACATTCTGATTACCGTCGGCCTCGTCAATATCGTCGTCTCGATGTACTACTATCTCATCGTCGTGAAAAAGATGTATATCAACGAACCGCTCGACTCCTCTCCCATCAAGACCACGGGGCCTCTGCGAGCGGTGATCTATGTCGGGTTGGCTGGAACGCTCGTGATCGGCATCTATCCGCAACCGTTCCTCGATTGGGCTGTGGCAGCCACGCTCATGTTTTCCAATCTCATTGGACCTGCCGCTTCCCTGACTCCACCGGTCACACCGTTCGGAGGCTGAGGACTCGGTCAGCGTCGCGGTTCTCGGCTTCCATCAATTTTCTTCGCGTATCAGTACCTTCTGGTACAATGGGCTGTGCAGTCTCCCGACTGCGTCAAACTCTTTGACGCGCATTTCCCGGGCTCCAGTCATCAGATCTCGGAGCTTTCACTGTAGGCATGGACGAACCGAACCGCCACCAACCCGTCGACCTCGGGCTCGACTCCCCATTTCCTGCCGCGCCGCAGGCCGAACAGAGTCTGAGCCGAGCTTCGTTCTTCACGCCGCTGGTTCAAATATTTCAAGAGCGATCAATCGAACAACGCGTCCTGGCTGGATTCGGGCTCGTCTTTGCCGGCATCCTGGTTATTTCCGCCATCTCCTATCGCAACATGACCGTCCTCATTCGCAATGGTGACTCGGATAAACGGAGCCACGAGTTCATCCAGCTTCTCGGTGCGACCGGAGAAGCCATCGACGACGCGGAAAATGGCCACCGGCGATTTCTCGTCACGGGAGACGAGAGCTATCTGGCCGCCTATCACACCTTACATGAACGCGCACCAGAATATATTCGCTATCTGCGGGAGCTGACCGATCCTGGGAGCACCCAACGCACGCATGTGAGCGATCTGGAACAGTTGATCAACCAGCAATTGCAGGAGGAACGCGCCGCCATCGAACTACGCGCCAAGACTGGTTTTGACTCAGTGCGGGGAATGGCCCTCACGGGCGTCGCCAAAACCGCCCTCGAATCAGCCAGGCGCCTGCAGGGCCAGATGGATCAGGAGGAGACGAAAGCACTCGCCCAACGAGTCATTGAATCGACCACGACCACCCGCTCCAGCATCATTCTGTTGACCATCGGGGCGCTCCTGCTATTCGTGCTCCTCGCGGCCGTGTACTACTTGATCCGGCATGATATTACTGAGCGACGCCGGATTGCCGACGAGCTCCACCGCCGAGGAGAACTTCTGGAAGCGGCCAATAAAGAGCTGGAGGCGTTCAGCTATTCCGTGTCGCACGACTTGCGCGCGCCGCTCCGGCACATTGACGGCTATGCCTCGCTCCTCGCAAAAGCCGGAGCGATCTCTCTTGATGACAAGGCGAAACGCTACTTGCAGACGATCTCTGAATCCGCCACCAGAATGGGACAACTCATCGACGATCTGTTGGTGTTTTCGCGCATGGGGCGACAGGAAATGTTGCGCGGCACGGTCAATCTGAACCAATTAATCGCCGCCTTGCGGCACGATCTTCGACATGACTTGCAAGATCGCGCCATCTCATGGACAATCGCTGAACTCCCTGATGTGACCGGAGACGCGGCCATGTTGCGGCAGGTCTTTATGAATCTCATTGCGAACGCCATTAAATTTACCGGGACCAGGCAACAGGCCAAGATCGAAATTGGAAGTCTGGACAACGGGCCGGATGAAGCGGTGTTATTTGTACGCGATAATGGGGTAGGATTCGATATGCGTTACGCCAACAAGCTCTTTGGGGTGTTTCAACGGCTCCATCGAGCAGATGAGTTCGAAGGGACAGGCATTGGATTGGCCAATGTCAGACGCATTATTCATCGACATGGGGGGAAAACCTGGGCGGAAGGTGCGCTCGGCGAAGGCGCCACCTTTTACGTCAGCCTCCCGAGAGTGAGGCCCTCGGCATGACCGCTGCTAAACCCATATTGCTCGCTGAAGACAATCCGCGCGATGCCGAACTGGCGCTCGCGGCCATGGAAGAGCATCATTTGGCCGACAAGGTCATCCTTTGCCATGATGGCGCGGAAGTGTTGGACTATCTCTATTGTCGAGGCCACTTCAAAACGCGTCTCCAAGGGAATCCTGCCGTGGTCCTTCTCGATTTAAAAATGCCTAAGGTGGACGGACTTGAGGTCTTGCGCACGATCAAGAACGACGCGGCACTCAGACCGATTCCCGTCGTGATGCTCACATCCTCCCGCGAGGAACGGGACCTCGCAGAAAGTTATGCCCTTGGCGCCAATGCCTATGTCGTCAAGCCGGTGGAGTTTCATCAATTCCTGAAAGCAGTCAAAGAGCTCGGCGTGTTCTGGGGCATGATCAACGAACCGCCGCCCGAAGGAGCCAGCCGGGCAGCGGGCCGGTCCACCTAACTCCATCTCGATGCAGATGATGACTCAGCCCCTGCGATTCATCCATCTTGAGAGCAACCCGGCGGACGCGGAATTGATCGATTCCACGCTCCGGGAGGCTGGCATTCTGTGCCAACCCAAGCGCGTCCAAACGCGTGAGGAGTTTCTCGCAGCCCTGCGCCAGGAAGGCTTCAGCCTCATTCTCGCCGACACCACTGTACCAGGTTTTGACGGAGCCGCCGCGCTCGGCCTCGCCCGGACCCTGCATCCGGATGTGCCGTTTCTCTTCGTCTCTGCGACGCAGGGGGAAGAGTTCGCCATCGACATGATGCAACGCGGGGCGACCGACTATATTTTCAAGCAACGCCTGGGCAGGTTGGTGCCGTCCATCAAACGGACCCTACGCGAGCTTGACGAGCGCCTTGAACGCAGACGGGCCGAAGACGCGCTGCGCATGAGCGAAAAACAGTTCCGCCAGGCGCAGAAAATGGAAGCCGTCGGCCGCCTTGCAGGGGGACTGGCTCACGACTTCAACAATCTTCTGACGGTTATTATGGGACACAGCCAGGTGCTCCTCGGAGAACTGCCCGCCGGCAACCCGATTCGCGCGAAGGTTGAAGAGATGCAAAAGGCCGGAGAGCGGGCCGCGAGTTTAATTCGCCAACTCATGGCCTTCAGCCGCAAGCAGCCGGTAGAGCCGCAGGTGCTGCCGTTGAATTCCATCCTGGGCAATGTGGAGGGCATGTTCCGGCGCCTCATCGGCGAAGATATCCAACTGGTCATCCGCCCAGATCCCCATCACGGTCATGTCAAAGCCGATCCTGGCCAACTGGAACAAGTGCTCATGAACTTGGTCGTCAACGCCCGGGATTCGATGCCCAACGGGGGCTTGCTGGCCATTGAAACGTCGCAGACGGAACTCGCGCGTACCCCCATGCATCATCTCCACCCCTTGCCGCTGGGGCACTACGTCAAACTGACGGTCACCGATACCGGCTGCGGCATGGACGCCGAGGTCCTCGCGCATTTATTTGAGCCGTTTTTTACGACGAAAGAGGAACACAAGGGTACGGGCCTCGGGCTATCGACCGTATTCGGGATCGTCACCACATGCGGAGGTGGCATCGATGTCTGGAGCCAGGTCGGACACGGCACCACCTTCGACCTGTACTTCCCGCGCGCAAACCCGCAGACGTCTGCCACCCGTGCCGAAAAACCGCACGGTCGGCCGCGCGAAGGATCGGAGACGATTCTCCTGGTCGAAGACGACGGCGGTGTGCGCGACTTGATTCGGCATGAATTGACGAAAACAGGATATCAAGTCATCGAAGCGAAGAATGGCGTGGAAGCCTGTTTGACCGCCACGCAACAAAGCTATCACGTCGATCTTCTGCTCACCGACGTGGTTATGCCCGGCATGAACGGCCGGGAACTGGCGCAACATCTCTCCGTCATCAAGCCGAACTTACGGGTTCTGTTCATGTCGGGGTACCTGGACGATATTTGCGTCAATAGCGGCATGGATCCCCATCGAACCACGTTTTTACAGAAACCCTTCACCCCGGATCTTCTGCTGCGCACCGTACGCGCCTTACTCGACTCCTCCGCGTCGCCAACGGGACAGCCCCCCCAACCGCATGCTCCGTCGGAGCACAGTTCGCGCAGCGCGCGCGCCTCCTGATGAGGTAATGCCACCAGCCGACTGATTTGACCCCTGTAGCCATCCTTTTTATACTGAGGCCACACAAGGCGCTCCATGCCGCCTCCCTCACGACACCATGAAAGCCCTCGGGTCTCGATGATCGACCACCACCGATACACACCACGAGCCCTTCATCGATTGATCCTGATAGGCGCCTGCGTGCTCTCACTCAATCATGAGGGAGCGTTTCAAGCGGCCACGGCATTAGCGCAACCGGTCCCCTGGGAACGATTAACCGCTGGCATGCACGTGGCGCTGTGGAATCCCCTGGAGGGTTGCCCCCAGGTTCCCTCGCTGCTCATGCTGCAGATTGATCCGGAGCGGTATCGATTTTCCGTTCATCAATTTCGCGATGAAGGGCTGCGGGCACCGATCTCGATTCACGACTGGCAGCTGCGGACCGATGCGTACGTGCTGTTTAATGCGGGGCTGTTCCGGGAGGACTATTCGTACCTGGGCGTGCTCTTGAAGGACGGGCGTTCGCTCGGCAGCAAGAAACACCGTTCCTGGCAAGGGCTGTTCGCCGCCGAACCCACCGACGGAACACTGAGGAAGGCACGCGTGCTGGACCTCGCGTTCGACGGCTTCACCGAAGATCCCCCGCTGTATCGAGAAGCCGCACAGTCGTTAATGTTATTCGACCGCACCGGAAAACTCCGGGTCCGGGATAGCGGAAAACGTGCGTTTCAAACCGTGGTGGCGGAGGACGGGCAGGGGACCATTCTTCTGATCAAGACGGTGGATATCGTGTCGCTCCACCACCTTGCCGACTGTTTACATCGGCAATTCCCGACGCTTCAGCAGGCCATGGCCATGGATGGAGGCGCCTCGTCCGATGTCATCGCGAGCCCGGACCTGCTGCACGCGGCCCAGGAAACCACGTCGCAAGCCGGGTGGCGATCACTTCTCGCGGGCACGACGGGCGTACACATTCCGCTGCCGACGGTGATCGGAATCAGTCCACGCACCCCCCCGCGCAGCGCACCGGCTCCAGGCCCGTCACCGTCCACGCACGCACGTTGACCTATCGACCAGGAGAGACGGGAAAGCCGGCCTCGGTCCAGGCATTCATGCTCCCCACCACATTGTAGACATGGGTGTAGCCGAGATCGGCCAGTGTCTCCGCGGCAATGTTGCTGCGATGACCGGATTGGCAGTAGACGACGATATGATCTTCCAACTTCGCCCCCAGCTCCCGATGGCGAGTTTTCATTTCGCGAAAATCAATGTTCAGATCGGTGCCCGGAATCATGCCGGACGCATGTTCCTCCGGGGAACGCACATCGACCAAAAGAAATCCCTTGGCGCTCGTCGAAGACGCCTTCATGAGACCGGCACGCAATTGCTGCACGCTCAGCACGTACGAGTGATGGGCGACAGCCGAGGGAGGATTGTCGAGCAGAAGACCACACAGACAGAGCCCACATATGATAGACGTACAAAGATATCGCATAGCTATCTCTCCTTTGGGCGAACCGGAAGAGGTCTGTGACATATGCTATATGATAAAAGCCCTATGAAAAGGTGGTCAAGCTGGACAATCCTTGCCGTCCCGCTGTTTCTGGCAGGCTGCGGCGAAGGTGCCATGCTGGTGAAGGACAGCACCGACGGTGGTGTGGTGGTGTACCCTTATCGAGCTGAACAAGGGAACCTGCTGTCGTCGTTCCGAAAGGAAGCCGTCCGCCTGATGGAGCAGAGATGCCAGCATGGCTATACGATCGTCCGGGAAGGGGAAACGAAGGGTCGGCTTCGTCAGGCCAGTCCTGTCGCAGGATCAAGCGACGTGGTCGAGGAACGGCGGTGGGGCATTCAATTCCAGTGCAAATAGTCAGAGCGGAATCGGACCGCCCTTCATCAAATCATCAATTGTCAAGAGACTCATGACCCGCACGCCCATCTGTTCGATGCGGGCACGCCCGTCCTGCTCTTTTCGATCGACGATCACCAGCGCGTCTGTGACGTTCAACCCGGCTTCACGAGCCGCAGTAATCGCTTTCACCACAGAGCCGCCGGACGTCAGCACGTCATCCACGATTAACGCGCGATCTCCCGCTTGCACAACTCCTTCGACTAATCGACCGAGCCCATGGTCCTTCGGTTGCTTGCGCACAAAAAATGTGCGCCACTCACGGCGAGGAGAAGCCGAATAGGCAGAATCCGAGATGGACGTGGCGATCGAGATCGCCCCGATCTCAAGCCCGCCAAGACAATCAATCTGGAGATCCTTGATCACCTCCAAGGCTTTCTTGGCCATCAAGTGGCGGGCATGGGGAAACGCCATTAACGTCCGGCAATCAACATAAAACGGACTGAGCAACCCCGAAGCCAGCTTAAAGCCGCCTTTGGGATCCCATTTGAACGACTGCGTCTTGTGAAACGCGGCGATAAGTTCGTCTTGCAGCATGATAGGTCTCGTGCTCCCTTGAAGGCCGGTTGAGTAAGCCACCACGGCTCTGCAGGTTCGTCACCACGACGGCTGATTCTACACCGGTCTGAACACAGATGGCATCAACGATTCACCCCGACTACCTATCGCCCACACGCCTCTCCATGCGCCGCGTTCACAGGACCATCCAACCGGCTCGATCCCTCTTCAAGAGAACCGCCGGACCTGTTCAGCCAACGTCCCGGCGACCATGCCAAGATCAAACGGCCAGGCATAGCGAAGCTCGACGCCTGGATACTGAGGACGCAGATGTTCGAGAATTTCCGGAATCTCCACTTCCGAGTGCGAGCCGCCTGGCGTAAACATCGTGGTGGCCACGGTAATGTGGGTCGCCCCCTGCTTGGCGAGTTGCTCGACCGATTCTTCCAAGGTCGGCGCACAAAACTCGTTGTAGGCGACCGCAAACAACACGTCTCCCAGGCTTGCACGTAAGTGAGCGGCCACCGCCTCAAGCCCTGCCTGATAGGGATCGGTCTCCGCATTCCTCGGCCATTGGCGGATCTTGGCGTCTAACTCCATCTCCTCAGCCGACGCCGGTTGCTTCGCCGCGCGCCGCTGCGCCTCAAGCCGCTTGAGTTTCGTCACCATGTCTTGAGGGCAGCCTCTGGGAATCCCGCCATGTCCCACCAAAATGACACCTTTCCGCACTGTTGCCATCGCTTCATTCCTCCATTCAATGTCACATTGCACTACCACTTACTTCGACGCACCGACCGCTAAGAATTCCTGTAAATTGGTCTTGCCATACCGACTCTCCGGCCACACCGTGCGAATAAACGTCGCCACGAGCGCCATCGGTTTTTTCACCGCGGGTGTCTTTTCCGGATCCGTCGCAGGCAGAAGCCGAACAGTCATGGTGGCCTCGTGTTGCTTCAACTGAACACAAAAGCTCCGTGCCACCCCCTGTTCGATCACCACCGCATCGAGCAGCGCCTCCCTGCCGCTCTTGGCCAGGTAGAACTCCTGGACCTTGAGAATTTCCTGTTCAGCCCGCTGCAGGATCGGGACAAATTTTTGATGGAGCGCCTGAAGATCACCGGCGCCTTCCACCACGACATGCGGCATGACGTCCTTTCTAGACGTGATTCCTGAGCATCAGCTCCTTCGGATGTGGATTGAGATACACCTGCTCGCGAATATACTCGACATCGAAGATCTGCACATAGTGCTTGATCAAGGTGAGCGGGACGATCAACGGCGTGAGTCCCTGATGGTAATCCTCGATCACGCCCAGCAGTTCCGTTTTTTCCTGCGCATCGAGCCGTTCTTTGAAATGCCCGAGGATGTGGTGCAGCACATTCACATGCTTCCGCACCGTCGCCCGCACGGCCAACGCCTGCATGAAGAGTCCACCATACTGAAGCACCAGATTTTTGGGGCGATACTCGTTCACCCGTGCGACTAAACGACCCAGCTGGCGATAGTGCGGCGCGCTATGCGCCAGGAGCAGGTACTTATGGATGGTATGAAACCGCACCACCGCCTGCCTCGTCGCGCCGCTGTTCATGAGGTCCTGCCAACGCCGGTAGCAGAACACCCGCTCGATAAAATTCTCCCGCAACAACGGATCGCAGAGCCGCCCTTCCTCTTCGACAGGGATCAGCGGAAAGCGCGCGAGAAACGCCCGCGCGAACAGCCCCACGCCCTTACGCCCAGGCATCCCGTGCTCGTTGTAGGTGCGAACGCGTTCCACTCCACAACTGGGTGAATCTTTTTTGAACACAAATCCGGATAAGTCCGCTCCGGCCAGGTCATCGAGGCGCCTGGCCGCCATGGCCTCCAAAGCGTGTGTATGATCCTGCCCGCTCTTAAGCGTGACCAACCGCGGCTGTTGCGGATTGCCAACCAGCCGCATGGCTTCTCGCGGCGTCCCGAGTCCGGCCTCGACCTCCGGACACACCGGCACCCACTCCACATAACGCCCCAATACGTCAGTCAAGAACGCATCCCGCTTGTGGCCGCCATCGAAACGGACATCTTCGCCAAGCAAGCAGCGGCTGATGCCGAGGCGGAGCGTGGCGGTCGTCACGTCGAGACCTTCTGTCTGCCGAGATCCAGATATTCCTGCCGGGCTTGGCGGTGGTTCACGATGGGCTCCGGGTAGTCCAATCCAATGCGGCATCCGGCACGAATTTGTTCTTCCTGCGGCATGAGCTGCGGTTCATGAATCCATTGTGCCGGCACGGAAGCCAATTCCGGCACGTAGCATCGCAGATACTGCCCATCAGGATCGAATTTTTCACTTTGCAGCGTCGGGTTGAAGATGCGATATCCCTGCATCGTATCCGTTCCTGTGGACGCGCACCACTGCCAGTTGCCATTGTTGGCCGCCACATCGCCATCCACGAGATGCTGCATGAAATACCGCTCGCCGCTCTGCCAATCGATCCGGAGATCTTTTACCAGGAATGAAGCCACCACCATGCGGACACGATTATGCATCCAGCCTGTTTGATTCAATTGGCGCATGCCGGCATCCACAATCGGATACCCGGTACGGCCTTCACACCAGGCGGCAAATAGCTGGTCCCGCTCCTGGCCTGCAGGACGAGGAGCGGGAAGGCCTGGCTTGACCTTGAATGGGCCTTCCGCCACATGGGGAAAGGCCATCAACACTTGTTGAAAAAATTCACGCCAGACCAGTTCATCCATCCAGGTGAACACATCGGGGCGAGACACCTGCCCGCCTTTGGAGAGGGTGTGTAACGCGGCATGCACCATCGTCCGCGCGGAGATCGTCCCGAAACGCAAATGAGGAGAAAGTTTCGACGTCCCGTCCCGCGCTGGAAGATTTCGGCCGCTGACATAGCTATGGACCGGCCCTTTCAGGAACCACTGCAGTCTGGCGCGTGCCGCCTGTTCGCCTGGTTCGATCCACATCGGTACCGATTCGTACCCCAACTCCTGCGCCGTGGGCCAAGCCGCCACCTTCACCGCGGGAGGCGCCGGGGGAAACGATGGCACCGGAAGCGGCGCCGGCGCGGCAGACCGCCATTGAGTCCACCAGCGGTCACGATACGCGCTATACCGTTGAAAGGGGTCACCGGTTAACCCTCGCACTTCTTCGGCTTCGAACACCACGTGGTCCTTGAAGGTTCGCACCAAACGACCCTGCTGAGCCAGTCGCTGCTGCACCGTACGGTCACGCGCAACCGCTGAGGGTTCATAGTCCCGATTCCAATAGACAGCATCCACGGTACATTCCTGCGCCGTGCGTAGCACCGTCTCGATCGACTCACCCATTCGCCAGACCAGCGTCACCCCTTGCGCTGCCAATGACCGACGCAATTCGTCCAAGCACCCCAACATGAACGCCACGCACGCAGACCCGAACACGTGGCTGCGCAACAACGGTTCATCGAACACGAAGAGCGGGACGATCTCTTTACATTCCTTGCAGGCCGCCGACAAGGCCGGGTTGTCATGAAGCCGCAGGTCACGACGCAACCACACCAACCCCCTCATAGATGAACCTCACGAGACGGAGAGGCCAGTTGCGTCTCAGGCGGGAGCGGATCGGCGAACAACATTCGACGCCAGGCCACGTAGCAGAGGAACATGGCCGTCGTGACCATGAATCCGGTACGCAATTGGTGGAACCCGAATTGCCACTGATTCATCAGTTCACTGATAAGCCCGAACCCCCCATAAGCCATGGCCAATCCCCACGCCCAAGGACGCAAGAATATGAACCCATAGCCGATCAAAAAGTGCGCGGCGGGGGAATGCAATTTCACCACATAGGCCATCGGGCCGGCGATCGTCACGCCGAATAACTTAAGGGCATACTGGGGGAACCATTCAATGATCAGCAGATCGAGTAACCCCACCAGCACAAACAGCGCCCCGAACAATTTAATATCGATGCCGCGTCGATTCGTCTGCTGCATCATGGTTCCTCTCTCCTTCCCTGGACATGTCATACCTTCAGCGTCCATCGCGTCATTGCACCCAGGCATCGGGGAAGGCCTGCCACCAGGTGGTGGGATGCGCAAGCCGCCACTGGGTCTGTTCTTGCCAGAGCCGGTCGGAGGCCGCCTTGTTCAACCGCACCGCCATCGCGGCGCTGACATCCGACTGCTGGCGAACGCTGGTTTGGATCATTTCTTTTGCCATGCGCGCGAGACCGCCCGGCGGATCGACGAGATCCTCGGTATGCCGGTACGCCAGGTTCAAGTACAGGTGCTCTACCGCCATCCAGCTTTCGTCCTTCGACAGTTGTTCGAGGTACGCATCAATGGCCTGATAGACATAGGTCAACCGAACGTACGCCTCGACCGACGGATGCTCCTGAATCGCCTGCTCACACGTTTCCAACGCGCGGCGATAGTCGCCGGCCAGCAGGTAGAGCCCCGTCTTTTCAACGCCTGCGATCGACGATCCCTGTGTGGGATGCGCCTGCACCTCAGTGAGGGACGTTCCGGAGATAATGAGCAACCATCCAAGCAAGGCAATAGTACGTGTCACACATCACCTATTTGGCAGGGCCGCCATGTGACCCCATCTGACCTTTGTATAACGTCTGACCAGCCACCCGCGTCACCGCCACGTCCCTCACGGCACTCTCTGCTTTGATGCCCAACTTCACCACCGTTCCCGGTTCACCTCTGACCATCAACGCGACCTGCTCATACGTTTTGCCGGTCACCACCGAGCCATCAACCGTGGTGATTTCATCCCCGGACTTGAGCCCGGCCTTCTCCGCGGGTCCATCCGGTAATACTTGGGCGATATACAGCACTGCCGTATCGCCCACCCGCTCTGCTCCGACATGTAGGGAGACCCCGATGACCCCATCCGGTATCGTCACCTCCAGGGCGTACGATCCTCCCGGAGCTCCGGACTTCTCATGGCCCTCCGCGGCCCAAGCCCTGTCGGATCCATCAGGCCACTGACTCAGACAGAGGGTCAAGCAACCAAGGACGATCCAGGTCCTCATAGACATGTGTTTGTGCATCTCGCCACTCCCTTCTTCACGATGACCGTTAAGAGGCTAACCCCACCAAGCACAACCCTCCCACGAGCACGAGCGAATTCAAATAGAGCGACCGCTGATGCAGCCTCTCCCAAGACGCTTTCAAAACCGGATCGACAGCACCACGGCTTTCCTGCTCCTTGAGCTGATCTCTCATCGCATTACTCTGCGGAGTCAGTGGCGACCGGCAATAGGATTCCGCCAGGAAGATGATCAGCCAGATGACACCCGCCGCCGACAGGGCAGGACTGGTTTCACGAATGACCAACAGAGCCGTCACCGAAACAAGACCGGCGACAGCGGCGCCCATCCCGAGAAAATAGTAGGCAGGAAACAGTTGTCGCACGACTTTCCCGAACTGCTCCGGGGCCAATTGCTTCGCGAGAATGGGAGCCACGACAAAGGACAACAGCACCACTTTGCCGATGAGTATCGCCGCAGCCAGGCCATGCAGATACTGCATGATCGATTCAAAGAGATGGCTCATGTCCGCTTGTCCTTCGTCAAGATCGCCCGCAAGGCCGGCTCAAGGGTCGGGTAACGAAACGTGTAGCCTCCGTCCTGGGCCTTGACCGGCCCGACACGTTGCCCGGTCGTCATTAATGTCCCTAGCTCCCCCAATGCGAGACGTAGAGCCAAACCCGGAACCGGGAGCCACGACGGCCGGTGCAGGACCTTCCCTAGGATGTCGCAAAACGCGTTCATCGTCATCGGCGCCGGTGCAACGGCGTTCACAGGCCCGGAAAGATTCGGCGTGTGAATGGCCCATTGAATCAAGCCGATGTGATCCGCACGATGAATCCAGGACACCCACTGCGTGCCGGGCAACACCGGTCCCCCCGCAAACATCCGAAACGGCAGCATCATTTTGGGCAATGCCCCGCCATACCGTTCCAAGACCATCCCGGTCCGTAGGAGCACCACCCGGGTGCCATACTGACCGGCCCGCAGGGCTTCCGCTTCCCACGCCGCGGATAGCTGAGCGAGAAATCCCTCACCAAGCGGGGATCGCTCATCTAAGGTCCGGTCATCCTGAGGTCCGTAGTAGCCGATGCCCGAGGCGCTGATCAGCACAGGGAGCGGCCGCGGCCTGGTGGCTATCGCATCCACCAGCAGTCTAGTCGCAAGAATACGGCTCTCGACGAGAATCCGCTTGCGCGCAGTGGTCCATCGCCCCTCCGCAATAGGCTCACCCGCTAAGTTCACCACGGCATCTGCAGCAGCGACCGCTTCCTGCCAGGGTCCGACTGACCGCGCATCCCACTCCATATAGCGCACCTGGAAATGAGTAGCAGAATGGAGCCGTCGGCTCAGCACCACAACGTCGTGACCGGCGCACGCCAGTTCTTCCACTAGCGCATGCCCGATAAAGCCTGTGCCCCCGGTCACGACAATATTCATAGGATCATCCTCCACTGCTGACAGTCGTCTATTCAGGGACCTGGTCGGCTTCCGTCGCCGGATCTTCCCCTTCGTCTTTCACGGCCTCGCGAGGCGACGACTTCTTCGGAGCACTTCCATTCGAGATGGCCGTCACGCGCTGACTGAACTTCCGCTCCTTCGTACCATACAGCAAATTGGGAGGCGGACTGTGCCGATTTTTGAGGATCACCGGATCGAGCACTTCACCGCACATCGCGCAGTGCCACGCCGTAATATCGATTTGGCCAGTATCATCAAGGAGATCAATATAATGTTGCGTCAATAATAACCCCCCGCACCGCGGACAGGCGTGGTTGCCCGGCGGTGGAGAGGTGAATGATTCTGGTGTCCCATGTGTTTCCATTGGAACCCCCGGCTGCGAAAAAAAATGAGGGACCCTACACCTCATGTAGTCGACTCCGCTCCACTGCGACACGATTCGTCACTCCCACCGGCATTACCGGACACGAGACCGTTCCCGCCTCCCCCGCCGCACTATTGCATAAGAGGGCCGCCGCTGCCGCGTGAACACAACCACCCCGACAGTCGCCGCGGCGATCGCAATCCCATAAATAAACAGCTGAGCCATACACGCCTCCCTGCTACCGCGCCCCACCTAGATGCCAGCTCTCTCTGCCTTGCTGATGGTTCGCTGAGGGGACGGATGCCTCCAAAGGAAGCACCCATCC
>JADYYH010000113.1 GCA_020853775.1 Nitrospira sp.
ATATACTCGACCACCATACTTTCACATTCTTTCAAAGGAGTAGGGGTATGAAACTCGTGATCGGCAGCGTCGCGACCCTTGCAGGTGTATTGTTTCTGTGTTCGATGGCCTCCGCAAACCCGGCGCTACTGCCGAAGCACGAAGGTTATCCGATGAAGAACGACGGCAGCCCGGTCAACGGACAGCCGACGGCCAATGATCCTGGACAGAAGGATGCTCGTGGGGAGTCCACTTTGTTGAAGTCTGCTGATTCCACCAAGCATGCCGAGCAGAAACTGATCAAGTCGGACAATGCGCGAATCACCGAAGGTCAGGGCGCAGGCCGTCTGCCGAACGTGCAGGGTCCGCAGATCAAGATCGAGCCACCGGTGACCTCCGCCACCAAGATCACCGGCGAGCGTAAGATCGACTAGTTTTTGTTCCTCGATTCCGTTCTATGAAGGGGAAGCCGCACACCGGCTTCCCCTTTTTTATTTCCTGGGGAGCGACCGTTTGGCGATGGGACGGCGAGGCCTGGACGTCTCCGTCGTCAGACGAAACCGCCATGGCTTGTGCGCCCACTCGCCGGCGTAATCCACACCGATACGCGGATGGCAGTTGAGCTGGCCGGCCGGTAGGGCCTCGCCACGATCCTCAATCCAGAGTGACTGGCCGAGCGTCAGGTCACAGCGATTCAATCGGCGGTCGATATCGAAGGCGCGAGTCAACCGTCCTGGCCCATCGATCAATGTCCCTTCGCATTCCACCGCTCGCAGAAGTATCGCCGCCGGAAAGCCCTCCTGCTCCGTGACCACGTTCAACATTTCATACATGCCGTAGCAGAGGTACACATAGGCATGCCCCGGCGGACCGAATAATACGTCGGTCCGTGCCGTCCGTCCCTTCGAAGCATGGCAGGCCTTATCCTCTGTGCCGATGTAAGCTTCCACCTCGACGATCCTTCCGGCCATCAGCCGACCGTCCTGCTCGCGGACAAGGTACTTCCCGACCAACGAACGAGCCACCTCGAGGGTGGGGCGATAGAAATACTCACGAGGAAGGATCACGGCCGCTCCAGACCAAGGTTACCGAACCATTTAGATGGTACATGGTGGCGATCCATACGTTCAATCAACGGTGAAACCGTCGCCGCGAGCAGCACGGACTTCTCGGCAGTCCTCCCTCGCGATCGCTCAAAACGGCTTGCCAACAAGGCCGCAGGCGAGAAAATACCGCAGGCGTATCTACTCCGTGCAGATCGAGCCATTGCGTGACAGGTTACTCAAAATGTCCGTCCAGCAAGGCCACAGCCGATGGCAGCACCGCAGGCGTACCCTTGCAGTACGTCGAGGATGATGCCGAGGCGAGAACGATGCTGGCGGGCATTTTCAGCAGCCTGTCAGAAGTACCAGGCGAGACCACCCATCACAAACCGTGGATTCCCCGGCACAAAGTGCGTGTCGGCGATACCGGCCGCTTCGTTACGCAAGCGGGAGTCAAAAAAGAATGTGGCCTGTTCCCATTTCGTATTGAAAAGATTCTGCACGAAGAGGAACGCTTCCAACCGGCCGTGAGGCAGTTTCACAGGAAGTTGGTATCGCTCCGAAAGGTCGAACGTGGTCCAGGAGGGCGCTTTTGCACTGCGGTCTTCGACTAACGGTCGAACACCGAGATAGGTGGCTTGCAGCTGGGAGGTCAACCCTTCCGGCCAACGCAGCAGCAGCGCTCCATAGGCAGTCACCTCCGGCGCCAGGGGTATCGCATTTCCGTTCGTGAATTCCGCCTTGGTCCAAGTCACGCTGCCGTTGAAGTAGAGCGGTCCCCAGACCTGCCCCCGAACGGCGACCTCCATGCCACGCCGGCGCGACGCGCCTCGAATTTCCGTCGTCCCTTCATCGCCGACGAACACCAATTCCTGCTTCAGATCCAGTGCCCACAGGGTCGCGATCAGTTCGACCCCATCAGGCCCCCAGGGCTTGGACCGAACGCCGACTTCGTAATTTCTCGCTTTGGCGAGGGGTGAGGCCGCCTGCGCCACGGCGGAGCGGGCGTCGTTACTATGATACCCCTCGCCATAGTTGGCGAAGAACTCCGTCCCGAACCAGGGCCCCAGAATGACGTTCATTTTCGGCAGCACCAGGCCCGAACTCGCATTGCCGGACGGCTGTTCCGCACAAGTCGCGCAGCGGTTTCGCACGTCGAACGTGAACACTTCGGTGCGGACACCTCCCGCCAATCGCAGCCACGGTGTTGGCTGCAGTTCCAGTTTCACAAACGGTGCGTAGGACGCTTCAAAAATCGTGCTGTCTACGCGTGTCCCCAACGGCACCCGTTTGACTTGCGGGCCCAGGCGTGCGTGGATGTCGTCGACCCGTGCCTGAACACCCACTGTCGCGGCCCCGTCCATGTCGAAGAACCGCACGAGCTGTTTGTAGCCCACGTCGCCGCCGTAGACCACGCGCCGGTCCGATTGCTGAAAGCCGTCGCCGGTGACCGGGTCGTTCAAAAAAAAGGTGAAGTTTGTAAACAGATCGAATCGGTAATACTGGGCATAGGCATTGGCGAAGAACCGGCCACCCGACGGCATGTCATAATGGTAATTCAGGCGAGCCGTACTGCGGAGCGTCTTCCCGCCTTCGCTGGGATCAATGGAGCCGAATCGATCCAACGATCCGTCATGCACCGCCCGCAATGGAATCTCGCCAGACCCGTTCCATTGCGATTTCTGAAATGTGCCGGTGATGACCAACTCGTCACGCCCCAGCGGATTCATCGTAGCCTTGCCGAGCAGGTTCCCACGGAAATACCGGTTGTCGTTCTGGAACGGCCCGTCGGTGTAGTAGCCTTCGGCCGCAAACAGCGTTCGCACCGTATCCTTGGTCGGCGAAAACATCAGGAGATGGCGCTGAGTGTTGAACTGGCCGCCAGCCGATTGAACCAGCCCTTCTTTCACCACCTCACGCGTGCGGAAATTCACGGCGCCGGCTGTTGCGAAATCTCCATACTCGGGCAGATAGGCCCCTTTATAGACATCCACGCCTTCGATGGTTTCTGGAATGATGAAATTCAGATCGGTGTAGCCTTGCCCGTGGGCATGACTGCGCAGGTTGATGGGCATGCCGTCGGTGAAGAACGCGACATCGGTGCCGTGGTCGGCATCGAACCCGCGTAGGAAGTACTGATCGGCCTTTCCGGCTCCGCCCGAATGTTCGACCGCAATGAACCCGGGGATGAGTCGCAAGACTTGCGCCGGACGGCCCTGCGGCTGCATGAGGTATTCCTTGTCGGGGATGAACTGCTGAGAGGAGGCCGCCACCGGCCGATCAGCTTCGACGGTGATTTCAGGCACCTCCAGATCCGGCACATCCGGATTATGGGCATACACAAGCATTGTCAAGTCGCCAGACCACATCACGAGTACGACCCCAAACCACCAGGCCCACCGATTCATAGGTGCCCCCATCAGATCAACCGAACGAACAAGTGTTCGCCATAAGCCACCGGGCGCCCCTGGAGGCGCCTTCAGACCTTCGTGATCTGATTGTCAGGGAAGAGAACGCGATGAACGATCCGCCTCAGTCGGCCGATCTGAGGAGAACCGCAATGCGTTGAACGGCATGATCGATTAACGCATCGAGGGTTCGTCCCTCGGCGCCGACGACTTCGACCTGCCGTTTGTTCACAGGGAGGAGCAGTTTCTTTGCAGGGGAGGCCAACACAACTTGCGCAAGCACGGGGGTGACTTCTCCCAACATCGCTCCCGGCATGAGAAGACTCAACGAACCGACTATCATATCCGCGGCATGGAGCTGTCGATGGATCACCTGAGGCGCCGTTTCCGTGGAGGTCGCTCCGGCACGCGCCATGGCCTCAGCGGAGATGGGATTGAGCCCCAGCCCAATGATGGCATGCCCTTCGGCCGCAAGGGCGCGCATCCCCTCGATCATTCGACTTCCGAGTCCCCCACCACGACCATCCACGACGCAGATCGTCATCAGACGCTCAGCCCTTTGCCGGTCGTCGTCATGGTCAACTTGCCATGTTTCACACCCTTGACGCTGAGTAAGGCATCAGCGATCTTGCGGATAGCGGCCCCTTTGCCCCGCGCCACCAAGACCTCCAGGCAATGATCGTGGTCCAGATGCACATGCATCCCGGCCATGATGTGGCCTTGGAAGTCGTGCTGAATATGGGTGAGTTTCCTTGAGAGGTCCGGCACATGATGGTCGTAGACAAAGGTGATGGTCGCGATGGTGTCCTTGTTCTCATTCCACTCCTGGCCGACAAGACTATCGCGAATCAAATCGCGAATCGCCTCAGAGCGGTTGGTGTACTTCCGCTGTTCAATCAGGCGATCGAAATCCACGAGAAGCTGGCGGTCGAGTGAGACGCCGAATCGCGCAAGTGTGTCCATGCCGCTCCCTTCACCGTGCTACAAATAAATTTTATGTAGCACCGCGACGCGGGACGCGTCAATCACAAAGATGGCTGCCTGTGAGGAACTCCGGAGCGGAGAGTAATCATCGATATTTCCGGTGGCACACGGAAGCGAACCGGCAGGATACTCGTGCCGATGCCCGTGCTCACGAACAAATGCCGCCCGCCTTCGACGATATGCCCAATGGCATACCGTTCCCCGAATTGAGAGGGCACGACGGGTCGCCCCAACCCCGGCGCCACCACCTGCCCGCCATGCGTATGGCCGGCGATGGTCAGAGTGACCCGGTCAGGGATTTCAGGAAACACATCTGGATTGTGCGTGACGACGATGACCGGGCTCGCCTCATCCACACCGGTGAGCGCGCGGCGGACATCATGAGCCGCTTCCCAGAAGTCGCTCACGCCTGCCAACCAGAACGGCCGCCGGTTAAACAGGAGCGGGATCGCGCGATCCTCCAGCACCGGAATGCCCTCATCTTCGAGCGCTTTTCGTACGCGGGCCCCCTCAAGCCACCAATCGTGATTCCCTAAGACGGCGTATACTCCCAGCGGTGCCTGCAGTGATCGCAAGACCCGGGCGCTTGCTTCGGGTTCCACAAAATGCCCGCCCACCACACCTTGAATCACAAAATCCCCGGCCAACAGGACAAGGTCCGGATGTGCGCGATTGGTCGCGCGCACCACCTCCTGCAATTTCTCGAGATCGTTATGAGGCGAGCCGGTATGCAGATCCGCCAATACCGCAATCCGAAGGTCGCCCGTAGCGGCAGGCCATCCGGGCAGCACGAGATCATATTCTCAGGTAGACAGAGAGGCCGGTTCCCACCAAAAACCCCAGGCAGCCAGCGCAACCAGGAGCAGGCCGAGGAGATACCCTGCCCCGCGAACATCCCATCGTCTCACTGGCCTGGCGGTCACGACCCCGGCCTCAAAAGTCCACCAGTCTCTCGTTGTGCGTCCAGCGACGGAGAATACTCAGTGTCGAGAATCGCCACGCCCTGAACAGCTCTTTGTTTGAGGTGAACCTACTGCGAGGCGGCACTTGCCGGTAGGCGGACCGCCCTGGTACCGCGAGGAGAACTGAGATTAAGCAAACAATTGCAGGGCCGTCGAATCAGCGAGCAGACCTTCGCCATCGCGATCGATAAGTTGTAGAAACAGCGCGCTCAGCTCGGGGTCGAATTGCGTGCCGGCATGGCGTTCGATTTCCTCCCTCGCCTGCACGAGCGTCAGCTGCGCTTTATACGAACAAGGATGGGTCATGACGTCAAACGCATCCACGAGCGCGACGATGCGCCCGGATAAGGGCGTCTGAACATCCTTCAACCGATGATAGCCGGTGCCGTCCCAGCGTTCATGATGCGTCAACGCAATCTCGCGCGCCATCATCAAGAGCGGTGACCGGCTATCAGCCAGCAGCTTGGATCCGATTTTGGTATGCGTTTTCATGGCTTCCCACTCAGCGGGGGTATAGGTCCCTTGCTTCATGATGATGGAGTCGAGCAGGCCGATCTTGCCCACATCATGGAGCGGAGCGGTTTTCTTGATCATGTCTATCTGATCCGGCGGCAGCCCCTTCATGTCTGCCAGCAGCATGGCGACACGGCCCACACGCCAGGCATGGGATCCCTTCGGATCGTACCGGTATTCGGAAGCCAGGACGAGGCGATTGAGCAGGTCCAATTGCGTCTGTTCCACCACTTTGGTCCGCAACCGGACCTGCGCTTCCAGATGTTCGTTGTGCATCTGCAATTGCTGGTGGAGACGTCTAGTCTGCAGCTGGTTCTTGATTCGCAACACCACTTCGGTCGCATCGACGGGT
Source organism: Nitrospira sp. (assembly GCA_020853775.1). Taxonomy (GTDB): domain Bacteria; phylum Nitrospirota; class Nitrospiria; order Nitrospirales; family Nitrospiraceae; genus Nitrospira_A. The sequence goes on from JADYYH010000113.1 coordinate 6,242, forward strand.
TTATTGATGAAGTCGTTGGCCCCTTCGGCCAGCGCCTTGTGTTTCGTCGGCGCGTCCAACTCACCCGTCACGATCAGGATCGGTACATAGTCCTCGGCGGGGATGACCTGTCTCAACTGCCGCATCACCTCAAACCCATCCATGTGCGGCATCCGCATATCGAGGGCGACGAGGTCCGGCTTTACCTGTTGGAACAGCCCCAGCGCCTGGCGAGCATCATTCGTGATGGTAATCCGGCTATAGCCGGCCTGTCGGAGAAAGGCCTCCATCAATTTGGTGCAATGGGCTTCGTCATCGACCAACAGCAATTTGATGGTGCTCAGATCAAGATCTTGCATGGCGCTCAGGCCGCTCCTCTGTCCGCTGATTCCTACGGTGGAGAGTATCACCGTCAGGCCGCATCGCCAATGTCTTTTCCGGTCTGCGCATGGAGAGCGCCGGGAACGGTGAGCGTGGACAACGCCTGCCGGAGCGCCCCCATCGTCAGCGGCTTGCTCAACTCGGCATCCACTGCCTGCGACACCGTGTCCTCCGGCTCGATCTGATCGCCGCCTGTCAGCAGCAGGACCGGCGTGTCAGGCGAGACTTTTTTGATCACGCCGGCCAGCTGGCGGCCGGTCATGTGCGGCATGCCGTGATCGGTCACCACCAGATGGACCCGCTCGGGATTGAACCGCTTGATCGCCTCGGCCGCGCTCCCGACCACTTCTACGCTATGCCCGGCCACCCGAAGGTATTCGCCCGTCACACGGCCCACCAGCGGATCGTCGTCTACGACCAGGACCTGCAACCGGACCCCGTCCATGTTGTGGCCGTCATGTTCTGTGCCTGTCTCCGCTTCCGCTTGAATCGGGAGGCGGATGCTGAACGTCGTCCCCACGCCGACGGCACTCGTGATGTCGATGGTGCCACGCAACCGCCGGATGATGCCGTACACCATGGCCAATCCCAAACCGGAGCCCTTTTCCCCTTTCGTGGAGAAGAACGGTTCAAGGCAGCGTTGACGCACTTCTTCCGTCATCCCCGTGCCGGTGTCGCTGACTTCCACGCGCACCGCATCGCCGTCGACTTTGGTACGGAGCGTAATCGACCCGCTTTTGGGCATCGCATCGACGGCATTAAACACCAGATTCGTCAGCACTTCGCGCAATTCCGATTCATGTCCGGCGACCGAGGGTACCGGCTCCAACTCCGTTTTGATCTCGATCGCCACGCCGTTCGCCAGAGCCTGATCTTTCCACTTCGGCTGGCTGAGCTTCACACTTTGCTGGACCAGACTGTTCAGATCGACGATGCCGGCCAAATCCGCGTCGAGGCGGGGGCGATAGAAATCCCGCAGCCGGCTGACGACCTTCGCCGCGTCCTTGGCCGCCATATTGATCGTCTGCAGATACTCCTTCAATTGCGCGGGATCCGCCGACATCTGTGGCGCGATGAGCAGGAGTTCGCTGAAGCCCATGATCGGCGAGAGGGTATTATTGAAGTCGTGCGCGATCCCGCTCGCCATTTGGCCCAGCGCCCGCAACCGCTCCTGCTGGACCATCTGCTGTTGCGTCGTCTTGAGTTCGGCCATGGCGGCCTCCAACTGCGTATGGCTCTCCCGCAAAGACGATTCCGCCCGCTTCCGCTCCGCAAGATCCGAGGCGTTGCTCAACGCCACCGCCACCTGATCGGCCAACTGACGCAATTGCACGATGTGATCCTCGTGCATGTCGGGCGCCTTCCGGTAACTCAACACAATTCCGCCTAACAGGTCGTGCGAGCGGAAAAGAGGCAGCACCAGCAGGAACTCATTCCCGCGCCCGCTCAGGGCGGCAAACGCCCCTTCTCCGGCCGACGGCACCAAGGTCGAGCCGTCCCGGTGCGCCGTGAGCATCCGGCTCTCAGCCTCCGTCACCGTCACGCCCTGCATGGTCGTCTGCTGGCTTTCCGGTCCGAGTCTGGCATACAGCCACCCACGGGTGCGCTCGGATGGATCGATCAACAACACGGCGAGGCCCTGGCAGGGAGAGACCTCGCGCAACCTGGCCAGGATTGTATCGACAATCCGACTAGGGTCGAGCACCGACAGCACCGATCGGTCGATCTCATGGATCGTGGCCAACTGCGTAAATTGCTGATTCAACCGGCTCGCCATGGCATTGAAGGAGACTGCCAGCTCCTCGAACTCATCCCCGCTCTTGACCTGCACCGGCGTCGAAAAATTTCGCTTGGCAATCCGCCTTGTGCCCTTACCCAACTCCTCCAGCGGCACCATGGTCTTCCGGATTTGATTCACGCTGAGCAACGCTACGCACAACAAAGCGATCACTACCACCAGGCTGAAGCGATAGTGAAAGCTCGCCAGCGGCGCGAGCACCGAGCTTCGCGCTTCGCTCAACAGCACGGTCCAGGGCGCCGTCGAAAATTGATACCGGAGCGGGATCGCCCAATAGCCTGCGATATAAGAATCCTGCTCATCTCGCCATTCCAAGAGAGACGTGCTGCCCCCTTCGCCCTGCCCCACCCGTTGCTCTCGCAATTTTGTCGGGGCGGAGGGGCTGCAGAACAGGACCTCCGTCGCCTTGCCGAACACGCACATGGCCATGTCGGCCGGGAGCGTCATGCTGCCGCCGAGATCCCACAGATACTCGCCACTGACTTCGGCTACGATGGCCCGCTCATTGGTGTCCGCCCCTCTGACCAGGAACAGACGGGTCAGGCCCTGTTCATCGTTCACGGTGGTCAGCAGCGTTTTGTGCTGACGAAGGAGCGACCACTGCGCCGGCGATAACGCGGGAACGGTCCGCAGCTCGCCGAGCAACAGGGTCGCAGTGCCATCGGACGAAAGATACGCCATCCCCGGAAACCCCGGCGTCCCAGGAAGCGGTTGCGGCGGAATTTCATCCGGCACGGCTGTTGGGGTCGCCTGATGCTGTCGGCTGATCGACAGCAATTCTGCTTCCAGAAGGAGAAGCCGTTGGTAGACGGCCATGCCCATGGCCTTACTCTCCTGCCGCACCCGGCGCTCAGCCTGCTGAGTGAGCTGGCCGGTCACGTCGCTGAACGACACCAGGCTCAGCGCGCCGACCGGTAAGAGAGCGCAGAGGATGAAGAGAAAGAAGACCCGGCGGGCAACACGACTACTGAGAAACGACCGTTCAATCTGCACGAGGTCTCGTCCTGCTAGAACTCTACGGCCAAGCCGACAAAGCTGCCGTCATTGGCGCGGATCACATCGTCGTGACTTTTCTTGGCCGTGAGCGGCTCTACGCTCTCGCCGTCTTTACCCATGCTATAGAGGTCATAGTCGGAGTTTATGGGATGAAGAAAGCGATCCTTGCGAGGTTTCCCCTTGCTGGCGTTCCCGCCGCCGCCCTGAGCCGCATAAGCACTATCCGGCTCAAACCAGTAGGATGTCTTATTGCCGCCCCCGTTGCCGTTTCCCCCGCCACCGCCGGCTCCCCCTGCACCGCCACCGCCATTCCCACCGGCATTGCCTCCACCGCCGTTGCCACCCGCGTTCCCGTTTCCGCCGCCGCCACCCGGCAGGGTCAAATCTGCGATATTGAGGTATTCGTAAGGATTCCCCCAGGGATCGACAATCTCTCCGGCCCCCACCTCGGCCAGTGTGTTCGGCAACGATTCATTCGCGGCTTTGTACGAATCGACCGCGCGAGAGATGTAGCGAATCTCCGCGATGCAGCGCGCCAGTCTGGCCTTATCGAGGTAGCCCAGATAGTTCGGAATCGCCAAGCCTGCCAGCGCCCCGACAATCGTCACGGCAATCATCAACTCAATGACCGTAAAACCTTGTTGCTCTCGACTATGTCTGCTGTGCGCCATGCGTGACCTAAAATCCCGAGGCAGTGGGCAACGATACCGGCCGGGCCTCGATCACATCCGCCTTGGTCTGAAACGGCTCCATCGCCTGCGCGAGTTGATCGACGGTGGATCGAAGCCGATCCGCCTCCTGCTCCACCTCGCGAAAGGAGCCTCGCGCCGCCGCCTGCTTCAATCGCTCCAACTGCGGAGCGATGTCGGCATGGTGAGCTTCGATACGGGCGATCTTCTCCCGCAACGCACCGACCATTTCACCCAAACATTGCGCTTCCGCATGGAGATAATCGCTCTTGCGAATCGAGGTGCGCACGGTCAGATCGCCACTCGCGACGGACTGGAAAATAAAGCGGAAGCGATAGAGGGGGCCTGCGATCCGATGTGAAAAAAACACGCCGTGCACGAGCAGGAGCAGGGACACCACCGCCACCACCGGCCAGAATCGGCTGTGCAATAACTCAAACTGGTCGGCCACCCGCTGCGCCTCAACCGAGGATAGCGGCAGGTGATCCAGTTGCAACATCAGTGGAAGAAACAGCGCGGCCGACACGGCGACGATCACCACCACCACATAGCAGAAGCTCAGACCCAGGAAACGTGGCTGCACCGTGTCCCACAAGAAATGCCGTCTGAAACGTGGCCGGCTCATATGGTCGCCGCCTTTTTGGTCCAGACCAAATGGTCCTGGTTTTTAAACGTGATGCGTCCACCTCCAACGGGGTCATAATAAAACGACAATTGATACTTCGCCTGCTCGGCATCCTGATAGGAAACGACGAAGAGGGTTCTGCCCCCATCGCGACCTTCGTCGACTTTCGTAATCATATAGCCGTTCACAGCAAGCGCACTGGTCCCGAAGCTGATCCTGGTTTGCTCAATGAGCATATGTTGATCGGCATACCCTTCGGTGGTGGTTTCCCACGCGCCGACCAGATACGCCGGCGCCTGATCGGGTTCAGGAGCACAGGCTGCGCACAACCACAGCATCAGCAGACCACCCACCGCTCTGATCGACCACACGACTCACCTCTTCATGGGGAGTGCCGGCGAAATCGACTCGACACCCAATCAGTATGTCCAGTATGTCGCAGCTATGCAGAAATTCAATTTCTTTAGAAATTCCTACAGGCAGGGCACATCGCTCGTCGTGGAGCATTGCGCACAGGGCACCCCTGTTGCGCCGGACGGCATGCAGCGGAGACGACTATTCGCTTTGGATGGGGATGTACAGCAGGCTGCCCTGCCTGTTGATGAGCAGGAGGGCGAGGTCCGTTGAACGAAGGGGCTCGGCGAGCCGTTGAAAGGTGCTGAAATTGGGAATGGGTTGTCGATTGAGTTCGAGAAGCAGATCACCGGGCTGCAGCCCCGACACTTCCGCCAGGCTGCCGTCTTCGATATCCGTCACGACCAGGCCGGTGTTGGCAGGAAGGTCCATTTGCCGGGCCAACGCGGGCGTGATCTCATCGACGATCACACCGGAGAGGGGATGCGCGGTGGAACTGGCGGCATCTGCCGTCTGCGTTTTCTTGGGCCGTTCGCGCGGCGCTTCCTGCACGGTGAGGTCCGTCTGCATCAACTTGGCATCGCGGAGCAGCTCGATCCGGTGTTTGCTGCCGATGGCCGCCGTGGCCATCAGATTGCGCAAATGGCCGCTATCCATGACATCGCGACCGTCGAAACGCACCACGACATCGCCGCGCTTCAATCCGGCCCGTTCGGCGGACCCCTTGGCCTGCAGGTCGGTAATGATCGAGCCCTTCACATCCGGCAGGTGGAAGGTCTTGGCGAGCAACGGCGTGACATCCTGCGTGGAGGCCCCCAGAAATCCCCGGACGACCCGGCCCGTCTTGATGAGACTCTGCATGGCGGTTCTCGCCATGTTGCTGGGAATCGCAAACCCGACACCGACGCTGCCGCCCGTCGGACTGGCAATGGCCGTGTTGATCCCGACCAACTCTCCGTTGATGTTCACCAGGGCTCCGCCGGAGTTCCCGGGATTGATCGGCGCATCGGTCTGAATGAAATCTTCCACATCGGCCACCCCCACATCTGCGCGACCGACCGCGCTGACGATGCCGAAGGTGACGGTGCGGCTCAGCCCCAGAGGATTCCCGATGGCCAGGACAAAATCGCCGACGGCGAGCGCGCTGGAATCGCCCCAGGCCGCGGCAGGAAGACCGGTGGCGCTTATTTTCACCACCGCCACATCGGTTTTCGGATCGGTCGCGACCACCCGACCTTTGAACTGCCGTCGATCGGCGAGAATGACTTCCACATCCACGGCATCGGCCACGACGTGGTTGTTGGTGATGATGTACCCATCCGACGACACGATCACCCCGGAGCCTTGCCCGTATTGGCGGCGCGGCGGCACATCCTTAAACATGCCGAACGGCAGGCCTTCATCGCTGAAGCCTTGATCGTGCACCATGACGGTGGAGGCAATACTGACCACAGCCGGAAGGACCTTGGCGGCGGTGGCCCGCACCTGCGCCTGCAAATCGCCGTTCGTACTGACCTTGGAGAAACGCGGCGCAAGCAGATCCGTAGCCGAAACGATCCCTTCAGGCCAGCAGCCCAGCAGCGCGCCTACGATTGCCAGAGCCACCAGGCCCGGCTGTGATCGACGTAACGACATGGTGCGAAATATCCTCAGCAGCCTGTGGAGATACGAACGTGTTGCATACCGACTTGCGCTAAGCCCCGAACTATTGACGCGAGAACGCCGCTGGTGGACGTGTTCCGAATCCTGCCAGGCCCGAGCCTAGCACGCGACAGGAACCTGCACACGCAGAACTCATAAATCGGTCTGCCGGAGGCGTAAGGCGTTTGAAATCACGGACAGCGAGCTCAATGTCATCGCGGCACTGGCAATCATGGGACTGAGGAGGAGCCCGAATATCGGATACAACAACCCGGCCGCAATGGGCACACCGATACTATTGTACACAAAGGCGAAGAAGAGATTCTGCCGGATGTTCCGCATGGTCGCTTTGCTCAAGCGATAGGCCCGGACGATTCCTCGCAAATCGCCTTTCACGAGCGTCACTCCCGCATTCTCCATGGCGACATCGGTGCCGGTCCCCATCGCAATCCCGACATCGGCCTGGGCGAGGGCAGGCGCATCGTTGATGCCGTCACCGGCCATCGCCACGACCTGACCGTGCCGTTGAAACTCTTGCACAATCCGGCTCTTGTCGTCCGGTTTGACGCCGGCCCGCACTTCATCCAATTCCAATTCCTTGGCCACCGCCTGCGCCGTCACCGCGTGGTCGCCGGTCACCATCACCAGGCGAATGCCTTCCTGCCTCAACAGGCGCAGCGCCTCCGGAGTGGTCTCTTTGACCGGGTCGGCCACGCCCAGCAATCCGATCGCCCGGCCGTCTACCGCCATCAACATCACGGTCTGCCCGGTCTGGCGCATCAATTCGGCATTGGCCTCCAAGGCGGCCAGTGCTGGTTCGTCGCCGACCTTGAGCTCCCGCAACCAGTCGATGGTGCCGACCGCGACTCGCTTGGTCCCGACGGTCGCCATGACACCCTTTCCTGCTTTCGACATGAATCCGGTCGCCGGCTCCAGCGTCAGTCCTCTCGCTTCGGCCCCGCCGACAATCGCATTGGCCACCGGATGTTCACTCCCCCGCTCGACCGACGCGGCGAGTCGCAACAGATCCGTTTCCGACCAGGGCGGCATCGCGCTCACCACCCGCAGCTTCGGTTTGCCTTCCGTGAGCGTGCCCGTTTTATCGAACACGAGCGTGGTGATTTTTTCGATCGTCTCGAGCGCCTCGGCCTTTTTGAACAACACACCGGCCGACGCCCCACGCCCGGTCCCCACCATGATCGACATGGGCGTGGCCAGCCCGAGCGCGCAGGGGCAGGCGATGATTAATACCGCGACGGCATTGAGCAGGGCATGGGCCAGTCGCGGCTCCGGGCCCAGCCACGCCCACAACACCCCGGTGAGGATCGCCACGCCGACGACGACCGGGACAAAATATCCGGCGACCACGTCGGCCGTGCGCTGGATGGGCGCGCGGCTCCGCTGTGCCTCAGCCACCATTCGGACGATGTGAGACAATAACGTGTCTGCCCCCACCCGATCCGCTCGCATCACCACGCCGCCCGATCCGTTGATGGTGCCGCCCGTGACCCGCTCCCCGGCAAACTTTTCAACGGGGATGGATTCGCCGGTAATCATGGATTCGTCGATCGAGGTCGAGCCTTCCAGAATCACTCCGTCTACCGGCACTCGTTCCCCTGGACGCACCCGCAGGCGATGACCGACCTGCACCTGTTCCAGCGGCACATCCGCTTCACGGCCATCATCTTCTATACGGCGGGCGGTCTTCGGCGCCAGGCCGAGCAACGCCCTGATTGCGCCGGTCGTGCGGCTCCTGGCTCGCAACTCCAACACCTGCCCCAAGAGGACCAGGACCGTAATCACCGCCGCCGCTTCGAAATACACCGGGACGGCGCCGCTTTCGAGATGGAAGGATGGCGGGATCGACGACGGAAATAGCGTCGCGATCACGCTGTAGAGATAGGCCGTCCCGGTGCCGATCGCGATCAGCGTGAACATGTTCGGACTGCGATGCACGATCGACGCCCAGCCGCGCTGAAAAAACGGCCATCCCGCCCACAACACGACCGGGGTGCTGAGCACGAACTGCACCCAGGCCGACTGGGTATCGGACACCAGATGTTGCACGGGATGGCCGGGAAGCATGTGCGACATGGCCAGCAGGAACACCACCGTCGCAGGCGCGAGGGCTACCCAGAAGCGCCGGGCCATATCGACCAGCTCCGGATTCAATTCCTCCTCAACTGTGACCGTCCGTGGTTCCAGCGCCATCCCGCACTTCGGACAAGCCCCCGGCTCCGCCTGCACAACCTCCGGATGCATCGGGCAGACATAGTCCGTCTTCGTCGGCAGCGGTTGCACCGAATCCGGCTCCAACGCCATGCCGCATTTCGGACAAGGGACCGGCTTCTCCTCCAACACTTCCGGACACATGGGGCAGACGTACTTGGTTCCGGGATGGGCCGGGGTGGCGGGCATCATCTCTTTGGCGGCACCCGGCGACAGATACCGTGCGGGATCGGCGCGGAACTTGGTGAGACACCCTTGACAACAGAAGAAGTAGGTCGTGCCTTGGTAGGCGAATGACCCGACCGCCGTCGCCGGCTCCACGGTCATGCCGCAGACCGGATCGATGACAGTCGTCGCAGGACCGGAGGACGAGGCGCCCAACATGGGTAAGGCCTTGCCTCCAAACTGGCGCAGCGGTGTCGACGCCGGCGCGGCGACAGGAGCCAGGTACCGGGCCGGGTCGGCCAGAAACTGTTCGAGACAGCCCTGGCAGCAGAAATAATATGTCTTCTGCTCATGGATGTGAGAACCCGCCGCCGTGGCCGGCTGGACCATCATCCCGCAAACCGGGTCCCGTTCGCCGCCCGTGGCCGCGTCTTGGGCAAGCATCCCCTGCATCATCGGGAGCGAGCGGCGGCTGGTTGGTTGAACGGCGGCTCCGGCTGGGGCGGCCTGCTTCACGTAGTGCGTCGGCGCGGCGCGAAACCGGTCCCGGCATGAGAGGCTGCAAAAATGATAGGTCTCTCCCTCATATTCTGCATGCCCCGCCGCCGTGGCCGGCTCGACTGTCATCCCACAGACTGGATCACGTGCCATGCATCACTCCGCTGGGAAGCGAAGAGCGTATGGCGATGGCAGATCGCGTCTCGTCAAGAATCGGAAGCAACGAACCTTCCGTTAGACTTTGATCTCTTGCTATCAGCCACACGCCATCAGCTCTTTGCTCCGATTATTTTCTCGCGCTGTCTCCGTCCAGGATGCTCTGAATGATCAGCTTCAAATTTTCCGGGTCGATTTGCTCCACCTTGATGTTGCCGTCGAGCAGCACGGTCGGGGTCTGCTGGATCTTGATGCGATCGCCCCATTTCCGCCCGTCTTCGAACGCCTTCGCCGGTTTGGCGCTGGCCAGTCCTTCTTCGAACGCCGCCGGATTCAATCCGACCTCGCGAATCAACACTTCACGAATCGCCTTGTCGATGATGCCGACCTTGTCTTTGTGAATGGTCCGGAACAGCGCCCGCTTCATCTCATTGCCCTTGCCCATGCTCTTGGCCTGTTCATACATATCGAAGGCCGTGGGCAACTTGCCGGGAATGACGGGATACCCCACCATGACCGCTTCGACTTTGTTCCCGAACTCCTTCTCAAGAATCATCAGCCCTTCGCCATCGAACCGGTGACAATGCGGGCAATAAAAGTCGGCGAACTCCACCAATTGGACCTTGCCCGGTTTGTGGGTCGATTTTTCCTCGCTGAGAATCTGGAAATTGCCCTTGAGTTCAGGCTTCGCGGCCTGCGCGATGCCAGCACCGCTCAGTACCACCATCACCAACAGCCCCACGAACAGACCACTGTGCCACACACGACGCATCACCATACGCTGCACTCCTTTTTCCAACATGACTCGTTTCCACAGGCTCGTCGGCATTATAAACAATGCTCGCACGCTTATGCGTCTGTTATAATGCCAACGATGCGGGGCAAACTTCTACAGGGCCTCGGTATTTTGTGGATGGCCGCGATCCTGACGGCCTGCGCGACCTCCGCCGATCAGCGCGAGGCCGAAGACGCCGCCGCGATGACGCCGCAGTTTTCGCAAATCAAAGCGGCCCCGGATTCGTTCAAAGGGCAGACCCTCGTGCTGGGTGGTCAAGTGCTCTCGGCCCGTCGGATGAAAGACGGGACCCGCCTTGAGGTCCTGCAGTTACCGCTCAATGAGGCGCAGCAACCGTCTCTGGACCTCACGACATCGCAGGGACGATTTATTGCGATTCGACGGGAATTTCTGGATCCCGCGACCGTGCCGCAGGGCACCTTCCTCACCATCACCGGCCAGCTGACCGGCTCCGTCACCCAGCCGCTGGATGAGACCGAGTACACCTATCCGGTGCTGGAGATCACGACGTTTCGCACCTGGATTCCGTCTCAGGATTCGAACCTCCCCCGATACCGCCCCTACCCCTATTACAGTCCCTTCTGGCATCCCTATTGGGGACCCTACGGGCGTTTTCCCTACTACTGGTAGCGTTTCGAGTTTCAATCTTCGCCCATCGAACGAGACCCGCGAGCACGATTCCAGAGTACGCGCTCGCCCTTCTTGCGCCTGCCGCGAGTCAGATCGGCTTCGCCCTGAACGACAACGCCCCGTCCATCCGGAGATGAACGGGGCGTTGCGACAGCCGAATCGATCCGGCAATTACTTGATCATGATCAACTGGCCGCCGGGCTGCTTCGGGTTCAGCTGATCCCGATAGCTCAGGGTGTTGCCCTGCGTGGCGTTGAACAGATCGCTGGTCGGGATACCGATATACTTGGTCTCACCGGGCTTGAGCACCACTTCCGCCTTGAGGACGAACGGAGACGCGGCGTTGACCGGATCCGTCATCTGGAACCCGCGGTCCGACGAGGTATTGTTCGTCACCTTCAGCAAGACCGGTCGGCCCGGACGGATTTTGAAGTCGATCACGGTGGTCGGTGGATACCAGGCCTTCAGGGCACCCACTTCGACGGCATACAACTCCGCATCCACTTCCAATTCCTTGAAGGGCTGTCCCACCACGGAACCGGTCTGGAGGTCCCCCACCTCGACGCCACCGGCCTGCAACGCCCAGGCACCCGTGGCACTCGACAACAGACTCAATGCACCAAAAAACCACACTGCACTCCTGCTCAGCATACACAACCTCCTGTCGGGTTAAAGGGATGAAGACGAACGATGCTCCGGCGCCAGGCACGGAGGAAGACCAGTGCCTTCCAGTACCTGACCGCCAACAATAAGACCATCCACGATGAGAAAGAACACTTTCATGCGCTTCGTGCTGTCCGCAAATTTGCCGCTGGCGATGGCCACCACTTCATGCGATCCGTCGGGCTGAGGGTCGTCGGCTTCGATTGTGACATAATAGAACGCAAATCCCTCGAACTCCTTGTTGAACGCCTGGGCCCGCAACAAATGCTCAAGCGAGTCGTCGGCCCCCCATCCCGCTGTTCCGCCTGCCGCCACGAGGAGCTGGATCAGGACTGTACAGACACATCGCATGGGCTACCTCCCTAGGATGGGAGTTATAGCCCCGAGACACCCGGTCGTCTACAGACGCACGCTCATGGATGCGTACCGGTGCTACAGTATCGTTTCCGGACCACCATCGGCAAGAGGTTATACAGGATTGTGATGATTCAGGAAAGCCGGTTGATGCTCGACGCGAGCGGCAGCACCTGACCGGCACAGGAAACCCTGGCGGGAAGCCACGGGAGAAGCGGTATTCTCTGCGCTTCCCGCCGTGGCGTTATCGGCTGATTACTTGCCCTTCCCTTTCCCCTTCTTGCTCGATGCCTGTTCGGCATGGGCCAGGGATTCCTCGGCATGCTTGACGGCTTCTTTGGCATGCTCTAACGCTTCTTTCGCGTGCGGGTCGTTGCTGCCCTTGACCGCTTCCTCCAAATGCTTGATCGCTTCCTTCTCATGCTCCACGCCTTCCTTGGCGTGCTTGATCGTTTCCTTCACATGCCCCCCGCCGTCGGCCAGCGCCACGTTCGCCGGCGCGACCGCCACAAGCGCACATAAAGAAGCGACCACCACTCCTGCTCGTAATCCTGTCATACGCATCCTCCTCTGATAGTGACACTGTGATCTGTTAGTTCACATTCTACAGCATTTTGCAGACGGTGTTGAGGGAGATGGCGGGATTGGAAGGGCGGCATCTGTCAGAAAAAAGGTGGGAGAGGGAAGCGTATGGGCGTACGCTTCCCTCATCGGAGCTCACTGCGTGGTCAGCGCAGTCCAACCGACGAGCTCCGTCCACCGATTATCAGCCCTGCGCCGGCGGCAACCACGGCAAGCGGCAGATCCCGCACCGCCCAGGATCCGCAGTGGCCGAGTGGCCGCCGAAATCCCAACTGGCATAGACCCAGGATTCAGACTGGTTCACCCCCTCACCGTCCAGCGTCATCCCCGCGCATTTCTCCATGACAAACACGGCGGGACGCGATCCCTGTGCGCGGCTCCCTGCCGCGAGCAGCTCGGATTCCACGACAAACACCGTCCCCACGGGAAAGGACCGGTCATCCGCCGTGAGCAAGCCCTTCGGACACACATAAAACCGGAGCTGCTGCGCCCCGCCATCTGACTTCACGACCGACGTGAGATGGGGCCAATCACGATACCCGAATGGGATGAGCAGCCCGGCGGCCGGCGGGGCCGGCGACCATCCTCCGCTGATATTCAAAGCCAGCGCCAACAACCGCACCACGGCCACATGTAATCCTGTCTGGTCGGAGGTTTTCCCGGCGATCGTCCTTCGTTGAGGAGATGCCACCGCGTGACTGACCGGCATGGACCACCTTCCTTTCTGATCGTGGCACACAAGTTACGGGCTGACTTCTCCCACGGTCGTCTCGAGGCGAGGGGGCGCCCCCTGCTTCGCCACACCCGATTGAGCGCGCGCGCGAATCGATGCGGCACGCGCCGCAAATAGTCCGGCCTCCACCGGCTGTCCCATGGTATCGAGCACCACGGCGTACCCCTCCACCAACAGTCCAACCGTGGGATGATGCAGCCCGAGGTGCTGTTGCTGGATGACCAGGGCCCGCGGATACAGCAGTTGCGCTTGAGCCATCAGTCCCTGCTGATCGGCCAGGAACGCCATGTTGCCCACGATCGTGCCGACCAGAGCGCTCTGCGGGCCGGAGGCCCGTTCAGCCATCGTCAGAGCTTCGTCGAAATAGCGTTGTGCCGAGGCATACAGCCCTTCCATCTGATAGAGGCAGGCCAGGTTGTTGAGACTCATCGCCACGGCCGGATGGTCGCTGCCGAAGTGCTGCCGACGGACCGTCAACGCCCGTTCATAGAACGGTTCCGCCCAGGCATACATGCCGCGGTGTTTGTACAAGGCCGCCAGGTTGTTGAGCACCGGCCCCAGCTCGACATGTTCGGGGCCGTGGGCTTGCTCCATCAACGTGAGTGCCAGCTGGTAACTCGATTCAGCGGCGGTCTCCCTGCCCTGCTTGCGATAGAGCTCGGCCAGGTTGTTCAAGCTGATCGCCACATCAGGGTGCGCCGAACCCAAGGTCTTGCGTTCGATCTTCAACACGCGTTCATACAACGGCTCCGCCGCAGCCCAATCGCCCGTGGTATGGGCGATTTCCGCCAGATTGTTCAACGCAGCGGCGACGTCTTCATGCTCCGGACCCAATTGCGCTTCCCAGAGGCTGAGCGCGCGTCGGTAGAGCGATTCGGCCTCGGTGAGTCGTCCCTGGTCGTGATACAGCAATCCCAGCTGATTAACGGCTACCGCCACGCGAGTCCCATCCGCATCGACTTGCTCGGCTTCCCGCAAGGTCTGCGCCAGGAGCGCTTCGGCATCCGCATAATGCGCCGCCTCCCGGGCCTTCACCCCTGCCTCGAAGCGCTGCGTCCAGCCATCCCATTCCATCGCACCGGCCCCCGTCGCGCCGCCGAATATCATTAGAACGACCAGGCTGGCAAACCCCGTTCGACACCACCGCTGCGTCATCCGATCACCCATGGGTCGAGTTCCTCCACACGCCGATTGATTCATGTCCATGCCCTGCTCCCTCTTCCGTGCGGCATCTCCGCGCCGGCGGTCCCCCGAGGGGCCGGGGTGAAGGGGGAGGCCTTCCCATTCACCCCGGGGAGGCAGATCCTGAAGAAGGGTGCACAACCCCAGGATCTGAGGGAACCCGATGCATAACTGCGTCAAAATGGGAGGCGGCCAATCACCGCCTCCCGATGGGTGTCCTGCGAGGAGGTAGGTCAAGACCCGCACACAGGCCCCATATGTTCCCATTCCGTCTCGTCAATGCCTTCTGCTAGTGCGCCTTCTGGCTTGAGGCACAGAACTCATCCATCCGATGCACAAAATCTTTCTGCGCGAGCGGAGCATGGCAGGCGCGGCATTTCGTAAAGTCTTCAGCCAAGGCTTTTCCATCGGGACCATAGGCGCCGAACACCCAGTTGCCGTTCTTCACGTGGTCCGGCACGTCTTGTCCCCACCCCTCGTTCTTTTCCATGACGAAGAGTTTCGCCAGCTCGCCCTTCACCAATTTCCCATCCAGCCCCTTCACCAAGGTCTCGCCCTCAGCCTTCGCCTCATACAGCTCCATCACCAGCCTGGTGCCGTGTGGGAACACCCCAGTCGGACAGGCCTTCGCCCCGCCTGGATTCACATACAGCTCCCGCACCTGCTTCGTATCTTCCCGTTGCACGTTGCTCAAGAATTTCGGCCAATTCGCGTAGTCGGCCGGAAGGGCCACCTCGCCGTCCTTTGGAGAGGCCGCGTGCGCCATGGATTCCATCAGACCACCAGCCCAACTGACACTCACCAACACGGCGACCGCGCAGATCCGTTTGACCATGGGCGTTCTCCTCTTTCCGCAATGCTTGGCTCTCGCTTCACAGCCATCAGCCCCCGAGGGGCCGGGGTGAAGGGGGAGGCCGTCCCGTTCACCCCGGGAAGGCAGATCCTGAAGAAGGGTGCACAACTCCAGGACCCGTCTTGACTCGCTTATCCCTTGGCCGCCCGCCGCCCGGTCAACGGCACCATTTTCAACTGCGGCGTGACATCAGCCGGACGAGCATCGGTTCGATTCTCTTCGATCAGGTCTGCCACGGAACGACGGAAAATGCGGAGACTGCCTCCGCCGATCTTCGTCGCCTCCAGACGACCCTCATCGATCCAGCGATAGATGGTCCATTTGCTCACTTGAAGTAACTGCGCGGCTTCTTTCACGCGCAAGAACGGTTGCTCCATCTCCTTGTCTCCTTCACACCTGGCGGTGGAGAGGAGCGGTGTCGAGACCGCTCCATCCCCGGCAACAGGAAGGGGGACGAGCCTCCCGAACAGCCGGGTCCACCATGTTCGGCATCAACCACTTGCACACTCGCATGGGGACCGGCAGCGGAGGTCACAGGTTAAGCGCCTGCGCTGCCGGGTAGTCCGGGATCGGAGGGCAATCCCATCCTCGGACTCAACCTACTTGAGTGAAATAGCTCGGGCCGAACGCCCAATCGCGGCGGCTCACAGTGTGGAGGAGGTGCCATTGCAGGTGTCGACCTGAACGGACCGACCATCACGCATGCTGTGAAGAACAGGCGACGCGCGCCCCGCCCGAACTATCCCCTCACGGAGACCGGCGGCGCACGGGTGTGAAGAGACGCGTGACGTTGAACGTCGATGAGCAGAGGAGCAGAAGGTAGCTGATGAAGTTGGACGGCCCAGACCATGCCGCCGGCCGCGTGTGCAACCGGCCCGACATCGGACGTCGCCTGACAGGCCCAGGCACAGAGCTGCGAATGCGACTCCGTGCCGGAATGTTGACGATGGCTGTCGGACGGCGCCGCATGGGCGAAGACACAGCCGGCCGCCATCAAAGCCAGCGTCATGTAGATCCCGGCGATACCGAGTGCGATACAGGCCAGGGATTTGTGGAAGGTTAGTCGATGCATAGTCTGAATCTATCTCGTTACGTGCTCATGTACGCTCTTTCTGCAAACTTGTCTACCGACGGATGCTCATGGATGCTACACAATCGGATTTCCTCTCTAGCCTGCATTATTCATGACGGTTCGTCGCGAAATTGCCGAGTCGCGTGGCGAGACCGGCGCGCGGAGCCAGGAGGACCCGACGCGTACTCGTGCAGTACGGTGAGGGTCCGAGGGGCGAGCCCGCCGGCCGAAGGCCCGTCGCAGCAGTGACGCGGCAATTGCAGCAGAAGTGCTCATGAATAATGCGGGCTAGGAGTCTGTCCGACATTGATGACAAAAATCTCATGGATGGCAACAATCTCTTGTCCGAGGCGTCCGACTCAGGTATAGGCATAACCACGTATCCATGAGCCTGGAGGCCCACTGATGACGACGCGGACGTTTCGGCCCTATGATCGGGACCAGCCGTATCTGCTGCCCCCGCCCTTGCAGGAGTGGCTGCCGGCGGACCATCTGGCCTATTTCGTGGCCGACCTGGTCGCCGAGCGCGACCTGAAGCCCATTCTGGCGACCTACGGCGGGGGGACCCGCGGCACGATCCCGTATCATCCTGAGCTGTTGGTGGCGGTGCTGCTCTACGCCGACGCGGTCGGGATGCCCTCCTCGCGTCGGATCGCCCGCGAACTGGAGGAGAATATCGCCTTCCGCGTGCTGGCGGCGAACCAGCGACCGGATTTTCGGACGATCAGCGACTTCCTCCAGCAGCATCTGGCGGCGCTGGCCACGCTGTTCGTCGACGTGCTCACGCTCTGCCAGCGGGCCGGGCTGGTCAAGCTGGGCCATGTCGCCCTGGATGGCACCAAGGTGACCGCCAACGCCTCGACGCACAAGGCCATGAGCTATGGGCGGATGGTGACTGAAGAGGCCCGGCTGCAGGCGGAAGTGGACGCGTTGTTGGCGCAGGCGGAGGCCGCCGATGCGCGGGACGATGCCACCTATGGGCCGGATCGACGCGGCGATGAACTGCCCGCCGAGCTGGCGCGTCGCGAGCCGCGGCTCCAGACGATTCGGGCGGCCCAGCGCGTCTTGGAGCACGAAGCGGAGGCGGAGGCCGCGCTCACACAGGCGGCGCGGGAGGCCCAACCACCACCGGAGCCCCGTCGTGGTCGGCCGCCATCGCCGCCTCGCACGCCCCCGCCTCCCACGGCCCAGCGCAACTTCACCGACCCGGAGAGCCGGATCATGCCGGCCCCCGGGGCGAAGAGCAGCGTGATCCAAGGGTACAACTGTCACGCCGCCGTCGATGCGGCGGCTCAGATCATTGTCGCCGCCGAGGTGACCGATGAGCCCAATGACAAGCAGCAGGCCCAGCCGCTGATAACCCAGGTCCTGGCCAACACCGGGCAGGTGCCGCGGGTGGTCAGCCTGGATGCCGGCTATTTCAGCGAAGCGAACGTGGAGGCCATGACCACCCTGGGCTGTGAGCCGTTGATCCCGCCGGATCGGCAGACGCATGGGCACGCGATACCCGCCGCCCCGCGCGGCCGGCCACCGGCCGGGCTGTCGGTGGCCGAGCGCATGCGGCGCACGTTGCGGACCCAGCGGGGGCGGCGGCGGTACGCCCGGCGCAAAGCAATTGTGGAGCCGGTGTTCGGGCAGATCAAACAGGGTCGCGGCTTCCGACCGTTCTTGTCGCGTGGATTCCAGAAGGTCCGCGGGGAATGGGCACTGATCTGTACCACCCACAATGTGCGCAAGCTCTGGACGGCCTTGCGGCGACGCCGCCGACGTCCCGGCGAGCGGGTGCGGGTATGCCACGGCGGTCGGAAGGCAAAGCGGAAAACCCAGAGATAGAGGGACCCCTCTATGCCCATTGGTTCGCAAAGGTACCCACCCTGATTGAGTCGGCAAGATCATGTGCTCTCGCACCAATGTCGGACAGGCTCCTAGAGCACGCCACCATGAAAACGGCACTCGTGATCTTCAACAACATGACCTTTTTGGACTTTGTTGGGTTCTACGACCCCGTGACACGGTTACGCTCGATGCAGGTGATGCCAGATTTCGAATGGACGATCTGTGCTCTCGACCAAACGGTGACAGACGATCGCGGCGTGAAGATCGAAGCCGCCAGCGTGGGGAAACCGCTCGGTGAATATGATCTGCTGTTTGTGCCGGGTGGGATTGGGACACGTTCACTCCAGAAGGACCGGGCATTCATCGAGTGGCTCCGTTCGTTTCCCGCGACAGGCTTAGCGGTTTCAGTCTGTACCGGGGCGCTCCTGCTTGGCGCGACTGGATTGCTGAAAGGTAAGCGAGCCACGACACATCCGAGTGCGCTGAAGGACCTGGCGCCCTATTGTCAGGAGGTGGTGAACCAGCGAATTGTGGACGAGGGCAACGTGATCACGGCAGGCGGTGTGGCCGCTTCCATCGACCTCGGCCTCTACGTCGTTGAGCGTCTCGCTGGGCCGGACACACGCGCACGGATTGCGACACAAATGGACTATCCGTATTTCCCAAACGACAAGACCGCTATGAGAATGGATCCCAGGAACCTTGCCCTTGATTCCCTGTCCAGGAGGTCATGACGATGCTGTCGCGACGATGGATCTGGCTCTCGTGCTTCTTTACGTTACTTGCCGGATGCGCCAGTAGCCCTCCGCCCAAGCCGGAGACCAAGCAACCCGGCAACTACGAATACACAAAGGAGTACATCCGCTGGTACGTTGAGCATCAGATGAAGAAACACGGTGTCACCGGCTTGAGCCTCGCGTTGATTGATGATCAGCGTGTGGTCTGGGCAGAAGGGTTTGGGTATGCGGACAAGGCGCACAACGTGCCGGCCACGCCGGACACCCTGTATCGAGCGGGATCGATCACCAAACTGTTTACCGCCACTGCCGTGATGCAATTGGTTGAACGCGGGTTGATCGACTTGGCCCAACCGGTCAAGACCTACCTGCCGGAATTTTCGTTCAAGACCCGCTTCCCCGATACGCCACCCATCACGATTCGGCACCTCCTCACGCATCACAGCGGCCTCCCGCGTGACATGCTTCGAGGGATGTGGTCGTCCAACCCGAAACCCTATGCGACCGTGCTCGACGATCTGAAAGAAAGTTTTGTCCTTCATCCACCTAACTCGATCTTTTCTTATTCGAATCTTGGGATGACTGTCCTCGGCCAAGTGGTCGAACAAATCAGCGGTGAACCATATGCCGCATACGTATCCCGTGCCCTCTTCCAACCCTTAGGAATGACCACGGCATCGATCGAAACCGGAGTGTCGGCATCGCCCTTCATGTCGCACGGTTACCGGAAGGGAAAAGAGGCCACCGAACCGCAACTGCGGGACCTCCCAGCTGGAGGCCTCAATACCAATGTCCTCGATCTGGCACGGCTCGTTCAGATGGTTTTCGCACAGGGTCAAGCTGGGGCTCACCAAGTTGTGAGACCAGAGACCCTGGCAATGATGTTGACTCCGCAAAATGAAACGATCCCGCTGGATCTGGACTTGAAAATGGGGCTGGGGTGGGTACTCAGCAGTTTGGGTGAGCTGGACCTTCAGGAGGTTGGGACCATCGCTCATCATAGTGGGGGCACGATGCTGTTTAACAGCCAGCTCGTGGCGTTACCTGAGCCAAAACTGGGAGTTGTGGTGCTCAGCAACTCGTCGACAGGTGGAGCAGCGGTACACCAGATTGCCGCTGAGCTGCTCGAGTCAGCGTTGGAAGTGAAGACAGGGATTATGCCGAAAGAGAATACGCAGCTGGATGTCCAGCCCAGTTCTCTGTCGCTAGATGAGCTCGCACACTATGAAGGATGGTATGGCACGATGGCTGGGCTGGTGAACGTGACCAGGTTGGGAGAGACGCTAAGAGCCAATATCACGGGAAAAGCTTTCCGATTGGTGCCTCGGAACGGACAAGAACTTGGGGTCGAGTACAAACTGCTGGGCGTTTTTCCGATTGATCTCGGCCCATTGGCCCGCGTGACACTTTCTCGCGCCACGATCGCCAGCCGAGACTTGTTACTTGCCCGCCAAGGCAGCCCACGACGGATGGTCGTGGGAGAACGACTGATTCCGGTACCAATCCCTCCCGCATGGCTGCAGCGTGTAGGGACATACGAGATTATCAACCTGGAGGATGAGGAGAAATATACCGACCAGATTCGCCTCTCGTATCAAGAGGGGTTCTTAGTCGTATCCACCCGCGTCACCAAGCCCACCCCTTTCGAACTCACCTATGCGTTAGACCCTATCTCAGACACCGAAGCCACCGTGATGGGGATAGGACCATGGGGTGGCGAAACGCTCGAGGTGATCAGACAATCAGGAGAAGAGCTTGGTCGGTTCTCCGGATATCTGCTCAAGCGAACATCGACTCAATGACGGTTCAAACGGAAGACAAAGAAGCTCCTAAACGGAAGCATAATTCTTATGACCGCACCACGCTACTGTCAGCACTGTGGAAGTAAACTGGAGCCATACGGTGTGGATGGTGTTGATCGACTTGCCTGCCCGGAGACCGATTGTCACTATGTGCAGTGGGATAACCTGTGCCGGTGGTTGCCGGTGTGGTTGTGTACAACCATTCTCTCTTGTTGGCTCGTAACCGACAATGGCCTGCCAGACGATTTTCTCTCATCACTGGCTATCTTGAGCGCCATGAGGTTCCTGAACAGGCCATACGCCGTGAGCTTACGGAAGAACTGGGACTCGTGGCTGGTTCAGTGCAGTTTGTCGGCCACTACCTATTCGAACGGAAAAACCAACTCCGCATCGCCTATGTGGTAGACGCGCAAGGCGTGCCTAAGTTGAGCGACGAAATTGCCGAAATGCGAATGATTCCGATCAGCGATGTGGCCAGTACGATTTCGGTCCGTTTGAACTCACGAGGACGATCGTGCAAAACTGGCTTAAATCATCCACCTCACTCAATTAACGACGAGCTGTGTACAGGACCAGGCACGGCCATCAGGAATTTGATACTGCGAGGGGGTCCAGAATGCCGAAATCAGCGACGACCTACTGGAATCCTTTACGCCCAGAGAACCGGGAACGGTGGGCACCTATCCATGGTTTGGAAGGCATGGCCGAGGAACTGACGCTGAGTATCGATCACCAAACGGGTGAGTACACACGAGTGACTCGCTTTCTCCCCGGGGCGGATACCACCGCTTTCGGCGGCAAGACCCATCCATACCCCGAGGAAGTCTTCATCGTGAGTGGTCGCCTCTATGACGCCGCGTTTGACCTCTGGCTGGAGGCCGGACATTATGCGAGCCGTCCGCCCGGAGAGCGGCATGGTCCGTTTAAGACCGATGTCGGATGTCTTGTGTTGGAAGTCTCGTTCCCCAACCGCACGGTCGGCGGCACCGGCGTCTAACACTGCGATCACCGAGGGGGCTTCAAGATCGGTCTCGCCGAAACAAGGCGCTCGCACCAAGAGAGCAGCTACCATGACCCTGGAGCAGATGTCCGAGGAACAGATTCTGGGAATTGCAAATCCAATCATGGACAACCTTATGGTGGCGTCGATGGCGATTGATCCTCCACGCCACGTCCGTGACTTCACAGATCGGCTGAAACGCATCGTCACTCCGGATTACCTTGCAGGGTGTGTGAGCAGTACCAGCGGGAGAAAGGCTATTTCTCAAAGCGTGAGCCCGTGGCGGTGTTCAAGCGTCCGGGAGCGGCGGCGGTGGTCTGGAAGCAATAGTTCACGAAGGCACCAGGCGAATTCGTCGCGGAGATGCTGTTGGTGGAACAAGACGGCACTTATCTCGTCGACTATGTGATGGTGTTCTGAACCGTGCATTGATCATACATGTCTAAACAAGTGGTGCCGCCCATCGAGATTGACACAGATCGGCTTCGTCTGCGGCAGTGGTATGCTACAGACCGAGCACCATTTGCCGCCTTGAATGCCGACCCGCGAGTCATGGAATTTTTCCCTGCACGCCTTAGCTGTGCAGAGAGCGACGCCATGGCCAACCGTTGTGCACGCCTAATCGCGGAACGTGGGTGGGGGTTCTGGGCCGTAGCAATACGACACGGGCCGGAATTCATCGGCCTGGTCGGTCTGCAGCCAACGGCACCTGAATTGCCGTTTTCTCCCAGTATAGAAATCAGTTGGCGGCTGGCGGCGCAACATTGGGGCCATGGCTACGCGACAGAAGCGGCACGTGGTGCCCTTCGCGTTGGTTTCACACAACTCCACGTTCCAGAAATTGTGGCATTTACGGCCGTGGGCAATAGCAGGTCACGCGCGGTCATGGAGCGAATCCGGATGCGTCACACGGGAGAGACATTTGAGCATCCGAGTGTTCCGGTAAGCAGTGGGCTTCGCGCACACTGTCTGTACCGACTCACGCGTGAGCAATGGGAGGCCAACAATAGCTAACAGCTAACAACGCCTTCGAGCGCGGACTCCTTAAACAGCGGCTCACCGCGCAACGATGTGTGAGCCACCATACTTGGTATCCACGATGTCAGCCTATTCGTCCTCACCGGTAGGCTATTGAACGTGTGCCTGTCATGATACGGCGACCATAGTGATCAGGAGCGTAAGCAGGAACTCTCCCCGACGTGGCCATGACGATGCTGTAATGGACTAGGCAGTAAGCTTTGAGGCATGTGGCCGAAATCGGTCGCATGCTGCTCTTTACGGTGTCGTCCTGCTCAGGTTAGGGAAGCTAGTGTAGTGCGTCATAAATAACTTGACAATTGGCCACAACGAGAGTCAGCTTATGCATCGTGAACCTTGCTCCTCCCATTGTCTTGTCCCTGAAAGAGCGCGCGACGTTGACCGCGTGGGCTC
>JADYYH010000114.1 GCA_020853775.1 Nitrospira sp.
GGTCGAGGCATACTTGAAACAGTATGTTGAGGCCGCGAGGAGCGAGCCCGCCCGCTGGCATGCCGCACAACCGCATGCCAGCTTGTCGCAGCGGCGTATCGGCGGTTGCAGTAGAAGTCATCGTGAATAATGCGGACTAAGGCATCGCCTCCCAAGGAAGCGGAAAGAGATCGAAAGGCATGATCGAAACACGACAGCAGAGTCCGGCCCGGTGGTACGCAGGGACTATCGAAGACATCAGCCGCGAGTTCGGCGTCGATCCGGCGCAAGGCCTGGGCGAAGACGAAGCCGCACGCCGGCTTTCCGCGCATGGCCGCAATGAGTTGCCCGAAGCCGCGCCCCCTTCGCCCTGGCGTATCCTCGTTGCACAATTTACCAGCCTGATTATCTGGGTGCTGATCGGCGCCGCCCTCGTGTCGGGTCTGCTTGGCGAATGGATCGATGCCGGCGCCATCCTGGCCATTGTGCTGCTGAACGGGCTGTTGGGATTTGTGCAGGAATACCGGGCGGAGCAGTCGCTGGCGGCGCTCAAGACGATGGCAGTGACCTATGCCCGGGTGGTGCGAGAGGGCGTACGGCGAGCCCTGTCATCAACCGAGCTGGTCCCCGGCGACATCATTGATGTAGAGGCGGGGGATCATGTCCCGGCAGATGCACGACTCATCCAGGCTACTGCCTTTCTCACGCAGGAAGCGGCTCTGACCGGGGAATCCACACCTGTCGAAAAAACCAGCAAGGTGTTGGCGGATCACGATGTGCCCCTGGCTGATCAGCGGAACATGCTGTTCATGGGAACCACCGTAACCGGAGGAAAGGGGCGCGCCCTGATTGTCGCCACCGGCAGCGGCACGGAGTTGGGCCGCATTGCGACGCTGATGACCTCCGTGGCGGTGGAGCCGACACCCCTCCAGCGGCGATTGGAGCAGTTCGGCCATGTGCTGTTGTGGCTGTCGCTGGGAATCGTGGTCGTCGTGTTCGCGCTTGGCCTCTGGCGCGGCGAACCGCTGTTCGAGATGTTTTTGACGGCCGTGAGTCTCGCCGTGGCGGCCATTCCCGAGGGGCTGCCGGCCATTGTGACGACGACGCTCGCCCTGGGTGTGATGCGGATGGTGAGCCGTCATGCGTTGATCCGTCGCCTGCCTGCCGTTGAAACCTTGGGCGCTGCGACGGTGATCTGTACGGACAAGACCGGCACCTTAACCAAGAACGAAATGACGGTCAGGCAGCTGGCGGTCGATGATCTGGTGTGTGACGTGACCGGGGACGGATATGCGCCGATGGGTGAAATCATCGGAGGCGATGGTCGCACGGGAGGGTTACGAGACCTCTTGTGGAGTGCGGTGTTGTGCAATGGTTCGTCGCTTCGAGCGGCGGATGGAGGCTGGACGGTAGTCGGTGATCCCACGGAGGGCGCCTTGCTGGTGGCGGGCGGCAAGGCCGGATGGCGGAAAGAGGAACTCGAACGCGCGCATCCTCTTGTGGGAGAAATTCCGTTCGACTCGGAACGCAAGATGATGACGATGATCCGCCGGTCGGAAGGGCGTGCCGTCGCCTATGTGAAGGGCGCGCCGGATATTCTCTTGGAACGGTGCGATTCGTATATGACGAAGGCGGGGGACGTGGCACCGCTTTCTGATTCGATGCGCCGCTCGATCGTATCGCGCAATCAGCAATTCGCACAGCAGGCCCTTCGGGTCGTGGCGTTAGCGCGTCGCGTGCTCGATTCGGAGCCAGCCACATTCGAGTCGCAGGCCATTGAGCGGGAATTGGTGTTCGTTGGCCTGGCCGCGATGAAAGACCCCTTACGTCCGGAAGCCAAACAGGCGGTCGAGCGTTGCCGATCCGCAGGCATCAAGACCGTGATGATTACCGGAGATCATAAGGAGACGGCACTGGCTATCGGCCGCGAGGCGGGGTTCGCGAGCGCGGAGAGGCAGGCCCTCTCCGGCTTGGAGCTGAACGGGTTGACTGATGCGGAGCTGTCGTCGCGCGTGCGCGACGTGTCGGTCTATGCGCGGGTGTCGGCTGAGCACAAGCTTCGCATCGTCAGGGCCTGGCGCGCGCAAGGCGCAGTGGTGGCCATGACCGGAGACGGCGTGAATGATGCTCCGGCCATTCGGGAAGCGGATATCGGAATCGCCATGGGCATAACGGGCACGGATGTGACGAAGGACGCCTCGGACATGGTTGTGACCGATGACAATTTTGCGTCCATCGCCGCAGCAGTCGAGGAAGGCCGGAGCATTTACGAGAACATCCGCAAGTCCGTGCACTATTTGCTGTCGTGTAATCTGAGCGAAGTCCTGGTGATGCTGGGCAGTACGTTGTTGGGCTGGCCGTTGCCGCTGCTGCCGATCCATATTCTCTGGATCAACCTGGTGACCGACGGGTTTCCTGCGCTCGCCTTGGCCGTCGATCCGAAAGATCCGGATGTCATGAAGCGCCCGCCTCGTGACCCGCAGGCGCCCCTCCTGGATCGCCAGCGGTTTGTGACGGTCTGCATTCAAGGCGCGGTGATGGCGGTGGCGACCTTGGCGGTGTTCGGTGTGGCCCTGTCGATCATGAACGACGAGGTGACGTTCGCGCGCACCATGACGTTTACGACGTTGGTGCTGGTGCAGTTCCTCCATGCCTTTACCTGCCGCCACGACCGGTTCTCGCTGTTGCAGATCGGGATCACCACGAATCGGATGCTGGTGGCCGCCGTCCTGCTCTCAGCCCTGCTGCAGGCGGGGATTGTGTTGAGTCCATGGGGGCAAGAGATCTTTCGAGTCGTTCCGCTGCGGCCCAATGAATGGTGGCTGATCGCGGGGTTTGGCCTGTTGCCGTTCGTGGTGATGGAACTGTGGAAGGCCTGGATCCGGAGGGGAAACGGGTCTGCGAGGCAGAGCTAGGGTTTCGGCGCCGCCCACATCGTCGTGAGGGGAGACGCCTGCCGGCTGAGTCCTACCGGTTGGGCGCCGTACATGTCCGTGACCGTTCGCAACAGTCCGTAGTGATTCGTCTGCTCATGATAGCGTCCGGCTCGCACCATCGGTCCCACGAGAATCGTGGGGATATGGTTGTTGGATTTTCCGTTGTCCTCGTCCCACGTAATGATCAACAGGCTATTGTGGGTCTGTGCCCACTCCACGTAACGTTCGATACGGGACTGGAGCCATTGGTCCCCGCGTTGGATGCGGTCGGGATCACTGCCGTCGTGCATGTCGTTCTGTTGATTGGGCACGATGATGCTGACGGTCGGCAGGGTGCTGAAATCCGTCGGGAAATCGGTCAGCGGGCGATTCTGCGCCGCCGGGACGGTGTTGGCCGAGGAGGATTGCCAGTTCACCCAGGGATTATGTTTGCGCGCATAGGCACCGGCAATGCAGTCGACGGCGCCCACGGCGGGCAGATCTTCGGAGTATCCGATAAACGACTGTCCGGCCTGCGCCAGGGTGCTGGACAAGTTCGGCGCCGTCAGCGACATGGGGCACACATTTCCATTTACGCCTTCGACGGTGCCGGCAAACAGCGCGATATAGTTCGGCTGGCTTGGATGGGTCACTCCGTAGGAATTGGTCAGCAGCGCGCCTTTGCGCGCCAGTGTGTTCAAGTAGGGGGCGGCCGGAGAGTCGATGATCTGACCGAAGGCATGATTTTCTTCGATCACGATGACCACATGGTCGGGTTTGGGCAACGGCGGCTGAGCTGAACCGAGGGTGGTCCAGGAGAGAAAAAGTGCGGCGAAGGCGAGCCCGAAGACTAACCTGTTCATCAGAGTCTCGTGATCGATTACACCGGAAGTTCGCTGAGTCTCAGCGTATAGAGATAATGATACAGGCCCTGGTGCTCCAACAGCGCGGCATGGGTCCCGGATTCTACGATGTTGCCTTTGTTCAGCACCAGAATCCGGTCGGCGCGCTGAATCGTGCTGAGCCGATGGGCGACCACAAACGTGGTCCGGTTGACCATGAGACGTTCCAGCGCTTCCTGAACCAGCCGCTCCGATTCGGTATCCAGCGCCGAGGTGGCCTCGTCAAGCAGCAGAATGCGGGGGTTCTTGAGAATCGCTCGGGCGATGGCGACGCGTTGCCGTTGGCCGCCGGAGAGGTTGATGCCCTTTTCTCCCACGATGGTCTGATACCCGTCTGGAAATCCCGCGATGAATTCGTGGGCATGCGCCGCCTTGCTCGCGGCAAGAATTTCCTCTTCTGTGGCATCCTCGCGCCCATAACGAATGTTATCGCGGATCGGGCCGCCGAATAAAATCGTATCTTGCGGCACCAACGCGATCTGCCGATAGAGGCTGTCGAGCCGGACGTCCTTGACGTCATGACCGTCCACCGTGAGCCGCCCCGATGTGGGATCGTAGAACCGGTGCAAGAGATTCATGATCGTGGTTTTGCCTGAGCCGGTCGGGCCGACAATCGCAATGAGTTCGCCGGGCTTCGCTTCGAACGACACGTCAGAAAGCACGGGCTGCCTGGTGTCATAGGCGAAACTCAGGTGTTCTGCGCGCACGTGCCCGCGCACCGGCGGGAGTTCGATCGCGCCGGGAGCGTCGGCAATTTCCGCATGCGTGTCGAGAATTTCGAAGACCCGTTGCATGGCCCCTTGCGCTTCTTTGATCTGCGCAAAGACGCGGGCGGCTGATCCGAATGGTCCGATCAGAATGCCGGCAAACAGCACAAAGGCGAACAGGTCGCCGGGAGACACGGTCCCGTCGATGACTTGGCGTCCCCCATACCATAGGACCATGGCGGCGGCGGCGAAGGTGACGAAGGTGATCGTCGGCACGAACCAGGCCATGATGGTGGCGCGACGCAAAGACAGTTCCATGGCAGTCTGCACTTGCGTGACGAATCGCTGTTCTTCCCGCTTGGTCTGGACGAAGGATTTCACGACCCGGATACCGGCGATGACTTCTTCGACCAGCGTGCTGACGGAGGCGGTTTGATCTTGAATGGTGGTGGAGAGCGCGCGCAGGCGTCGACCGAAGAGTTTGGCCACGACGACTAGCAAGGGCAGCAGCACGAGGATGAGGAGGCAGAGTTGCCAGTTCATCGCAAACAAGAAGCCCGCGCCGCCGATGAAGGTGACGAGTTGTTTGGCTGCGTCGATGGGGACGTCGGTCACGACGTTCTGGATCACGGTCACGTCGTTCATCAGTCGCGACATCAACTCGCCGGTCCGGCGCTTGGAGAAGAAATTCACGGACAGGGTTTGCAGATGGGCGAAGAGATGGGTCCGGAAGTCGGCCATGACCCGTTGCGACACCCAGGCCGTCAGGTAACTGTGTCCCATGGAGCAGAGCCCTTGCAGCAAGACGAGGCCGAGGAGCAGCAGAATCATCTGCGCCATTCGATCGGCATCGTGCTGGACGGTGATGACATCCCAGAGGGTGCCACCCAGCCGAAGCAGCGCCAGGTTTACGGCGGCGACCGCCATGACCATGATCGCGGCAGCGATCATCCGTGGGACATAGGGCTTGAGAAACGGATAGAAGCGCTTAAACGAGAACATCGGTGTTACGACAATGGTTTCAGGGAGGCAGGCGCGTAGTGTATCGCCGCTGGTGGCGGCGATACGAAGACGACATGACCTTCGTGATGAGGTGAGAGCGCTAGAGCTGAGCGATCGACTCGATCAGGTTCTTGTTGATCGCCACGAAGTCCGACCGATCCTTGTCATTGATCAAGACGTCAGTCAGGCTGATAAACAGCCGCTGCTCTTCATTGATCGCATCGGACACACGATTACGCATGGGCGGGATCAGGAAATCCCCGACGTAGATACAGTTCACCGTTCGAACGCGGATGCGAACTTTTTTTCCTTCGGGCACGGATCCCTCCGTCCATTATGTCGTGATGGGCTCAGCTCTTGCGACGCAAGAATTTCTGACGCCGGCGCAACTTCTTATACTTGTGCTTGCGCATCTTCTTCCGGCGTTTCTTGAGGACACTCGCCATACATTCAATCTCCAACTGCTAGGCGCGGGAGTCTAGTTGGTTTCGCCTCAAAAAGCAAGTCAAGATTCTGACGTGATGTTGTGCTGCCGGATCATTCGTGACCCCGGCACAGCCAGCGGACGTACCGGCAGGGCCGTTGCTTGACCTCTTTCCGCCAAGGTTCCTATACTGCGCCATGTTCAAATCTGACGCGCTCCGTTCTGCTGCTCTCGGTCGCCTGCTTTTGGGATTGGTGCTGGTTCTGGTCGTGGGTTGTTCGGGGAAAACCATTCAATATAAAGACGATCACGACCGTATTCTCCGGATCGATCGGGCCGTGGAGTCACTCAGGAAATCTTACGTCGAGAGAGACCGGAGCGCTGTGGAGTCACTCCTGCTCCCCTCAGGCGGTCTCGATCAGGTGCAACGGGACATCCACAGCGATTTCGATACCTTTCGCGATATTCAATTGGAGTTTTCAATCGAACGCATTTTGATTGAAGGCGACAACATCGATGTGTTTGTCCATTGGCAGGGCCAGTGGAAACGGAATCCCGGCGATGTGGGCACGCGCCAGCGAGGGCATGGGCGGTTGGCCTGGGTCGGGACGCAATCGATTCTGCTTCGAGAGGCTCAAGGCGATCTGCCGTTCGGCATGGGCACGCGGGCCAGCCTCGGCGAAGATCCCTCACGCGGACAAGCCAAACCCTAGTCATGTCAGCCCGCAGTGCGTCTCCCAAAATTGAAACAGACTTTCTCGTCGTCGGGAGCGGGGTCGCCGGTCTGCGCGCAGCCATTGAATTGAGCCGCGCGGGGCGTGTGTTGATGCTGACGAAGGGGCATCCTCTGGAAAGTAATTCCATGTATGCCCAGGGTGGAGTGGCGGTCGCCCTCAGCGAGGAAGACGATGTCGGAAGCCATCTCACCGATACGTTAAAGGCGGGTCACGGCCTCTGTCGTCGCGAAGCGGTGCGGATACTGGTCGAAGAAGGGCCGGAACGAATTCAGGAACTGATCGCCTGGGGGGCGAAGTTCGACAAGATCGGCAAACGGTTCGCGTTCACCCGCGAAGCCGCGCACAGCCGGAGCCGCATCCTCCGCGCGCGGGGCGATGCCACCGGCAATGAAATGGTGCGGGCGCTCATGGCCTATGCGGCTAGGCAACCGCGCATTCAGCGATTGGATCGGCGATTTACCGTCGACCTTGCGGTCGTGGACGGGCGTTGTTGCGGCGCTATTGTCTTGAACGAAATGTCGGGAGAGCGCACCGTGTTGCCGGCCAGCGCAGTGGTCTTGTCGACCGGCGGAGCAGGCCAGGTCTATGCGCGCACCACCAATCCGGGCAATGCCACGGGCGACGGGATGGCGATGGCCTTGCGGGCCGGAGCGTTGCTGATGGACATGGAGTTCGTGCAATTCCATCCCACCTCGCTGTATCTGCCGTCGAGTCCGCCGTTCTTGCTGTCCGAGGCGATTCGCGGGGAAGGCGGGCAGCTGCGGAACATCAAGGGCGAGTTGTTCATGCAGCGCTACCATCCGGATGGCGCGCTGGCGCCGCGCGATGTGGTCTCGCGGGCGATCTGGTCGGAAATGGCGGCCACGCGCGCACGCCATGTGTATCTGGATGTCACGCACCTGGGCGCAGCCTTTGTGAAACGCCGGTTCCCAACCATCTATGCAACCTGCCTGCGGTATGACATCGATATGACGGAGGAGTGGATTCCCGTTTCCCCCAGCGCGCATTACATGATGGGCGGGGTGTGGACGGACGGGCATGGCGCGACGACGCTGCCCGGCCTCTATGCGGCGGGGGAGGTCGCTTGTAGCGGCGTGCATGGAGCTAATCGATTGGCCAGCAATTCATTGCTGGAGGGATTGGTCTTCGGCATGCGGGCTGCGCAATCTGCCGTGGCCCATGCAGGGCACTATTCCGAATCAATGCCGTTGCCGTCGATTGAAGAACTGGAACAAGGCCGGCCGACCGACCTCGATGATCCGGAAAAGTTACGTAGTTCGCTACGTCGGCTGATGTGGGGAAAGGTGGGGCTCGTGCGTTCGGGAGATTCGTTGATCAGTGCGTCCGCGCAACTGGTTCGCTGGATGCGCCTGCTGTCGAAACCCTTTTCGTCGCGGCCGGCGTTGGAGGTCAAGAACATGGTGCAGGTGGCGCGCTGCATCACGGATGCCGCTTTGTGGCGGGAGAATAGCGTCGGCGCCCATTACCGGTCGGACTTTCCGGAAGCCAAGCGGCAGGGGTGGCGGATCCATAGCCAGTTACTGTTAGGGGCTGGACAGGTTAACGGGATGCCGTCGAAGGAGCGAGACCTCGTGCTGGCGACCGAGGCGCCTGCGGGCCGTGCGCCCGGGAAGAAGTCCGCGCGTTCATGAGGAAGGTGCGATAATACCCGAGGACCTTGATGACGTATTGCCGCGTTTCCGGGATCGGGGGAAGGCCCCGATAGCGTTCGACCGCATGTTCTCCCGCGTTATAGGCCGCCAAGGCCAAGGGTAGGTTGCCGTTAAACCGGTCCAGCAGTTGCCGTAAGTATTTCGTGCCCCCGCCGATATTGTCATCCGGATTATACGAATCCCGCACCTCGAAGCGCATGGCCGTCTGGGGCATGAGCTGCATCAGCCCGACCGCGCCCGCATGTGACACGGCCAGCGGATCGAAGTCCGACTCGGTTTTGATCACGGCCCGGATCAACGCCGGATGCAGGCGATGGGCGCGCGAATGTCGGGCGATGACGGGATCCAGCTCACGATCCGAGATCATGCTGCGAGAGCGAGGCAGTTCGGACGTCACCCGTTTATACCGCGGATCATTCGGCACATTGGTGAGCGAAATGGTGCCGTTGGTATCGATATATTGGTACACCTCCGCCTGTGCTGGGACGGCCATCAGCAAGGTGGCAGAGAGCAGAAGGAGCGGCGTGGTGCGGTTGGACAGAGACATCGTGATTGAGACGTCTGGATCGGTGTGGCGTCTATTGCCGATGATTCAACCGTAGCAGCTGCTCCCCGACCTGTCAAAAACGACCGATCCTCGTTCCTGTCAGGATGATGGACGCAACCTATTGATGAGTATGGGGATTTGTGTGGTCGCTATGAAGGGCGTGGCTCGAGGAATCTGTGGCGGCTGGCGGCGAATCGTGCCCTGATCCGCCCGGTCAGGGGGCCGGGGCGACCGTCCCCGATAGGGAATGAGTCGATCCGTGCGACCGGCATCACTTCCATGCTGGTATTGGTCAGAAAACATTCATTGGCCTGGCGTAGATCTGCGAGGTGGTAATGGCCTTCCTTCACGGGCAGGCCTTCCTCCTCCGCGAGAGTCATCACGATCGCCCGCGTGATGCCGTCTAAGATGCCGCAGTCCAGGGACGGCGTGTGCACGGTGCCGTTCGAGATGAAGAAAAGATTACTGATCGTGCATTCGGTCAGTTCTTCCCGCCAATTCAGAAACAGGCTATCAAAGGTGCCGGCCGCGATCGACTCGCGTTTGGCCAAAATGTTGTTGAGGAAATTCGTGGATTTGATCTGCGGGGACAGGGCTTCTGGCAGGTTGCGCCTCGTGTTGGCGACGGTGAGCGTGACGCCGTCGCGGGACAGGGTCGGCGGAGACGGATGAAGCGCCTTGGTCAGAATGACAACCGTGGGACGGGGGCAGAGCGCGGGATCCAAACCGATCTCCCCTTCACCGCGTGAAACTGTGATGCGGAGATAGGCATCGACCTGTTCGTTTCCGACCCCGTTGCGGCGCATGGCCTCATGGAGCAGATCCGGCCATTGCGCATCCGGAATGGGGAGCGTAAGGCCGATGGCCTCTGCCGAACGTCGGAGCCGGGCCAGATGTTGGTCGCGCATGAAAATGCGAGAGCCATAGGAGCGCAGGGTTTCGTAGACGCCATCACCGTAGAGAAATCCGTGATCGAACACCGAGACGACGGCTTCTTCCTTCGGCACGAATCGGTCATTGAGGAATACCCACATCAGCGGTCAGCCTCCAGGATGTTAAAAAAAGCGCCCGCCTTGGCGAGCGTTTCGTCATATTCACGATCGGGATCCGAGTCGGCCACAATCCCGGCCCCGACCTGCAGGTAGCCTCGGTCTTTTGTCAGGACCAGGGTGCGAATGAGAATGTTCAGGTCCAAATCCCCGCTCCAGCTGAAGTAGCCGAGCGCCCCCGTGTAGAGCCCGCGGCGCACCGGCTCGAGTTCTTCGATGATTTCCATGCAACGGAGTTTGGGCACGCCGGTGATGGTTCCTCCAGGAAACACAGCCCGCACGAGGTCGAAGGACGAGGTGCCAGCTTGCAGTGTGCCGACTACCTCCGAGACCAAATGGCTGACATGCGAGTATTGTTCGATGGTCATGAACTCGTCCACGCGCACCGACCCGTATCGGCAGACCTTCCCGAGATCGTTTCGCTCGAGGTCCACCAGCATGACATGCTCCGCACGTTCCTTGGGGCTGGCCAAGAGTTCGGCGCGCAATGTCACATCGTGCGACTGTCCGTTTCCCCGAGGCCTGGTGCCGGCGATGGGTCTCGTGCTGGCCTGCGAGCCGGACAATCGCACGAGTCGTTCGGGAGAGCTGCTGACGAGGCTGAGCTCGGGAAATCGGACGAGCCCCGCAAACGGAGAGGGGTTCATGCGTCGAAGGCGGCCGTAGAGGTCACCGGCGTACCGGTCGCGATCCGAGGTCGACCAGGAAGGATCGAGATCGAGGGTGAAGCGATGAGAAAGGTTGGCTTGATAAATATCGCCGGCCGCAATGTAGTCTTTGCCACGTCGAACGCGAGCCGTATAGGCGTCCCGTGACTGACTGGGCACAAAACTGGTTTCCCCGGGTGGGGTCAGACCGGATCGAGGAGGATGTGAGCGTGCCAGGCGAGCTTCCAGCTCGGCCAGGCGGTCACAGCCTTCGCGAAACAGCTTTTCTCGCGGTTCAGCATGAAACCGCGAGAGAGGCGGGCAGAACATCAGATACAGCTGGTTCGTGTGGTGGTCCACGGCGGCCACGAGATCGAAGAAGGCCATGTGCAGGTCGGGGAGGCCAAGATCATCGGCGGCCAGGGTGGGAAGCGATTCAAACGAGCGGACGAGATCGTAACTCAGGTAGCCGACGGCCCCGCCAAAGAACGGCGGTAGACCATCCGGTTGCGGGATCGTGGAATCCGCGAAGGCCTGCCGGAACGCATCGAATACCGGGCCATGGGAGCTCCTGATGTGGCCGTCGGTCTCCACGTGATAGTCTTGTGCCCGGCCGGTCACGGTCAGATACGGATGGCTGCCGAAGAACGAATAACGCGCGGTCGCGTTGGTGCCATTCCCGCTTTCCAGGAGGAAGGATGGCCCGTCAGTGGTAGCCAGGCGTTGATAGAGCTCGAAGACGTCTGCCCTCGGTAACGGTCGAACCGCAACCAGCGGTTGCGGGGGGCCGTTGAGAAATGCCTGGTGCGATACAGCGGTCATGAATGTGTCATTGACGGGTGTTGCGCCCGAGGAAAAGACTATACCGCATCGTGAGGCCGGGTCATAGCAGGCCAACTTCTTGACAAGCCCCCAGCGAATTTGCTTGAATGGCGCGCCCGCCGATGGGTGCACTCTCTCCGATTGCGCTGAGGAGTGCCGCGCGTGAGCACGTGATGCCCCCCTCTCAGGATCCGTTATATGCGGGGCTCGGGCAAGCTGTCCGGATCGGGACGGAACTGCTCGCTGCGTTGATTGTCGGGGGCGGATTGGGCTGGGCGGTCGATACGTATCTCCTGGATTCCAATCCCTGGGGATTGGTCGCGGGATTGGGCTTGGGAGCTGCTGCCGGCATCCGCAATGCTTATCGATCAGCCCAACGATGGCAGAGTTAACCTGAATCGTCTGACTGACAAAGGATCATCGTGGAAGAAAGTCCGTTACATGCGTTTGAATTGCACGATCTGATTCCGCTCGTGCCCGCCGGCGTCGATATCTCCATCAACAAAGCGGTCATCCTCATGTGGGTAGTGGTCGGCTTGGTGTCGTTTCTGATGATCTCCGCCGCCGCCGCTCGTAAGTTGGTGCCGGGTAAATTGCAGAATATGGCCGAGTTGATCGTCGAGTTCATTCGCGGAATTATTTTGGACACTATGGGTGAAGCGGGCATGAAATATTTCCCCCTGATCGCCACGCTCTTCCTCTTTATTCTCTTCGCGAATTTGCTCGGGTTGATTCCGGGCTCCTACACCGTCACCAGCCAGATCATCGTCACGGCGGTCTTTGCGGTGGGTATCTACGGCCTAAGCCTGGTTTTGGGATTTTCGCTTCATGGAATGAAATTTCTCGGTATTCTCGTGCCGCCTGGAACGCCGGGCTGGTTGCTACCGCTCATGATTCCGATTGAGTTGATCAGCCAACTGGCGCGCCCCATTTCACTGGCGGTGCGGTTGTTTGCAAATATGACGGCCGGCCACGTCATTTTGGGCGTGTTGTTCGGATTGGCAATCAGTGGTGGATTGCTGATCGGATGGCTGCCGTTTGCCTTCACGATTGCGATGAATGGTCTCGAAGTCGGCATTGCGTTTATTCAAGCCTATATCTTCACCGTGCTGAGCTGTGTCTATTTAGGGGATGCCGTGACCTTGCACGGTCATAGCGAGCACGCACACTAGGTCGAGTGGTCTATAAACGGAGGAGAGGACACACAATGGATGCAGCAGCAGCAGCGTTGGTCGGCATGGGGTTGGCGGCGGCAGGTTTTGCCGGAGCCGGCGTGGGAATCGGGTACATCTTCGGAAAAATGATTGAGGCCGTGGCTCGCCAGCCGGAAGCCGAAGGTCGCGTCGGGAAGTACATGTGGATCGGTTTCGCGTTGGTCGAAGCCATCGCCTTGTACGGGCTGGTCATTGCGTTCATCATCATGGGCTTGCGCAAGTAAGCGCATCGACGGTCGAGCCCTGATGCTGGGGCCATGCCCGGCTCAGAACCCTCAACTCATTTGGGTAACAGACTATGCCTCAATTTGAATCGCATTTCTTTTCGTCATTGATCTTCTGGGAGATACTCTCCTTCGGCATTCTCTTCTTCCTGCTCTACAAGTACGCGTTCCCGGGCTTGCTGGGCATGCTGGAGGAACGTGAAAAAAAGATCAAGGACAGTCTCGATCAAGCCGAACGCCACCGTTCGGAGGCCGAGCGCAGGCTCAAGGAATATGAAGCCAAGCTGGCGACCGCAGCCAAAGACGCGGATGCACTGTTGGCGCAAGCCAAAGAGCGCGCGGTACGGTTGATGGAAGAGAATGAGCAGCGTATGACGGCGGATGCAGAGCGGATCAAGGGCGACGCGACTCGTGAGATCGAGACCGAACGCCGCAAGGCCATTCAGGACATCCGCTCGCAAACGACGGATTTGGCGATGATGGTTGCCGAGAAAGTGGTGGGGCGAGCCTTGACGGATGGAGATCATCGTCGTCTGGCCGATGAAGCCCTGGACGCGCTCGCGAAGACCTACCAGAGCCGGAACTAGTTTCTTTCTGCCGGGGGGGTGAGACTTACGCCCCCCTGGCGATATCCTTCCAAGTCCACCGTCACAAAGCGATATCCGACCCGTTTCAGACTCTCCACGAGCCGTTCGCGGAGACCGGCTTCCAGTAGTTTCGGCAAGTCCTCCACCGCCAACTCAATCCTTGCCACTTCGCCGTAGTCCCGTACCCGGCATTGGCGAAAGCCTTCATGGATCAAGGCTGCTTCCGCCCGTTCCACGCGCGAGAGCGTGCTTCGGGTGATCGTGATGCCTCGGGGGACGCGTGAGGAAAGGCAGGCAGCGGCGGGTTTATCCCAGTTCGACAGTTGCAGTTGCCGGGCAGCTTCCCGGATATCGGCCTTCGTAAATCCCGCTTCCAGCAGCGGGCTGCGTACACCCCACTCCCGGGCCGCTTTCAGGCCGGGGCGGTCGTCTCCCAGATCGTCGAGGTTGGTGCCGTCGACGATACAGGCCGGGTCATATTCGGCTCGGAGTTTGCCTAAGAGCGAATAGAGGTCGGTTTTGCAGTGGTAGCAGCGGGTGGCATCATTACGGACAAACTCGGGAATCTGTAACTGATCCGTTTCGATCACACGATACGAAGCGCCGATTTCTGCGGCGATGTGTTGTGTTCCCTCCAGTTCGGCAGCAGGGAGTGTCGGGGAGACGGCGGTGACTCCGATGGCCTGGGCACCCAATTCATCATGGGCCAGTTTGAGCACCAGCGTACTGTCGATCCCTCCGGAGAACGCCACGACCACCGAGCCCAT
This sequence comes from Nitrospira sp., assembly GCA_020853775.1. Classification (GTDB taxonomy): domain Bacteria; phylum Nitrospirota; class Nitrospiria; order Nitrospirales; family Nitrospiraceae; genus Nitrospira_A. Next base: position 14,197 of record JADYYH010000114.1, read on the forward strand.
CTCTCGAAGGAGCTGTCGTGCCCGGGAAATCTTATCGATCAGTGGAGTGGTGGAGACCATCAGACGTCCGACGTGTTGCGCGGTCGTTGAATCGGGCAAGGAAGGAGCTACTGCTTCACTTTGGCCTTCGCAATCGAACCGACGACGACCAAGGCATAATGTTGAGGGTTGAGATATTGTTTGGCCACCCGGAGCACATCGTCCTTCGTGACCTTTTCGATGGCCTTCGGATAGTTCGTAAAATAATCCAATCCCAGATTGTAGAATTCCACCTGCGCGAGGACATTGGCGAGCTTGGCGCTTGAATCGACCCGCAGAGGAAAGCTTCCTACGATGAAGGACTTCGCTTCATTCAGCTCCTGATCGGTGACCGGGGCATCGCGAATCCCCTTGATCTCGGTCAGCACTCCGGTAATGGCTTGATTGGTAACCTCGGTTCTGGTCTGCAGGCTGATAAAGAATGCGCCAGGCAGCAAGCGGGAATCAAATTGGCTCATGATGCCATAGGCCAGTCCCTGCTTATCTCGAATGGAGTCCATCAGGCGCGAGGAAAACCCGCCGGCGCCTAAAATGTAGTTCATGACCGTGACGGCGTAGTAGTCCGGATTCGTCCGGCTGATGCCGGTATGCCCCAGCACAATGGTCGATTGCGTGAGATCCTTCTCGATCAACTGCACCATTTTCCGGTCGATCGGCGTCGGCTTTTTGAGCTGATAGGGTGACGGCGTGCCCTTTTTCCAGGACCCGAAGTGTGTCTGAACCAGCGTGGCTGCTTGTTCCTGCGTCAGATCTCCGACAATGACGAGAATCGTCTGATTCGGCACATATTCTCGGGCATGGAACTGCTGAACATCGGCCACCGTGATTTTGTTGAGCGTATCCTCAGAGCCATGGGCCGGCCAGCTATACGGATGGCCGTGAAAAATGAGTTGATGAAAGGCCTTCATGGCCACATTGCCGGGATCGTCGTCGTCACTGAGAATTTCACCGAGGATCTGGGTGCGAACCCGTTCGAATTCCTGCTTATGGAAGGCGGGATGCTGCAGCACATCGGCGAGGAGCGCAAATCCGAGGTCTGCGTCCTTCTTCAGCACGCGCGCTGACGCGGTGGTGAAATCTTCCGCCGCATGGGCGGCAAGAGAGCCTCCCACGAAATCGATCTGTTCTGCGATTTGTCGGGACGTTCTGGTCTGCGTTCCTTCATCTAACAGACTGGCAGTGAGATTGGCCAAGCCGGCTTTGTCCGGCGGATCTTGGGCCGACCCCACCTTAACCAGGGCATGGACTTCCACCGTTGGCAGAAAGTGTTGCTCAAGGAACAGGACGGTCATGCCGTTTGCCGTCACCGAGCGGGTCGGAACGATGTCCGCGGCTTGTCCCTGTGTGGTTGGCAAGCAGAAAGCCAGCAGGAAAAGTCCGAGAAAGAACCGGCCGAGTGGCCGATAGCTTCGGGGTACATGTGGAGGGTGTCGTCGCGTCATCTGTCTGCTCACTGGTGCGGTTGGGCCGGTGATGCCGATTGAGCCTGCGGCGGGAGCGGAATCAATGTCCCGGTCGTGCGCAGATCGGCGGCTAGATACTGTGAGGCGACACGCTGGACGTCTTGCGCCGTGACGGCGCGGGTACGTTCAACGAACTGGCTGACCTTGCGCCATCCAGCCCCGATCGTCTCCGCTTCACCCAGCAGCATGGCTTGGCGGAAGTTGGAATCCTGTTCGAAAATGTGGGCCGCCTCGATTTGGTTCTTCGCGCGCTGGAGCTCGAGTTCGCTGGGAGGCTCCGTCTGGAGCCGCTGAATCTCTTTCAGCACCGCGTCTTCCACGGCTTCCACTTTCTCGCCCGGTTTCACCACCGCATAAAAATAAAACAAGCCGGGATCGGCCTGCATCAATCCGTAATCGGCGCCCACCGCGAGGGCGGTCTTCTGCTCATACACGAGACTTTGGTACAGCCGCGCGCTTTTCCCGTGGGACAAAATCGATTCGAGCACGTTCAACGCATAGGAATCGTCGCTGGAATAATTGGGCACGCGATAGCCCATCATCACGAAGGGGACTTGGGCCTCGCGTTTCAGCAGGAAGCGGCGTTCCCCCCGCTGTGGGCCTTCGGCGACGGTCAGCGCCTTGGGCGAAGGGCCTTTGGGAATCGGTTCAAAGAGTTTGGTGATGACCGGCAGGAGAGTCTCTGCTTTGATGTCACCGACGACGAGCAAGGTCGCGTTATTGGGTGAATAGTACGTGTCATAGTGGCGCTGGAGATCGTCCATGTTCATGGCATCGAGGTCGGAAAACCATCCGATCACGGGCCAATGGTACGGATGACTCATGAACGCTTGGGCAAAGAGCGCTTCGACCAGCGCACCTTGGGGGTCGTCTTCATTCCGGAGACGCCGTTCTTCCTTGACGACTTCCCGCTCGGTTTTGAATTCGTTGGCATCGAGAATTAGCCCTTGCATCCGGTCTGCTTCGAGTTCAAGTGCCAGCGTGACGCGATCGGCAGCGAGATTTTCGAAGTAGGCGGTAAAGTCCTGGCTGGTGAAGGCGTTGTCCATACCCCCGTTTTTTCGGATCAGGCGGGAAAAGGTGCCTTTGGGATATTTCGCCGTGCCTTTGAACATCATATGTTCCAGCATGTGCGAGAGTCCCGCGCGGCCCATGACCTCATTGCGCGAACCGACTTTGTACCACACCTGTACGGTGGCCACCGGAGCCTTCGGGACCTCCACGAGGATCACCTTCATGTCGTTGGACAGGGTGTATTCCTTGGGCTCGATGGCATGGGCAGCGGCGCCGTGGCTTGTGAACCAGAGGAAGCTCAGAAGCGAACAGGCGAGAACTGAACGGCGGAGCGGGGATGATCTGTGGGATGTGCTCGGATTAGGCATGTACGAAGATCATGCTAACAACGGGTCTGAATCTGTGTCAAGGTAACCGGGACATGCTGCATCTCGATCCGGCCCAATTGGCCGCAGGCGCCCAGGACATCGCGACCGCGACTGCGACGCAGGTAGACATCCACGTGGCTCCGGCGCAGGGCGCTCTGAAACATGTCGATGGCGTCATCCGAGGGTCGTCGATAGGGACTGCCGGGAAAGGGATTGAAGGCGATTAAGTTGACCTTGCAGCGTAGGCCGCGAAGCAGTTTGATTAACCGGGTCGCATCTTCGGGCCGGTCATTCACGTCTGCGAGCAGGACGTATTCGAAGGTGAGGCGATCGCGATCCGCGAGCGGATAGTCGCGGCAGGCCGTCATCAAGGTCTGGAGCGAATGGAGCCGATTGGCCGCGGGCATGATCCGGTCACGAAGCTCATCGGTGGTGGCGTTCAGGGATATGGCCAGGTTGACCTTCAAGGGGGCCACGTCTTTGATTCGAGACGCGAGCCCCGCGGTAGAAATGGTGATGCGGCGACCCGAAAAGCCGAGTCCCCACGTGTGGTTCGTCAGGCGTGTGACCGCGTCGGCCACGGCGTCGAGGTTGGCCAGCGGCTCGCCCATTCCCATGAACACGAGGTTGGTCAATCGTTGATTGGCTTCCAAATGATCCTGCGCCAGCAGGACCTGGTCAAGGATTTCATGGGCACGGAGGTTGCGCGAGAGTCCTAATGTGCCGGTCAGGCAAAATCCGCAATCGAGGGTGCAGCCCACTTGCGTGGAAAGGCACAGCGTGAGGCGGTCTTCATCGGGAATGAGGACGCACTCGACCTGCTTGCCGTCTGTCAGCGTGAGCACAAATTTCTTCGTGCCATCCTGGGAGGCGAACATCTGGACATCCGAGGCCCGCTCGATACAACAGGTGGAGGTGAGATGCTCACGGTCTTTCTGCGAGAGGTTGCTCATCTCGGCAAAGGTGCGGACCCGTTCCTGATACAGCCAGCGAAGGATTTGAGCGGCGCGATAGACCGGCCAACCGAGTGAGGCGACGAATGCGGCCATGCCCGGTTCGGTCAACGCCAGCAGGTTGTGACGGGTTGCAGTGTGCGAAACCATGACGGAGCCTAGCACAAGGAAAAAACTTGTGACAAGCAAGGCGAACCTGGTCGCCTTTATACGGCGTTACGCTATAATGGTGTCGGTTCACCTTCTGCTCAGGGGCATCGTGCGCGGACTTCCTTGGCGGACCAGTGTAGCGGCCCTTGCCGTGTGGCTTTTTCTGTCGAGTGTGTTCTTGACGGCGACAGCTGAGTCCCCTCGCCCGTTGCCTGTTCTGCCTCCGCTCTGTGTTTCCGCCGAAGATTGCTTTCGCTCGGCCCTTGCCGTCAATGATCGAACCGGTTCCCCGGCTCAGCGGGAACAGGCGACGATGCTCAAAATCCACCAGCTGCGATCCGTGACGGACTTGTTTCCCGCGACCCCGTGGGCCCAGCGCGCCCGGGTCGTGCTGGGAGTGTTGCTCATCGAACGAGAACCGGGCGAGGCGGCAAAACTTCTCCGGGCCGCTCAGCCGGAATTGCCCGTGATCGACGATTATGTCCGCCTCTGGATCGCGGAGTCGTTGCTGAAGCAAAACGAACCCGTCCAAGCCGCTGAACTGCTGGAGACGATTCCTAAGCTCGTGCCTGATTCGAACCTGATTGCCAAGGCGGCCTATCGCACAGGGGAAGCCTGGTACAGCGCGAATGTGTGTGTCCGCGCCGTCGAGTGGTTGGAGCGTGCCGTGGCGCTTGCGGATAAGGACCAAGCTGCGCCGATGGCCTTGTCCCATCAGGCCGACTGTCACATTCGCGAGAACCGGCTACCGGACGCGCGCGTCGCGTTGAAGCAGCTCTGGCTCCGGTATCCCCAATCACCGGAAGCCCGTGAGGGCAAGACGCGATTGGACGCCGGTCTGGGAGGAGAGTTCTGGGTGCCGACCGCCGACGAGTATCTGATTCGAGCGCAAGCCTTCCTGGGACTCTCGATGCAAGCCGAGGCAGTGGAGGAACTGCGGCGGTTTCTTTCGCTGGCTCCCGGACATACTCGCCGACATGAGGCTCGCCTGAAGTTGGGGGTCGCCTATGTCCGCCTCAAACAATATGACCAAGCCCGCGAAACGTTCCGCGGCTTAGTGGCCGACCGAGTACAGGAATCGGCGGAAGCTACGGTATGGTTGGCCCGGGTCTATTTGCGCCAAAGTCTTGGTGACAAACTCATCGAATTAGCGCGATCGGCGGCCCAGGGACCCCTAGCCGGTGACCAGCGAGCGATGGTGCATTTGTTTGCGGGTGTGTGGTTGGAAGATCAGGGGAAGTTTGATGAGGCGATCGGCATGTTCCGGCAGGTCGCGAAGCTGGGTGATTCAGCCAGCCAACGGGCTGAGGGGCTCTGGCGGGCCGGTTGGGCGCAATATCGGACGGCTCGGTACAAGGATGCCGCGGAGACCTTCCGCGCCGTCGTTGAGTTGCACGTCAATGGGTTCGAACCTCAGGCGATGTATTGGGCGGCGAGAGCCGAGGAGCATGGAAAGAACGCGAATGTCGGAGAGCAGTATGCCCGGGTCTGCCAGCGCCATGCCTATAGCTACTACTGTCAGCTGGCTGCGCGACGTACGTCGATACCGGCTAATCAACCGGCTATGGCCACGACTGAACGACTCGCGACGGAGGAAGCGGAGCGATTGCCGGACAACCGGCGCCCAGAAATCGAAAAACACGCGGTGTATCAGCGCGGAATCGAGCTGAAGACGCTGGGATTTGCCCAGGATGCGGCACGGGAACTGGGCGCGTTGACCGAACAGTACAGTCGCGATCAGGATGTGCTGCTCGCCTTTTCAGCGATGCTCAGTGAAGTGGGGGCGTATCATCCGGCCCTGCGGGTTGCGAAAGTTCATTTTCGAGAGAAGCTGGAGCGAAGCGGCTTGCCGACGGTCCCGGCCTTATGGACCGTGGCCTATCCCACCGGCCTCGTTCCGACGATTGCCGCCCAGGGCGTGACGGGCGTCGATCCCTACCTAGCCGCCGCCATCATCCGCGAGGAAAGCCAGTACGACGAAAAGGCGGTCTCCGTGGTAGGGGCCGTCGGTTTGATGCAGCTCATGCCGGTGACGGCCAATGCGGTCGCGCAACGGTACGGCTTTCCGATGGTCGGGCGGGAGGAATTGTTTGACCAGGAAACGAATATCCGCCTCGGCGTACGCTACCTGGGGCAATTGATCGAACAGTATGGCGGGAACCTCGCGCAGGCAGTTGCGGCCTACAATGCCGGGCCCATTGCCGTGAACAGCTGGATTGCGCTGCATCGGGGACGTGATCAAGACGAGTTTGTGGAGCTCATTCCGTACCAGGAGACGCGGCTGTACGTGAAGCGGGTTTTGCGCAGCTACGGAGAATATCGCCGGCTCCACGGCGCGTCATGACGGGATCGGTTTTCTTGACAAGGGGGCATGAACTTTCTATATTTCGCCCCCATTAACCACCGTGTGCGACCATCACTTTGTTATGAGGAAATACCATGACTTTAGATCGTCTCGATGCTCTTGAAATTCGGATTCGTGATCTCGTGAAGCTGGTGCAGGATCTCAAGCGGAAGAACACGTCCCTGGAGGAGGAACTTCGCCTGGCGCGTGAGCGCGTCGCGGTGCGCGATGACGAAAACCGGCGCTGGGAGCAGGAGCGCCTGGATATTCGGTCCCGGATCGAAAAAGTGCTCGGCGAGATTGATTTGTTGGAGTGCCTGGATGAATCCAAGGAGGTGGCGTTTGACTAAAACCATTGACGTGGAGATCTATGGCCAACGGTATACCGTGAACGGCGAGGCCGACGAATCCTACGTGAAGCAGCTCGCCGACATTGTTGACAAACAAATGAAACAGGTGGCGGCCGGTATGCGGTCGGCCACCCCGGCCAAACTGGCCGTGCTTGCCGCCTTCAATCTTGCCCATGAGTTAATGGAGTCCGAGCGGAGATTTCGGCAGGATGAGGCCGATGCCGACCGTCGCGTGGCCTCCCTCATGGAATCGATCGATCAGCAGATGCCGTCCATCTTCTCGCGTTGAGTTTCGCCTTGCTTTCACTGCACTCCTTTGTTATCGTTTCCTCGTTGTCTTGACCTGAGGGTCAACAAGAGCAGGAGAGGAAAGGACGCTTCGAATAAGGACGGAAAATCTGGCCACGGTAGTTGAGCTCTAAACATATGGAATCGCTGGTTTTTGTTCTGTTGTTCAGTGTGGTCGTGATTGCATGGATGAGTCAGGGGGCTCGGCCCTACGTGCCCGTGCGACAGGTGTGTCATCAACCAACGTCGATGTTGGAGAACCAGAGGCTCACCAGGGTCTGGGGGCATTCCCCATGGCTTGAATATGCAACAGGTCGAACGAGGCGGCAACGGTCCGCGCGTGTGCGAATAGACCGAAGAAACGATTCAGGTCGAGGCCGACCACGCCTCTACTTGGACTAGCAGCGCGATTCCACACTCAGTTTTTCGCTGGCTCAAGCAGTCAGATTCCTTCCTGTCTAGCTATTCCTTGCCTTCATTCCCTGCTCCCCTCTACCACTGGGTGCGATTATTTGCAGGGTGACAGGGTATCTGTCCCACTGCCGTAAGGGAGGTGGTTCCCATTTCTCTCAGCGTTGTTGCGTTCATCATTGTCGGATTGTTGGGTGCGGCGCTCGGCGCCGGCTTGTTTGAAATGCTGCGCCGCCGGTCGGCGCTTGCCCGCCGGGCGGAAGCCGAAGATCAATCGGCTCAGGTGATTCAGTCTGCCCAGCGTGAAGCGGAAAATTTGCTCAAAGAAGCCAAGTTAGAAGCCAAAGACCTGGTGTTCCAATCCCGTATTGAACTGGAGAAGGAACAGAAGGCCAAACTCGCCGAGGTCGCCAACACGGAACGGCGGGTTGCTCAGCGGGAAGAGGGACTGGATCGAAAACTGAGTGCGCTTGATAAGCGCGATCAGGATGCCCTGAAGCGTGAACAGGAACTCCTCAAACGCGAGGAGGTCTTGTCCCAGAAGGATGCCGCCTGTGCACAGGCGCTCAAACAGCATCGCGATGCGCTCGAGCGGGTCGCTGGGCTTACGGCCGACGAGGCTAAACGGCAACTCATTCAGGAAATGGATAGCCAGGCCCGGTTGGAAGCGGCCGGCTTGGCGAAGCGGTTGCTTGAAGAAGCCAAAGAGAATGCCGAACGTGAGGCCCGGGAGATCATCGCCTGCTCGATTCAGCGAGTGACGCGTGATTATGTGAATGAAGCGACGATTTCCGTCGTGCCCATCGCCAACGATGCCATGAAGGGTCGGATCATTGGTCGGGAGGGACGGAACATCCGCGCGATCGAGGCCGCCAC
>JADYYH010000115.1 GCA_020853775.1 Nitrospira sp.
TGAGCCCACGCGGTCAACGTCGCGCGCTCTTTCAGGGACAAGACAATGGGAGGAGCAAGGTTCACGATGCATAAGCTGACTCTCGTTGTGGCCAATTGTCAAGTCATTTATGACGCACTACACTAGCAACGGTGTCCAGACGATCGACTGCCGCTTTATTCCCCATCGGAAGCCATTTCCCATAGGTATCCACGGTGAGCTGAATGCTCGCATACCCGAGTTGACGTCGTACGTAGACGATCGATTCTCCTTGCTGAAGCAAGAGCGAAGCGTACGTGTGCGGGAGACAATGCGGGGTGACCTTCGGTGGCATCGCACGGTCTTGAGCATCCTGGCTCCTCCCATGCTAGCCCATGACTCGAGGAACATCGTGATCGCTGGTGAGAGGACTTCTATATCGGTGCTGACACCTGATGAGGCCTGGACCATACCTCCAGTGCACCACCTTACAAGGAGCCGGTGAGCGTACCTCAATTTCTTGCCTCGCCTTTTGGACAAACGCGACAACATCCTCTGCCTCCCGTAAGAGCCGATAACCAGTGCTTAGAAAAATCGCTGCTTCATCGCCGATCTCCCTCCATTGCGAGATTGGCCTCGAGCAGACTGCTGACAACCATTTCGCGGTTATGAAGCCTGAGACGACATTCAGAAGGGCTTGCAGGATGATCGAAAGGCTGTTCAGCCCAGCTGTGAACGAGGAGGGACGGTATGCTCCCGGCCGTACGGTGAGTCTCTGAGCAATGCGCGAACAGAGCGGGAAGGTATTCGATATCCTGCTAGATTGGCACATAGCTCAATATGGGCCTGGCCTCAAGGCTGGCTCTGTTTCTTGTTAAAATTACCTCCAGTTTCTGCCCCAAACTACCTAGCCCATCGGTGGTCTGTCGCACCTCCCTGAAACGGGAGTAGTTTCTTCGTTATCAATGGTCAGCGAAATGCTGGTATTTCTGTGACGACCTTAAAGAAAACAATAAGTTCGGCGACCCCAACAATCAACAAGCTAGCGATCCGCGCGCAACGGACAAAAATGTACCGCGCCCGTTAGGCTTTAAATTGTGTCATGCCTAGTTACTTTCCCTCAGGAATTCAAATGGCCTGTGGTATAAATGCAGGTCTATCAGGAGTCATGTTCGACAGCGAAGGCTACGAAAAGCTTCTAAAAATTCCTGGCGCGAAATGTTTTCCGAATACGGTGCGCAGTCATTCCGATGAGTCAATTGTTGGACAGAATGCTTGTTCGTTGTTTGGTGTGGTGGGGCAGTCTGAAATGGCTTGCCCGGCTGATCGGCTGGGTGTCGACTATTTTGGTCGTACGCCTGTTGTCCCCGGAAGATTATGGCCTATTGGCCATGGCCGGGGTCTATTTCGTATTTGCAAAGCTGCTCTTTGAGTTTGGTCTAGGCGCGAGTGTGGTCACAAAAGCCCTTGATGCGGTGCAGCTGGCTCAAGTCAATAGTCTGAGTGTTTTTCTGGGTGTGCTCGGCTTGCTGTTATCCATTGTCGTTGCGGAACCATTGGCCGATTTCTATGGGGCGCCTGCTTTGTTCTGGGTTGTGGTTGTCATGGCGCTGTCGTTCGTACTATCCGGGCTGCGCACGGTGCCAACCGCAATCTTGGAAAGAGAGTTACGCTTCGAATACTTAGCTGTGATTGAAACCGTTCAAGTTCTTTTTCAGGCCTGCTGCAGCTTGTGGTTGGCGGCGAACGGTTTTCACTATTGGACGCTAATTATCAGTGGTCTTGCGGGCGAATGTATCACGACTATGGCAGTGCTGCTGAAGCGGCGGCACAACTTCTTGTTTCCTACCGTCCAATCGATTAATGCATTTGTGTTTGGTTCTCATGTCGTTCTCTCTCGGCTATTTTGGAGCGCCCAGATGCAATCGCAGTTTCTTGTGGCGGGTCGCGTGTTGGGCAGTGTCTCGTTGGGTGTGTATTCCGTAGCCTGGTCATTGTCGAGTCTGATGGTCGAGCACATTACAGCAACCATTGGCCGCGTGACGTTTCCTTTTTTTTCGACCATTCAACACGATCCCGGGCTCCTTCGTCGATATTATTTGGTCTTGGTCGAAGGACTTGCGCTGACATGTTTTGCCGCTGAGCTGGGCATGGCGTTGGTTGCAGATGAATTTGTTCCAGTCATTCTTGGACCTCGTTGGCTTGAAGTGATTTCACCCATCCAAATTCTAGCCATGGCCGCGATCGTTCGTACCATCGATCCGTTGCTTCCTCAGCTTCTGTTCGTCAGCGGAGAAGTTCGGTTTCAGACAATCATGATGGGTATCGCCGCGCTCGTGTTACCGGCAGGGTTTTTTGTCGGAAGTCACTGGGGCCTTTCATCCATGGCTCTTACATGGCTCGTGATATTTCCTCTTGTGAGCATTCCTTTGTATGTCCGCGTGTTCCACCGTTTGCAGATTCCAGTGGCGCAATTTGCAAAAGCCTTGTGGCCGGCCACTAGTGCTTGTTGTCTGATGGTGGCAACAGTGCTCCTTGTGAAAGCGGGCCTGCCCGCTGAAATGCCGGCCTGGATTAAGTTGGCGGTAGAGGTCTTGGTCGGTGCCGCGACATATGGCCTCACACTGCTCGCACTGTTTAAGGAGCGGTTGTTGACATTTTGGAGGTTGGTCGTGCCCACAAAAACAGAGAATGCCTACTCATGGGTACCGCCGGCGACACTTGCGGTGGTCCCGGAATCATTGCAGAGAGAGTCAGCCTCTCAGCCAACCTCGCAAGGGTAAGCCGAGCATACGAATCTGAGCGATATATATGCCGTATGACAACCGACAAATAAGGGCCGCAATAAGCGAACCGGCAACGTCGGCTCAGCGGGTGTGGTGTGTTGTAGCGTGGCGGAGGCAACATCAAGTGCTGATTGGGCGTCGGGACTCACAATGAGCGATCGTCGAGAAGGGGTGGTCGTTATCGGGGCTGGCCCCGCAGGGTTAACAGCAGCCTATCAACTTGCCAAGTTGGGAAGGACGGCGTTTGTTATTGAGAGGGATCAACTCGTAGGGGGGATTTCTCGAACGGTGAATTATAAAGGATACCACTTCGACATCGGAGGGCATCGGTTTTTTACAAAGGTTGCCGCGGTCGAGCAGCTCTGGAAAGAGGTCTTGTCGGGTGAGGAGTTTTTGCGTCGGCGACGATTGTCGAGGATTTATTACAATCAAAAGTTCTTTCATTATCCGCTGAAGCCGTTGAATGCGTTGCGTGGTCTCGGTTTGGTGAATAGTGGTCTCATCCTCGCGAGTTACCTATGGGCAAAACTATTCCCAACGCTTCCAGAAAACAACTTTGAGTGTTGGGTGTCCAATCGATTTGGATGGCGCCTCTACCAGACATTTTTTAAAACCTACACAGAAAAAGTCTGGGGTATGCCAGCTCACACGATTGCTGCCGAATGGGCTGCGCAGCGAATAAAAGGGCTCTCACTGTTGGTGGCGTTGAAAAATGCGCTTCTCAAGTCTGGATCAAGTGGCGACGGAGTCGTCAAGACGCTCATCGATTCGTTTGATTATCCACAACGGGGCCCGGGAATGATGTGGGAACGGATCGCGGAGTTAGTGAGGAAGCAGGGAAGTGATGTGTTGGTGGGGACGGCGGTTGACGCCATTTGTTGTCGTGGCAATCGAGTGGAGACTGTGCGAATCAATCGAGACGGCTACAGCGAAAGTATTGGAGCGGATCAGTTCATTAGCACGATGCCGCTTAGAGAGCTCATTCAAAAGCTTGATCCTCCTGCGCCTCCGGAGGTCGAGGCGGCCGCCAACTCCCTCAATTATCGAGATTTTCTTACTGTGGCGCTGATACTCAACAAGGCGGATGTGTTTCCTGATAACTGGATCTACATCCATGACCCCAAGGTTTCGGTTGGACGGATCCAGAACTTCAAGAACTGGAGTCCGCATATGGTCCCTGATCAGGCGAAAACCTGCTTGGGGCTGGAGTATTTTTGTTTTGAGGGAGACGGACTCTGGACAATGACGGATGCAGATTTGATCGAGTTGGGGGCGCGCGAGCTCGAAGCAATTGGGTTGGCGAAGAGGAGTGAGGTTGAAGATGGAACCGTCGTGCGAATGCCCAAAGCGTACCCGGTCTACGACAATACGTATCGAGATGCATTGAACGTGATTAGGGCATTCCTCGGCCGATTGGAAAATATTCAAGTGGTCGGGCGGAATGGCATGCATCGTTACAATAACCAGGATCACTCGATGTTGACTGCCATGTTGGCGGTCGAGAATATGTTCGGCGCGCGTCACGATCTTTGGGAAGTCAATGCGGATCAGGAATACCATGAAGAAACGACCAGCCGAGAGATCCACGCCAAATCACAGTTGGGGACGTTGGCGCTTACGCAACCGCACGTTCCGGCATCCGTGCCCAGAACAGAGCATGCAGGACTGGTGACGGCCTTTGCCCGGATGGATAAATTAGCGTTTGCCGTTGCGCTGGGTGTCGTGGCAGGTCTTGTAACCTTCACGGCTACCCTCTTTCTGGTGTTCAAGGGTGGAGAGGCGGTTGGAAGAAACATGCAACTCCTTGACGAGTTTTTTCTCGGGTACACCGTCTCAGTTACAGGCGCAATGGTTGGATTTGCCTACAGCTTTTTGTGGGCTTTTTTGTGGGGATGGACCTTTGCCTATCTTCGGAACTTCATTTTTGCTCTGATGATTTATCGTGCAAAACGGAAAGTCGAGCTGCTCTCGTTTCGAGAATTCGTGGACCACTTCTGATGTCTCATGCACCGTCTGATTCAGGGGGGATGATGGCCAGTCCCATTGACACAGAGGATGATAAGCTCTTCGGCGCTATTTTTCGAATGAACAGCAACGTGTTCGGATTGGTTGCGGGGGTACTTTTCGGGTTGGCCGTTTTTATAGTCACCAACTGGTTGGTGATCAAAGGTGGCCATGTAAATGCGGAGGGAGAATACGTTGTGGGCCCGCATTTACAGTTGCTAAGTCAATTCTTCATCGGATATCGGGTGTCGTTTTTGGGAAGTCTTATTGGGTTTGCCTATGGCTTTGCCGTCGGCACCATTGCGGGGGCAGCGGTAGGGTGGATTTACAACAAGATCGTCGACTTCAGAAACTGACAGGTCGCGACTTCTCCTGAGTTGGAAGGGCACGAACCTCCCCTATCGTTGCATCTGCTCTGGTTGGGGAGCGCAGCTCAAAGCGTTCATCTCAGTGCCCGATGTGTGGCATGCAGGAGAGGGCCATCAAATCATCGTGATGGCCGACGGGACATGTGGCCCCCATGCTTTCGGTGTTCTGGTGGAAGGTGTCTCAAGAACAGAGCTGAATCCTGCATCGGTGAGAGTTGCTAGGTTTCCCTCGTGCTCATGCGCTGAAGATGGTGGAGGGGAGAACCACAGGGTGAACATCGGTATCGACATCAGTACCTGGAACAATCGGCGCGGATTCGGCCGGTTTACCCGTGAAATTGTGAGGTCCATGATCAAGGCAGGCACGGGTCATGATTATCTGCTCTTCGGAGATAGTGCAACTCTGCTCGGTGAAGACAGCCTTGATCGTGGACACATCATACGTGCGCCGACTGAGCAAGCGGTGGTCGAGGCCGCATCTGCGTCTGGGCATCGATCGCTGCGTGATATCTGGGCCATGACGCGCGAAGTTGCAAGGCATGATGTCGATGTCATGTTTTTTCCTGCCGTCTACTCATACTTTCCTGTGCTCAACAAGACGAAAATTATCCTGACCATCCATGACATGATTCCGGATCTCTATCCAGAAAAGGTGTTTCCAAATGCCAGATGTCGAACGTTCTGGCGGCTGAAGCAGATGGTGGGCATCTGGCAAAGTTCAGTGGTGCTTACCGTGTCCCAACATTCAAAAGACCAAATCATGCAGCACTGTCGTCTTGCAGATGGCCAAGTGCATGTCATCTATGAGGCGGCCGGTTCTGCGTTCCATATCATGAACGATCGCGCGGCTGTGCATTCAATCTTGCAGCGGTATGGGCTTACATTGGCGGAAAGATTTTTACTGTATGTCGGCGGTATGAGCCCTCATAAGAATCTGGCTGCGTTGATAAGAGCTTACTTGGAGTTGTTAGATGACCCCGGGTTTGCCGATGTGAAGCTGGTGCTAGTTGGCGAATATCTGGCCGATGCGTTTTATTCAGACTACCCGGCTCTTAGGCAGTTGGTGCTACAAAGTCGGCTGGGAGATCGGGTGACGTTCACCGGGTTTATCGACGATGTAGATTTGGCGGGTCTCTACAATGCCACCGCGTGCTTTGTGCTTCCATCGCTGGTTGAAGGGTTTGGCCTTCCGGCTGTCGAAGCTATGGCTTGCGGGGCGGCGGTTGTGGCGAGTCGCGCCGGATCTTTGCCTGAAATTCTCGATGGAGCAGGAAGATTGTTCGACCCCGCCGACCATCGGGAGCTTGCTGCCACACTCAAGGGCGTTCTGTCGGATGAGGCGTTGCGCCAAACCATGCGCACGCGCGGTCTGGTGCGGGCGAAGCGGTTCGGGTGGCAGCAAACCGCTGAACAGCTGAACTGTTTGTGTGAAAGCCTGGTGTCGTGACAATCGGCTGGAGCGAACGTTGAAGTTCTGTATGATCACGACCTTCTTTCCGCCCTATAATTTTGGAGGGGATGGAATATTTATTTATCGGCTCGTCAATGAACTGGCCAAACGAGGTCATCAGGTCGATGTCGTCCATTGCGAAGATGCGTATCTTTTATTGCAGCCGAAAGGGCCGCAGGGTGATTTCCCTTGTCACGAAAACGTGCGCATACACAAATTAAGGAGTCGGTTTGGATTCCTCTCTCCGCTGCTCACCCAGCAAACTGGATCTCCCGGGTTTAAGAGTCGAGCGCTGTCGGACATCCTTGACAATAGCCACTACGACGTCATCCATTTTCACAATATGTCCTTGATCGGCATTACGGCGCTTCGCTATGGAAGCGCCGTTAAATTGTACACCACTCACGAGCATTGGTTGGTCTGTCCCATGCATGTGTTGTGGAAGAACAATAAAGAATTGTGCGCCGAAAAAAGCTGTTTCTCTTGTACGTTGGCATGGAAGCGCCCCCCTCAGCTGTGGCGATACACAGGGTTGCTCCAACGCATGCTCAGGGAGGTCGATCATTTTATTTCGCCCAGTCGTTTCACCAAACAGAAACATATGGCGCAGGGGTTGGATATTCCTATTACTCATATCCCCTATTTTCTTCCCCGGCGACCATCAGCAGACTATAGCCCGTGCGAAGCAGGCTCGGCTTCAACCGGGTCGCACGAGTTTCTGTTCGTGGGACGGCTAGAAAAAATCAAGGGCGTGCAGGACCTGATACCGCTGTTTCGCCGCCGTCCTACGTACCGATTATCCATCGCGGGAGACGGGACCTACGCTGCGGAATTAAAGGAACTGGCGAAGGGAGTCCAGAACATCAGGTTTTTGGGGCGATGCAGCCATGCACAGCTTTCCGCATTGTACCGGAAAGCGAATGCGGTCATTGTTCCCTCAATCTGCTACGAAGTATTCGGAATTATCATTATTGAAGCGTTCTCTTATAAGACACCTGTGATTGTCAACAATCTCGGAGCCTTGCCTGAGGTGGTGCATGACAGTGGGGGAGGGATTGTCTATACAGGGGAAGGGGAGCTTGAGCGAGCGGTTGATACCCTGGCCCATGACCATGAACTGCGCGACCGGCTGGGCCAGCAGGGCTTCGAAGCTTATCTGAAGTATTGGACCGAGGAGTATCACTGTGAGTTGTACTTCGAGCTGATTGATCAGATTCGGAAGGCGAAGGGATTGACCCTCCCTGGAGTGGTGCGCTGACGGCATCCAGGGGCAGGAGGCATCGTGCTTGGTGATTGGACCGCAGCGATCCCGATTTTGACGTACCATTCCATAGATTCGAGTAAATCGGTGATCTCGACCGATGTGCAGCAGTTTTCCCGGCAAATGGAGTATTTGGCCGAAAGGAAGACTCGAGTCCTCTCCCTGCTCGAGGCCGTGTTGCTTCTAAAACAGCGGGCGAGTCTTCCTTCGAATGCTGCGGTCTTGACGTTTGATGATGGATTTCGAAACTTTTATACGTGCGCCTTTCCTATCTTACGGAAGCTGCAGTTTCCGGCAACTGTCTTTTTGGTGACCGGCTACGCAGGAAAAGATAATCACTGGCCGGGACAATCTCCCGGCATTCCC
This sequence comes from Nitrospira sp., assembly GCA_020853775.1. Taxonomy (GTDB): domain Bacteria; phylum Nitrospirota; class Nitrospiria; order Nitrospirales; family Nitrospiraceae; genus Nitrospira_A. Next base: position 8,194 of record JADYYH010000115.1, read on the forward strand.
CGATTGGAGTTGCTTGATTGGCAGGAGGCTCGGGAAGCGTCCCTAGCAGGCATCGATTTTGGCGCCCATAGCGTCACTCATCCGAATCTTGCTCGTCTATCGCACGAGGACCTTACCAGGGAAATTATCGACCCGCAGCAGATCATCTGTGGTCGGATTGGGGTCACGCCGAAAATCTTTGCGTATCCATATGGCATGTATACTCCGGTGGCGGAAGAAATCGTTTGCCGGACTTATGAAGCTGCGTGCACAGTGGAGATGGGGTTTGCAGTTCCGGATAGCCATCCCCATCGGCTTCCACGTATTGATATGTATTACTTTTCACAAAATAACTTGTTTCAGTGGTTTGGGAGATCTGCATTCCGCCGCTATGTCGGACTGCGAGGACTTCTGCGAAAGTTGCGGGATCAGTAAACGATGGACTCGACAATCGTGCGTCATGTGCCCGTATTGATCGGCCTCGCGCTGATCTTGCTGGGCCTTACCGCCTCTCCGGGTGGAGTGATCGAATGGATGCGTGGTCCATCATTTCGAGATCTTCCGACCGAACTGATCCATAAGTTATTGCAGGGGGCGTTGTGGTTGAAGGTCCTGCTAATTTTGTCCGGACTGGCTGTCATCGGACTGTTTAAGAGTGTTGTACACGATGTCGTTGGCACGATCGGCGAATTCAAGGCAGAGCGGGTGTTGCGACCACAGGTTGCTGTGCTGATCGCCCTGCTCATCCTAGGCATTCTCTTGCGAGTATACGGATTGGAGAATGGACTGTGGTACGACGAAATTACGGCATATGTGAAGTATGTACGTATGCCCATCGGCACGTTATTGACGACCTATGATTCGGAGAATCAGCACTTTCTGTACACGCTCTTTGCGCATGTGTGCATCGAATGGTTCGGCGACAGCGGCTGGGCCGTGAGAGTGCCTGCAGTAGTATTCGGTGTCGGAAGCCTTCTCGGCGTCTATCTTGTTGGGCAGCAACTTCTCAGTGAACGAGAGGCGCTCCTGGCAACTGCCTTGCTAGTCTTCTCCTACCATCACATTTGGTTTAGTCAGAATGCGCGCGGTTATACAGGGGTGATGGCCTTTACCATGATGGCTACATGGGCATTCCTCCACGGTCTGCGGGAAAATAGTGTCGGTTGGTGGTGTGGGTACGCCGTGGCCGCGGCGGCCGGAGTTTTTGTGCATGTGACGATGGTGTTTGTGATCGCCAGCCACTTTCTCATTTACAGCGTGCGACTCATGTCGACGAGGCAGTGGCAGCTAGGTCACGCGTGGAGAGGGATGCTGTACGGCTTCGGCCTCGCAGGACTGCTTATCCTGCAGCTGCACGCACTGGTGATGCCGCAGATATTGAGTCAGATTGGCCAGACGACGAAAGTTCAGGCGTGGAACAATCCATTCTGGACTATGGTCGAGACGGTCAGAGGGATCCAGGTGGGAGTCAGGGGAGGCCTGCTGGTCGTGACGGCAACCTTTATAGTCTTCGGTCTCGGCGCTTGGAAAATGCTCAGGACATCCGGACTCATGCTTGCCCTTGTGCTTCTTCCGGCGATGTTAGGAATCGCAGTGGTATTGGGCATGGGACATCCGTTGTGGCCGCGGTTCTTCTTTTTTTTATCCGGTCTTGCGGCGTTGATGGTGGTTCATGGTCTCACGATCATGGCTGCGTCACTCGCTCAGGTGTGTAAGTTGTCGCCCGCGAAGGGGCTGGTGTTAGGAGCCTCGCTGTCAACCATGGTGATCATAGGATCAGCCATTTCTGTGCCTGCAGTGTACGCACCAAAGCAGGATTATGGTGGCGCGCTTGGATATGTGGAGCGAAATCGACGGGCAGAAGACGCCGTTGTGGCGGTGGGGTTAGCCCGGTTCCCCTACAAACAGTTCTTCGAGACGAACTGGGCTACTGCAGAAACCGTTCAGGATTTGAATGCTATTCGAGCATGGGCCGACCGAACCTGGGTGGTGATGACTATGCCGATGCATCTTGAGGCGTATGCCCCTGAGGTCTGGCGCAGTCTACGGTCAGAGTTTCTTCTGCAAACCGTATTTCCCGGAACATTGGGGGATGGAGCGGTGTATGTGTATCGTGTCGACCGCAATGCCTCGCCGGCTGCGAGGGCCCAGGAGCCGTCACGCGGATGACCGCACGCTTCACAGGGGAAAGGCCTGGCTCTGAAATGGACCATCCGGACAAAAATGCTCCCGGCCCGGAACCCCGATCGGAGGGAAAGGGCATTTCCGTGGTCGTCCCGGCGTTCAATGAAGAGGCCTCGGTGGGCGCTGAGGTCGAAGCAATTAGGCGAGTTCTAAGCCGTAGCGACACCTCGTTTGAGATTATTGTCGTTGATGATGCATCTACCGACCGGACTTCAAGCATCGCTATGTTAGGAGGCGCCCGGGTATTCAGACATACGGAGAATCGGGGGTACGGTGCTGCCATCAAGACGGGGATTCGTGGTGCACGATATGACACGATTGTCATCACGGATGCGGACGGAACGTATCCGGCCGACCAGATCCCGCAGCTGATCGAAAAATTGGAAACAGCTGACATGGTGGTGGGAGCAAGAATAGGAAAGGAAGTCCATATCCCATTGGTCCGGCGTCCGGCTAAATGGTTGCTGGGGCGGCTGGCTCAGCATATCGCCGGATGTCCCATCCCAGATTTAAACTCTGGACTGCGCGCGTTCCGACGGCAGGTAATGGAGCCATACTTCCCCATGCTCTCCAATCGGTTTTCGTTTACTACGACCTCGACGCTGGCGCTGTTGGGTGATGACTTTCAGGTGGTGTACCACACCATCAATTATTATCCACGCATTGGCGTGTCGAAAATTCGACCTCACCATTTCATGGACTTTGGCATCTTGGTGTTGCGTATGGCGATGCTCTTTCAGCCACTGAAGGTGTTTGTGCCGCTGGCTGCGGCATCGATCGCGGTTGGCGTAATGAAGTCTATCTTCGACATTCTGCTGGTTATGGAAAGAGTGGCAACATTTGGATGGGCCACGTTCTATCAGCCTGTCCTGTCAACTTCCGCGCTGTTGCTGTTCCTTGCAGGGTTGCAGTTTCTCGCCATCGGAATGGTAGCCGACGGTGTCATTCGCAGGTTGTCTTTTCAGTCGAAAGGCCTCGGTCAAGCTCATGCGACCAAAGTATGGGAAATGTCACAGGACAAAAGCGACGAAACGCAGGTCGTGGGATCCGAACAGAAGCATCGCTAGGAGCGCACCGAGGGGCTTTTCTGAAGGATGTGAAGGATGGATCCATATCGGGTAATCCTGGTCGCAGGGCTTCTGGGGCATAAAGTGGTTTGGGAGGTGCTGCGTCCGCGTGCGGCCAAGCAGCGAGCGAGTGCGCTCGCGCGTTCTCTCACGGTGGTCTTCATCAAGGCTGTGAAGTTGTGTGTGTTAGGGTTTCTGGTTATCCAGACTTTATTTCTTGAGATTATGCCCATAACAAACGACCCGTCGAGCCTACGGGGCATCGGCATGGGGCTATTTGGAGCTGGTCTGGGGATAGCGGTACTGGGCCGTATTCAGTTAGGCGACAATTGGGTGGATCTTGAGGAGTATCAGGTCGTGCCCGGTCAGGCCTTGGTGACTAAGGGCCTCTATGCATACATCCGGCATCCGATTTATGCAGGGGATATTCTGCTTCTCGTAGGGCTCCAGCTCGCATTAAATTCTTGGCTGGTTCTAGTCGCGATCATTCCGGCGGTTGTGGCATTCCGGAATGTTCAGGCTGAGGAAAGAATTTTGATACGAGCGTTTCCGGAATATGCGGAGTACTGTCGACGGACGAGGAAGTTTGTTCCGTTCGTGTTCTAAGGGTATTGCCCTGGCCATGTTAGCTGAATCTTCGGTGCATGCATGATAGAGGGGAATAAAGATGCCCGTGGGGTCGAGTGCCCGCGAGGTGCTCTTGCGTACTGGTCTACGCAACAGATTGCGATGCGATTGTTTCTGACGTGCTGGATCATTTTCGCACTTCATTTTTCAACGAATATCGTCCGGGAGATTTATCTGACGTTGACCATCGGTGACCATGCGTCGTTTCGGGTCGATGAGTATGCCGGACTGCATCCCGATCTTTTTGAAAAGCCGGGTTATGGGTGGCATATAGGAAGCAATCCAGGTGTGTCGATGGTAGCGGCTGTGCCATACGCGATCGCCAGGCCGATCATCGATGCCATCGTGCAGTACGTACGAGTGAGGCGAGAGCAGAATCAACAGAATCCGCCTGCATACGACTCGCCCTGGCCCATGGCCAGGAGATTTTACGAAGAATCGTGGAAGCGTGGGTACGACGTCAAATTCGCGTTGGGCAGTCTCGTGATGCAGGTGCTGTGCATGGCGCCGAGTTCGGCCCTGGGCGTGGTCGCTATGTTTCTCGTGCTTCGACGGCTGCTCGTTTCTCGAAGAGCCGCCCTCTGGCTTGCGTTCTTGTACGCCTTCGGCACACCCGTCTTTTATCGGACCGGGTATCTGAATCACAATCTCATGTTAGGGCATATTGCCTTCGGAGGATTTCTCCTTCTCTGGAATCCGTTCGAATGGTCACGAGATAGTCGCCCGGCTCGATATTGTTGGGCGGGCGTGGCTGGTGGAACGGCATTGTTGTTTGACTACAGCGGCGGCATTTTCCTCGTCGCGTTGTGTCTCTATGGATTGATAAAAGCCTGCGCAGAGGAGTCTTTCCAGGCTGGATTGCGCCTCTCCATTCGGTATGTGCTTGGTGCATTCGGCCCCATTTTTCTGCTGTGGTGGTATCAGGGGGTGAGTTTTGGGCATCCTTTTCTTCCAGGCCAACACTGGATGCCTTCGGTTGAATGGATTGAACGCGGCTATCAAGGAGTCGGTTGGCCGCAATTCGAACTGCTTTCCCTGCTTCTATTCGATTACCGCTACGGATTATTCGTCACCAGTCCGCTTATGCTGTTGGCTTTTGTGGCGATACAGCGCGGCTTCCGCGTGAAGTCAATTCTTGGGTTACGGGAATTGGGGTTTATCTTCCTCACATTCTTCGCCTTGTGGTTATTCTTTGGAGGCGTGAACTATACCAGGCTCCAATTCAACACAGGGATTCGGTACTTAAGCCCCATCTTCCCTTTTCTCTTTATTCCGGTCGCTGTCACGCTCGCTCAATGGTCAGAACGGTGGGTCTTGCTCATTGGCATTGTGTCTGTCGCGCAGAACTGGGCGTTAGCGATGTATCGAGATGTTGAGCGAGGACTGGGAGTCTTGGACCCTCTTTTTCACGTTTTTGCGGGAGGGTTCCAACTCCCGCTGTTGACCACGCTCTCCCGTTTTAACGCCCAATTTGGCGACGTGTTTGTGAATGGTCCGTCTCCACTTCCGTTGTTTGCCCTGACGGGTGCGCTGTTGTATGTCATATGGCGCACACGTTCGGAACCTATGTAACGGTCCTGATGGATCGGATGGTGAGGGAGCGTTGGCTCATGCCAGAGAGAGGGGATAAGTCCAAGGGGCCTGAGTTGGCCGTCGGCGTGCTTCTGTCTGTCGTGGTACCCGTCTACAACGAACAGGACGGCCTTCGAGAATTTTATGATCGGACGAAACGCGTGCTGCTTGGTATGGCCGGTTTGGAACATGAAATCATTTTTGTCGACGATGGAAGTCGTGACGTTTCAGTGGAAGTCATCGCCCAGTTAGTTAGGGAAGACGGGTGCGTTCGTCTCCTCAAACTCTCCCGTAATTTTGGGCATCAAATCGCAATTACTGCAGGAATCGATGCTGCACGGGGAGACGTCGTGGTTGTTATCGATGCGGACCTCCAAGACCCGCCTGAAGTCATTGAACGTTTCATCGAAAAGTGGAGGGCAGGGTTTGACGTCGTATATGGCATGCGCGAAACGCGTGATGGCGAGACCGTATTGAAAGTGTGGACGGCGTCGATTTTTTATCGGATTTTGAAATCTCTGGTGAGTCTGGACATTCCCGTCGACGTCGGGGATTTCCGTCTCATGAGCAGGCGGGTAGTAGAGCATCTCAAAGCGATGCAGGAAAGAGACCGGTTTGTAAGGGGGTTGGTGAGTTGGATCGGATTCAGGCAGATTGGTCTCCTGTATCGCAGAGACAAACGGTATGCAGGAGAAACTAAGTATCCCTATCGGAAAATGATTCGTTTCGCACTAGACGGAATCACGTCGTTTTCCAGTATCCCGTTAAAAATGGCTACCATCATGGGGTATCTTACTTCACTGGTTGCCTTTGCCTACGCTTGTTCTGTGATTGTGCAGAAATTCATGGGATATACGGTGCAAGGCTGGGCAACAATTATGGTGGGGTTGTTGTTTCTCGGCGGGGTGCAGTTGATCTGTTTAGGGATTCTTGGTGAGTATGTCGGACGAATATTCAACGAAACGAAGGGACGGCCGCTGTATATCGTTGATTGCGAATCCCCCACAGAGCGATTACGGTACGAGGTGCCTGGTCACTCTGTGGGCGGATCGAGTTCGACGGATTGACGCAGCGACCTCCCGCAGCCGATTGAGTGCCAGTGGCGATATTTATCACCGGGAGCAATGGATTCATCGGAGTGCGATTGCTTCGGCACCTGTTGCGTTGCACCTCTGAGCGAGTCTACTGCCTTATCCATTCTCGTGTTGAGGCCTTTGGGGCCCTCCGGTTTCCTGGCGCCCTCGACATTATCGAAGGTGGATTGCACGATGTGGCAGCCTATGTCGACTGCCTCGCTCGCTGTGATACGGTCGTTCATCTTGCTGCGGCTACTGGCAACGTCGGTCCTCGCCGGTATCACGAAGTCAATGTTCAGGGAACTGCCCTGTTACTGGACGCGTGCCGACGAAGCGGCGTCAAGAATATCGTGTTCCTCAGCACCATTGCCGTTACGTTTGCGGATCAAGCGAAGTATCACTACGCTCAGTCTAAACAGGAAGCCGAACAGCTCGTGCAGGCCAGTGGCCTCAATTTTCTCATAGTGCGTCCGACGATTGTGGTGGGCGCGGGAGGAAAAGCCTGGGATGGTCTGCGAAAGCTAGCCCTGCCTTCTTGTGTCGTTGTTCTCGGGGATGGAAAGCATTTCGTTCAACCCATCTATGTGAGCGATCTTGCGGCGATTCTTAGCAGCGTGATCTTGGCCAAGCAATATCGCAATGAAACGCTAGAAGTGGGAGGCCCCGAGCGAGTATCGATTCTGGAATTGCTTCGCCGCATTCATGTAGCGTACACGGGGAAAGAGCCTCTCGCTACCCTCACGGTCCCGTTGGGAATCCTCACCGCCATTCTGACCTTCGTTGAAACAGTGGCCGGACCAATATGGCCGCTTTCCCTTGGCCAATTGGCAACATTTAAGAATGATGGATGCGCTGATCCGGGCAGAATGCCTGCGTCCAACGGCGCAACAACGAGCATTGCTCGTATGATGGCATTGACGATGCAGGAAGAGCGAGAGGGCCAACATGGTTCCACAGCCTAGTCTGGACCGGGAGTGTCAATTGTTTAGCCAGTACCTGATCGCGCTGCGGCCGAGTGGTTATGTCTTGAGGAAATATCAGGAAGCGCATCAGCAGGGACATCCGTCCCTCGGCCGACCGCTTCAATTGTTTGATGACATTCTTATGCGGCTGGCACTGAAACACGCATACATTTTGAGGCTCGCTGATACGTATTCCAGCCTGTTCTATAAAGACGCGCTCCTCAGACGAAAGTTGGTTCTGCTTCTTGCCATACTAGAATGTTCTCCTGGGGCATTTGACCGGCTCGATCGACCAGCGGTGCGGTCGCGGCCTGCCTTGTGCGGCCTGCTTATCCTGAAGGGGCTCGCGCTTGGGGCAATGGTCGTTCTCTCAGTTGCCATGCTGGCGCCGATACATGGCGCCTGTGAAAGCTTCCGTCATCGGTGGGATCGATGACACATATCACCATAGTCGGATCAGGTCCAAGTGCCGTGCATTTTGCCCTATCGGTTCTCAAGAAGGGGCATCAGGTCGTCATGGTCGATGTGGGAGAGTCGAAGCCCGATCCTGTCAGTCCGGAACAAAGCTTTAATCAGCTGAAAATGGGGTTGCGGGACCCTGCGGAATATTTCCTCGGTCAGTCATTCGAAGCAGTGACGTATCCGGGCACACCGGGAGAATACTACGGCTTTCCGCCGAATAAGCGGTATGTGTTTCTGCCGCCGTCTAACTACCATGTCGAAGCAGAGGGATTTTCGCCGCTCGCATCCTTTGCTCGAGGCGGACTTGCCGAAGCATGGACCGGGGGCGTGTATCCATTCAATGAACATGAGTTCCGTGATTTCCCTATTGAATACTCTCAAATGCAGTCTTGTTACAGTGAAGTCGCGAAGCGCATCGGGATCTCCGGTCTACAGGACGATTTGTCGGCATTCATGCCGATGCACGATCATATCTTGAGTCCACTCAATCTTGACGAACATTCTGAAGACCTGTTGCAAAAATATGAGCGCAAGAAGAGTTTCTTTCGTGGCCGGCTGAATTGTGTGATGGGCCGAGGGCGTCTGGCCGCGATCAGTCAGCCTGGGCTACAGCGACATGCCTGCAGCTACCGCGGGCGCTGCTTGTGGGGATGCCCGCAGGATAGTTTGTACACGCCCTCGTTGACTCTGGAGGAATGCAAGCGGTACGAATCATTTCACTATGCACCTGGCCGCTATGCCAGTCATTTTCGAATCGATCAGCACGGGAGAGCCTCGCACCTCTTGGTCGATCGGCTTGACTGTGCCGGGCGAGAAGAATGGGCGCTCGACAAACTCGTGTTGGGAGCAGGTACTCTTTCAACCTCACGAATTGTCCTAGAATCCGTACGACAGCGTGACGGAACAATTTTGACACTCACCGGCTTGATGGATAATCAACAAGTCCTCGTGCCATTTGTTAATCTGGACTTCGTGGGGCGTGCCTACAGCGATGAGCGCTATCAGTATCATCAGATCGCGTTCGGCCTGATCAATGACGATCCGTGTGATTATGTCCACTGCTTGCTCACTACACTCAAGTCTGCAATGGTTCACCCGTTGATTCATCGCACACCTGCTGACATGCGGTTTGCGATTTTCCTTTTCAGACACATGCGTGCGGCGCTCGGATTGGTCAATATGAATCTCAGTGATGACAGAAGGAGTACTAACTATGTCACCTTGCAGAACGGCGACATGAAAACCGACGCGACGCTCACGATCCATTATGAGCCAGGGGGGGCGCACGTGAATAAGGTTCGGCAGGCTCTGCGTCGCGTGAAGTCAGTTCTTTGGCAGTTGAACTGTGTCGTTCCTCCCGGACAGGTTCATGTGAGGCCAATGGGTGCCGGTGTCCATTATGCAGGAACCCTCCCGATGTGCCGTGAACGGCGACCGATGGCGGTATCGCCGAATGGCCAAAGTTACGATTTTAGGAATGTCTATATCGTGGACGGTTCGACGTTTCCTGCACTGCCTGCAAAGAATATCACGTTTACTTTGATGTCTAATGCCGTTCGCATTGCCCAAACAAATTTCTGACCGTTCTTTTGTCGGATCCGAGTCAGATCACGATGGCCGTCATAAGGACTTCGTAGAGCAAGAGAACACGCCGGGGGAACTTTGTATGAGAGCACTCCACATACAGCGACAGTCGCGGGGTGGTAGATGTGTCGAGGGAAGGATTGCCGTCTGTTCGCAGGGTAGCACGGTGGGGCTCGGATGACATCACCTACACGACCGAGAGTGGTCATTTTGGGGGCTGGGCCAGCCGGTGTGGGCGCAGCCTATCAGCTCATGCGAGACAACCGATTCGACGTCACCGTCCTGGAACGCAATGAGGTCGTTGGAGGCAATGCGGGAAGTTTTGCCGTAGGAGGGGTGAAGGTCGATTATGGCAGCCATCGACTTCATCCCTCGTGTGATCCGCAAGTCTTCAAAGATATTCGAACCCTGTTGGGGGACGATCTGCTCGAAAGGCCGAGACATGGCCGAATTCATCTCAAGGGGAGGTGGATTCATTTTCCGTTGAAACCGGCGGACCTGATGATGAGAGTCTCTCCCACGTTTGCGTTCGGCGTCGGGCTCGATCTGCTCAAAAAGATGAGAGGATTCAGGCTCGACACCGAAATGCGGGAATCCTTCGCGACGGTATTGGAAGCCGGTTTGGGAGGGACGATCTGTCGAGATTTCTACTTTCCCTATGCGAGAAAACTGTGGGGTGTCGAGCCGGATGCGCTGTCGGGCACACAGGCCAAGAGGCGTGTGCAAGCGAGTTCGCTATCCAAAATGTTTCGCAAGATCCTGGGGATGCGCTCGGGAAGACAACAGGGGAAACGAGGCGTCTTCTATTACCCTCGCGGAGGGTTCGGCCAGATCACAGAAGCCTATTCGAAGGCCGCGGAAGCGACCGGGGCGAAGATTCTGTTCCAGACGTCTGTCCGATCCCTACAGGTGGACGGGAATAGGGTGCAAACCGTCGTGGCCGAGCGTGACGGGAAGGAAATGCGTATCCAATGCGATCACGTATGGTCTACGATCCCTCTCACCGCGTTGGTGCGGTCACTCCATCCGGCGGCGCCGCCCGACGTGTTGGAGAGCGCCGGGGGGCTGACGTTCAGGTCCATGGTTCTTGTGTACATCGTGCTCGAGCAGGACCGATTCACCGAATTTGACGCCCACTATTTTCCGGACACATCGATCCCCGTCAGCCGTTTATCCGAACCAAAGAATTATAGCCGTCACGGTCGGTCCGGCATGACGGTCCTCTGTGCAGAGATGCCATGCTCTCTGCAGGATCCTGTATGGAACATGTCGTCGGATGAGTTGGGCCAGGTGGTGTTGGACACCCTCTCGCGCCTGTCGCTTCCGGTCAAGGGACCGGTGAAGGAGGTGCTGGTGAAGAAGCTCAGCCATGCATATCCCGTGTATCTCCAAGGATACGAGAGTCGGTTCAAGGCGATGGATGCATATCTCGAACCCGTCTCGAATCTCTTGACCTTTGGACGACAAGGTCTTTTTGCACACGACAATACCCATCACGCGCTTTACATGGCCTACGCTGCAGCGGATTGTCTCCATTCTGACGGCACCTTTGATAGGGAGCGATGGAAACACTATCGAACGGTGTTCGAGACACACGTAGTCGAGGATTAAGCCAAGGACAAGACCCCAAATTAAAGGAGGCTTGATGGAACTACGGTTTGGACTCATCGGATGTGGCGGCATCGGTGAGTTGCGAGCGCAGGCGTTTGCACGGCTTCCATCCCATCGGCTCGTTGCGGTGAGCGATGCGATCGGGGGCCGCGCCGCGACTATGGGCGCAACGTATCGTTGTCAGGTGGAGGCAGAGTGGCGTGCATTGGTGCGCAGGCGGGATGTCGATGCGGTGATTGTGTCCACGCCGCCGTCGCTGCACGCCGAAATGACCATCGAGGCCCTGGAGAACGGCAAACATGTTCTCTGTGAAAAGCCTCTTGCGCGCACGTTGGAGGAATGCAGCCGAATGAACCGGGCCGCCGAACGAAGCGGGCGTGTGTTGGCGACAGGGTTCAATTATCGATTCTATCCGTCCATGCTCAAAGCCAGGGAATTGTTGGACGCCGGCACGATCGGGGAACTGACCCATGTTCGCAGTTATGCAGGATATACCGCCAAGGATCACAATCATGAATGGCTGCATGATGCGGAAGTGATGGGGGGAGGTGCCCTGCGCGATAACGGCATCCATCTTCTCGACCTCACCAGGCACTTTATGGGAGAAGTGGCAGAGGTGAAGGGGTATGCGTCGAATGCGGTATGGAAATTTCGCGGGTGTGAAGATAATGGCTTTGGCTTGCTCCGAAGTCCGACAGGAGTGATCGGTACCGTTCAGGCCAGTTGGACGGAATGGCGTGGTTATCAGTTTTTGGTGGAATTGTACGGAACGCGAGGATGCATTCGGGCCTGGTGCTTCCCGACGCTGGTCCAACTCATCCATTCGGCTCAGGTCGGAGGGCCATCCAAGAAGAAAACCTACTTTTTCCCCAAGGTGTTTCTCTTCGAGCATCTCCGGTCGTATCGCTGGGTCGTCGTCCAAAGTTTCGTGGAAGAAATGGCGGCCTTTGGCGTGGCCATCGGCGGAGGAGCCACGCATCTCGCAACTGGACTCGATGGATTGGAGACGATCAGAATTGCAGAGGCCATCTGCCGTGATGGTCTTTGAGCCCTGTCCCTTGTCTGGGAAGAGGAACGATGCGCGCGGTCCGAACGGCGACGGTGCCAGCGCTTACAGCGGACGGATCCGGGACGTTGGATCGTCCGTGAGGGATGAGGCGGGAGAATGACGATCAATTGGCGGAAGATGCATCGGGTCATGGCGGTAACGGTGGGGTTCCTCTTTCTACTGTGGATCGTGAGCGGAGTTGTCATGGTGATGCCGCAGCTGAGAAGTGCTGTTCTCGCTCCTGACCACTCCACATTTCAACCGGAGATTCTTCGCGACTTGAGTATCTCTCCTGCAGACGCCATCAGGGCGGTGAATAGCGTGAGTCAGGGGTCTGGTGACGTAACGAATATACACTTGCGACCGCTTGCGGGGGCGATGGTGTACGAGATTTTCACCGGCAACGGAGGGTCTCACTTCATCGACGCCCGCACAGGAGCAGTGGTGACGGTGACGGAGCCGATGGCGCAGGCAATTGCTCATGCCATGATGGTCGATGGAGTGAACGTCGAATCCTCGACGCTTGTGAGTGCGTACGGCGCCGACTATATATCTGGACCCCTTCCGGTGTATCGCATCCAAATGTCTGATCCATCGGCATCGGTCGTGTACGTCTCCGCGCGTAACGGGGACAGTCGATATACCAATCGTTGGATCAGGATTCGAGCAGCGCTCGAAGGACTTCATAGCTTTGATCCTGTCGAGTGGGCAACCGGTTCGAGTCTCCTCCGCAAAGGCCTCCTGCTCCTTGCCAGTCTGATCGGCGGAGTGGTTGCCCTTACCGGATACGCACTGGCGCTCCGCAGAGTTTGACGCGCGCGCGTCACGAACGGGGTTTCCGATTTGCGCAGGATGGTCGCATCCCATCGTCTCGGCGTTCAGGTGGTGCGTTCGTTATAGTTTCGAAACTAAGACGATGGAATGAGGCGGAATACACTGCAAGAGACCTGGCAATATCGATGAGCCGGTGGCTCTGCCATGGATGGGTGCTCTTGCCGGATCGCTGAGATTGTGACGGAAGGCGCAAACGTTCAATGACCAAAGGTGCATCAGGCTTGCCGGCAACGCGAATCGGACCATGTGGGCTGACCCGGTGGATGGGGATAGCCTTGGCCATTTCCCTGATCGGCTGTTCTCAGCCTGACGGGGAGGGATCTCTTCCGCCTGGGGTTGATCGGAACCTGAAGTCGGTTCTGTTCTCGACATTGATGGGAGGACAAGGCGGTTTCACGGAGATCAGAGACATCACGGTTGACCGACAGGGATCTATCTATGTCACTGGAGGAACCGAGTCGGCCGATTTCCCGACCACGCCCGGAGTGTACGACCGAAGTTTTAACGGAAGCTCGGATGCGTTTGTGATGAAGTTGACTGCTGAGGGGAAGATCCTGTGGGCCACATACCTTGGTGGTCCGAGTCATGACCGCGCCTATGCGATCGAAGTAGACGACCAAGGATATGTCTATGTCAGTGGACGAGCCGGCGAACAGTTTCCTGTTACCGACAAAGTGTTTCAACCACAATTTTTGGCTGGAATTCCTCAGGGGCCCTATCCCTCCCAAAGTGGTTTTGTTGCCAAACTGGCGCCTGGGGGAGATCGATTGGTCTGGGCGAGCTATTTTGGTGCTGGGGATGATCCCTCCCATCCGGTCAGAGACTTGGCCTTGGCTCGGGACGGCTCGATCTTCATCGCCGCCTCTTCGACGACCGGTGCCTATCCGAAAAGTATTCATCAGGCCTTCGACAGAGGGTTCCGATCGCGGCATTCAGGGAAAAGAGACGCGGTGCTGGCTCGCCTGAAGAATGACGGGACGGAAGTGGTGTGGGCTACCTATCTTGGGGGTCGAGAGTCGGAAGGAGGGGAAGGCTCCGTGCGCACCACGAGCAAGGGCAATGTCTATTTTTTGACGACGACCGAATCCGACGATGCGCCCGTGACCCCTGGAGTATATGGTCGGAATTATCATGGAGGAGGAGATTTTTACCTCGCGAAGTTCAATGTAGAAGGAGCGTTGCTGTTCGCAACCTATCTCGGCGGGTCGGATCTCGAGAATACTGAAACGCATGAACTGGCCGTCGATAAGGACGAAAACGCCATCATCGCGTCCGGCTCGCTCTCGGCGGACTATCCGACCACGCCGGGGGTCGTCCGGCCGTCCTATGCTGGTTCAGGGGGAAGAGGGACGGGAGGGGGGACGAACTATCCCGGCGATGTGGTGGTTGCGAAGCTCTCCGCCGACGGGACCAGGCTGTTGGCAAGTACGTTCCTCGGTGGGAGATATGGGGAATCCGTCGAGGGCGTCGAGGTTGATGCCGATGGGAATGTGTCGATCACAGGCGGGACCTTTTCCGATGACTTTCCTGTGACGGGTGGAGCATTGCAAGCGAGGTTGAGCGGGAATGCAGATGCGTTTGTGGTCACGCTGTCGGCGGATCTGACGCACATCCTCTATGCCACCTATGTCGGGGGAAAAGGGAGCGAGGCTTGTCGTGCCCTTGCCGTGAGTCCCGCTGGAGCGGTGATCATCGGCGGGGCAACCAATTCCGGTGGATGGCCGATCGTGCAAGGGTTTCAGGAGGTTGCCGGCGCTCGTGGAGCCGGTGTTCTGCTTGGCCTGCGACCTCGGTAGGACGAGATCGACGAGCCACGTGTTGTTGCAGCGCTCATGTATTCATCCAGTGCCATCCACAAGATCGTACGCCGGGGGACCGGTGAGGATTGCGGTCACTGACCAGGGGCAACGAACAGGATGACACGGTGATGGCCTCAATCGTGAGACCAGGTTGCGATCTCAGTGTGGTCGTCGTGGTGTTGGAAGGTGGAGATTGCCTCCGGCAATGTCTTTCCCGCCTCGAGCCACAACGCCTGAGGGGAGACCGTGAGGTCATTGTTCCTTACGACCAGCGCTTGCAGCATGTGTCCGATTTCACACGGGAGTTTCCGCAAGTCTCCTTTGTGCGCTGTGAGGGGCGGAAAACTTATGCTGAATTGAGGACGGTCGGCATTCTTCACAGTCGGGGGCGGATTGTCGCAGTGACCGAAGACCAGTGCCGGCCGCAGGACAATTGGTGCGACCAGGTGATGAAGGGGCACGACTCCCATCACGCGGCGGTCGGGGGCGCTGTCGAGAAGCAGGCCCCGGATCGGATGTTGGGCTGGGCCATCTACTTCGCTGATTACGTCCGTTATATGAGGCCGATGTCACCGACCTTGACGGGACACCTCACCGATTGCAACGTCTCCTACAAGCGATCGGCCCTCGATGCGATTGTCTCGGTATGGGCAAAAGAGTTCCATGAACCCGAGGTTCATGGTGCCTTGCAGGCGAAGGGCCGGACTTTGTGGTTCGATCCTGAGATGGTCGTGTATCAAAGACGATCCATGGGATGGACGGAGGCACTGAATGACCGATGGTGCTTCGGTCGTCTCTTCGGGAGTAGACGAGTGGTTCATGCCTCGGTCGCGCGCCGAATGGCATATGGGGTCGCCGCGCTGGCGACTCCCTTGCTGACGGTGCTGCGCGTGGCTCGGAACGTTTGTGAAAAGAGGCGATGCATCCTGCAATTCACATGGGCGCTTCCCGCGCTGGTCGTGCTGAATGCTACCTGGGCGCTGGGAGAGTGTATGGGGTATTGGTCCGGACGACCTGCGGCCACGCTCTTACCAGACAGCGAGGCGGTTGTTGGGCAGGAAGGACGGGAGGGAGCACCGCCAAGATGATCTTCAAGGGAGTCGAGATCTGCTGTCCGAAATGTCGGGGGGAGCTGGATGACCATCGAGGCGAGGAGGACATTCTCGAATGTCGCACGTGTCGTCAGAGGTATCCGATTCTGGTTGGTATCCCCGACCTGCGGATTTTTTCTGATCCCTATATCGGGATCGAAGAAGATCATGCGAAAGGACTGAAGGTCGCCGACCATCTGCACAGGTCAACGTTTGCGGAATTGGTGGATTTCTACTACAGCACCACCTCCGTTGTGCCTCCCCACCATGCCAGGCAATATACGAGAGGGTTGATGGCGGCTGAGGCGCGTGCACGGGCGGCATTGGATGGATGGGAACGGGCAATTCAGCCGAAGTCGTCGGTAGGGGCGATCCGCATATTGGAAATTGGATGCGGCACAGCTCCGCTGCTCGTGGCCGCGGCCCCCCGCTTCTCTCTGCTCGTCGGGGTCGACCTTGCCTTCCGGTGGCTGGTCGTAGCGAAGAAGCGGCTTCTGGAGGCCGGGCTCGACCTCCCCATTGTATGCGCCTGCGCCGAAGCCCTTCCGTTTCCCGACGGATATTTTCATCGAGTGATCTCCGAGTCTTCGCTGGAGCATATGAAGGATCGCCGGCAGGTCATGAAGGAATGCCGGCGTGTCCTGGTTGCCGGAGGTTACTTCTGTGTGTCGACCCCCAACCGTTGGAGTTGGGGGCCTGATCCGCAGGTCGGGGTACTGGCCGGCGGATATTGGCCGAGGAGGATCCTCAACGGCTATGTGAGGTGGCAAGGAGGGATTCCGCCTAAACGGGATCTCTTATCGAGCCGAACGTTGAGCATGCTGTTGCGAGACGAAGGCTTTACCGACATACAGATCTTTCTTCCGGACATTGCCGATCAGCAGAAGAAGCAGTTCGGAGTCGTGCTTCAATGGGTGGTCGATCTGTATGGGTTGTTCAAGCGTATCCCGGTCTTGGGCAGCCTCATGTTCGTGATCGGTCCGTTGCTCCAGGGAATTGGTCGGAAGCCTCGCGAGTTGTCGGTCCAGTCCCAATGAGACGGGCTTCTTCTATTACTTTCGACGCCGGAGCATGAGTTCATACCGAAACATTCTGAAATTGTCCGCATGGGACATGGTCGCCAAAGCGGCCTATTTCCTGGCCTGTCTGTATCTCGCCCGCGTCATGGGTGTGGAGCACTATGGGGTGTGGGAGTTCTCAATCTCCGTGATGGCCTACTTCCTCCTCATTGCGGACCTCGGAATGGAGGTGTGGGCGACGAGGGAAGCGACCAAGGGTGGAAATATTCCGGCCCTGGTCGGCAAAGTCGTGCCCCTTCGTCTTATTGGGGCTACAGTTGCTTTGGGAGTTCTTCTGGCCATTCTACCGCTCTTGCCGGAATTTCCTCAGTTGCAAACGGTGCTCGTGGTGTTCGGGCTGACGCTTTTCCTGCAGGCCGCCAATTTGAAATGGGTGTTTATGGGGCAGGAGCGCATGGCCACTGCAGGCAAGGGGCTTGCGCTTACGCAACTGGTGTTTGCAGGGGGAATCGTGGTGATGGTCAGAAGCCCAAACGATTTGATTTGGGCGCCGCTCGTGAAAGGACTGGGCGATTTGGCTGCAGTCAGCTTCTTTGGGAGACAGTTCCTCTCGACCTACGGATTCGGCCGTATCAATTTTAGCTTGAGCGAGAGCTCGTCGATCCTACGAAATGCGCTCCCCATGGGCGTTTCGAACGGATTGGGGTTACTGAGTTATAACTGCGACACATTACTGCTGGGATTTCTGTCCGGACCTAATGCGGTCGGTTTGTACAATGCCGCCTATCGCCCCGTGACCGCCGTGCTCGCGTTGCCGCTGACTTACTTTCAGGGACTCTTCCCGCTCTTGTCTCGCAAGCACTATGAGGATAGGCAGGGGTTCATCGATACGCTGAGGCGGTCACTGGGTATTGCCGGTCTGATAGCGGTTCCCATCGGAGTGAGCGGCATGTTCCTGGGAGTTCCGGTACTCGACCTGTTGTTTGGCCCAGCCTATCGTCAGGCGAACACTGCGCTCCAGATTCTCGTGTGGTCCGCGGTCCTGGTGATTCTGCGTGGCAGCTATCGCCAGGCGTTTATGGCCTGCGGTCGACAAACGTTAGATCTCCGATGCGCAGGCATTTCAGCAGCCTTCAATCTTGGACTCAACGTCCTCCTCATTCCCCCATACGACATTATCGGAGCAGCGACGGCAACGGTCATAGGGGATTGCATCTGGCTGACATTGGCGGCGCTGTACTGCAACCGTTACGTCGTACCGGTGTCTGTACTTGCGCGTTTATCCAAACCACTCGTTGCCGCGGTCCTCATGGGAGGGGCATTCATTGCTTTCGCATCATTTCACTGGGTGTCACAGGCAGTCCTCGCTTGGCTGGTGTATCTCGTCTCCCTGTGGCTGATGGGGGAGAAAGAAGTTCGATCCTGGTTCATGATGGTTCGGCTCGCTATTTGAAGCGGCAGGCGTTACCCTGTGGAGCGTGAATCGCCGAGCCCCAAAGGGTTTGCGAGACTTCGTCGCCAGGAGGCTCTCTCAGTGTAAAAGTATACTGAGTTATGCAGGCATATGAAAGCGGTTGCGAGTTACGCAAACGACAAATTGGAGCATTACGGAGTTGCCGAATCATGCGGGGACTGTCGGTGACGGCGGTGTTGGTGGGATCGTCTCGCTCCATCCCACGTTTGATATTCTGGGATGATTGCACTATTCTTCACCCTCGACTCTGCGCAGCCTCAACTGCCCGACCTATCGAGGGTCAGCTGATGATCACCCAGCCAAAGTTGAGAGCATTTCTGCATTGCGCGATCACACTGGGACAAATGCCAAGGGAACATTCAAGATTCTGTGGGCGCTCTCAAAGAACATACGTGTTCTGGCGCATCAGGCACAATACAATCCAGAGCGGGTATACAAGCTGGCTCCCGTGATCGGGTGACATGTACTTGCGCGATGACTTCCGTGACGGGACCGATCTCAGCCCTTTGTTCGTGGAGAACGTCTATCGGGGCACACGTTTCGCTGATCCTTGCGATGTTCCGCATGTGGGGGCGAACTCGATCTATTGGTCCGATGGGTCCGGTCATATAACCCGGAGCCGCGCATTCACTGGTTCGAGCTGTTGCAATCGAATGCAGCCATGGTGCGTAGAAACTGTTCTACTGCGATCGTCAATCAGCTTGCCTTGGTCGGGATGCTGGGACGGTAGCCATCGGGGTTGATCCGCATGGTGTGATGGTGTCATCCATCGCGCAACCGTGATGCCTTAAGCCCATTGAAATCCAGGTCATGAAACTGGATACCTATGCGGATGAACATGGCGGCAAAGAAGTGGCACTCCTGAAAGCCGATACGGAGGGGATGGAAGTCGATGAATTGGACGGTGCCCTGAGCGTGCTGGCATGGACTCACCAAGTCGCATCGGAGACACATGGTGTGGCACGGCATAAGACTTCGTTGGAGCGCCTCAAGGATGCAAGGTTCCGGACTGAAGCCGAAGAACGAAAGGGATGGACGGGAATGATCTGGGCCTCACGACACGAATACGATGTTTTCGAGCAATGTGCCGCACACAATTCTTATGTGAAGGTCTGAGAAGGAGCACAGGTATGTAAGGAGTATGACGCGCCATGTACCAACCGCACTCTGTCTCTGTCAGGAAATTCCAAGAATCGATCCGCTGCTGGCGGCGGCTGACTGGGAAAATATCCTCCAGGGATAGGTGACGAGCAGCCGATGAGTATTTTTGTACACCCCCGTTACCGGAGCCTCGTGAATCCAAAGACACGTGTGATCACCCCGATGACCTGTTGTGCCTTGGCCCGCAGCTGCAACTCGGTCCGGGTTTTGCGCTTCCGACCGGGTCCGCAGCGCGTTGATATAGATTCATGTAGTCCGGAGTCCTCGGAGCCACCCGGTGAATCACGGCCGTTTGTTCTTGGTAGACCTGATCTCCTTAGACCCGCTTCTCCCCCCTATGATGGAGCAAGGTGAAGATTGTGTTACGTGATGTGCTCGAAATGGAATTCAGAGATTAACAGAGGAGATACAGCATGCGCGCCTTGATAACGGGTGGTGCAGGATTCGTCGGGTCACACTTGGCCGAAGCGCTCTTGAATCAAAACGCCTTTGTCACGGTGATCGATGATCTGTCCACGGGTAGCATTACCAATATTCGTCATCTGAAAAACCGCTCGGGATTTTCATATGTCATCGATACGGTGATGGATCACTCTCTCCTGGCGGAATTGGTGGATGCGGCGGATGTCATCTATCACCTGGCTGCCGCGGTCGGTGTTCGTTTGATCGTAGAGAGTCCGGTCCGGACCATTGAAACCAACGTGTCCTGTACGGAAGCGGTGCTGACCCTGGCCGCCAAGAAGCAAAAAAAAGTGCTGATAGCCTCCACCAGCGAGGTGTACGGAAAATCGACAGCCATCCCATTTCGTGAGGACGGCGATTTGGTGATCGGAAACACGACCAGAGGCCGCTGGAGCTATGCGTGCTCGAAGACCCTGGACGAATTTCTAGGGTTGGCCTACTGGAAAGAAAAAAAGGTTCCAGTGGTTGTGTTTCGCCTGTTTAATACGGTCGGTCCTCGTCAAACCGGTCGCTATGGTATGGTGCTGCCCACCTTTGTGCAACAGGCTCTCAAAAATGAGCCCATCACCGTGTATGGGGATGGGCAGCAGTCACGGTGTTTCACGTGGGTCGGCGATGCCGTGCGAGCCATCATCGATTTATCTCTGAACCCTCTAGCGGTCGGCCAGGTCTTCAACATCGGAAGCGAGCAAGAAGTCACGATCATGGATCTGGCCAAGATGGTCAGGGATGTCGTCAGGAGTCCGTCGGAGATCACGTTGGTGCCCTACGATCAAGCCTACGAGGAGGGATTTGAAGATATGGGGAGGCGGGTGCCGGATCTCAGCAAGATCCGCAATCTGATCGGATATAAGCCTACCGTCGATTTGCCGAATATTGTCGCACAGGTGGTGGAATACTACCGCCAGCAGACGCTCGGGTGAGACGGACACACCTGAAAATGGTGCGGAGCGTGTTGATCTCTGTGAATGTCGCCTGAACAGACGAGGAACAGGCATGCATAGAAAAGCCGGTCAATGACAACCCATACATATTTCGTACACGAATCGAGCTATATTGATCAGCCTTGTGACATTGGCGAGGGGACCAAGATCTGGCATTTCTCTCACGTCATGACCGGGGCAGTGATTGGGCGAGGATGCAATATCGGCCAGAATGTGCTGGTGTCCAGCGGGGTGCAGGTCGGAAACAACGTGAAAATTCAGAATAACGTCGCGCTCTATACCGGAGTCGCTCTGGAAGACGACGTGTTCTGCGGACCATCGTGCGTGTTTACCAATGTCATCAATCCTCGCAGTCACATTTCGAGGAAAAGCGAGTACCGAGCGACGGTGGTCAGGCGCGGGGCGACGATCGGGGCCAACGCCACTATCATCTGCGGCATCACCATCGGACGCTATGCCTTTATCGGTGCCGGGTCTGTCGTGACTGATGATGTGCCGGACTATGCACTGGTTGTCGGCGTGCCGGGACGCATTCAAGGATGGATGTGCCATTGTGGGGTCGCACTCTCATTCGGTGAAGCGGCTGTCTCTCTCTCGACGGCAACGTGTTCGTCGTGCGGGTGGCGATATCAAAAGGACCAGTCTCGGGTCGCCGAAGTTCATACAGATTCATAATCCCGTCTTGCTCCGTGTTAGCAGGCGCTCGGGGTACGGGCATCTGTGATGCCCGTCCGGAGGTCCTGCGTCAAATCTGGATCGCCCTTCAGGTGGACATTGTTGCGATGGCGAGCGCCGTGATCAGGGTTTCGAGAGAAACGCAGTAGGCAATGTTGCGCCCAATTTCCATCGGCATCGATCCCGCTCTCGAGGAGTGGGGAGAAGAAATCAAGTACACCGTGCGCACGTTGATGCGAGTGGCCGGATTTCCTGTGTCATTCGAATGGGCAAAGGCCGCTAAGCCTGTCGATCTGTATTATGGGCATCAAAAAGACGTGCGTGCGGAAGTCCGCATTCCGGCTTGCGGGCGCCCCTTTGCCTCTCTGCGGTATGTCGACCCGGAGGTCGTCTACGAGTCGGAAGGTATTCCAATTCTCGGTTTTAACGGCAGCAAAGCGGATCCTGTTCGCCGGATCGGGACGCGAGTGGAGTTTCCGCAGGATATCGTCTTCGCTTCCTATTGGTTTCTCAGTGGCGCCCGGGAGACGGCTTGTCCATGGGATCGATGGGGGAATGTGGATGCGAGCTGTACGGCGTTGATTCAAAAAGAACTCCTCAACAAACCAATCGTGTCCATATATGGGGCTTTTCTTGGGCGATTGTGGAACGAACGAGGGTTCAGCCCACGGCGGTTTGCACTCTCCGCGAGCTTCGTGCTCTCCCATGATGTGGATTATCCGCAAATCCTTCGTTGGGTCGAGTGCCTGCGTCTCATCCGCCAGCGCGGCCTGCAGGGCGGGCGCTCCATCAAAAACATTTGGAACGGCACCAGCCATTTCTGGGGTTTTCACGACTGGATCCAGTTTGAACAATCGATTGGGATGAAAGCGGCGTTTTATTTTATGGTCCGACGCGGCTCGCTGTTGCACTATGCTCTGGGTAATCCCGATGCATTTTATGATGTCCGCACGCCGCCGTTCCAGAATCTCTTTGCCGTTCTACGGGATGCTGGATACGAGATCGGCTTGCACACCTCTTTTCTAGCCTACCACGGCAAGGACATGATCAAGAAGGAAAAGGAGGATCTTCAGGAAGCTGCACAGGTTCAGGTCTTGGGCAATCGACACCATTTCTGGCACCTCGATCCCGCAGCACCGCATCAAACGCTGCGTATGCATGAGGGGACGTTCCTCTATGATTCATCACTGGCGTTTGACTTTTATCCGGGGTATCGAAGAGGGATCTGCCACCCATTCCGTCCCTTCGATCCGGAACTTCGTCGTGAGTTACAAGTCCTGCAGCTGCCACCCGCTTGGATGGACAATCATTTCGATCAGCGACTGCGAGTGAACGGGATTCACGATGCGGACCGATACGCCAAGAGTTTGTTGGATGTCGCAGCGGCCACGGGTGGAGTGGTTGTGCTGGATTATCATGCCCGAGGCATGAACGAAGACATGTATCCCAAGTGGGGACATTGGCTGGAAGCATGGGCCCGCAAACACGTCGATTCGTCATGGCGAAAGCCGCTGCCCCAGCAGGTGGCCAAGGAATGGGAAAAATATGAGCGGGACCTCGACACCTATTCCGACGACCACGCAGCCTGCGATCTTCCAATTCAAATCGATGTGCAGGCGGACTTATCGGTGGGGCTGCTTGAGCCACATGAGCTTGGCGACTGGGACGCATTTGTGGCGGCCCATTCAGCCGGCACGATCTATCACACCAGTGCGTGGCAGCAGGTGACCCAGCAGGGACTGGGGCACCGGCCCTATTACCTTTGTGTGCGAGGTGATGGGGGCGAAATCGTCGCGGTTCTTCCGCTGTTCCTCGTCAAGGGAATCTTTGGACGTCGACTGGTCTCGGTGCCAATGCGCGATCGTGGGGGAATCCTCTCAATGAATCCGCGCGCAAGCGCCACAATCATTGCATATCTGTCGAAATTGTCCCGCGACCTGAAATGTCATTATGTCGAGTTGCGGTCGTTCCATGAACCTGACATCAAGATGATGCATGAACATGGGTTCGTCACCCGTCGCCAGTGGATCACGACGCGTATTGATCTTTCGCCTGGAGTCGAAGCTCTCTGGAAGGCGCTCGACCGTGATTTTGTTCGGTGGTCGATTAAGAAGGCTGCCAAAGAAGGCGTCACCTTTGAATTTGATAATACCGTAGAAGGTATGGACACGTTCTATCGCTTGTTTGTGCAGGCCCGCTCCTCGATGGGTATTCCACCTTTCCCTCGTGCCTTGTTTTTCGAGATCCATGCGCATCTGGTCCGGGAAGGGAAGGCCTGCCTGGCCTTGGTCAGGAAAGATGGCATCCCCATCAACGCGATGATCAGTCTGTTTTCGAGGGAGTCCTTCATACCGGCCTATGCCGCCCCGCAAAACCTGTGGCGTAAGTGCTACCCGAGCGAAGTCATGTTTTGGCGCACGATTGAATGGGCAGTGCAACAAGGATTCCGCTATTACGATTTTGGCGCGGATTCACCACGACAGACGGGGCTGTTGCGATTCAAGCAAAAGTGGGGCGGCATTCAGCACCCCATGTACTCTGTCTCCCGCACCTATCACGGAAGAACCCTCCCGGATTTTGATAGCAGCGGGCCTGCGTTCGCGTTGATGCGGTCGGCTTGGAAACGATTGCCTGCATCCCTCTCGCAATCCATGGGCGGATGGATTACCAAGCAGATGAGCTGATCATGACCGGTGACGCGGCGAGAAGGGCGCGGGTGCTTTTCTTGGGCAACGATTACAACCCGATCAGCATCGCCTGTCTAAACGTGTTGGCGGCAGATAACCGGATTGAAGTCATTGTGGGAATCTTTCGTCCAACCCATCGTGGCATATTGCCTGTATTGCGAAAAGCTTGGCTGCAGCATGGAGGGAGATTTGTTGCCAGGCGAGGATGTGATTTGTTACGTTCCTGGGCGCGAATTCGGTTGCGCAAGGCTCGCATTGTATTGTCGGGGTATCGCTCAATGCAGGAATTGGTCCTTGCCAAACGGCTACAACGGTTTGAATTTGCAAATATTAATGCTGCAGAATCCGTTCACCGGCTCCGCTCCTTAGGTCCTCATATCATCGCGGTCGCGGCCTTTAGCCAAATATTAAAGGCCCCGGTCATTGCCGCTGCCTCCCTCGCCTGCATCAACGTGCATCCCTCCTTGTTACCTAAACACCGAGGTCCGAATCCTTTTTACTGGGTGGTGCGGAATCAGGAATCGTACACCGGCGTGACCGTCCATCATATCGACGCGGGAATCGATTCCGGTGACATCATTCTTCAGGAGCAGATCTCACTCGAGTCTGGAGTGACAGAGCATTTGTTGCGTGATCGTTCGAAACAGGTGGCCGCCCGGCTGCTTCACGACGCGGTTCGTCTGGTGCAGCATGAGGACAGTCCGCGGAGCAAACAGGATGAGACGGAGGCGACCTATGATCCATTGCCGCCAAGAGGGGGATCCGCCCTGTGAATAGAGGTCGGGAATGCCCTTTGGTCGATCCGGTACGTGCCGCCGTCTACGTCCCTCCGGTGCTCCGACAGATTCCTCGCCTTCTGGGCTGCCTGGATCGCGAACCGAATTCAGTGAGTTTCGGCTGCTTTGATCGATCCCACTGGGCGTGGAAGTTTCATGACTTTCCACTTACCATGTTGCAAATCAATGTGTATCCACTGGCGTTGTTGTGGCGTGTGCCCTTTCCAGGCAATCCCTATTATCAGAATGCACAAGTTTTTGGTTGGATCGTGGGGGCGCTCGCCTCTACATGCAGGCGTCAACGACGGAATGGCGCCTATGATTCTGTCGGACCGTTCACTCAGGACCATGGCGTGACACTAGCCATGGTGTTCGGGCTGGCGGAGACCTTGAGGCTGATCGAATCAGAAGTCTCATCACCCCTCAGGGAACACATCATTCGTGCCATACGGCTAGGCTGCGAGTTTGCGCTTCATAGCCGCGAAGACTATGCCGTTATTACCAACCATCAGGCTCTATTTGCTGCAGCGTACCTTGGCGCAGCCGATCTTCTAGGTGAAGACCGTTGGCGCGGCGAGGCCAACAGGGTATTGGACCGCATTTTTGCCTCACAATCGTCCGAGGGCTGGTACCGTGAGTATGGTGGCCCCGACCCAGGCTATGAATCTCTGGGGATTTTTTATCTGGCGCTCTGTTGGCGACGAACGGGCTCCGAGCGGTTGTTGGAATCTCTGCAGCGGAGTATCGCATTTTATGCGCACTTCATCCATCCCGACGGGAGTGTCGGCGGCGTCTATGGAAGTCGTCACACGGCACTCTATTTCCCGGCGGGTTTTGAAATGCTCTCGGGCCCGGTTCCCCTGGCGGGTTCGATCGCGCGGTTTATGCGTCAACGGCTCGTGCACGGCAATGTTCTGACTCCAGATGGCTCGGATATGGAAAATATTGCTCCCTTGCTCTACGCCTATCTTGAGGCATGCCTTGGAGTGCCAATTCCGGCCGAAGACGGTCCCTCGCTTCCCAACGAGTCGCTTGCGGGTGTGCATCACTTTCCACAGAGCGGACTTGTGGCGGTTGGTTCGCCCTCCTACTACGCGGTCGTGAATGCGGCAAAGGGAGGGGTATGCCGGATTTTCTCAAAGGCACCCGCCGCCGTCTCCTACGAGGATGCCGGATATTGCGTGCGCAGCGAGAACAAACTGTTGACGTCCCAGCTCATAGGTGTGGGCAGTAAAGCCGAATCAGGGGACCCCAATGTCGTGTGTTGTGAGACCGATTTTGCGGAAGCCCGTCAAGAGCTGTTGACACCTGTGAGATTGATCCTTCTGAGACTATTAAACTTGACACTATTCCGAAGCATCACGATCGGCGCATGGTTACGTCGTAAAATTCTCGCCCAATTAATTCTGAAGGAGCGTGTCGTCCCGATGCGGCTTCGTCGTCGTTTTGAATTCACGGATGACTCCGTGTGCGTAACCGACAGCCTGAAGAATGTGGGCGGATTGCCGATTGAATCGTTGGAGCTCGCAAGATCATTTACGGGAATTCACATGGGATCAGCAAAGTATTTTCATGCTGCTGAAATATTGACCACCGTGAAGTTCGATTGCTCAGAATTGCTCCACGAACTCATGCAGCACGGAGAGGGAACAATCGTGTGCACGATCCGATTTCCGACTGGATTCCCGCCGGAGCTGGCGGCTTCCGGATGCGGGAAGGAGAAGCCATTTCCTGCAAGGAGCGAGTCATGATTCACATCGTCCTTCCTGCCTATAACGAAGAAGCCGCTCTTCGCCCCTTGCTGGCAAAGATCGACAAAACGATGAATGAACAAGGATGGCCTTATCGGGTCGTCATCGTAAACGACGGCAGCCAGGATCGGACCGGAGAGATTCTCGAGGAATTGCGAACCAGATACCCCATGCACGTCATAGGTCATCGGTACAATCGCGGATTGGGCGAGACCATCCGCGACGGATTCGAGTACGTTGGCGATGTGGCGGCGCCGGATGACATTTTGGTCCGAATGGACTGCGATGATACACATGAACCGAAGCACATCGCGGAAATGGTAAAAAAACTTAATGAGGGCTATGAGGTGGTGACGACCTCTCGCTACGCGCCAGGCGGTGGGCAGACTGGGCTGGATTGGTATCGCCGAACGATTAGCCGCTGCGCAAATCTTCTCTTCAAGTTCGTTTTTCCTGTTCCCGGTCTCAAGGAATACACCTGTGGGTATCGAGCGTATCGTGTCGGAATTCTTCAAGATGCGCTCCATATTTTTGGGAATAAATTCATCGATTTGAAGGGGCTTGGCTTTACAGGGACTCTCGAGAAACTCATTAAATTTCGTATGCTGGGCGCGCGCATCGGCGAAGTGCCGTTTGTGCTTCGGTATGAACAGAAGTTGAGCACGAGCAAGGTCGTGACCAGCATCACCACATTGGGATGCTTTATTTTGATTATTAAGCACTGCCGGAATTGGGGTGGGAACGAAGGAGTGCGGTGGGCACGGTTGATCAAGGAACGTCAACAACGAGTGGCTGCATCGAAGAGCCATGCTGTGCCGGGTGATGAGGCTTCTCCGATTCATCCGTCTGCGGATGGATGAACGGATGCCGCCGAAACCCACTCTTGAGGAGATCCGCCGATTCTGGAACAAGAACCCCATCTATTTGGGTGAGGCGCGCGCCGATCTTGGCACCAGGGACTTTTTTGAGGAGCATGCGGCCATGACGTTCCATGAATTCTCGGGGGAGATTCCGTCGATCTACTCGCGAGGTGTTCGCGCGGGAACCCGGGTGCTGGATATCGGATGCGGCATTGGGTTTTGGGTGGACCACTTCAATCGCCTGGGGGCTCACGTTACCGCCTGTGATGTAGCCGAGAGCGCAGTTGAGTTGACTCGCCTACGCTGCCGTCTGTTCGGCCTGCACGCTGATGTACGATTAGGAAATGCGGAGGAGCTGCCGTATCCCGACGAATGCTTCGACCATGTCAACTGTCAGGGCGTGATACACCATACCCCGGACACGATCCGCTGTATCCAAGAAATGCATCGCGTGTTAAAGCCGAACGGCACGGCCTGTTTTTCTGTCTACTTTAAGACCGTCTACTTACGGAGTTCTTTGCTGTATCGGACGATCGCCTTTCTGGCACGGTCCTGGGTGTACTTGGAAGGGCGCGGCCGGGAATCCATGTTGTGGGCAACACGGCCGGATGAATTAGTCAGATTGTATGACGGAATAGAGAACCCCCCTCGGGAAAGCCTATAGCCGTCAGGATGTCAACGCCATGATTCATGGCTGGTTCAATCAGCTGGAGTGCGTGCGACAGGGATTGCCCAGGCGAGCGCTGCCGATATCTTTGCCGGACACCCTGCATCGATTCCTGTCGCGTCGGCTTGGACTGATGATTGTGTGTCTTGCTGTGAAATCGCCATGCGGGGCTGGTCAAGCGGGATGCAGGTGAAGAACGTGACATACGGGATGCCTGGAGTGTGACTCAGGCCATTGTTTCGAGAGGAATAGGTGATTCATGTGTGGCATTGTTGGCCTGATCCATCTCGATTCGTCTCCTGTGACCGATCGATCGACCGTGCATGCCATGATGACGCTTCTGTCCCACCGTGGACCGGATGGTGAAGGCGTGTGGGGAGATGGACCCGTAGTGTTAGGTCACAAGCGGCTGTCGATCATCGATGTTGAGACGGGCCATCAACCAATGGCTAATGAGGATGAGTCAGTATGGATAGTGTTCAACGGGGAGATTTATAACTACCTTGAACTTCGTCGGGAGTTGATGCGGAACCACACATTCCGCACTCATAGTGATACGGAAGTAATCCTTCATCTGTATGAGGAATTGGGTGAGCGCTGTCTTGAGCGGCTGAACGGCATGTTTGCGTTTGCGATTTGGGATCGTCGTGAGAAGCGGTTATTCGCGGCTCGTGATCGAATGGGAATCAAGCCGTTTTATTGGATGTGCGATGGGAAGCGCTTCGCCTTTGCCAGCGAGCCCAAGGCATTCATTGGCGCAGGGCTAGTGGATTCGGGCCCGGACACCCAAGGGTTGGAAGAGTACCTGACCTTTCAGTTGTGCTTGGGATCGCGAACCTTGTTTCGCCAGATCCGGAAACTAGAACCGGGGCATTATCTCACCTTTCGGCCGTTCCAGGATCAGCAGCCGTCCCTCGTGCGCTATTGGGACTTCAATTATGAGATTGATACCCACCACACGGAAGACTACTACACCGAGCAACTTCTGCTTGTTTTGCAGGATGCCGTGCGACTTCAACTGCGCAGTGATGTGCCGGTTGGTGCCCATTGTTCTGGCGGTATCGATAGTTCAACCGTCGTGTGTCTCGCCGCTCCCGTGTATGGGGGCGAGTTTCACACCTTTACGGGAGCGTTTAGGGAAGGACCTCAGTACGACGAAACGGCCTATGCGCGATCCGTCGCCAAGCATGTGAATAGTCACCATCATGAAGTCTGGCCGGATTGGCAGACGTTCGTGGACGTCATGCCGCGCCTGATATACATGATGGACGAACCGGCGGCAGGCCCTGGCCTCTTTCCCCAATACTGTGTGTCGAAATTGGCGAGGGAGCATGTGAAGGTGGTTCTCGGCGGCCAAGGGGGCGATGAAATGTTCGGCGGTTATGCACGGTACCTTGTTGCGTACTTGGAGCAATGTTTAAAAGGAGTCATCTTCGGGACGCAAGATGAAGGGCGGTACGTCGTGACGTGGGAAAGCATTCTGCCCAATTTGTCGCTGTTGCGGCAGTATAAGCCCATGCTGCAACATTTATGGCGCGACGGCTTGTTCGAGGATATGGATCAACGCTATTTCCGCCTGGTAAGCCGTCTTGACGATGCAGATAGCCTGATCAGCCCAGACATATGGAATGATCAGAGCCGTCTTCGGATGGGGGAAGCCTTTCGGGGAGTGTTCAATAACTCCTCGACAAAAAGCTACTTCAATAAAATGACCAACTTCGATCTGAAAACGCTGCTGCCCGCGCTGCTTCATGTTGAAGATCGAACGAGCATGAGCGTCTCGTTGGAGTCCAGGGTCCCCCTGCTCGATCATCGGATTGCCGATCTTGTGACCAGAATGCCTCCAACGGTGCGTTTCAAAGGCGGAGATACCAAACGAATATTTCGAGATGCCGTACAAGTCTTGTTGCCAGACGCGGTCTTCAACCGGAAGGATAAGATGGGCTTTCCTGTGCCGTTGACCGAATGGAGCCGGGGACCGCTCCGTGAGTTTTTGAGCGATATCCTTCTGGGAGCCCGTGCTCGGCAACGGGGAATCTATCAAGTGAAGGAAGTGGAACGATTATTGGCTCACGAACGAAGCTTCGGCCGACAAATCTGGGGGTTGTTATGTTTGGAACTGTGGTTCCGAGCCTTTGTCGATCGCGAACAATTGCCTGTCACGCATCCCTCCTCTGCTGTGGGCCCGGAAAACTCATTAAAGAGGTGACGGTGTCATGTCTGCAACAAGGACTGTGACAGCGGGCACTCCCGCAGGCGTTCAACGTTCGCACGCCGAATCCCAACCTCGAATTCTTCAGAAACAAGCCTTTGTTCATGTGGATATGGATGGGCTTGCCGCCATCCATCAAGCACACGGAAGCCGCTACGCTGGCAAACAGGATGCGTTCTACGTCTCCGCAGTCGAGCACTCGCTGTTGTGGTTCGAACGCCAAGGGATAACCGCCACGTATTTTGTCATCGGAGATGATTTGCATCAGGCTGACAAACGCCGCGCTGTCGAATGCGTGGTGCGGGCCGGTCACAAGATCGCCTGCCATTCGCTGACACATCGATCTCTCATGCGACTCTCGTCGATGGACAAACGTGAGGAGATCGCTTCCGGAAAGAAAGTCATTGAGGACGTTCTAGGAGTCGAGTGTCAAGGATTCAGAGCCCCCGGCTACTCGATTGATTATGAATCATTGGAGATTCTTCGCGAGGTTGGTTATCGGTATGACAGTTCGGTCTTTCCCACCAATGAGTTTCGGGAACGGCTGGGATTGCAGCGGTTGTTTCCAGAGCCGTTTCTCATGTTTCCGGAAGGCCGGTTATTCGAGTTTCCGATGCCGCACCCCGGCCCGTGGCTTCCTCCCTTTCACCCCTGCTACGCATTTTATTTGACCCGTTTCTATTTCTATGCGCAGCTTCGAACCTTCAGCCGCCGGTACAACTATTTGACCTGCCTCTTCCACCTCACGGATTTTTCCGCCCGACAACCAGAGCTGTCGGGCCTTCGACTTCAGCTGTACTCGAATAATTTCTTCTCGAGCCAATCGAAGCTTCGATTCTTGGACGCACTGTTCGTTCAGGTGAAGCAAGAATTCACGCTGACGACCAGCGAAGACTTCATCTCTGATTGGCCGAGATCGGCGCCGGACTTAAACCCGCGCACGATATTGGGCATCAGCACGACGCATGAAACGGGTGCTTGCGTGGTGAGAGACGGCACTATCTTGTCGGCAGTGAACGAAGAAAGACTGTCGCGCATCAAGCTCGACGATGCCTTCCCGCCCACTCGCTCCATTCGGGAGGCGCTTCAGGTGGCGGGTATCAATCCGAAAGAGATCGATGCCGTGGCCGTGTCCGGCCTCGAACCGAGGGACCTCCTCCCGCGCATTGTCGAGAGCTTGAAACGTGACGTGACGGACTTCCATTCCTGGAATGATTACGTTCCTCATTTTTGCCGCGTGGCCTACCGCGCGTTTTGCCTCTGGCGTGCGATGAAATATGACGCGCTCGGACAGTTTCTCGAAGCGGAGTATGGCATTCAACCAAAGGTTCACTATGTCGAGCATCACGAGTCGCATGCCTCGGCCGCGTTTAGGACAAGTGCCGCTTCCAAGGCCCTAATTCTCATTGCCGATGGAGTAGGCGATGAATTATCCATCACGATCTCCCGTGGAGAAGGTTCAACGATCAGAAGAACGGCTCAGATGTTTTACCCAAACTCTTTCGGCCAGTTTTATACTGCGTGCACGCAGATTCTTGGGTTCAAAGGCGGTCGTCACGAAGGAAAGATCACCGGATTGGCAGGATATGGAAGGTCAGTACCGGACTTGATTGAAAAAGTTGAGCGCACGTTCCGGTCGGAGGAAGGGCGATTCACGCTTCACAAACGATACTACGCCGAGGGCTTTATCCGTCCGAAATTCCGTGAGCTGCTGGCCGGCAAGATGAATTTATTGACGGTGGAGTATCGTAATTACAAGCAGCCGCTGAAGAAATTACTGCAGGGGTACAAGCGAGAAGATGTCGCCTATGCTTTTCAGTTCTTGATGGAACGTGAAGTGGTGCGCCTAGCCAAGAATTACCTGGCAGGGGAGCGCCTTCCGCTCGTGGTGGCCGGAGGGGTCATGGCGAACGTGAAGTTGAATATGGCGTTGGCCGAACAATTGGATATCGATTCGTTCTATGTGTTTCCCAACATGGGAGATGGCGGCCTCTGTGTCGGGGCGGCACTGAGTCTGCTGGCGGCAGAGCCGAGGCCTGTGCGGGATATGTATTTGGGAACCCGGTTCACGGAGGCAGACTGTCTGGAGGCGCTCAAGCACTACCCGCAGTTTCACATCACGAAGCCGGACTGTCTTGCAGACGTGGTTGCGCGTGCGCTGGCTGAACGGAAAATCGTCGCACGCTGCGATGGTCGCATGGAATTTGGGCCGAGAGCCCTCGGAAACCGCTCTATTCTCTACCACTGCGGAGATAAGTCGGTTAATGACTGGCTCAATCAGCAACTCCATCGAACGGAATTTATGCCCTTTGCTCCAATGGCATTGTATGAAGACCGCGAGCAATATTTCGAAATTCGCAAAGGCAGCGAACGTGCCTGCGAGTTCATGACCTTGGTGGTTGGCTGTACGGACACCATGCGACGACTGTGTCCGGCAGCCGTCCATATCGATGGTACGGCACGCCCTCAGCTGGTGAGGCGGGAGATCAACCCGGAGATGCATGCAATTTTATCGGCCTATAGGAACTTGACGGGAATGTCAGTGTTGATCAACACGAGCTTTAACATGCATGAAGAGCCGATCGTGCGATCTCCGGAAGAGGCGATTCTCGCGTTTCAACAGAGCCACCTGCATCATTTAGTTCTCGGGCCATTTTTTGTCAGCCAAGGCCACCTATGAGTGGTGTTCTGCAGGGATTGGTGAAAGACCGCTGCGCGGTGTGGCTCGCACTGATGGCGGTCTGCGTCTATTTGCCGGGAATCACCTGGGGGCTTCCCCATGCGACCAACTATGAACGAACCCATGCCTGGGGAAATGACGACGCAGCCCCGCTGGCGGCCCTGGCGGAGATGCACGACACATTCGTCGCGCCGGCTGCCAACCGTAATGTGGCGTATCCGTGGGGGCACTACTTTGTAATGGCTTGTGCCATGGCTCCCTATATGGCCTGGTTGATGGTCAGCGGTCAATTCGCCCATCCAATGTCTACCTTCCCATTTGGTCTCATCGATCCGGTCGGAGCGTTCAAGATACTCGGCCTTCTCTGCCGAGCGGTGTCCATACTGCTCGGCGTAGCAGCGGTCATCGGTGTGTATCTCGGGGCGCGCGTATTATGGGGACAGCGTGCGGGCTGTATAGCCGCGGTGTTCACGATGCTACTGTTTCCCATGGCCTACTACGCGAGATTGACCAATCCTGATATGCCGGTACTGGGATGGACGAGCTTGGCATTAGCCATCGTTGCGGTCAGCCTGCGCGGGGGGCTTACTGTGAAGCGAGGGCTATGGCTAGGGATTTTCGTCGCATTGGCGGGTGCAACGAAAGATCAAGCGGCAGGCTCCTTTATGCTGGTCGCACCGTTGTTGGGGTGGATTCAGTGGAGGTCGGGGAACGCAGATCGACTCTTCGGTTGGTACAGCAAGGGAACTCCTATCGTCGCGGCTGTGGTTTCTTTGTTCCTGGCCTATTGTCTTATGAGCGGGATCTTTGTAGATCCTGCTCGTTTTGCACAGCATCTTGAGAAGCTTTCCTCTGCGAGCATGACGCGTGATCTCTACCTTCGTCACCCGTTAAGTTGGGCGGGGACGGTTCAGCAGCTTCAAGACCTGTTCGGTTATCTGCTTGACGTCATGAGTCCGCCGTTGTTGTTCACCGCTTGCGCGGGAATTCTTCTGGCAATGGTGCGAGATAAACGTTCCTTAGGCATATTGCTGTCTTCGCTTGGTTTCTTGATCGTGCTGACTCCTGTCGGAATGAGCCGAGTGCACTATCTGTTGCCGGTCGCATTGCCTTTGACCTACTTTGCTGGGTACGCGCTCGATCATCTATTGAAGTCGCCAGTTTGGCGTCTGCCGGCTGCTTTGGCCTGCGGCCTCATGACCGGCTGGTTATTCCTTCAAACGGTGGATCTGACTCACGACATGCTGAGTGATTCTCGCTATGCGGCAGGCGAATGGCTCGATCAGCGTCTAAGCTCCGGAGATCGAGTCATGCATTTCGGCTATGCGTCGAAATTGCCGCATTTGCGTGCCGACGTGCGGAATCTGCACATCGTGCATGAAAAGGAGGCGATTTCGGCAATCAAAGAGAGTCGCCCGGAATTCATTTTGGTGATTCCCCAGGATATGAATGAATGGCGTCAGCGCCTTGAATGGCGCAACGGCTTAAACTCGGCGATCAGTCCATTCTCGAAAAAAATGTTCGATCAATTGGTGGATGGTACATTGGGATATCGATTAGTGGAAAAGTTTCATACTCCCCGGCTCATACCGTGGCTGGATCGACCCTTTCTGTCGTATGCCAGCGTGAATCCCCCTGTTCAGGTCTTCATGCGAGAGGATCGAGCCGGTCGCCTTGCTGCGGTCGAACCCTGGTACGAAGCCCCCTACGGTCTTGCCTTGGGTCGAGTACGTGAAGTGACCGCCGATCATCCCGGAGACGCCGTCCTTTAAGGAGAAGCGATGCGACGCTGGCTGGCTGTATGTCGTTTTGCCGTAGCTGTGGCTCTGCTGGCCTACCTGGGGCAGTCCGGCGTCATTCGTTGGCAGGCGCTTTCCGGACTCGCGGCCGCATGGCCGTTGAGCTTGACGGCAGTCGTGGTCTATCTGATAGATTCCTGTCTGACGTCGTGGCGGTTTTGCCTCCTGATTCGACCCGTGGGGTTCGACCTTTCTCTGTGGGATTCGAACCGACTCTCGCTGATCGGATTGTTCTTCAGCACATTTCTGCCCGGCGCCGCGAGTGGAGATGTGGCGCGGATCTATTACGCCGCGTCAGAACACCAGGGCCGAAGGACCGAACTGGCAACGATCGTGCTGTTCGATCGCATCATCGGTCTGGTCACGATGTTGATATGGCCTCTGATGGTGGCGCCCTTCTTTTTGGATTTGGCCGCTGTGCCCATCATCCGAGGTCTATTGTTGGCTGCGCTGGGGCTGGCGATCGGATTGACGGTTGCGCTGTTCGCGGGATCTTCCAGATGGATACGCGAGCACCCGCTTGCACAGTGGTGCTTCTCCCGCATCCCCGGTGGGCGAATAATGGAGCGGGTCCTGGCCACTCTCACCGTGTATCGAAAACACCCCTCGATTCTTACTGGGGCGACAATTCTTTCCCTGTTTACTCATACACTCGCGGCAGGCGTGATGCTGTTGATTGCTGCTGCGCTCGATCCCACGGGATTTTCCTGGCGCATGACGATACTCATTCCATTGGGATTTTTAGCCAACCAGATCCCGCTGACTCCAGGAGGTCTTGGTGTCGGTGAAGCCGCACTGGGCGGGCTGCTTCATGTGGCCGGACTCGCGAGCGGGGCGGAAATCATGTTGGGATGGAGAATGTGTCTGCTGCTTGTCAGTCTGATCGGGTTGTTCTTTTACCTGCATGGCCGACGAAGTTTCGTGACCAGCCGGCCGCAGCCTGTCGCAGCCCACGGGGGTACCGCCAATGATTACTGATCCGCGAATTGCCGTCATCGGTTGTGGGTACTGGGGGAAAAACCTGGTCAGGAATTTCGCGCAGTTGCGTGTTCTCAGTGTGATTTGCGATGAGGACGAAAAGATTCTGAACGCTCAAGCGACGCTCTACCCTCAGGTTCGGGCCACGACACGGTTTGAGGAGGTACTGGAGGATCCAGCGGTTCACGGTATCGTGATCGCCACCCCCGCGGCCATGCACTATGAAGAGGCACAGGCTGCGCTCCGGGCAGGCAAACATGTATTTGTCGAAAAACCGTTGGCTCTGCGGCATGATCAGGGGGCGGAGTTGGTCGAGTTATCCCGGGACACCGGCCTGACGCTGATGGTGGGGCACATTTTGGAGTATCATCCGGCGGTGACGCTGCTCAACGACCTCATCCTACGCAAAGAATTGGGCAGGATTCTCTACATCTATTCGAATCGACTCAATCTCGGCAAGGTTCGGCAGGTCGAAAACATTCTATGGAGTTTTGCGCCGCACGACATCGCGGTGATTTGTCGGGTGATCGGTGCCGCGCCTGTATCCGTCCAAGCTTCGGGGGGCACGTACCTCCAATCCGATGTGCACGACGTGACCGTGACGGATTTGGAGTTCGACGATGGGGTGAGGGCGCACATCTTTGTGAGCTGGCTGCATCCCTATAAGGAGCAGAAACTTGTGGTCGTCGGCGATCGCAAGATGGCGGTGTTCGATGACACGGCTCGCGAAGGGAAACTCAAGATCTATGACAAGGGGATCGAATGGAGGGCGGGACTCCCCGTTCCCCGACAAACTGCAGAAACCACACTTTTTTTCGAAGAAACCGAACCACTTCGCCTTGAATGTGAACAGTTCGTTTCCTGCATCCAAAATGGTGTCCGTCCCGTCACTGACGGAGAAAGCGCCTTGCGCGTGTTGACTGTCCTCCAGGCAAGCCAGTTGTCCCTGGATCGAGGGGGAATTCCGGTCAAGCTGACTGAGATAACCGGAGGCGGAATCGGGGCATGAAGGTCGCCTCCGTAGTCGGCGCACGCCCGCAGTTCGTGAAGGCCGTACCGGTTTCACGCGCTCTTCAGCGAGCCGGACATAAAGAGGTCCTCATTCATACCGGCCAACACTATGATTACCACATGTCCCAGGTGTTTTTCGATGAGATGGGTCTGAGCCCACCAGCCTATAACCTGGGTGTCGGCTCGGGGTCTCACGGAAAGCAGACTGGCGAGATGCTTGCCCGTATCGAAGAAGTGCTGGTCAATGAGAAGCCGGATGTGACGGTGGTCTATGGTGATACCAACTCGACCCTTGCCGGGGCAGTGGCGTCCGCTAAATTGGGCATCCCGCTAGCCCATGTCGAGGCCGGGCTACGTTCGTTCAACCGTTCCATGCCTGAGGAGCATAACCGTGTGCTCACCGATCACTGCGCCGATCTGTTGTTGTGCCCAACGGAAAATGCCGTGGTGAATTTAGCGCGGGAAGGGGTCACACAGGGGGTCTACTGGGTGGGCGATACCATGTATGATGCGGTGCTGCAATTTTCAGCAGCGGCGCGTGAACGGTCTCGAATTCTGGAGACATTGGGACTTACATCACGAGAGTATTTCCTCGCCACCGTCCATCGGGCTTCCAATACGGATACCCCCGATGTCCTTCGAGGCCTTCTGACGGTATTTCAGATGGTCAACGCGCCCGTTGTCTTTCCAGTCCATCCTCGAACTCGACAGTGTCTTCAAGGAGAGGCCGTGCCCACATCGAACGTCCGGATGATCGATCCAGTGGGATATTTGGACATGCTCGTGCTTGAAGAGAATGCACGAGCGGTATTGACCGATTCAGGAGGCGTTCAGAAAGAAGCGTTCTTCTTTGGAGTGCCTTGCATCACGATGCGGACGGAGAGCGAATGGATCGAGACCGTCGCTGCAGGTTGGAATGTCGTCGTGGGCAACGACTGCGAACGCATTCTTGCCGCGACACTCAAAACAGATTGGCCGACGTCGAAGCCGTCCCCAATGTTCGGGGCGGGAGACGCCGCAAGGCGCATCGTCGATCTCCTTGAGAATGGCCTGACATCGGGATCGGTAAAAGGTGGGAGATAGCCTGGCGGCCTGCTTGTCGCGATGGGAGTGGAAGTGATCCGGTCCGTTGGAGGGGGGAGAGTAGGTGCTCGGTGAATGAGACAGCGATCCAACGGCCCTTGCTGGTGGCGATCATCGTTCCCGTATACAATGGTGGCCCAGGGTTGGCCTGTTGCCTCTCGGCGCTTGTCGCCGCTCGGAATTCCGCCCATCATGAATTGATTGTCGTGGATAACGGGTCTACGGATGGCTCGGTGGCGATCGCCTCCGGCTTCGGCGCTCGGGTGCTGCACTGCCCAGGTCCATCAGGCCCGGGCGCGGCGAGAAATGCGGGAGCCGCAGCGACCGATGCGGACATCCTTGTTTTCGTGGACGCGGACGTGGTGGTGTCTCCCGATGCCGTTTCTAAACTGGTCGCGCACTTTCACAAGGACTCCGGGGTTGCCGCCGTGTTTGGATCGTATGATGACAGCCCGCGTGCCGAGAATTTTCTCTCCCAGTACAAGAATCTCCTGCACCATTTCACTCACCAACAAGGGAATTGTGAGGCCAAGACTTTCTGGGGTGGATGCGGAGCCGTTCTCAAAAAAATATTTGATGAACTTGGAGGGTTTGACCAACGCCGCTATCTGAAACCGTCCATCGAGGACATTGAGCTGGGATTCCGACTGCATTCGGGCGGGTATCGCATCGTGCTGGACCCCTCGATCCAGGTCAAACATCTGAAGGAGTGGCGGATGGGTTCGTTGCTGCGCGCCGATATTTTTTATCGAGCGATACCGTGGGCGCAGCTCATTCTGGAGAGGCAGGGACTCGTGAATGACCTGAATCTGAAAACTTCCCAGAGAATCAGTGCAGGACTCGTGGGCGGAATTCTCGTGCTCGTCCCTGCGGCGCTGCTTCATCCCGCGATCTGGTTTCTCATCATCGGGCTGCTTGGAGTCTTTTTGGCATTGAACCGCGATCTGTTCGCATTTTTCCTTCGTCGAAAAGGGCTTCTGTTCGCTGCTGCAACCGTGCCCATGCACATGTTGTATTTTCTCTATAGCGCCGCAACGTTCACTGTGATGTGGGGATGGCATGTCGCACGAGCACGGAATGCGGTCAAGCGTATGAAGCAGGCCGGGTAGAGTCTATCTTGATGAACGATGATCAGGACAATTCTTCTGCCGGGTCCGTCACGACGAGACCGTCTGGAGAAGATCTCCATGAAAAATGGGGCGCTCTCGCTACCCTGTCGTGTGCATTGTCATTGATCGTATATGTCTTTCAAAGCAAAGCTCTGGTGACGTACGGAGAAATGTATCATGCCATTTTCCAGAAAGTTTTCTCGGTTATCGCCCGCTGATCCGTCACGTTCCGTTCTCAATCCCCCCATGTCCGGTCGAATGTGAGTCTCCCTCATGTTGTGAATATGATCGGTGTCGTCGTTGCCCTTGGGTTCGCCTATGGGATCGGTCGACGCACGGCGGCCCAGGTTGTCGCCCGCCTGCACGGACCCTTGCCTGCTGATCGTTGGATCGTGGGATCGGTCGTCTCTACCGCCGTCATCGTGACGAGTTGGCATATGTTGGGAGTTGCGGCGAGTGTGAGCGGTCTGCCGATGGTCCACGTCTTACCCCTGTCCGGAATGTTGATGCTGATCTATCTCGCTGTCAGACGATCGGATCAGACATTGCCGGAGTTCAAGAACTGTTCCGCGGTGAGGGAGGTAAGAGGGACCATCCCGTGTCCATGGTGGCGATTGAAGTCAACGGCCGGAGCATGGAGCCTGGCTGTGGCGACAGGTGTTGTCGGCATTTTCCTTCTGGAGTCGCTGACGAAACCGCCGCTGGGATGGGACACGTTGGTGTATCACTTGCCCCTCGCCGCAAAATGGTTCCAGGGAGGCACGTTGGAGTTCCTCCATGAATCCTGGAAATTTCAAATGCCTTCGAATGCGGAGTTGTTACCGCTGCTGCTCATGTTTGCCGGGGAAGAGAGAATCCTCTCCTTCACCTATGTACCGTTCACCCTGCTGAGCCTGCTGGTTGTATATGGTTTTGC
The DNA here is from genome assembly GCA_020853775.1 of Nitrospira sp. Taxonomy (GTDB): domain Bacteria; phylum Nitrospirota; class Nitrospiria; order Nitrospirales; family Nitrospiraceae; genus Nitrospira_A. Next base: position 48,354 of record JADYYH010000115.1, read on the forward strand.
CCGCCGGTTTGGAGCGACACACGAATGGGCCTGTCTCGGTGCGATTGGATTCGGCACCATGCCCATTGTCCTTCACAATACCCTGGATCTGTATGTGGATATGTTCGTTGCCTATGGATGGCTCTGTGCCTTGTACCTGTTATTTTGGGCATTTGAAAGTGAGCCGTCGACGGAGAAGAGAGGGACTTCTCTGCAGATTGTTCTCGCGGGTCTGGCGTTCGGGCTTGCCCTTGGATCTCGGTACATTCTCGTGCCGATGCTTCTGATGATGACGGCGATCTGCGCAGGGGGGGCGTTCTTCTTCATCGGCTCGCGAGCCGCATCCATCATGCCGCGGTTACGCCGGGCAGGATCCATGATGCTCGCGTTTGTACTGTCCAGTCTTGTTCCCTCTTGCTATTGGTATCTACAGAACTGGATGGCTACGGGCAATCCGATGCATCCACTGCGGTTCTCCTTTGGCGGATCCACAGTTGTAAGCGCCTCCATTGGGGCCCTGTATGAGCGTATGACGTTCTTTGGCCCCGAAATAGAATATGACGGTGAATGTTTGGATTCAGGCGCCCATTCCATTTCTTCATGGCTGATCTCTCCGTGGAGAGATTGCTGGTATGCCGGCGATCACTTTTCCTCGAATTGGGGCTTTGGTCCTGTCTTTACAACGTTTATTCCCGTGTTCACGTTTGTATGTGTCCTGATTGTCCTCGCGTCGGCCCTGCGAGGCAGGCGGGTACCGAAAGCAACCTATCCGCTGATTGTGGCCGGGCTGATCGCCTGTTATTGGTGGGTCTATGTGTTCAACATGTTGCGGACGTTGTTGCCCGTTATTGGAGTGTTATTTGCCGTGATGGCCTATGGCACGTCGCTGATGAGCGAACGGGCGCAACGGGTGGCGGGCGTGTTGTTTCTCGCAGCAATGGTGTTGAATGGGCTGCTTGTCGTGGCAAAACCGATTCGATCATTGACGATGCACGCCTATCGGGGTGATTGGAGCCGGAGCAGTTTCTACGGAATACCGAAGGTCGTAGACGAACTCCCGCCGGGCAGCGTGATTCTGAACGCGTCCCATGAGCTGAAGAACTATCCGCTCTTTGGGCGGAGGCTCCAGAACCATGTCGTGACCGATCGGGTCCTGCTGGAGCCGAGCCTCGTCACGGTGATTACTGATGCGGTCATCAATAAATATGGGATCGACTATATTTATTACGACACGACACAGAGATGGACCATCGCTGAATCGGTCAAGCGCCAGATCGTGTATGAACAGAATATTGACAACGACGGACAACCGTACAAAATCATTTTGTTCAAGATTGCAAAACCGTCCACATGACGATGTCGATCCGGCGTAGGGTGCTTGGTCACGCGATGGCCCTTATGAGAGTAATTCACACACACCGCTTGAAGGTAACGGTTGCCATGGACTCCGAACGATGACTGACCCTCAGACGCTTGACTTCACAGGCGTGCCTCTCCGGCTCCATGCGCGCGCGAGCGTGCAAGATCGGTACATGTGAAACGATGTCTCCGAATCGCACCAATGAAAGCCCTCTGAGAAGCTGACAAGCCGTGTTACTCCAAGACAGTCTTTCCGCGCGATCGATTCCGCAATCCTCTCTACGCCTCTTGCGATTTCTCGCGTGGGGCCTCAGCTGCTTTTTCTTTATGTGGGTATCACGAGATCCTCAGTTTTATGATTCAGAAGGGTTTCTTGCCGGAACAAGCTGCCTGCCCATTTCTCTCGGAGTCGGCCTCTTGCTGTTGGGATGCTTCTTCAGAACAGAGTGCTGGCAATCCGCATGCTGGTTTACGCTAGCCCTTGCAGGACAAGGGAGTAGCCTCCAGCTAATAGTTGCCGGCATCAAGCCAGGATTCCAACACTACAAGCCTGTCCAGGCAATTGTCATGAACACGCACCCGCTTGTTCTGGGAATTCTGGTCCTTCAAATAATACTGGTCACAACATTTCTCCCCTTAATCTGGCCTATGACCAGAGCATGGGCGATACGCACCTTTAAACCCTGGCAAGTCGTGAGTATAGCCGTTGTTTGCGTGATCCCTACTGTTGCAGGCTCACGCCAAATCACGACCTACACAATCGAACTCTGCACCGCGGCTTTCCTGCAACTCCTCAGCATGATAAATATCACGCTCGCAGTCTGGACCCTCCCATGTGGACTTCGCTCGTGGTGGAGAGATAGATGTGTCACCTGGTTCAAGCAGCGAGAAAGCCGCCGCGTGAATAGGCCGCACGCGGTAAACCGCTTCGTTCTGGGAGCGGCTTTATGGACCATATGCGTGACAGCCCTGCTTGCTTGGTGTATTTACGAGTCGCATCCACATATCCCTGACGAAGTATCGTATCTCTACCAGGCAAGATATTTCGCAGCCGGCATGCTGACGATGCCTGCACCACCAATCGCTGAAGCGTTCGATGTTGATCTCATGACATACGAAGATACACGCTGGTACTCTCCCTTCCCTCCGGGCTGGCCCATCGCCTTATCAATTGGGGTAATCCTCGGCATTCCCTGGCTGATCAATCCATTACTTGCCGGCCTCAATATTTCACTGATATTTGCATTGACTCGAAGGCTGTATGACTTGCCCACCGCACGTATCGCTGTTCTGCTTCTATCTACATCGCCCTGGTACCTCTTCATGGGCATGAACTATATGAGTCATATGCTTTCCTTAACCTGTGCCCTGATCGCCTCACTTGGTGTGATGAAGGCCCGATCTGACCCTTCCATGGGCTGGGGACTCATATCGGGCGCCGCCCTGGGCTTTGCAAGTTTGATTAGGCCTTTGGAGGCTTCTATACTTGCCGGCCTTCTAGGGTTCTGGGCGCTGGGAGTCGGCGGGCAACGAGTGCGATTCCCAGCATTCGCCGGTCTCGCGCTCGGAGCAGCGTTAGTTGGCTCACTCAATTTCCCTTATAATTCCCTGTTAACTGGCGATCCACTGAAATTCCCCGTCATGGATTACTTTGATAAGTATTATGGCCCCGGCATCAACAACTTAGGTTTCGGCCCTGACCGTGGTATTGCATGGGCAACCGACCCGTTCCCGGGCCATAGTCTCCTGGATGCGATGGTCAACACTGCGCTGAACTCTTTTTCCGTCAACACAGAGTTGTTTGGTTGGGCAACGGGTTCGCTGGTTTTTATCGCGGTCGTCTTGTGTTCTCGGAAACTTCAGACGAGTGACCGCCTCATGATCGCCTTCGTCGTCGCAGTCCTCGCAGTTCACGCACTCTATTGGTTTAATGGAGGCCCTGATTTCGGGGCTCGATATTGGTTTCTCATCATTGTTCCATGTACGCTCCTCACCATCCGCGGAATCGCGCTTCTCGAAAACACATTGCCTGAGCACCCCGCACCGATTGGTTCTCATCACGGAACGGTTCTCCTCGCAGTCATCATGTTATGCGCACTGAGCGTCATCAATTTCCTCCCCTGGCGCGCCATTGATAAATACCACCATTATCGCGGTATGCGTCCTGACATTCGCGTTCTCTCACAAGAACGAAAATTTGGGAAAGGCCTGGTATTTATCAAGGGCAATCGCTACACCGACTATGCTTCAGCAGCCATCTACAATCCCATCGATCTCGACACAGATACAACCATCTATGCTTGGGCTCGAACCGAACAGATCTACACGAAAGTTGTGGCGACCTACCCCGACAGACCGGTTTGGGTAGTAGACGGTCCTTCTCTAACTGGGAACACGTATAAAGTCGTCGCAGCTCCCGTTGCGGCGTTTCAATTGCCAGAGAGATAACGCGGGAAGCGCTTTGCCGCATGTTATTTTTCAACGGCTGCCTAGGGTCTGTTGACATTCATTTCATCCAGAGCACGGAAGCCGCGAGATAGACGAGGCTGGCGAAGTTGATGGCACGTTTGTCGTAGCGGGTGGCGATGGCGCGGAATGGCTTGAGTCTCGCGAAAA
>JADYYH010000116.1 GCA_020853775.1 Nitrospira sp.
ACCCCGATCACTTCGCGCTTCACATGAGAGGAACGGGAAGGGGCTGAGCGGGCGTCACCGCGCTTTGCCGTGGTGGATACACCCATGCGGCGGATCGTAGCACAGGGAAAACGCCTTTTCAAACAAAGCGGCAATGTTGCACAAGACTGTCACGCCGCGCCCATGACGGCCGGAACAGTCGTGATCAGGCCGACTCGCTCTCGCCGAACGCCGTAGCGAGGGCGCGATAGTCATCGAGTGTCAGCGTCTCCGCGCGCGCCTGCATCGGAACACCGACGGTCTGCATCGCGCGGGAAATCCGCTCGGACGGATACCCCTCGTCACGCAACGAATTCATCAACGTCTTGCGCCGGTGAGCGAAGGCCGCCCGCACCAACCGCCGGAATCGCTCATAGCGGACCGGGTCGACTCCATCCTGGGCCTTGAGTTTGAGATGTACGACCGCCGATCCAACGGTTGGACGGGGGCGAAAACAATTCGCCGACACGCGAAACGCCACCTCCACCTCTGCCGCCTCTTGCGTCAGGACCGACAGGACACCGTAATCCTCGCTGTTCGGTTTGGCAGCCAATCGGAGCGCGACTTCTGTTTGCAGCATCAGCACCAGACGGTCGAGGTGGGCACGGGCGTCGAGCAAGGCGAACAGAATCGGTGTGGACACATAATACGGCAGATTCGAGACCACCACAGTTCGCGGCGGCAAACTGCCGAAGGGAAACTCCAACGCATCCCCGATTCGAAGATCGAGGTTGTGGCAATGCTTGAGCGTCTCCTGCAGTTGCGGCTGCAGTTGGGGATCGATCTCGACTGCAATGACACGGCCCGCCTCGGCACACAACCCGGCCGTCAGGGCGCCTCGCCCCGGTCCGATTTCCAGCACCGTGTCCTCCGGACGAAGCGCCGCCAGGGACACGATTTTGCGGATGATGTTCGGATCGATAAGAAAGTTCTGACCAAGCCGTTTCAGGGCTGGAGGGAAGGACGCAGCCATGCGTTCACGCGGCTTTCTATCCGGCCGTGGGAGGAACCGCCGCCCGCAGGCGTTTGGCCAGCGTCACGAGATAGGAGCGGTAACATTCGACCTCGTCGCTGAACTCTTCAATCAGATCGTTGGTGAAGGCGATCCCGGGAGTCTTCCGGGCCAGGCCATCCGCCTCGGCCTGTCCCGCATGTTGCTGAAGCAGTGCCACCGTGCGCAGCTTCCAGTGACCCATACGTTCGGTGCCCAGGGTGGTATTAAAATCCTGGATGGTCCGCTTCGCGATCGCGTCCAACTCTTTGACCTGCTGATCGATCATGGTGGCTGCGGGAGATCCTGCGTCTGGCATGGAGATAGTGCCTCTTTCCTATCGGGATGGTGATTGAACAGAAGACCAGGATGTCGCCAAACGAGCCGCCACCTTCACCGCCTCCAGCAGACTTCCATGCTCGGCGACCCCTTTGCCGGCAATATCGTACGCCGTGCCATGGTCGACCGAAGTGCGGATAATCGGCAGGCCCACCGTCAAATTCACGCAGGTGCCGAAGGCCACCAGCTTGAGGGGAATCAATCCTTGATCATGGTACATCGCGACCACTCCATCGTAGTCGCCGCGGGCGGCCTTGCCGAACAGCGTGTCGGCGGGCAGTGGATCGCTGGCCTTGATCCCGGCCGCCCTGGCCAACTTGATGGCCGGCGCAATGCTGGTTTGTTCCTCATTGCCGAACAACCCGTGTTCACCCGCATGGGGATTCAACGCCGCGACGCCGATCTTCGGCCGCGCGATGCCAAAATACTTGCTCAGGCCGAGATGCGCCAGACGAATCGCTTTGGCAATGCGCTGCGTGGTCAAGAGCGGGGACAAGGCATGGATGGCGACATGCGTCGTGGTGAACATGATCTTCAACGGTCCGCCGACAATCATCATCCCGAACTCTTTGGTCTTGGTCAGATCCGCCAAGAGTTCTGTGTGGCCCGGGTAGTGAAAGCCCGCCATGTTCATCGCTTCTTTATTGATGGGCGCCGTGACGATTCCACCTACGCTCCCCGCCTGCGCCAATTCGACGGCTTCTTTGATAAATGCGATGGACGCCGCCCCCGTCACTGCCGACGCCACGCCCATGCGAAATTTTGGCAGCGGAGTCTCCAGCGGATCCGCGACAGCGACCTGCCCAGGCTTTAATCGTAACCCGCTCGCCGGATCAAACGTCACCACGTCCAAAGGCAAGTCCAGCCACTTGATCGTGCGTTCCATGACCGGTCTCGAGCCGATGACCACCGGCTGACAGAGCCGCGTCAGTGCCTTGTCGGCCAAGGCCTTGGCAATCACCTCCGGACCGATCCCGGCGGGATCACCCATGGTGAGACCCAAAACAGGACGGACTGATCGTTGTGCGGATTTACGAGCCATGCGCATACAAAAATAACGTGTACCCAAGGTACAGCAGCGCGCTGCCGCTGAGCAACCAGGGCCGCCAATGCCCGGACCAGACGGCCTGCAAAAGGCTCAGGCTCATGGCAATGACCGCGAGGACCATCGTCGCCAGCGCGGTCGTCCCCAAGGTCCATTCGGTTCCCAATAACCCGACAGAGACCGGGATCGATCCCTGAAACACCATCGCCCCGGTCACGTTGCCCACCGCCAGCCGATCCTTTTTCCGGTATAACCACAAAAAGCTGTTCGACATCTCAGGTAATTCCGTGGCCAGCGGAGCGATCAGCAAGGCGAGGATGAGCGGGGAGACCTGTAGTTCGGCAGAAATGGAGTTGGCCGCCGTGACAAAGAGGTGGGCTCCTCCGACCAGTCCCAGCAATCCGACGACTCCTTGCGCCCCGATGATCAGATAGGACGGCTTCGTGGAGCGGCGAGCGAAGAGCAGCGGTTCCAGTTCGTCTCCCCCCTCACTCTCTTCGTCCTCGGCCGAAAACTTGAGTTTCATGTAATAGACATACATGGTGAGCAGGACCACCGCCACAGCGACATGCAAGGCCCGCGAGGGAATCATCGCGCAGGTGAGCGCCAGCACATAGCTGACGAGAAAGAAGCTGATATCGACCCGCACCTCGCCATAATTGAGCTTGAACGTCGCCGTCCGCTTCCCGAGCTTTGCATAGAGCACCAGCAGCAGCGCCAAAATCGGCAGCACTAAGGTGCTCAGCATAAACGGGGCCCCAAGAATCGCCCCCAGACCGACTTCCATCTGCTCGCGCCCCGCCCCGAAAAAAATGGCGATGATGGGAATGGATGTTTCAGGGAGCGTCGTCCCGACGGCAGCGAACACACTGCCGACAGCACCTTCGGAAATATTCAGGCGTTTTCCGAGCCACTCAATGCCGTTCGTGAAGAGATGGCACCCCGCCAGGGTGATGACGACGGAGGCCACGAACATGCCCACATAGAGGAGAACCGTCACCGGCGCCTCCGCGAAACACCAGGAGAGAGGAACAAGGAAACAGAGAGGATCTCGTCAATCACGTGCGCCCTTTTCTTCTATGGCTGGGGCCTTGTGTCTGCCGATACATCATCATGGCTTCATCGAGAATGTCTTTGACGGGACGACCACTCCGTTCAGCGACGCGTTTACAATCCTCATATTCCGGAGCGGCTTTGCTCTGCCCCGGCCGGATATCGGCGAGTTTGATGCGCACATCCTGCCCGTGGACCTGCACCGAAGCGAACCGGCGCGGCAAGACACGTCGCTGCACCTCGCGGGTCCGCACACCGAGGGCCGTCGTTTCGGCAAAGAGGACGGCCAGGACCGCCTCCGCCTGTGCCGGTGGCACGAGGACCGACAACACGTTCCCCAGCCGGCCCTTCTTCATGATCACCGGCGCCAGCGTGGCATCCACAGCTCCGGCGGCAAACACCCGATCGAATACCGTGTCGTACACTTGCGGGTTCACATCGTCAAGATTCGTCTCCAGCTCAACGATGGTTTCCTCCACCCCGCTCGCAGGCGCCTCTTCTCCAATGAACACTCGCAAGACATTCGCCCACTGCGGTGGATCGGCAGTCCCCGCCCCATAGCCCACCTGACGCACCTGCATGGAAGGCAGGCCGCCAAATTCGGCGGCCACGGTTTTGAGCAACGCCATCCCAGTCGGCGTCGTCAGTTCCCGTTCAGGCCCCTTGGCATAGATCGGCACGCCGACCGCTAACGCCGCCACGGCAGGGCCTGGTACGGGCAGCGCGCCATGCGCCGACTGCAGCATGCCGGATCCGACATTGATGGCGGAGGCCGTTACACGGTGAATGTCGAGGAGGTGCAGCCCCAGAATCCCGCCGACGACATCGACAAACGAATCGATCACACCCACTTCATGGAAATGCACATGCGACGGCTCGACTCCGTGGGCCTTCCCTTCGGCGTCGGCCAGCACATCGAACACCGCCTGACTCCGTTCTTTGACCGCCGGAGGCAGGCCGCTTTTCACCAAAATTCTGGAAATGTTCGCCAGGGTTAACGGTGCGCGAAAGCCTTTCTCGATCAGCACATCGACCTTGGTCGCCGTGATGGCTCCGCGCTCGACCCGCTTGCGCGCCAGCCGATAGCCATCGATCTTCAGCGCAGCAAGACCGCGCACGAGGTCCTTGAACGGCAACCCCGCATCGACCAACGCGCCCAATGTCATGTCGCCGCTGATGCCGGAGAAACAATCGAAATGCAGCTGCCTCGCCACGTCACTCCTACGATTCGGTATTCCGCGCAAACGAGCGGCATCTTACCGGAGCCGCATTCAGACAGCAATCATTCCGCTCGTTCGTTGACAGCCCTGCCATGCTGTGTTATCCCCAATCAAGAGACTCACTCCATCGTCGACCAGCCACCACCTGCGATATCGACACCTATGACCAATTCACAACCAGCTCCCCGGATCAGCGTCAAACGCGCATCGACAGGAATGACACTCGGCCTGCTGCTTCTGCTCAGCGGCATCTGCATACTCGGGGAGCCAAGTGTGCTTCTCGCCAAAACTAAGGGCAAAAGCAGTGTCCCGCGCCCTGAGCCGGATCTAAAGATTCTCTCGCTGCACGCTGCACCGATGCCCTATCGGCCGCAAGATGGGCCGTTTCATTTCATCGCCACCGTGCAGTTGCCGAAAGAAGTCGACGAGCACCTCATGCTCGAGGTGTCCGCCCTCGTGACCTCCACCTCCATGACCTCGCTGCGTTTCCTGTCCATCCGGCAACCGGTGAATGAACATGTCCAAACGACTCCCAGCGCCAATGGCGATACGCCGCAAAAACATGTGCAGGTCGACCTCGAATGGGACGGACTGGATCACAACAAGCAACAGATTCCGGTCGGATCGTATGAGTACGAAGTGCGGGTCAAGCTGTTAAGTAACGGAGAGAAGGGCCAGCGCACCCAAATGCTTTCGTGGCCTAAACGAGGCAAGATTGTGGTCAAACACTAGCAGGATCGTGAAAAAGGCCGCCAGCTTTGTTCTCGTGTCGCTCTGGGCCTCAACGTACCGCAAGGGTACGCCTCGTCCCAAGACACTGCCGGCTCACCGACTCGCCGGCGTCCACAAACGTGGCGCTCATGATGCTTCGCGCCGTGGACCTCGCTGCGGCCGCGTTGGACGGCCTTTTTGACGATCCTGCAAGCGCTCTGAATATCTCCCCAAACTCACGCATCAGTTTTTTACCCAAGCATCGCTATGGGCCTTTGGCGTTGTTGAGAGAACGGCGATCACCCCTGTCTCAATTTTTCTTACCTGCAGGCTCCTCACCATCCATCCCACTTACCATATTGATGCGGTGAGCCAGACAGCCGGCGCCGAACCCGTTATCGATGTTCATCACGCCGACCCCGGCGGCGCAGGAATTCAGCATCGTCAACAACGCAGCCAGCCCGCCAAAATGTGCGCCATAGCCGCGACTGGTCGGCACGGCAATCACCGGTTGCCGGACTAATCCTCCGACGACGCTCGGAAGCACACCGTCCATCCCGGCCGCCACAATGATCGCTCGCGCGTCATGCAAGCGTTCTTGTTGGCCGAGCAGCCGATGCAAGCCGGCCACGCCCACATCATACAGGGTATCCGTGTTACTACCCATGATATCGGCCGTCACGCGCGCTTCTTCGGCGACGGGAATATCGGCCGTTCCGGCCGTGACAATCAGCACGGACCCTCGGCGCACCAGCTTGGGGGGCACAATGGCCACCACCCGCGCCGCCTCGTGATAGGTCGCCCGCTTGCTCATCCGCAGCAAGGCGCGCGCCACGGCCGGCTCCGCCCGTGTGGCCAACAACGAATTATTCTTTCGCAGCAGGGTCTTGGCGATGGCCACTACCTGCGCCACGGTTTTTCCTTCGCAAAAAATGACTTCGGGAAAACCCTGTCGAAGCGCCCGGTGGTGATCGAGGGAGGCAAACCCCAAGTTTTCGTACGGCAGCGTGCGCAACCGGTGCAGCGCATCCGGTACCGCCACGGCGCCCTGCTGAACCTCCATGAGCAATGCCCGCAACTGATCCTGATTCATGACAGGGCCTTTTCTTCCTTGGCTTCGCGCTCCATCAGGTCACCAACCGCCTGACGACAGGGTTTGTCGGCGAACAGGACGGCATTTACCTCCTGCACGATCGGCATATCCACCCCGCACCGCTGCGCCAACCCCAACGCCGCCTTGGCCGTACGAACACCTTCGGCTACGGCCTGCATACTCGCAAGAATTCCTTCCAAGCGTTCGCCTTTTCCCAACCGTACCCCGACTGAATGATTGCGACTCAACGGGCCCGTGCAGGTCAGGATGAGATCTCCCACCCCCGACAATCCGTAAAACGTCCGCGGGTCCGCGCCCATGGCCAGACCGAGGCGGATCATTTCGGCCAACCCGCGCGTGATCAAGGCCGCGCGCGCGTTGTGGCCGAGTTCCAGCCCGTCCACCACGCCGGCAGCCAGAGCCATCACATTTTTCAGCGAGCCGCCGAGTTGGACCCCGATCAGGTCGTCATCCGCATAGACCCGAAACGCCGGCGTCATGAACAAAGCCTGGATCGCCTTAACGGCTCCGGCATCCTGGCCGGCAAGGCACAGCGCGGTCGGCTTTCCTTGACTGACTTCACTGGCGAAACTGGGACCAGACAAGACCATCAACGAGCTCCGCATGTGTGGAGGCAGAACATCCTGCATCACCTGCGTCATCAGTTCGAGCGAGCTTTCCTCAATGCCCTTGGTTGCGCTGACGAAGGGAACCGATTGTGGCAGAAGAGGACCGATCCGGCTCAAGACCAGTCGCGCGACGTGCGACGGCACGGCGAAAATTACGCAGTCGGCCCCTTCCAATGCGTCGGACAACAGATTCGTGGCGGTCAACGTAGGCGGCAGCCGTACTCCCGGCAAAAACACGACGTTTTCACGCCGTTGCTCAACGGCCTGCACCACCTCCGCTTCATGCGCCCACAGCCACACGGAGATCTGCTTCTCGGCTAGATGCCGGGCCAATGCGGTGCCCCAGGCACCGGCGCCGATGACCGCTACCCGTTGACTTGATGATCGCGTCATGGACGCGGATTATAGGAAGGGGTCTGGAAGGGTGTCAACGAAGGCATCCGGCCCGTTCGCATCGGCACTGGATTCCGTTCGCGCAGAAGGTAGGCTGCAGGTCCACGAGGAGCCAGCGTCATGAAGCCCTGTCCAGCCTGCGGACGTGCCCTACCTGAAATCAATCGCTACTGCACCTACTGCGGGACCGGCGTGGCCGGCGACACGAAAGGGACGGCGATGCCGCAGCCTTCGGGGCTGGCCAGAGAGCAGCTGAATCTCCACATCTTGTATGGCATGGTCACGGTGTTGATCGTGTCGGTCATCATGCCGCCCTGGGAAACGCCCCCCTCGCAACCGGCAGCCTTTCTCGGCTTTCACTTCATCCTTTCGCCGCCGCACCCCGATGCCATCGTCAGCCGTTTACTGCTCACAATCGAACTCACCACGACCGCTATCGCGGGGCTGTACCTGTCGTTTCTTTTCCGGTCGAAGGGATGACCGCACGAGACTCAGGGCAGGGGCTCTGTTAGTCCAACGCGAGGGTCAGGCATTTGGCAGCGCCGCCTGATTTCATGAACTCCCCCAACTCCACATCATGGGTGCGATACCCACGGTCCTGAAGGACGCGCGTCGTTCGAGGGCAGCCGGCTGGGATCACGATGTGTTTGCCGACGCAGACAGCATTACAGGCAAACCGAATGGCCTCCTCTTCAGGCACCGCAAGCCGCTGTTCCTCGGGTATCCGTTGCGCAATGGCGGCCAGGCCATAGGCATCGAATGCGAACGGAAAGTACAACAGCTCTCCGCCGCTGAGGGGACAAAAGCAGGTATCGAGGTGATAGAACCGGCCATCGATGAGTTCAAGCGGAATGATTTCACGCTGAAACATTTCGCTCAACTTCGGAAACGACCGGATGTCCGATCGCTGCCGATACCCACCGAACCAGGTGTCCGGAAATCCCAAGAGGTCGCCGGCGCCTTCAAAGTACAGCGACTCCTCGAGCGTCAAGACTTCGTACCCATGCTCGCGGAACCATTGCGCGAAGTACACTTCTTCACGCCGACGCTCAGGGTAACGAAACCGGCTGATCACGACACGGCGGCCGGCAACCACTCCGGCATTGGCCGTGAAAACAAGGTCCGGCAGGCCGGGCACCGGCTGCATCCGCTCGACGCCCACGCCCACATCCTGCTCCAGCACGTGCATCAGCCTCTGCCATTGGCTCACCGCGCGCGAGGGAGCCACCGCATTCTCACGCCGCATCCAGGGGTTGATTTCGTAATCGATCTGAAAATATTCTGGAGGACAGACCAGGAACCGGCTCATAGACGCCACCCGAGTTCACGCGCCAACTCTTTGAGGAAGGAGGCGGCGTCCATCACGAGGCCGACGGCTTGGAAACTGCCCCGGTCCGCCAGTTTGGTCGGCACCGAAGGATTGACGTCGACGCACACGGTGGGCACGGAGGCGGGCAACAAATTGCCGGTGGCGATCGCGTGTAATGTGGACGCCACTAGAAGAGCCAGCCCGACGCCCTGCACTTCCGCGCGCATCGCCTCCTGAGCCTGCATGGAATCGGTCACCACGCCGGGCAAGGGGCCGTCGTCACGAATGGTACCGGCCATCACCATCCTGACGTCGTGGCGTACGCAGGCCGCCATGATGCCTTCAGTAATGACCCCAGAGCGCACGGCCTCGTGAATGCTGCCGATCGCGCGAATCCGGTTGATCGTCCGCAAATGATGTTCATGTCCATGCGGGACGGAACGACCAGCGGTTAAACCATACCCGAGAGACGTGCCGTACAATCCGGCCTCCATATCGTGTGCGGCCAGCGCATTGCCGCAGAACAAGACGTGGATAAAGCCGGCCTCGATCAACCAAGTCAGCGCTTCCCGGCCTCCGGCATGTACGATTGCCGGCCCGCCCGCAAACAGCACCTTGGTGCCGGGGTGTCCCTGCCGAGAGCCGGCGCGCAATTTCAGCATGCGTTGCGCGATATCGGCAATGACCGGCTGATGCGGCCGTTCTGAGGACACTACGGATTCCATGAACCCGAACACATCCCGCTCCCGGGGACGGGCCAGCGGCGTCACCCTGATGCCTTCTCTCCCCGTCACGATTAAATCGCCCGCCCGCACCGACCCCATCGGCAGCGTTCTGGCGCGAGCCTTCGCCGGATCGACACAAATGCCGAGATCCATCTCCATGCCCTCCACCTCCACCCAGTCGCCGTCGAGGCGGATCTGTGTCGGCAGATGTGTCGTGGCATAGAACTGATCCGGGAATATGCCGGCCGCCGGAGCCGGCTCGAACCGGCAATCGGAGTCCCGCTCGACAGCGGCGCCATGAGGTTGAATGGCTTGGAGGATCTCGGCCAACAGCCGGCTGGAATTGGCGCGCACGACAATCCGTGCTTGCGAAGGCGCGTCTCTCGTCGCGCCGATGTTCACATCCTGCAAATCAAAGGTTCCTCCCATCATCAGAATCGTGTCCAGCACCTTGGCTAGAATCAACGAATCGATGATGTGGCCCTGGAGAAACACCGTTTCCTGCAAGGCAGTCATGACGGATCTCCTGAACGCTCGTCCACAGTGGTAGCGGCATCGCCCCTGAGTGATCTCTGCGTATCATAATTCTACCATTAGTCAGGAAGGATGGCCCGCGTTACGCGTTCGTCTTCACAATCTCTCGCAGCACGCTGGTGGCATAGGAACCGGGGGGAAGCCAGAACGAGAGGGTTAGCACCGACCCCTCCAGCGACCAAACCAGATCATTCAGACGCACGCGCAGAGCCCGCCGCTCACCGCGAAATCCGCATTCAGACCCGGCTTTCGCCAAGAGATCCGGCGTGGTTCCCAATTCGGCAACGACGGCCCGCTCAATATCGCCCGGCACACCGGTCGCCCAGGGCGCACGGGAACCAAACAACGGTCCCGTCGGGCTGATGTCGAATCGATCCGCCCGCAACTGTTCTACCTCCGGCTGCTCCACGGGAAAGCAGGCGCCGTTGTCAGACTTCATGGCCCAATCACCGAGCATTACCCGGTCGATACTCTCGATTCGCTTCGCAACGATGCGATTGAACACGTACGACTGATAGGCATTCATGAACCAGATGCGTTTGGAACGCGGCATTTTCTTGCGGCGGTCGGCATCCTGCAGCAACTCAGCGCCCAGTTGGAAATTGGTCCCCGAGCGTCCCTGTCGTTGCGGGCCGAAATAATTGGGCACGCCGCGCCGCACCAGTTCATCAAACAGCCGGCTCAGCGATTCCTCGCTCCCCTCCCGCACATCCCGCACGACCAGCCGGAATTGATTTCCGGCATGGTGGCCCTTGCGCAGTCGATTGCGGTGACGCCCCAAAACCTCCACGCTGAGCAGCCGCTCGTCGGTCGACAACGCGGCGACGGCTTCGGCCTTCACACCCTGTAAGGACAACATCTGCGTCGTCACGGCCTGCGCGTCCTTCAGCCCGGCCACACCGATCGTCTGCGCCTTCACATGGAGTTGCGACGAGAGTCGCAGCACGAGATCGGGCGTGGACAACCCACGCTTGGTGATTTTGATATAGAGATGCTCTCCCTCGCCACAGGGCAGATACAGGGGACGCTCTTCGACGCAGAAATCTTCCGGGGTGCTGCGAATGCGTCCACCAAGCGCGGGGACAGACGCAGTCAAATAGGGCACCATGTCATCGAGCCAGGAGGGTGTCGGCATGAGGTTCCTTTATCATTCTTGAACGATTACACTTCACGTCATTTGGTTAGGCTCGGCCATCACCCGTGTTATACTGCACTCGGATAGTCTCCGCCGCCGATTATCCCGCTGGATGCGATCCCCATGCGTAAACACGTTGCTCCTACCATCTGTGCCATGTTCCTCTGTTTCTGCGCGATCACGCTCGCGCTGATTTCGTCGGCGACGGCGACCGCCCGGTCCATCGGCATCGACATCTTTGCCCAGCTCACCCAACACATCAAACGCCAGGCTGACACCGACAAGCAGGCCTTTGCCATCGCCAGCCAGTGCATGAATGTGTTTTACAAACAACAGCGGCAGAAGCCTGCCCCGCCCGCCGTCCAACAGATCGCCTGGATCCCCTCGGAATTCTCTGCGTTCCCCGCCGCGGAATCAGACGCGCAAGAGGCGGATTGCCGCAAACGGTATCCCGAAGGACTCGATGCCGTGCGCAAGGATTTTCAACGCACTCAGGCGCTGCTCTCCCTCAGCCTGACCTTCTACGAATTCGCCCTGGTCGGTGACGGCGACGACAATTCGTTATACAGCGCCCGCGAACTCCACGACATCCTTGTGGCACTAGACCTCGCCGCCGAACCATCCCTGGGAGCCGCGGCCCATCTGCGTGCGCTGACTGCGCAATTCGATGTCCTGCACGAAGCCCGTGGCATGGAAGCGCTCATGACCGGTATGGGCAAACTCTACGATCAGGGCTATCGAGTCACCACCGCAGACAAAGCGCACTTGAATCGAGTGATGGAATGATCTCCACGCTGATGCGATGGCAAGAGCTCGCGCGCGTCTGGATCGGCCATTGGCTCAGTCGCCCGTTTCACCATCTGTTCAATCTGATGCCTGGCGTGGAGATCGGTTTATCGGCAACCGTCGTGACCCGGCTTCCGCTCACTCATGCGCCCCTGGCCGGACGACGCGCGGTGCATATGAGCGATCTGCATCTGGATCGCTACCGCCCGCGGCATCGCGCCCTGATTCGCGCGGTGGCGGAGCTGAAGCCGGATTGGATCTTCATCACCGGCGATTTGGTGAACGTCCGGGATGGACTTCCCCATCTGCTGCGCTTTCTCACCGAACTGCGCCGATTGGCCCCCGTCTACGTCACCCTCGGAAACCACGATCACTACAGCGGCATCCATGTCGATGAGTTTGCCGAGCAATTCGACCGCCGCAAGATCACGTTGCTGCTCAATCAGGTGACCTTCCTCCCGATGGCGGACGGGGAGCTAGCCATCGTCGGCCTTGACGATCCGTCGCTCCACCGGGCTGATCTCCGATGCATTCCGTCCACACGACCGGGACGCTTCACCCTGATTCTCGCGCACGCGCCCAACATTCTCGATCAACTCACCCCAGCGCACCATACCGATCTCACGCTCTGCGGACACAGTCACGCCGGGCAATGGCGGATTCCCTACGTCCCGACATTCTGGCTACCGCCCGGTTGCCATGGACGGACCAACGGGATGTATGAGAAGCAAGGCCATCGCCTATACGTGAGTCGCGGGTTGGGCTGGTCGGTCATCCCGATGCGACTGAACTGCACGCCTGAAATCGTACTGCTGGAGTGGACTGCCTGAACCATCCCACTGCCACACGCCAGCCGATCACGACCGATCAGCGAATCCGCTCCAACGCTTCACGCGCCCGGCTCCGCACGGTCTGATCCCAATCTTCCTTACTGACATAGGCCAGTTTGTCTTTGGCCACAGCTGCTCGCAAACGACCGAGGCCCAACGCCGCACTGGAACGCACATAGGCATGGTCGTCTTCCAACGCCGCCAGAAGATGCGGCACGACCGTCTCATCCCCGATCACGCCTAGGTGGCTGGCCGCCATGCCTCGCACCTGATGTTGCTTGTCACCCAGCGCGCGCTTGAGCGTCGTGAGAAATAATTCCTGAAAGCGCGGAGCAATTGCCTCAAGCCCGGCGCGCTGGTACTCGTTCAGTTCAATCACCGCAAACGCCAGCTGGAGCCGTTTGTCGGCGGAGGTCTGGCTCTCGAACAACGTGATCAGCCGGGCACGCTGCTGATTTCGCTTGCGGCGCGTGCGGATCTTTCCGGCCAACACCCATACCACCGCCAATACAGCGAGGACCAACGCGGCGAGAGGAATGGCTTGATCGATGATCAGATCCTGCATGTCCGGCGAGAGGCGCTTCCACACCCAGACTCCGGACACAACAAGGCCCAGCAGGAGAAACACAGCAGTCAGATTGGCTTGGCCGGATTGCGAGTGACGAGGCATGGCAGGCGACATGATAGGGGGGCGGTCCGTGCGGCGTCAACGCACGCCGCGTGAGCGACTCTTGACAGCTAACCTCACGGATGACTAGTCTTCGCCGGCGATGGACCTCCCCGACCTGAAAGACGACCCTCACCTCAAAGTGCTCCGTCCCCTGGTCGAGACCTATCTCGCATTTTGGCGCGCAGATAGCCGCCATGTGCGCTCCCTGCGGCTCACCCCGTCGCAATTCGACGTGATCGCCACCCTTGGCGACACGAAGGGAATGACCTGCGCTGAACTCTCGACCGCCACCCTGGTGACGAAAGGCACACTGACCGGCGTATTGGATCGGCTGGAGGCCAAGGGACTGATTCGTCGCACGCCGGTGGCCGACGATCGGCGCAGCACCCGCATTTGTCTCACCGGCAAAGGCGACCGGCTGTTCCAAACCACCTTTGCGGCGCACATTGCGTTTCTTCGTCCCTTTTTTCAACGGGCGCTCTCGGCCGCCGAAGCCGATCAGCTGCGCACCCTGCTCCTGCGCCTTCATCAGAGTTTTCAGGAGAAACCGGGCGCATGATCCGCCTCACGGTGCTCGGGTCAGGAACGAATGTTCATCCGACGCGCGCGGCAGCCGGGTATCTCATCCAAACCGATCAAACCTTCCTGTTGGATTTCGGACCGCGCACCCTCTCCAACCTGATGAAAAGCGGGGTCGATCGCCACACCATCACGCACATTCTGTTTTCCCATTTCCATGCCGACCATTTCGCCGACTTTATTCCGTTCTTCTTTGATGCCGTGATCTTCTGCAAATATCAGGGCGGGACCAGACCACCGCTGACGCTCATCGGTCCGCGCGGCACCGCCACCTTGATGCGGGCGATGATGACAACCTTTCCGAGTTTCGATCGCGCGCCTTTCCGCGTCACGATCCGCGAGGTATCCGATCGCAGCTTCCGGATCGGCGAGACGCGCATCACCCCCGCCACCGTCACCCATGCGCCCAAACTGCATTGCGTGGGGTACCGGATCGACTATCAGAATCGCGTGGTGACCTATTCGGGGGATTCTCAATATTGCGAGAGCCTGGTGCGGCTCTGCCACGGGGCTGACTTCGCCGTTCTCGACTGCTCGTTTCCTGAGAACCGGCCTGGCGCCGGACATTTACATGCGGGCCTGTGCGGCCGCGTGGCGCAAGAAGCCGGAGTCGACCAGTTGATCCTGTCTCATTTTTACCCGATTGCCGAACAGTATGACGTCCGGGCGCAGGCGAAAGGCTATTTTCCGGGGAGAGTCAGAATGGCGCGGGACCTGCTCAAACTGCAGGCTTAGTCCACAAACATCCTCTCCGCATTCGATAAACTAAACGAGAGAAATCCAGCTTCCAGTGGATCGATAGGGGAGGAGCTATTCAACAGTGTCCAGACACGATTAGCGACGCAGAAGCTCAAAAGGGCCATCCAGCAAGGCCGCAGCGAGTGAAGACCCGAGGCGTACCCTTGCGGTACGTTGAGGGACTGAACGATGTGAGAACGCCGCTGGGGGCCCTTTTCAGCATCCTGCGCTACAGTCCCTCTTCGCGCTGCTCACAGCCCAAGATTTCCACGAACCGCGGCAAGCGGTGCTTTTTCAGCGGCTCGTCGAGCTTATTGTAGATAGCGAGGAGATTTTTGATCATGCGAGCCAGAATGGCCCGGGTCGGGCTCTGCTGCAGGAAACGATCTTCAAAGCCATAGCCGGCTTCGGTCAGAAAGCGCGCGCAGTTTTTTTCTGTCAGCAGCGCGCCCCCGTTAAAACAATCGATAAAAATCTTGTACCGATCTGATTCGAACTTCACCAGGAAATGGCCGGGCATCCCGATCCCGTGCACCGGCAACTGCAACCGCCGACCGATCAGCAGATAGACAGTCGAGAGGCTGATCGGGATACCGGTCCTGCGATCGATCACGCAATTCAGATAACTGTTTTCGACCTCGTAGTAGTTCTTGGTGTTTCCTTTGAATCCGGCTTCCGTAAACAGGTACCGGTTGAGCGCCTTGACCGTCTCTTCGCTGGACACCCGGGATCCGATCTGTTCCCGGACATCCTGCGCCATTCGATCCAGTTGACGCCGGTAGGCCTGCACGTCCAGCGTGGGATAGGCATACCGCGCGAGGATGAACGCCCCGGTTTCCAGATCGACCTGGTCATCGGGAAACGCGATCAGATCGCGAAGCTCTTCTTCCAACCTCGCGCCACGGATTTCTTCCAAGACGGTGACGATGCGGTCGGCCATCTCCGGCTGTTCGATTTCCGCTTCCTGGAGCAACGGAACAGCGCAGTCGCCGAAATCAATCAGTTTCCCGCTGATCGTTTTGACGATCCGTTCATCCTCGTCACCAAGGAGTCGGATCAGGGCGCGGATTTGGCTTTCGTTCACGAACATGGAAGATCCCCGGTGCGTAACCGTGCTCACCCGATCGCCCGCCGGAAGGCCCGCGCACCACCATACAGACAGATCGCATCGAACAACACCATCACGCCGATCACCATGCCGACATGAGGCAACGCCTCGGCCCATCCCTGGAGAATCAGCGGACGGACGGCATCAATGGCCCAGGTCATCGGATTGAACTGGGCGAGAAATCCCATCCAGCCAGGCATGGCGGCCAGGGGGACTAACGCGGAGCTCAAGAAAATCATGGGGAGCGAAAGGAAGCCGAGCACGGAAAAGAAGTCGCCGTGGCTCTTGACGGAAAAGGCCATGGCCATCGAGATGGCGGTTAAGCCCACCCCGAACATCATGCCGATGAGCAAAATCGTCGCGACGCCCGCCAAGCCGGTGACCGGATGCACGCCGAACAGCCAGGCCACCGCCAAGATGACCAGAACCTGCAGCGACGTGATGGTCGTCACAAAAATGAACCGGCTCAGAATGACTGAGGTGCGGTGAATCGGCGTGGACATCAGCCGTTCGAGAAAACCGTTTTCCTTATCGAACAGGAGATCGACGCCGCCGGCCAGCCCGTTATTCAGCACCGTCATGACCACCACCCCGGCGGTCAAAAAACTGATGTAACTCGATGACTGGGTCACCTGCAGGTCCGCCGCGCGTTGGAACAGGTTGCCGAAGAAGATCAGCCAGAACAACATCGGCTGCACGAGCGTAAACAGCATGCTGAACTTTTCCCGGCTCAGCCGCCGCACCCAGCGCATCGTCAGCGCCCGAATCTCCTGCGAATATTGTTTCATACCCCGGCCTGCATGCTCCTTGGCAACAGTTATGAGTCCTCGGCCTTCGGCTGGTCGTCCTTGATAGATCGCCCGGTATGGGCAATAAACACGTCATCCAACCGTGGACGATGATAATCGATAAACTCCAGCTGACAGGTCAGGCGATTCGCCGCGTCAAGGATAGCCGGCAAAGCTTTTTCGGGGGAATCCACCCGAATGTCCAGCCCATTTGTGGTGGTTGTGACTGCACGAATGGCCGGAAGGTCTCTGATGGCCGTCGCCAGCTTCTCGACGCGATCATGTTCGCGCACCGTCAGCGACACGAGGTCTCCGCCCAACCCGACTTTCAGTTCGTTGGGAGCGCCCAGCGCTTTGATCCGTCCCCCGTCGATGATGGCGATCCGGTCGCACAGTTGATCGGCCTCATCCAAATAGTTGGTCGTCATAACCACGGTGATTCCGCGCTCCCGCATGGCCCGCACATGGTCCCAGATACGCAACCGACTTTGCACGTCCAGCCCCAGGGTCGGCTCGTCAAGGAAGAGAATTTTGGGATCGGGCAATAACCCGCAGGCAATGTCCAGCTTGCGTTTCATGCCGCCGGAGTAGGTCTTCGCGGGACGGTCGGCCTGCGGCTCCAATTCCACCAATTTTAACAACTGGGGAATTCGTTTCGCCGCATCGTCCACGGAGAGATGATAGAGGTCGGCCAATAATTCGAGATGTTCCCGACCCGTGAGAAACCGGTCTATCGCCCGCTCTTGCGGGACATACCCGATGGTCTGCCGGACGCGATCCGCATCCTTCACGGAATCCAGGCCAAAAATCCGAGCCGATCCGGAGGTGGGATTCAGCAGGGTAATCAAAATCCGAAGCGTCGTGCTTTTCCCTGCCCCGTTCGGCCCGAGGAGGCCGAAAATTTCTCCGGTGTAGACCTGAAACGAGAGGTCCTCGACAGCCCGTACCTTGTCGTACGTCTTGCCTAGGTGGGATACGTCAATAGCGACCGGACGCGACATCAGCCCCATCCTCCGGCGCCGCGCCGCTCCGCCAGCTTGAATTGAATCAAATCGCTCAGGCGGCGAGCCTGCTGCGGCACATGCTCTGCTTCCAGGAGGAATTGTTTTTCCAGCGGCGTACAGTCGAGATAGGTGGACAGCGAATTGACGAACACCTCGTCACTCACGTCGGGGCGGATCAAACTGTGCAGCGGAGAGGCCTCCTCATCGGCTTTCAGATATTCATCGAGCACACCCATCAAGTAGCGACGCAGAGCCTGGTCCAGGGATACCGACCCGTCGCGCGGCTTCAACGTGATACGGGCTTCGCGATAACTTTTCTCAAAGAATTCTTCGTGAATTTCGTAACGCTCGAGGCCTTGCAGGAGGATATTGGATCGACCATCGGAAAGCATTTGGACGCTTGCCAATCGCCCGACGCAACCAATGGAAAAAATCGGAGGATTCCCTTCGTACTGGTCCTCCCAGCCTTCCTTCAACAAGGCCATGCCGATGCATTGCCCTGCCGCAGCCGCATCCGCTACCATCTGGCGATAGCGGGGCTCAAACACATGAAGCGGGAGATAGGTCTTGGGAAAGAAGACGACGTTCGGCAGAGGGAATAAGGGAATGCGCTCCGGAACAGGAAATGGCTGGACCTTTCCCGCCAACTCCCGGTTCGACGGCTCGCGTTCAGGCTCAGGAAACATGGCTCACGATAGCTGATGCTTTGCAAAGTTGTCAACGTTGTCACGGGGCCACATCAGATGGAACAACATCACAAAACATGCATGGATACTGGCGTTTTATCGACTGTCCATCAAAAAAGACAGGGAGTGCTGGCGAGGCCATGTGGACTGACCTGCCGGACTGGTCGCTGATGTCCTCATGACAAAACTGCGTCTCGCATGGGTGATTGCCGTTCTGCTTCTGGCGGGAGAGCCCGCCTTTACCGTGCTGGCCGTTGCGACGGAGGAGTCTTCTCATGCCTTCGACATGGCCGTACCGGGTTATGAGTATCGGTTCCCCCGCGATCATGGAGCGCACGAACGGTTCCGGACTGAATGGTGGTATTACACCGGCCATCTCACCGCGGCCGACGGCCGTCGATTCGGCTTTGAACTCACCTTTTTTCGCCGGGGCATTCCTCCTGATCAGATTCAGACCCTGCCGTCAAAGTGGTCTATTCAGCAACTCTATCTAGCCCATTTCGCCCTGACCGACCTGAGTACCGGGCGATTCTATTATGCCGACAAAGTCAGCCGCGACGGACTCGGCAAGGCCGGCGCGGAGACGGGCCGGTTACACGTGTGGGTGGACCGCTGGTCTCTCCTGATGGAGGACCGGACGGCGCCCGGCCATCAACTTCACGCCGCGACCGACAACGTGGCGATCGATCTTACGGTCGTTCCGGGAAAACCGCCGGTCATACATGGACGGGGCGGCATCAGCCGAAAAGGCGCCGATCCCGGACAAGCTTCGCACTATTATTCGCTCACTCGCCTCTCGGCGGAAGGGCAGATTCGAATCGGCACCGAAACCGTTGCCGTCACCGGTCTCAGCTGGATGGATCATGAATTCGGCTCTGCCGATCTGGGGCAGAATGTGGTGGGATGGGATTGGTTCAGCCTCCAGTTAAGCGACTCCACGGAACTCATGTGGTATTCCTTGCGCCGCGCCGATGGATCGAGCGACCCGGTCTCAAGCGGGACCTTGGTCCTGGCCGACGGGCACATACAGCCGCTCGACGCGAAGGACCTCACCATCGAACCGTTGGCCTACTGGACCAGTCCACGTTCCAAAGGAAGATACCCGCAACGGTGGCGACTCACCGCGCCTGCGCTAGGAATGGATTTGACCGTGGATTCGCTGCTCGCAGACCAGGAATTGGATACGTCCCGCAGCACCCGCGTGACCTATTGGGAAGGGACTGTGTCTGCATCCGGTCAGGCGCGAGGTGCACCCGTGACCGGCAGGGGCTATGTCGAAATGACGGGGTATGCAGAACGCTTCACGCCGAAACTCTGACGCTTGAGCCCGCCTGAACGATGTCTCACCTTGACTCAACCGCGACGCTGTGATTAGGTCTGCGACCACTGTGATGTCCTTACGCACTCGCATGGCCACTCTCTTCCGGCTGTCGGCCTGTCTGATCGGCTTGTTCCTCCTAGCCTGCGGCAGCCGTGAATCGGCCGTGGTCTCGATCGCGCTCCATCCGTCGAACCCCAACATCGTGTATGTGGCCACGAACGACGCCGTGCATAAAACGCGGGACGGCGGGGCGACGTGGGAACAGTTTCCAGCGTTCACTGCGCGCCGCGTCACCACCCTGGCCATCGACCCGAAGCTCCCCGCCACTGTCTATGCCGGCACCATGGGCGATGCCATTTACAAAAGTCCCGACGGCGGGCAGCATTGGCTTCCCCACAATGTTGGACTCAAGGAGCACGTGTCGTTCATCAATGAGATCATTTTCCATCCCGAGAACACCGAGCTCATTTACCTCGCCACGACAGTCGGCGCCTTCCTCTCCAAAAATGGAGGACGGGAATGGGAAGAACGCATGGCTGGGATGAAGGAAGTGCACATCGTAACCTGCATCACCATGGATCACCAGCATCCCCGCGTGCTGTATGCGGGAACGACGGGCGGCACCTATCGCAGCGAAGATGGCGGCACGAGCTGGCAGAAAAAGAATAACGGGCTCATTCCCGACGAGGTGTTGAACGCGGCCATGGCGCTCGGTGTGAATGTGCTGGCCGTGGATCCGCGGAATTCCGAGGTGGTGTATGCCGCCACCACCAAGGGTCTGTTTCGATCCGTCAATCGTGGCGAGCATTGGGAACAGATCGGGCAGGGATTGTCGAATCAATTCATCAGCACCCTGGCACTGCATCCCACGGATGCCAATATTTTCTACATCGGTGGACCGGAGGGCGTGCGAAAAACAACCGATGGGGGAAAAACCTGGCAACCGCACAATGAGGGACTCACGACCACGAATATCCGCACGATCAGCCTCAGCGCCAGTGATCCCCAGCTCCTGTATCTCGGCACCAACGGGAGCGGATTATACCGATCCACCGACGGGGGCCAACATTGGATGCCGGTTCCTCTGACCGGGTCAACCCAAGCCGCACCCGCGCCATAACGAGGCGTAGAGATTGCTCGATGCCAACGCTGTTGCTGATCCGACATGGAGAAACGGACTGGAATCGATCGGGACAAGTCATGGGCAATCAGCCGATCCCCTTGAACCAGACCGGCGAACAACAAGCCCGCGCCTGCGCCGCGATGCTGGCGCATATACCCATCGCGGGCATCGTGACCAGCCCTGTCCTGCGCGCGGTGCAAACCGCCGACATCGTCGGTCGTACGCACGCAGCGCCGGTGCATCATGCCCCGGGACTGAGCGAGATCGGTGTGGGCGACTGGATCAATCGGTACTGGAAGGACTTGGCAGAGGATCCGGTCAAGCGCGACTGGTACAGAGACCCGGACCGGGCCCGGCCTTCAGGCGGCGAAACGCTCCGGGAAGTCCAACGGCGCGCGGTAGCGGCCGTCGAAGGGGCCCTCCAGATCAAGCAGGAGGGCCCCTACGTGTTTGTGTCGCACGGCGACGTCATTCGGGCGTTGTTGGCCCATTATCTCCGACTCGATTTGAATGCGCTGCGCCAGGCACGCATCGACCACGCAGGGGTCAGTGGACTCGAAGTGACCGAAGCCGAAACTCACCTGCTGTTCCTCAACCATCGACCCGGCCTCCACAACCTGGCCTAACGAGCAATGGCTCCTATACTAGTGCGCCGACGTGCCCTCCGCGCCTGTTCCGTAGTAACGACTGCCGTACCGCTTCATTTCGTCGGACAGCGCGGTC
Source organism: Nitrospira sp. (assembly GCA_020853775.1). GTDB lineage: Bacteria > Nitrospirota > Nitrospiria > Nitrospirales > Nitrospiraceae > Nitrospira_A. The sequence continues at coordinate 21,552 of JADYYH010000116.1, forward strand.
CATTCCTCGGCGGTCAAAAACGCCTTCATCTTGAACCGAAGCCCCAACAGTTTTGCCGATGAGCGCATCCGGTTGTTATTCAGTTCGTCGAGGATCTTCGTAAACTCCTCAGGCGAAGCCGAATAGTTTGCATTCAGTTCATAGAGTGCGCGATGCGCCTGGCGTTGCTGTTCCCGGGCCGACTTGATTTCGGTGATCAACTCTCCCATCACCACATTCACCTGCTTGACGGTCTCCGGATTCTTGACATGTTTTTCCACCAGACCGGTGACGTCCTGAGAAGCCTTGCTCCAGTAAGCGTCTCCCTTGGCATGCTCATAACTGCCATGGTGATGGGAACAACCGGTCAATCCGATGATCAGCATGCCGATGACAAGAAACAGGGATCGAGCCTTCATGACAACCTCCATTTAAAAATGACCGTCTCGCATGAAAACGCATTGCGCCGCAGCGCCTTCCTCCCGTAAGCTTTCCGAACACCTGACAGGGCAAGGAGTACGGGGATGGGGGAACAGAAGGGATCTCAACGCGGAACAGGGCCGGTCGAATCACTCCGGGATGAATTCCGTGGACATCTCGACGTCTTTTACAGCTGCCTCAAACTGGCCGCGCCCTACGACAGCGTCGAAAAGGCCTTGGGCACCCTCACCGCCACACTCAAAGCTTTACCGCCGGAGGAGCTGTACCGCGTGGGTATGGACCAGACGCAGCGGTGGACCTATTTTCGGCAGGCCTTCGTCGACTCAGGCCTGATCCAGAAACACCGCGGAATCATCGCAGGCCTGGCACGATCCGGTTCTCCGCTGGGCTTGCCGCCTGAATGCAATCATCTGCTCGATCTGTATCGCACTTCCTCTTAGTGCGCCTGTTCAGGAACGTGTGCGGACCCCGTTGCCCCTCTGGATGACTCATGGACGTGATGCCGCCCCCTCATGGGCCATCGCGACGTCTCTCAATTCCGTGTACACAAGCATCAGCCGCGTGTTTTCGATACGGTAGGCGACCGTGACGGTCAGTAGCCCAAAAGCGACGACGATTAATCCCACCCCGGTCACGCCGATCCCCAGCAGCACACTTCCCAATGATTCGAGCCCGCCCTGAATAACATAGGTGATGAGGAACCCGAGCGTCCCGAACCCCACCAGACTGAACCAGAGAAACGTCAAAATCGAGGACGACCAGGGCACCCGCTTCGTGCACACCATGCGGAGACCTTCAGGATCCGAGGCCAATTCGATGCAACCCTTCAGCGGCCAGGCCGTGCGGAAGCGCATCGAGAACAGACGATGGGTGGGCCGGATGATCATCCGATTCGCGTCGGGAAACACCCGCGCGACTCCATGAGGCAAACTCAAAAATCCGTTCGTATCGAAGGCGCGCAGCAGCTTCGGGAAGGTGAGGGCCACAAACCGGTCCTGCACCTGTCCGATCCCATAACCGTACCGGCTGGCATCCGACGAGAGGCGGGTGAAGTACATCCAATCACCGACGATCAATCCGACAAACAACACGATGGCAAACGCACCGGCGAGCATCATAGCCGAAACTTCCCACAGGGCTTTACGGAGAATCAAGTCTGAACAGCAGGAGATGACAGGCAAAAACCGGGAGGAACCTGTTGACTACCCATCCGTGCATTGGCTACATTATGCGCGTTCTTATCCGGCGGGTGAGGACGAGTCATCCGAGTTGCGTTCCCGCCTTCATAGATTTTTCCACGCCACACTTCTTATCGCCGTCACTTCTGCGCTGCAGAGTTGTGCGGGCAGAGCGGCGTGATTTTGCGGAGGGACGATGGATATCGCCAAAGTCGAGCGTGTGTATACCAATTATTCCGGCGTGTACGATCATATCTTCGGAAAAATCTTTCATGAGTCGCGTGAAGCCTGCGTGCGCAACCTCCGAATCCGGCCGGAAGAACACATCCTCGAAGTCGGCGTGGGAACGGGAATCGCCCTCGAATATTACCCCAAAAACTGCAATATTACGGGCATCGATCTCTCCTCAGGCATGTTGGCCAAGGCCAGACAACGCCAGTCCCATTATCATCTGGACCATGTTCGGCTGATGTTGATGGATGCCGGGAAAATGGATTTCCCGGATGATAGCTTTGACACCGTCATGGCAGCATACGTCGTCACCGCGGTGCCCGACTATCGCAAAGTCGTCAATGAAATGATCCGCGTGTGCAAGCCAGGCGGCCGCATCATCATGCTGAATCACTTCAGCAACGGCAATAAGTTGATCGCCGCCGTCGAAAAAGTCATTTCCCCCCTCTGCAAGCACATTGGATTCCGTACCGATCTGTCCTTGAACACGGTGCTCGAAGGCACCGACCTCCACGTGGCCCGAAAAGAAAAAGTCAATCCGATGAAGTTCTGGCACTTGGTGGAATGCGTCAACCGGAAGGGTTCCAAGAGCAACAACGGGAAGGGGAGCACGAACGGCAATGGCAATGGTCACCACGGGCACGTCAGCTAATTTTCGTACGGTCGTCGGGGATCCGGCACAGGCTAGAGGTCGGATGCTGAAGACGTACTCCCTGGCCACTCGTCGCTCGAAACCACGTGTTCACCAGTCAGGCAGGTCCCTGCATACCGCTGCGTGACGACTTCGGTCACCGCTCTCAATAACTGGCCACTGGTGCGGCCACTTGCGAGTCGCGGCTGGAGCCTGATTCCAAACCCTCCCCCATCGATCGGTTCATACGCCCGTACGGTCAGCGCTGCCGTCGAGCCGGCGTTGACATCGGCTGCGGCCACCAACTCGCCTTCCCAGCACAAGGTTCGCGAAATACCGGATCGACGCGCCGTCGATTTCCATACGCACGGGAGTCCCGCCTGATCAAGTTCATCCAGCAACCACGCCACTGTGGGAGGGTCACCGGATTCAGCCTGAAAGATCCACTGAGCGGCTCCAGGGTGTAGGTCTACCTCACTGTGTGGCAATGACACCTCCTCCAGGAGTGCCTCTTCACACACCACGTAGAGGTTTCCCTCCGGATCGAACCAGAAGCGCAGGAGGCCGTCCTGGACCTCAACATGAATCATCCCGAGAGCTGTAGAATCCCCGCCGTCCTGCTCAAAGACGGAAAAATCGGACACTCCTTGCAGCGTCAGTTTGGCAATCCGGAGGATGCCGTGCAGGTGATATCGGACCACCACCGTCACGACGCTCCCTGCCGATAGGTCTCGGCTCGACTCCTCGTCGTACATCCAGCGTTTAGCCAGGTGCACGTCCATCACACGACCGCCAAGAAATCCTTGCGTGTGTGTCAGCAACCAGCGCACGTCATCGGCCGTTGTAATTGAATGTGTCATCGCAACGTGACGTCCCATAGCAGAGTGCCCTCTCTCGACACTCCTCCAGCCACTGTATCACGCGGAGGACGGAGAAAAGCGATGGAAATGTCTGTGCCGGGGAGAAGTAGGATATGCGGAATGGCGGCTAGAATAGCACCTGCTGCTGCTTGGCCTCTGCCAGTTGCCGCTCCAATTCCTCCACACGTTCCTGCAGTCGCTGATTATCGAGGCGGAGCAGGTCGAGGCGGTCCAGCAATTGTTCGCGTTGAATGTTCGTCCATTTCAGCGTGCGCCTCAAACCGGCCAGTTCGAGCTGTGCCTGCTGCCCGTCTTCAAACGCGGAACCCATGCGTACGCCTCAGTCGATCGCCATCCGGAGTGATGATGGGCAAATCGTAGCGCACTCTTGGTCAGTTGCGGAGCGATTAGTGATTTATCGACGGGGGTCGCCTAGAAACTGCGCGCATGCCGCATGGCTGTGAAGAAACTCTCCCGGACGTTTATTTGTTTTCGCGAAAGCGAAAGGGCAGGGTGTTGCGCTCGAGGCCATCGCTGGACTCCCAGCGATAATGAACCAGCACGCCGTTGGCTTCCCAGCCAGGCGGGCACAGGTTCCCGGTGCCGTAATAGTCGGCGTCGAGGACTGAAAATGGTGCGACATTCTTGATCCAATCCTGGGCATGGCCGTTGGATTCAATGTAGGACTGGAAAAAGTACGCGCCGCCGGTCAACGGCAAGTCGGGCAGAATAAAATCGATATACCCAGCTCCACGCAAGGTCAACGGCGTCGGATCGACGATATCCGTCGATAGGACGAACAGATCCTGTCCCTTCCGCCCGTTGACGGACACACTAACACGACAGTTGCGGAATTCTTTTCCGTCCGCGCAGCGGTAGTGCATCCGGATGATCACGTCCCGACCCGTGATGGCCGCGGCGACCGAATGCCGGTCTTTGTCTAGCAGATCAATCTCCGTGACCAGGATTTCGCCCAGTCCGATGCGGTCCGGGCGATCGCCGATCGACATACTCGCCTGACTACGAATCGCATCGGCATACCCTTCGACCACCGTCTGCGTTTTGCCGATTTTCGCGATCCGACCCTTCTCCAGCAGAATCGCCCGTTCGCAAAGCCCTTCGATGATACTCATATTGTGACTGACGATGAGAACCGTGCGCCCGCTTCGGCTCACTTCTTCCATCTTCCCCAGACACTTTTGCTGAAAACTCGCGTCGCCCACCGCCAGGACTTCGTCCACGATCAAAATTTCGGGTTCGAGATGCGCGGCGACGGCAAAGGCCAACCGTACGTACATGCCGCTCGAGTACCGTTTCACCGGCGTGTCAATGAAGTCTTCCACGCCGGAGAAGGCGACGATCTCATCGAATTTTCTCCGGACTTCGTCCCGCCGCATGCCCAGCATCGCCGCGTTTAAAAAAATATTCTCCCGCCCGGTCAACTCTGAGTGAAAGCCCGTTCCGACTTCCAGCAGCGAGCTGACGCGCCCATAGATATCCACGGTGCCTTTGGTGGGCTGCGTGATGCGCGACAAAATCTTCAGCAACGTGCTTTTGCCGGCCCCGTTGTGCCCGATGATGCCCAGCACTTCTCCTTGCTTGACCTCGAACGAGACGTCCTTCACCGCCCAAAACGAGGGATCTGGCTCAGACCGGCCGGAGCCCCATTGCGTGAAGGCCTTGAGGCGATGCATGACCTGATCGCGCAACGTATTGTGCTGTACGGCTGCTCCCAGTCGATAGTGTTTGGACAGCCCTTCGGCTCGGATCGCCACGGTACTCATTTAAATCACATCCGCAAAGGTGCGCTCCATCGAACGGAAATAGATCAATCCGCCGATGAGCACGATAAAGACAATGCCCAAGCTGGGAAGCGCCATCGAAAAGTCGACCTGGAATCCCGGAATCAACGCCCAGCGAAATCCCTCCACGACACTGACCACTGGGTTGAGTGCGTAGATGGCGCGCCAGGATTCCGGCACCTTACTCACAGGGTACAGGATGGGGGACACAAACATCCCGAGCTGAATGAACATGGGAAGGATGTGGCCGACATCCCGGTACCTGACGTAGAGCGCCGAGACCCAGAGGCCGGCGGCCAAGGTGATCAGCGCTCCCAGCCCGGCGAACAGCGGCAACAGGAGAATTCTCCAGGTCGGCATGACTTCGAACCAGGCCATGAGGCCGAGAAACGCGATGAAGGCCAAAAACAGATCCACTAGCGGTGCGATCGTCGCCGAAAGGGGAAGGATCAGCCGTGGAAAATACACCTTGCTGATCAGGGGAGCTTCTCCGACTAAGCTCGTACCGCCCCGGCTCAACGCCTGAGAGATATAAAACCAGGGTAACAACCCGGCATAGAGAAAAACGGGATAGGGAAAACCGTCCGAGGGAATCTTTCCCATCACGCTGAACACACCCGTAAAAATCAGCATCGTCGCCACGGGCTGGAACATGGCCCAGGCAACGCCCAGGAGCGTCTGCTTATAGCGTACGGTCACATCACGCCACACCAGAATATGGATCAGTTCGCGGTACTGCCAGAGGCTCGCCAAATCCAATTCCAGCAGACCCTTGGCCGGCTGTATGCGAACGTGGGGCAATACTACCGGGTGTGGCTGGTCGACGTTGACAACAGGCATGGCGATTTAGCGATTCCTACAGGCTTTACACATGAAACACAGCGGTGGAACGACTCTGCAGACAGACGTGAATTCTTGGGGCATCCGCAATTGATTCTAACTCGTACTGAGTACACTTCGTTATGTCAAATTTATGACGCTTGGTCAAGCTAATGCGCAAAGACAAATATTCCCGTCTTGGCGATGCCTCGTTACAGGCAATCCTCACGTATGGATGACCGGTGCTCTGCTGCGGGGACAAACGCAGAAGACACAGGCGCGTTGACTTCGTCGGTCTCAGCGAGACAATCGATGCAACGGAGTGACGGAGGACCTTAACAATCGGGTCAGCCGGACTGGAGACCGGTTATGGCGTGGAGAGGGGAGGCGTTCGAACGGCTCGCACTTCTTCTGCTGAGAGATACCGAATCGCTAATCCAGACATGTGAAGCATCCAACCTTGTCCCCCGCCGGCACCTTGCGTAAAACTCCACGCATCCATGCGGAATGGGTTCCAGTACCCGCTGCGGTAGGAATTACTTGATACTCCGCCAGGGACCGCCGTGCCCATCGTCGACTGAAAGGTGGGGCCCCTATCCGACAGGCGGCGGACATCCGCATCCCCTAACACGACGGCGTCTGCCCCCAGTTCTTTGGCTCGTTCAAGAATGCGGTCACGTAAGGTCTCTTCACTGGCATATTCACTCGTGGCGACGATGCGAGCGATTTGCACATGGCCATGATTCGGCTCGCGTTGTAACGTCGACACCGCCTCTGCCCCTGGGCGGGGTTCAAATGCCTTCGTCGTCAACGGATCAACTTGGACAGAGACGCAGGCGCTTGAGAGGACTAGGCACAGGACCGCTGTGAGATGGATCGCTCGTCTGATCACAACAGAGCCTCGTGTGTTCATGAAATACTAACCGACACAAGTGTATGTGTCGCTCTCGCTAACAGCATCTTGACGACTCAGGTCGACCAAATCAACCACAAATCGGCCGCCACCGCAGCTTCTCCCCTACAAATAATCCTGCGTGGAAGGGCGCAGCCTATCCAATTTCGTACTACAATTTCCCTTCGACCAGGGTGCGAATCTCCTCCATGCGCCGACGATTCACGCCAAGGTCGCTATAGCCGGTCCTGGAAGCTGACCGGAACTGAATCGTCTTCGTTGCGTCATCAAAGACAAATTCCACATCATCGACGAACCGCAGCAAAAAGCTGGTGAATTCGTAATGGAGATATCCGTCGTTCTCCTCGACGAGTTGGGTACGAGGTAACCGATTGACGATGGTCTTCAGCGTGTCTTGTGCGTCAGCGAGATGTTGTTGATACCGATATGGCGCGATCTGGTGACTTTGATCTGTCGCCTGCGTCGACACGCAGTTAGGGCTCGAGGGGCAAGGCGCAAGTATGTTCATAGCCGCGGGTCAGGACTGTTCGGATATATACAGGACTCTAATGACCCGCGTCTCCTCTGTCAATCGCTCTCCCCTTACAAACCATGCATCACTGATGGTCCGACGGCACTGAACGAACGCCGGCATGTGCCCCGCGAGCGATCAGCCGTGCGTGCCAACATGGCACGGCGTTCATACCCGGCTTCTCCACGAGCCGAAACGTCGCGAAACACATGAGAATCAGAGCAGGAACCTGACACAGGACAATGGCCCAATGCTCGACTGGAGAAAACGTAGCAGCCGATTCGCCCAGCAGCAGGCCGTAGGTCACAAACAACACCACGCTATGCAAAAGATACAAGCCATACGCCATTTCTCCCAACACCATCGACGCCGGCTGTTGGAGAATGCCGTAAAGAGAATTCCCGCAGGCGATAATAAGAAAGCTGCCTGCCAGCAGCAGAAGAGCCGGAATCGTATACGCCGTCGGATACACCGTGAACGTGGTCGCCAGACAGAGAATTGCGACGGCCCCCCACACGCCACGGGCAAGCATGAGCCGAATGGCAGCAATACGCACCAGCCCTGCCGCCGCAAATCCCCCTGCAAACGCATACAACGTCGGAAGCCGAACCTGCGGCATCACCATCACAAGGACCACCACAGCCGCAAGACTGACGATCACCCAGTGAATCGGAGGGCTTGTCCGAAGACAGAAGGCAGCAAGAGGCAAGCAGGCATAGAACAACCATCTCATAGGGCAACGACCACACGACTCCCGCCAGCGGGATCGTTTCCGTAAATCCATTCACGGGCACGATGCCGGGAATCGTGAACAGCAGCCGTTGCGCCGTCTGCTCGGCCACCACCGACGGTGCCTCGCGCCAGTGAAAACCCGCGCGGCCGAACGCCAGAAGCATCACACAGACGACTGCTACGAGATACAAGGGACCCAAGCGGAGCACCCGGGACAAATAGAGGCGCGACCAGTCGATCAGGTGCTGGCGTCCATCCAGGAGCTTCGACCAGAACAGAAACCCGGTGATCATAAAAAACAGGGAGACGCTGCCTTGCCCCAGCTGCGTATACACATTGGAGGGAGGAACCTCCCAGGTGCCCGTTCGCAAATAAAAGTACCAGATGGAGGAATGGCTCACAAACACGGCCAGCGCCAGATACCCTCGAAGCCCATCGAGCGACGGATAACGCGCCGTTGACGAGGTCTCCTGAAGAGCGGCTCGAGGCAGAAACATGGCCGTGGCGAGCGCGACAATCACCACCCCGGCTGCGGGCCACAAACTTGTCGCATCCATGGACTCACGACACCATAAGATCGAACATTTATCTAGGGAAGGTCTGATTAATTCCCGTTTGCATTCGGCACGCTGGTCCTGAGCTGATCACCAGCGGGAATTTGGTGGGGATTTGCTGGTCCAGGCCCCTCTTCCTGTGGCCCACCGCCTCTGCGCTA
>JADYYH010000117.1 GCA_020853775.1 Nitrospira sp.
AATCCCATAAATAAACAGCTGAGCCATACACGCCTCCCTGCTACCGCGCCCCACCTAGATGCCAGCTCTCTCTGCCTTGCTGATGGTTCGCTGAGGGGACGGATGCCTCCAAAGGAAGCACCCATCCGCCTCAACGGGAGGCCGCGTGCGGAGTCGCGGTACCTCCATGATCACCACTACTCGAGTCTCAACGACCGGCCCCCATGCTCCGTCCTTCACCTGACTTTCGGCTCAACACCAGGCGCATCCTGATGACCTTGATCGTCCACGCTCCTCACGCATCGAAAACCCGTCCCGTGTGTTTGAAGCGCGAATCCTCCGCGTCCTCGAGCCGTGGCTGTGATGTCGGAGTGAGGGCTGTGCCACGACCCTCCTCGAATCACGCGCACAATCCCCTTGTCCGGTCCTTGAGGATTCTTTGTCGGAGCATTTGCGTAGTAATCCGGGTCATACCAATCCTGAACCCATTCCCGTGCATTTCCTGACATATCCTTGATGCCGTAGGGCGAATCGCCACCCGGTAAGGAGCCCACTGCATGGAGTGTCCTGTCGTCGGCCCACTCACGGTCGTAATTCGCCCGCTTCGCAGTCGGGGCATCCTCGCCCCAGGGAAAGGTCCGACCATCAGTCCCACGCGCGGCCTTTTCCCACTCAGCTTCTGTGGGCAATCGTTTCTTGGCCCAGGCGCAAAAGGCTTTGGCGTCGTACCATGTGACTTGCACGACCGGCAGTTGCTCGATTCCCTTGGCAGACACCAGGACACCAGTGCCATAGGGATTGGGCGGGCTTCGGTGGCCTGTGGTCGTGACGAACGTCATGTACCGTTCATTGGTGACTTCCACCTCATCGATGGCGAATGCATCGACCTGCACAGTCCGTTGCGGCCATTCATCGGCCCTCCCTTTCGGGCTCTGTGTGCCCATGAGGAACGGTCCGGCCGGAATGGTCACCATGAGAACCGGATCCAGCTCTTTCACAGCCGGCCCCGCAAACACAGGGGAGAGCGCGAGCGTACAGCCGGCCGCCAACAGTCCCGCATAGCCCCACGTGGTACGTCTCCTGGTCACACCTTGTGTCATTTCTTCTGCTCCTTGCTCCCCTCGATGGCCTGGTCCGTGTGAGTCTTGATCTGCTCGACGAGCTTCTCCACCGCACCGGCATCCCCCCGGTCGGCCGCTTCCTGCGCCTGGGTCACGAGGGTTCTCGCTTCATGCAAATGTTGTTCGATTTGTGCTTGCAGATCGGGTGACGCCACGGTTCCCCCCAGCGCCGCTCGATGATAGACCTCCCAGGCATGGTCCACGCTATGTTCCGCCTCATGGACCAGTTGCACCTTCTCCGGGTGGGTGTGGCGGCTGGCATCGATCGGTCCGGCCTGGAGATCTATCGCGGACAGCAACGCCGCCAACCCACCCATGACTGTGACGATTGTCCTGTATCTCATGCCTCTGCCTCCGTCATAAGAATCCATGGCGACTCGACCGGACTCCGTCCGATATTACGGACGCTTCATCGACTGCTCGATGAGGGGTCGTAGCTCCAGCAATTCGACATTCACCGGATCTATGGACAGCCCGCGGTTGACTGCCTGTTGCGCGTCGGCGAATCGCTCCCGGCCCATCTCAACCAGCGCCGTGATGTAACTGTCGCGAATACGTTGCTCCCAGTCTGCCGGCGCAGCCTTGGCGCACCGGAATCCAAGCCCCACGCCGTAGCTGTTGTTGAGGGGATGGTTCCAGAAGCGATGTGTCGAACGGATCGTGCCTTCGGGCGCAATCCACGAGCCACCGCGAATCACGCGCTTCTCGCCTACCGTCAACCGATCCACATAGGTGCCGGTGCCGCCGAGCCATAGAGGCTTCTCCGGACCCGTCGGGTTCACCATGGTCTCCAGTCTTCCATAGTACTTCGGGTCATACCAGTCAGCGACCCACTCAAAGACATTACCCGCCATGTTGTAGACGCCGTAGTAGCTGGCGCCTTCCGGATGGGCATCGACCGGCAGGGTCGCGGTATGGTGACGATCATAGTTTGCCTTGCTCGAATCGAAGTCGTTGCCCCAGGGGTACAGATCGCCGTTGGGGCCCCGCGCCGCTTTTTCCCACTCGGCTTCCGTCGGAAGTCGTTTTCCGCGGTATTCGCAGTAGGTCTTTGCGTCGATCCAATTGACTCCCACCACCGGCTGCTGAGGCTTGTTCAGGCGCGGGTCATCCCAATAAGCCGGAGCAGGATGGCCGCTGGCCTTGATGAATTCGCCGTAGTCTTTATTGGACACTTCGTACTTGTCGATCAGATAGGAATCGAGGAACACCGTATGCGCAGGCCCTTCGTCATGGAATGCCTCCGCAGACCAGGGCATGTTCATTCGCTTGTCGTACAACGTCAGACGACGGTTCGGTGTCGCAGACTCGGCTCTGTCCAGGCCCATCACCGATGGCCCTTGTCCCACGTACACCATGTCTTTCGGCATATCAGCCTCATGCGCCTGGGCGACAGAAGCCGCCGCAACAATCCCCATGACTAGTCCTGTCCTGACTACAGTCCACATCAATTTCATGCCGCACCTCCTCCAGCTGAGGATCCGACAGGGAGGTGGTCATCCCACCTCCTCTTCGGCCAGCCACTATTTCTTCATCGTCTTCTGAATCAGTTCACGTGTCGCCAGATACTCTTTATTGTTCGGATCCGCAGCCAGCGCCTTCTCGATGGAGGCCATCGCATCAGCATTCTTCTCCGCACCCATGCCCACAAGTGCCTGAATGAAGGCATCGCGCCCAGCCTGAGCGGCCTCTTCGGTTACCGCGCTCACCGACTTGGCGCATCGGAATCCAAGCCCCACCCCGTAGGAGTTGTTCTCCGGCTGATTCCAGAACCGGTGGCTGGTGTGCAATGACGTTTCCGGAGCCAGCCAGGACCCGCCGCGCAACACCTTCACCGGACCTTGATTGGCAAAGTTGTAGCCCTTGTCCGCGCCCTTGGGGTTCAGTGCGTTACTGGTCTTGTAGTATTTGGGGTCATACCAGTCGTCCACCCACTCAAAGACGTTGCCGGCCATGTTGTAGACACCGTACCCACTCACGCCCTCGGGATAGGAATCGACCGGCATCGTGCGGCCCACGTTCTGTCCATAGTTCGCTTTCTTCGGATCGAGGTGATGTCCCCATGGATAATGGTTATCGCCTTCCGGCCCCTTAGCGGCTTTTTCCCATTCTGCTTCGCTGGGCAACCGCTTGCCGTCCCACTTGCAGAAAGCATTGGCATCCGTCCAGCTGACTCCGACCACTGGTTGTTCCGCCTTGCTCAGACGGGGGTCGTCCCAATAGGCAGGGGCGGGATGCCCCGTGGCTCGCATGAATTCCTTGTAGCGTGCATTCGACGCTTCAAACTTGTCGAGCAGGTACGCATCGAGCACCACTTGGTGCCGAACTTCGTCGGAATGTTCATTGCTCCCCATGGTGAACTCACCTTTCGGAATGAGCACCATGTCCTTGTTGTCGCCACTCGCGTCGGCTGAGATGGCCAGGGACGTCGCCCCCGCCACCAGCAGCACTCCTAATCCCATCTGAAGGGTGATTTGACTCCGCATGTGAAACCTCCTTGGTTGTGAACAGTCGATTCGTGTGAGAAAGATGGCCCTTACACAGAGGGCTGTCTGTGCAACGCCTGGTTCGGCGCATGGATCTCCCGGCCGGACTCAGCCAACTGCTGGAGATGACGATTCCAGCGAATGACCGGATCCACCACATCACCGCATTGCACGCACCGCCGAGTCGGACAATCGAGCCCGCCTTTGCCGCTCAGAAGATCCGTGCAAAAATCACGAACCATAAGCCCGCCACACCGGGTGCAATTCGATTCGTGGGAAAAGCTCGAAAACTCGACCCGACTCTCGTTTTGCTCTGCCTGTCCTTGCAATGCGTTCGTGGTTGCCATTGTCACTCCTGCCTGTTTGTGTCCAATGTTTGCATCGACTATGTCTAATGTTTAAACCATTTTGTCCAATGTGTCAATAGTTATTATTTAAAATATTTGACAAACATTGGACATTTAACATATACTTGGTCGTAGCAATGAATACCCACAGAATTCATAGGGTTGCGAAGCTTACCGGCCTGAGTCGCGATGTGATTCGGGTGTGGGAACGGCGATTCGACCTCTTAAAACCGACCCGAGGTGCGAACCGATATCGCAACTATTCCGACGACGATGTCGCGCTGTTGCGATATCTGAAGCAGCAGCTGGATGCAGGCGCGTCGATTGGCGATCTGGCGCGCCTCGGCCGCGAAGAATTGATGAATCGCATACGGGCGGCTGCGCCCCGCACCGTCGCCGTCGACAACACCTTTGAACGTCTCTTGCGCGAATTGCTATCGGCGCTGGAACCACTCGATCGCGTGATGTTTGAAAAACGATTGAACGGCGCGGTGGCCGTTGTGCCGTTCGAGGAGGCGCTCCACGGCATTTTGCTTCCGCTGCAAGAACGGGTGGGACAACTATGGCATACCGGCCGCATCAACGTGGCCGTCGAACACTACGTCACCAGCCAAATTAAGCAAAAGCTCTACGCCGCAATAAACCAGCTGCCGGTGGCTGAGTTCGGCGCGACCGTGGTGATCGCGTGCCCCCCAGGAGAAGAGCATGACCTGGCCGCGCTGGCCGTAGCCTATCGATGCCGGGTTCGGGATTGCCGCGTGTATTATCTTGGGGCCAACGTCCCGGTGCTATCCTTGAGCAAACTCTGCCGCGAAGTGGCGCCGGACCTTACGATCCTCTCTATCACTATCGCCCCTCCGGACTCTCTCGCAGCCGAGCTCGTGCAGGCGCTGATTCAAGACGTGGCGCCGGTGTCAACAATTCTCGCCGGCGGCCGTGGCGCACTGGCCATGCGTCAACACTTCACTGAATCAGGCATCGACCTTCTGGAATCGTTCGGCGATTTGGATGAGACGTTGGAGCGATTCACCCGACGATTTCCGATTCCCGGATAACGAAGGGAGGCCCTCCCATGGCTCGATACCCGCTCACCGTGCTGTATGACGGAGCCTGCCCTCTGTGCTCCCGCGAAATGGCCTTCATGAAACACCTCGATAGAAAACGGCGACTCCGTTTCTGCGACTTCTCCACTCCGGACTATGATGCCGCAGCTATTGGAATCCCTGTGTCGGAGCTCAGCACCGTCATTCATGCCCAATGGGAAGATG
>JADYYH010000118.1 GCA_020853775.1 Nitrospira sp.
AAGCCTACGGCAAGGAACTCGGATTAGGGCACTACAAGATTCTGGCCACGGTGGCCGGTGACTCCGTGGCCACCGTGCAATCGGGGGTCTGTCAATTGTAAGGCCGGGCCGCGAGGGTCGGCCTAGTACGAGGGGGCCAATGCGGCGAGGCGATCCCGGTCGTCAATCAGTTTCCCCGTCGTAGACGCGACGGTAGGGCCCTGCACAATGAGCAGTTCAAGGCGGCGGTTTTTCTGGCGACCCTGTTCGGTTGTGTTGGATGCGATGGGCCTGGAGTCGGCCAAACCGACCGCTTTGGTTCGTTCCGGAGGCATCCCTCCGGTCACCAATGCCCGGCGAGCATTTTCAGCCCGAGCCGACGACAGTGCCTTATTATCTGAAAACGTTTTCTGAAGGGTTTTGCTGAGCGCTTGATTGTCCGTGTGGCCGGCCACCTGGACGTACTTGTCTGAAAGCGGTCCCAGCACCGTGCCGATGCGTTTGAGCATGGTCAGGCCTTCAGGGGTCAACGCGGCCTCGCCGGAGGCAAACAGCCAGTTGCTCGATAGCGCGATTGTCAATCGGCTTCCATCCTGCTTCACCGAGATCGCCTTCTGCCCGCTGTCGTTCGGGAGCACCTTCAGGATCTCTTCCTTCATGGCCGCAAAACTCGCTTCGCGAGCCGCAGACTGAGGGGGACTTGTGGGTGATAGGCCTCCTGTGCGGCCGGCCTCCTTTTCGGAGGATCCGGTGTTTCTAGTGGAGGTCGTTCCGGGTTCTCGCGAAGCCGTAGTCCCTTGGGCAGCCTTCTGGCGCGGGGAAAGATCGCGGGTCTTTTCATTCAGACGTTGTTCGAGAGCGGCGATCCGGTGCCGGGCCTGGTAAATCTCCGCGATCATCGCATTATATTGCGGCACCAGCTTGTCCCGTTCCATGAGGCGCGAGCGAACGGTTTCAAAGGCTTGGTCCCGGTCTCTGAGCTGCTGGTCCAGCACACTGATGCGCGCTTTTAACGAATCAATCGTGGCCGTGGCCGTTTGTAATTGGGCGGCGAGACTGTCTCGTTCGGCATTTTCAGACTTGACGGTGCGGAGATCGTGATCCTGTCGAGCCACCTGGGCTTCCAGATCCGTGATTCGGCGTCGGGCGACGTCGAGATCGGCCATGGCGGTCGAGCGGCTTTGAAGAGCGGCCAGATCTTTTTCTCGTGTTGCGAGTTGTTGTTCCAGGGTTCCAATGCGCTGACGGGCCTGCAGCAATTCGTTGTTGGCCATGGTTAACTGGTTGACGGCTTTGTCGCGTTCAGGTGTGAGTCGGCGCAGCTCGGCCAACTCCGCATCCTTTGCATTCAGCAACTGGTCGTAGGAAGCCGTGGCCGGCTGGTTCTGGCGATCCCCCAATTTACTTTCAAGGTCGCGAATACGATCATGGAATTCGCCGAGCGTCGTCAGGAGTTGCTCTCGCTCCTGTTGAAGCGCCAGGAGTTTGGCGTCCCCGGCCGGTGGCGCGGGCGCGACAGGCTGCGGTCGAGGCACGGTTTCACAGGCTGGAACAAGGGCACCGAGAACCATGAGCGCCCACACAGCTCGTCTCATACGATCTCTCCCTGGTCAGCGGAGTCATCGGCACACATGGCGGAGGGGGCGAAAGTCGTCACAGGAATATTCAGATGGGCAGCAAGCCCAGACGGCGAAGGCTGAGGTCGTTGATGCTGATCAGCCGGTGTGCGCACTGCGTGCCTAACGAATCGGGTGACAACCATGCACGCCCCAAGAACACGCCGGGTACTCTAGCGTGTTCTTGGGATGGACGCAAGGCGTACAACGCGTGATGGGCGAGGACTACTGTCCGACCACGATTTCGACACGCCGATTTTTCTGCCGTCCCTCGGCCGTTGAATTGCTCGCGATGGGTCGGCTGTCGGCATGCCCTTTGGCGTCGATCTTGTCGGGGGCCATGCCACCTTCCGTCAGTGCCTGGCGTGCGCTCTCGGCTCGCGCCTGGGAGAGCTCGGCGTTGGTCGGGAATCGCTTGGCCAATCGTCCCTTGATCGGCACGTTGTCCGTGTGGCCCGCCACATGGATCGAGCGATCCGGATAGTTCTTGAGCACGCTGCCGATACGATTCAACACGTCGGCTCCACCCGGCTTCAAGGTGGCCTCCCCGGAATCGAACAGCAAGGTCGTGGCTAAACCGAGGGTGAGCTGATCACCCAGTTGTTTCATCGTCACATTGCCCTTAGACACCTCGGCCTGGAGGAGTTTGGACAAATCGTTCTTCGCTTCGGCGAGACTGGTCTTTTGTTGATCGAGCGCCCCACGCAGACCCGCCATCTCATGGTCTCTGCGCGCGATTTCGCTTTCGAGGTCCGAGGCTCGCTGCTTAGCGGCGGCCAGATCGGCCACCAGCCGATCACGGTCACCGGCCGCACCCTTCAGCGCGCCCAGTTCCTGATCCCTTCCATTGAGTTGGCGCTCGAGCTCGGCGATGTGCTGTTTCGCCTGTGCCAGCTCGGACGAAAGCCGATCGCGATCGCCGGCAGTGTTTTTCAGACCGGCCAGCTCCTGGTCCTTCGTGGCGAGCAACGCTTGCAATGCGGCCAATTCGGCGGCCAGCCGATCCTTGTCCCCGGCGCCCTGCCTCAAAGCCGCCAGTTCGTGATCCTTGGCGGACAACTGGTTCGCCAGTCTGTCTTTTTCTCCGGCAGTGTTTCTCAAGGCTGCGAGCTCTTGCTCTTTGGCGGACAACTGCCGGTCTGCGTCGGACAATTGGCTTGCCAGCCGGTCCTTGTCGCCGGCGGCGCTCCGGAGGCCAGCCAATTCCCGGTCGCGCTGGTTAAGTTGGTTCTCCAGTTCGGTAATCCGAACCTTGGACTGATCCAAGTCGGCAGCGCTCGATGAACGCAGGCGCCCTAACTCTCCTTCGAGATCGGCCTTCTGGCGTTCCAGTTCGGCGATCCGGAGATCGCGTGGATCCGGCTTGGGCGGGATGGGCCTGGCAACGGCCTTCATCTCATTGAGTGCCCGACTCGCTGAGTCGTTGGGTGCCGGTGCGGATGTGCAGGCTGCGAGCATCACAGCACTCAGCAGCGCGGGAACTACGCAAACGTGTTTCATGCAACCCTCCTTACAAAACAGTCAGACAAGCCGGACAGGCCCGAGCAGCAGGGGCGAACGGCCTATGGTTAACGGCGCTGATTCTTGAGCAGATCACGGATCTCGGTCAGCAACACTTCTTCCTTCGGCGGCGCCGGTGGGGGACCGGGAGGCGCGGCTTTTTTAAAACGGTTCATTTGTTTGACGACCAAAAAAATCACAAACGCGAGAATCGTAAAGTCGAGCAGAGTTTGCAAGAACACGCCGTAGTTGATCGTGGCGGCTCCGGCGGCCTTCGCGGCCGCGAGCGATTTGCCCTTGGCGTCTTCGGTCAGCGGAATAAAGAGGCTGGAAAAATCCACTTTTCCCATCAAGAGGCCGATCGGGGGCATGAGAATATCGCTGACGACGGACGAGACAATTTTTCCGAACGCCCCTCCGATGATGACCCCCACGGCCATGTCGAGCACGTTCCCCTTGACGGCAAATTCTTTGAACTCACTCATCATGCCCATTGTGCGTCCTCCTTGTGTGAGCCGAATAGACCCCAAACCGTCTCGGACTTATTGTTTTCGACTGGTGTCGAAGCTGTATCCCAGCGTGATCAGGTAGAGGTTATCGGTATCCGACACACCCGGCGGCGGGTTCTTGTTGTACCGCATGGTCCATTGGAATCCGCTGACCAGTCCGCCCCACACTTTGAATCGCAACCCGGTATCGGCCGTCAGGTAAAGATCCTTGGAATTGGCGAGTGATTGGAAGCCCTCCTGAAAGTGATACAGGCTGACTTGATCACCGCCCCAGAGCGGCCAATTCCATTTGACGGCCCATCGCCCACGGGTGCTCGACTTGTCGTTGGCGAGCTTGAAATCTTCATTGAAGTACGCCGCGCCGGCTTCCGCCCAGAGCGTCATGTCTTTGAAGAACCCGGTCAGGTCGCCACGATCGAGGAGTTGATATCCAGGACCGGTCGCGAGCGCCGTACGCAGCTTCAGGTCCTGAAAGGTGTCCTGCTCGAAGTAGGCAGACGCGAACCAATACAACCGCTTCGTCAGAAAGAAGTCAAGCTTGATGGTGCCGCGGCTGTTTCGCACGATGAGATTACCGGCATTGTCTCCGTAGACGTACCGGCCGAGGATGGTCAAGCGCAGCGACTCACTGCGGGCGGACATTTCGCCGAGCAGACTGCCGTTGCGGAGATGACTGTTGCCGGTGGTTTGCGAGAATCCTGCTTGAACGGCGCCGGTATAAATCACGGCCGGCTGATTCATGCCCACGACGGCATCGAGCGGGATGGCCATCGGGGTGCCCATCGGAGCGGCTTGCAAGGTGAGCGTGCCCGGTTCACCGGGCTGGGCCGTGCCGACCACCGTGGTGCCCTCTTTGAGGCTGAAGGGAATGGGGCGATTCACGACCAGTTTGGCCACGTTCGGCCACATGATCTTCACGATATCCTCGCCGGCGGTGGGGCCAAACCCGGTCTTGATGTGCAACTCGTCGGCGATCATGCCGAGGACGCGTCCGTAAATGACGGTGCCGTCCTTCAGCGTCACCGAGTCCAGTGTCGGCGCGGCGGCCGTGGCATCCGTCGGAGCCGGTGCTTCGGCCCTGACGCCGTAAGCCGTGAGCGCCAGCGTGAGCAGCGCAAGAAAGCAACATTCAAAGCGTCGCATCATTCCATCCTCCTGAGGCTTGCGAATAGCAACGGTGTGCCGGTTGCCTGATGAGTGAAGCCCGTTCGCGTTGTATAATTGAATCTTCGTAGGAGATCAACTTTTCCTCCCGCCCTGTTCGTTTTCATCCGGCTGTCCCCCCATACAGGCATACGCAGTGGTCAGACGCTGTTTCCTTGCGGAGACAACGCCCCGCCGCGCTCCGACCAAAACGATGCATGCGATCACAGGGTGGAAGCCTTGTCGCGGAAGACCTCTCGACGCAGCTCATCGCGATGCCGCAGATTCACATTGTGTCACGATGACACGGCGGGGATGATCGCGACTCGCCTGCGCCGGCATGCACGTCGTGTGTGCCGACTCGAGCGCACAGGTGACGGCGGCCATCTTCATTTGAGGCTCGTGAGTCTTCGCGATGCTTTTACGCTCTCTGACGCGCGTGTGCCGTCCGGCGCGCACTTCGTTGAGGGAACGGAAAGGAGGCCTTCCAGCAAGGCCAGGCGTAGCAGTTGGGCGGCATTGGCCGCACGAAACTTTCTCAAGAGGTTGGCACGATGAGACTCCACCGTTTTGGGAGCAATCTGCAGGCGGGCCGCGATTTCCTGACTCGTCAATCCTGCCCAGATGTGGTTCAGGATCTCTTGCTCGCGCGGCGTCGGTTGGTCCGGCCGAGGGGTGGAAAGCGGAAATACTTTATCCATCGCTGATCTTGATGCTCCTTTGTAAAAAGTCCTACGCGGTGACCGCACAGGATTGCACGCAGTGGTTTGTCCGGTGGCTTCTACAAGCTCCATGCCTGTGTCCGCGGCCGGTGCATCAAGATGAGCCAGTGCGCTGGATCAGCGTGACGGCTGACTCAATCGGCGGGAGGCTGATGACTGGACGAGACATCTCACATCGTCTTGCATTGTCTCGCGGGAGACGGTGTGAGACACCTTTGGCGGAAGGCCGGGTGGACTAGGCGTCTAGCTGGTCGGGAGATTGAGTTCGGTCAATCGGCGGTAGAAGGTGGCGCGGCTCATGCCGAGAAGGCGTGCGGCTTTGGTGCGATTGCCACGGGCCTGTCCGAGGGCGGAGACGAATCGACTGCGTTCGTCACTCTGGCCGGTTGGTTCAGGCGCAAGGTCTGCCGGCTCCTGCCGAAGCTCCGGCGGAAGATCCGCCGCCTCGAGCGTCTCGCCTTTGCAGTGAATCATCGCACATTCGATGGTGCTCTTGAGCTCCCGCACGTTGCCGGGCCAGTGGTAGTCCATCAGGGCCGCCATCGCTGCCGGACTTGCTCGATGGATCGTTTTGCCCATGCTGGCCCGCCCTTCGGCGAGGAAGGAGGTGACCAGCAGCGGGATATCCTCCTTGCGCTCCCTCAGCGGGGGAAGATGAATGCGAGCGACTCGAATGCGGTACAGGAGATCGGCGCGAAAGGTCCCCTTGGCCACGTCCTGGCTCAGATTGTGGTGCGTCGCCGTCAGGACGCGCACGTTCACTTTTCTCGGCTTGGTCTCACCGAGTCGGGTCACTTCCTTTTCCTGCAGCACTCGAAGCAAATTGGTTTGAACCGTGTGGGGAATGTCGCCGATTTCATCCAAAAAGAGCACGCCGCCCTGCGCGGCTTCGAAGAGTCCCTGCTGGTCGTCGATCGCGCCGGTAAAGGCCCCTTTCTTATGCCCGAAGAGTTGGCTGCCAAGGAGGGAATCCGTCAGGCCTGCGCAGTTAGCGGCAATAAAAGGACCTGTGCGTCGCGAGCTGGCTTGGTGTAAGGCGCGGGCGACCAGTTCTTTCCCCGTTCCCGTCTCACCTTCGATCAGGACCGTCGAATCCACGCGGGCCAGGTCTTGGATCTGTTCATAGAGCTGGGTCATGCCGCGACTTTTCCCGATGAGATCGTGATAGTGCGCTTTCAACTCCAGCAGGCGCCGGAGATGATAGACATCTGTCATGTCATGGAGAAACGCGATCTTACTCCGCCTGTCCCGCGGGTCGTCGTGCAGCTCGATTTCGAGCCAGAGGCGTCGTCCCGCCGGCGTGTCGATGTGGCAGCGGACGCGTTCCCGTTGCGCGATCGGTTGGTCAAGGAGCGCCTGCACCGTCAGCCGCTCGGCTTTCGTGAGAGGGAGCAATTGATCCCACCGCAGTCCAGGGTTGACGAGGGGCGAGGGCAGTTCCAAAAGACCGGCTGCGGAGGCACTCACAAAACGCACCTGCCCGTCCTGGTCGATCAGCAGCGTGGCGAGCCCCAGCTCCTGCAGGATGGCCGCCACATCGTCTCGCGACCGTTCCATATCGACCAGCTGCATGGTGAGAGTCTGCCGCGTGCGTTGGTGTCCGCGCTCGTGCTCATGCTGGTGGAGCGCCTGGTCCCGAGCCCGTTGGAGCACGGAGGCCTGTTGTTCATACGCCGCAGTGCTGTGCTGGATGACCAGCAGACGGTTGGTTCCTTCGCGGAGGGCTAACGCTTCAAAATGCCAGGGCACGTCGAAGGCGGTCTGTTCAGTCCAGAACCCGGAGCGGCCGACGCGCGCATCGCCGGTCTGCCACACCTCCGCCGCATCGGCGAGAAAATTATGCAGCACCGGCGTGCGGGCGTCGACGGACAGCTCCAGGCTGGATTCAGCCTCCGGATACAGACGAAACAGCCACGATGAGGGATGGCCGAGGACGCGAAAGTGCGTGCCGACAATATGCTCCAGGACGACGTACTCCAATCGCTCCAACAATGTGGCGCACAGGAAGTCCGGCGCGCGGAGTGACATATCAGGAGCCATGGGTGTTCCCGGCTGTGGGTGAAGAGTGTGCTGGTGCCAGCATCGCGCGAGCCAGTGTTGCGAAGGCGTCTTCCACGCCCTGCCCGGTTTTGGCGCTGCTCATCACGAATGACCATCCCCGCTGCGTCAACTGCGCGAGGTCTTGTTCGGTGATATCCCATTCCGCACGTCGATCGTGCTTATTGATCAGCACGACGAACGGCACCGGACCGAGGGTGTCGGTTGCCCGTTCCTGGATGTGCAGGGCGATATCGAGTGTCGCTCGCCGCATCCCGTCAAGGACCAGGAGGTACCCGGAGGATCCTCGCAGATACGACGCGCGCAGTTTTTGAAACTCGTCCTCTCCGTAGAGGTCCCACAGGACCATGGTGAGGGGGGTCCCGTCTATCGTCGTCGACCTTTTATCGACGGTGACGCCGATAGTCGTGTGGTACTGTTCGGAAAAGCAGCTGCTGACGAACCGCCGGACCAAGCTGGTTTTTCCCACGGCAAACGCGCCCAGCATGCAGATCTTTTTTTCAATCATGGTGGAAGTCTTTCACGGCACCGCCTGAATCGTGACGTCCAGTGAGGCTCGCCGATGCTGCGGATGGGCCACGGCCGGGGTCGCCCGCTGTAATTCGGTTTCCGGGGTCATGCCCCTCGCCTGAAACGTGAGCGCCTGAAAGGATGCGGGGTGGATCGCATCGAGGACCGCTCGGGCGCGACTCTCGCTGAGGCGTCGGTTGAGGCTCGGCCCTCCCACGATGTCGGTTTGGCCGACGATGGAGACGCTGACGGCGGCGCCGGCAAGGCGGGCCATGTCGTCCAACTGCCGAAGCAGTTCGGCGATGCGCCGGACGTCCTGAAGTTGGTCCGGCGAGGCCAGGTTGCTGCGTCCCTGCTCAAATAAAATCGAGGTCTCGATTAGCTGCTGACGCAGCACGTCAAGTGAGCAGCTCACAAGGCGCCGGTCGTCATACCCATCGAGGCCGGGTAACGCACGGGCCACTGTTCGGCTGTGCCTGATCCAGTCCGCCGGGGCTGTCCCTCCGGCTGTCAGGCGACTTCCTTCCAGGGATAACTGCACCGTCTGCGGGGGTGAAAGGACGAATCCCGCGCGTTTCAGAATAAACGTCGGGTCGAGCGCATAGTACGCTTGCCATTTCGATTCCACTCGACTTGCGTCCATGCCGCTGTCCTGCAGAAGGGCGGCCGGATCGGCGGCCAGGGGGTCTCGAAGACCGGTCAGTCGATAGCGGCGGCCTTCCGACTCAGCATTGGTCACGACCAGCCCGGGCTCCGCTGCCAGATGGGAGAGATAGGTCTGCCAGCGTTGGCGCTCCTGGTAGGACGATAGGCCCCACCAGGCGGTGAAAAGGAGCGCCACCACCATCAAGGCCCAGGTCATTAGGGCGATCCCGCGCCGCCGTGATTCGAACTGCGCGCGCAAACATTCTTCCAATAGCGGTGTGACGCTTGCGAAGGTGGCGGCATCCCCGGTGAACCGGGCCAAGGCCTCCGACCGATCAGCGTGAATACGCGTGAGGATATCTTGAAGATGCAGGCGCAGGTTCTCCGGCGGGGTGCCGCGAATGACTGCGGCGAGAATGGCAGCCGGTCCCTGTTCGATCCATACCGTGAGCTCGCCGACCTGCAAGGTATTCAGCACCTGATCCGGCGCGGCGCCGAAGGAGTCCTGGACGAAGCTGCGGATGGCCGACAACATGCCGGACACCAGGGTCTGGTCCTGCACGGCAACGGAATCGCCGGCGGCATGCGCCAGCAGCAGTCCGGTCTGTGAGTGGATGAGAAACACTTGTTCGACCCGATAGCGCAACGTATGCAGCAGGACGATTTCTGCGAACGGTTTGCCGGTACGGAGCGCTTCCACTCTCCACTTCAAGCTCTGGATCGACAGGCTATGTTCGATGGTTTGATTCAGCGATTGGACCATGCTGCGCAAGGCATTGGCGATGGCCTGGCGAATGGCCGGCATCATGATCGGCGCGATGGCATCCACGATCAGATGAGGCTGCCTCCGAACCGACGTGCCCAACGCTTCCGACACATGAGGGGTCAAGACGTGTGTCAATTGGTGATCACCCTCTCCGCGAAGGGCGATGGCATCGGGCAGGACACGGCTCAGGTTCTGCGCATTGAGATCGATGTGCTCGACCTGTTCCCGCAGCTGCTCCAGACGTGTCTGTTCCGGCGCGAGCAGAAGGCTGCGCAGTTCGGCATAGTCCTGTTCGCCCGGTGTGGTGCCGTCGTTACGTGACTGCGCCATGCCGGTATCCTGGTTTATCGTGATGAAGGAGATGCGCCATTGAGAACACGGCGCAGCGACAGGTGCGGCTCTGTGAGAACAACGCCGGCCGTGACCGTTCAGGTATGGAGGGGGGATTAGGCCTGTTGGGGAGGCTGATCATGCGAAAGCCTCTGCGAGAGTTCTTGAAACAAGGTCGCCAGCGCTGTCCGGTCTGTCTTCTGATGTGCAAGCTGCTGTACGGCTTGATCGAGCGCCGCCGACATGGTCGCCTGTTGTTGCGTAAACTCACCCGTGAGTGAGGTCGCCTGATTGTGCAGTTGGTTTCGCAGGTCGCGGTGTGCCTGTTCGCTCTGCTCCCGCAGCTGAGCGGCGGTCTGCTGGAGGACCCCGGCGAGAGTCTGCAACTCCGCGGTCAGAGCGCCGACGGCACTCGCGCGGCCCTGCTCTTCGGCGTTCAACCGTCCCGTCACCTGCTCGACCTCGGTGCGGATGTATTGTTCCAGCGACGCGAAGCGCTCTTTGAGGTCGTTACGTAGTTGCGCGGCCTCTGCCAGCAATTGCGTTTCAAGTTTGGTAAACCGGCGCTCGTGATCGCGGACCTGGGCGCCGAAGAGGATGTCGCGGATCTTGTCGAGATTATTGCCGGCTGCGGGATCGTCAGTGAGCGCGCCCTCCGGGTCCGTCTCGGCGAGCGTAGCCGGGGTGCGTTCCGAACGTCGGGTGCGATCGAGATCCGTGTGCCTGCTCATGGTGTCGTCTCCTGTGTCGCAGTCATCCGCTAGTGAAAGGCGGCTACACTAGCATATCTACGCAGGCGCAACAAGCCATGTGGGGGCCCTAACCCGTGGAAGAGATAAGGCCGATGATAGGGTCGTTTGCTGCTGGATTACGAGGGATTCAGCAGGCGCACTTCACGTTGGGGAAAGGGAATGTCCACGCCATCGGCTCGTAATCGCTGAATGATGGCC
Organism: Nitrospira sp.; assembly: GCA_020853775.1. Classification (GTDB taxonomy): domain Bacteria; phylum Nitrospirota; class Nitrospiria; order Nitrospirales; family Nitrospiraceae; genus Nitrospira_A. Next base: position 10,729 of record JADYYH010000118.1, read on the forward strand.
AGGTTCAGTTCACTGTGCGCAGATCCGACGGCAGCCACCGGAACCCAGGGCCGAATGGACAGGGTAATGGAGGAGTCGGCAAAGGCAGCGATGCCGATGATCGGGGCAGGATCCTGCAGCACTTTCGGGTGCCTGGCGACGAGTTCACGTAGCACGCGGAGGGTGGTCTCGATATCGGTCTGATAGGATACGCCGATGGAGAGGTCCAACTGCCGGATCGTTCCGAAGTTGTGCAGAATTTCCCCGACGACTTTGCGGTTTGGGATGACAATCCTGGAATGGTCGGGATGCAGCAAGGTGGTGGTGAAGATATCAATCTTCGCGACGTCGCCATGGACGCCCAATAGAGAGATGTGTTCGCCGACCCGGTAGGGCTTTGTGAAGATAATCGAGAGCCCCGCCACGACATTGCTGAGCACCCCTTGCAAGGCCAGCCCGACACCGAGACCGGCTACGCCGAGGCCTGCCACCAGCGGTGCGATTTGCACCCCGAGTTGATCCAGTGCGATGAGTACGCCGAGGATAACCAGCAGGGCTTTAAGGAGGCGCAAGAGCAGCAGCCGCAGGGGCGGCTCCAGATCTTGTTTGTTCAGCCAACGCTCGAAGAGACGACCCACCGAATTGGCCACGAAGAGGGCAGCAATAATGACGACGACTGCCCCCATGATGCGAAAGCCGTATTGCACGGCGTATTGGGTAATCAAATTGGCCAGTGACATGTCTCCTCCACCCTATCTCTACCGTCCGAACAATCCCTTCAAAAGATCCTTGCCCTGCTGTTTGAGGTCCTCCGGCTTGGCCGACCCTTTCAAGAGGTCTCCCACCGCGCCTTTGACCTTTTCCTTCACCTGTTCCTGGACTTTCCCCGCGAACATTTTGGTGTCGAGTCCATAGGAGGGGGCTTGGGTGCTCCCGGTAATCACCAGTGGCAGCGAGAGGCGCCCATTGGTCATGGCGACCTTCGCAATGGCCGAGCCGGCCGCGATTTTCTGACTCAGGGCCTGAGACAGATTCAAACTCAGTTTCATGTCGAGTGATTGATCGAGGCCGATCGTCCCGCCGCCGGTCGCCTGAAAATCATGGCTGTCGATCAACACTCGCTGCAGGCTGATCAATCCCTGTTTGACGACAATATCGCTTTCGATGGTGGAGAACGCCGTCGCTTTGACAGTGTCCAAAGACACCCCGACCACTTTCAGTAACATTGCGGCCTGTTGCAAGAGATTGATCCCCTCGATCTTGCCCTCTCTGACGGACATGCGGCCGGTTCCTGCCAGGGCCTTCACGAGATCCGGATGGGTAAACCCGCGCCCGCTGAGCGCCAGCTCGGCGTTGGCGGTGCCGCTGAGGGAGACCTGATCGGTGCCCACAGCCTGGAGCGCCGGTCCGACCTGTAGGCCTTGCAGCGAGACGGTGCCCGTGAACGGCGGGGTTGGAGTGCCCAGGCTCAATGTGCCTTGCGTGCGCAGGAAGCCTCCGAAGAGTTGGAGGGTGAGGTTGGTGAGTCGTGCTTCCTGGCCCTTCATTTCGGCCGCCGCCTGGAGATCTTTGATTTCCACGGGCTTTTTCAGCGGCAACACGACGGGCAGATCGGCGGTATTCACGAGTTTTGAGGTCGCCGTCACCTTCGCCAATCCGCCGAGGACCGATCCCTTCACCTCGACCCGTGAGCTTCCCAAGGCGACCGTCAGGCCCAGGTTCGGCACCTCTGCAAGCTCAAGTGGCGCGGTCCCTTCTTTGGGCGGATATTTGGCCCGGACGTTCATGTGCAGGTCTTTCACTTCGACTGGTTTGGCCAGCGGGACGGCCACCGGAAGGTCGGAGGAATTGATACTGGCCGACGCCGCAGTGACATTGGCGAGACCCTTCGTGGCCGTGCCCTTGACGTTGATGGCGGACCCGCCCATGACCAGGGTCAGGCCGAGATCAGTCAAGTCCACCTGGCTGGCAGGAGGGGTGTCGGGCGACATCGGATACGGGGCATGGATCGTGAGATGCAGATCCTTGACCTGGACGGGCTTGGTCAGCGGCAATGCGACGGGGAGATCGGCCGTATCGATTTGCAGCGCATTGATCGTGGCATCCAGGTTCCCACCGACCGCACGTCCCTTCAGGCCCATCGCCACCTTGCCAAGGCCGAGGTTGAACGTGAATGATTTCACGTCCAGCGTTTCAACGAGTGGACCGAAGGTGCCATCAAGGTGCACGGGAAGGTTATAGGGCAGGACGGTGGCTCCCAGGTGCACCGTGGGACTGTCGCCGAGATGGACCGAGGTCAGCAAAAATTCGAGTTGGTTCACGGTGTACTCGGTCGGCTTTGGGGTCGATTCGTCACGATAGGTCAGTTTCCCGCCATCGATGGAGACCCGATCGACGGCAAAGAGTGCCAGAGCTTGGAGCGGACTGCCGGCCGGCGGTCCCGGGGCCTCGGGTTTCGTCGGCGCCGCAGGCGCCGCAGGTTTGGCGCCGATGGTGGAGATGTTGAGCTGGCCCTGGGAATTTTTCAGGACCAGAATGACCGGATCACGCAGGGTGATCTCTTCCACATCGACGCGGCCTTTGAGCAGCGGCAGGAGCTTGACGCCCACATCCAGCGAGGCGAGAGAGGCGAAAGGCCCGGTGCGGAAGACGGGATCATCCTGCACCACAAACCCGCCGATTCGGGCGCCGATGCGCGGCCAAATGGTCAGGCGGATATCCTGGAGTTCGACTTTGCGGTTGAGCGCCTCCTCAATCAAGGGGCGGTATCGATCCTGATACTTGTTCAAGTCGATGAGAAAAGGCAAAGCGATGATCAGGATCAAAAGGAGCAGGATCACGACACCGATCCCGACCAGGATTTTCATCACGTACCTCCGCTGAAATGGTTCCGCAGTATAGGAATGCGCGCGAAAGGGGTCAATGGTGCCAAGTCGCCAGGCATCGTCTCTCGTGGCGTCTGGACCCGTGTCGTGGTCTCAGTCGCCTAGCCGTTTCCGGATCGAATCCGATCGGCGAGAAGCGGGCTCCTTACCTTGCCGCCCACCGACCTGCGTGATAAGATGCCTCCCCTTGAAGTCGTCCGATCGCGGAGAGGTGCGAGAGTGGACGAATCGACATGCTTGGAAAGCATGCGTCTCGGCAACGGGACCGTGGGTTCGAATCCCACCCTCTCCGCCATCAAACGTGCCGTGTAAGAATGGGAAGGCGTGCGAGTCGAATAGCCATTGCCAGCTGAGGCGGTGGGATTCGAACGAGGGGGGATCGCGGGGGAGGTACTCCCCTGCGTGGGGAGACACGAGGGGGCAGGCCCTCTCAGTGGGAGCGCGTAGGCGCGACTTCGAATGCCCACCCTCTCCGCCATCGAAAAGTGTCGTGCCGGTATTGGGAAGGCGTGAACGTTCAATCGCCATCGCAAGGTGATGCGGTGGGATGTGCCTTTCATCCCTGCCGGATCACGAAATCTTCGGGGCCGGGCCCTGTGCAACAGAACCCTGTGAACCCCGCCAGGTCCGGAAGGAAGCAACGGTAAGCGGTTCGTTCTGTGTGCCGCAGGATCACCTGGCCCCACTTTCATTGATGACGTCTCTCGTGAAGCGTCATTCGTGAAGCGTCCACATAATGGACGATACGATTCACGAGGAATGATCCACGCCCCATGGACTACCAAGTCTCCGCAAGAAAATACCGGCCTGGAACGTTTGACGATGTCATCGGGCAGTCGCACGTCGTGCAGACGCTGATGAATTCGATCGCCACCAAGCGGATCGCCCATGCGTTTCTCTTCTCCGGCACGCGCGGGGTCGGAAAAACGACGGTCGCGCGGATCCTCGCGAAAGCGCTCAATTGCGAACAGGGCCCGACAGGTTCCCCCTGCAACACCTGTGCGAATTGTCAGGAAATCACGCAGGGCACGTCGGTGGATGTGGTCGAAATCGACGGCGCGTCGAACACCAGCGTGGACGATGTGCGGGAGATTCGCGAGAACGTCAAGTTCACCCCGTTCCGGGGGCAGTTTCGGGTCTACATCATCGACGAAGTGCACATGCTGTCCAACTCGGCGTTCAACGCCTTGTTGAAAACCCTGGAAGAGCCTCCGTCCCATGTGGTGTTCATCTTCGCGACGACGGAAATTCACAAAATCCCCGCGACGATTCTCTCGCGGTGCCAGCATTACAACTTTCGCCGAATTTCAAAAGCTGAAATTATGCAGCGGCTGCGGCATGTGGCGGACCAGGATGGATTGACCATCGAAGACCGCAGTCTGATGGCCCTGGCACGCGCCAGTGAAGGCAGCATGCGTGACGGGCTGAGTTTGCTGGATCAAGTGATTGCGTTCGGCGGCAAGACCATTCGCCATCAGGATCTGGAAACCTTGCTGGGCGCGGTTCCGCAGGAGCGGGTGCGGGCGATGATTGAGGCGGTAATCGAACAGCACAGCGCCAAGGCCTTGCAGGTCATCGCCGGTCTCTTGGATCAAGGCCATGACGTACGCGCCTACTGCGCCGATCTGGTGGAGTATGTCCGGAATATGTTGGTCGCCGCTGTGGTGCCGGCAGGCCCCGAACTGCGAGGGCTGATCGAAGCGACCGAGGAAGATTTGACGCAATTGGCCCGGGACGCGCAACAGTTCTCGGTTGAGCACCTTCAAGAACTCTTTCGACTGTGGGCGGCCGCGGAGGATCATCTGCGGGTAAGCGCGCACCCGCGGTTTGTGCTCGAAACGGCGGCGGTTCGGGCGACTCGTCTCCTGCGCGCGCCTGACAATCCGGCTGGGCAGCCGGCGGTGGCGGTTCCGTCGAGTGCCTCACCCGTCGATCGTGGAACAGCCGCTCGCGCCTCGTCATCAGCGGAGAAGGCCGTTCCACCCAAACCGGCGAAACGTGACACGTCGAAGACCAGCCCCGATGCGGGAGAACGGCCCGCTGTTCCGAGCGGGGCTGCTCCTGTGCCGTCTCCGGTTGCACGTCCTCGTGAAGCGGCGGTTCCGCCGACTCCGACTCCTGCGTCTCTTGTTCAGGCTCCGGTCGCGCAACAGCCGCAAAAGACCGAGGTCCTGTCTTCTGCTGCCGCAACCGCCTCATCCGCGACAGAGATCAATTGGGAAGAGGTTCAAGAAGCCGTATCGGCTCAACATCCCAATATCGCGCCGTTCCTAGAAATGGGGCGGGTCATGAAGATCGAAGGCGGATTGGTTACCTTGGGGTTTACCAAGCAGGCGACGGTGGCGCGGTCGATGCTGGAGAAGGAAGACAATCTGCAAGCCCTGGCGGCGTTAGGCGAACGTCTGTACGGCAGTGCGTTACGGGTTCGAATCATCGAAGTGGCGGAGCAGGAGCCGGGGGCCGCGCCCACGATGAAGCAGTTGAGGGTCGCCAAGGAGCAGGAACAGCGGTTGATCCTGACGCAACAGGCGAAGGCCCATCCTCTCGTGAAACAAGCGCTGGAGATGTTCGGCGGAGAGTTGGCGGAGGTTCGCACGACCACGCCGGTACAGGAGGTACAGGAATGAAAAGTCCATTCGGGAATATGTCCAACATTTTGAAGCAAGCGCAGGCCATGCAGGAACAAATGGCCAAAGTGCAGGAGCAGGCCGCGACCAAGACGGTGTCCGGAACCGCGGGCGGGGGTATTGTGACTGTGACGGTAAACGGCGCGATGGACCTGCTCAGCGTGAAGATCGATCCAGAAGTGGTGAAGGCCGGTGATGTCGAGATGTTGCAGGATCTCGTCGTTGCGGCCGGCAACGATGCACTGAAGAAATCACGCGAAATGATGGCCGAGGAGATGAAAGCCGTCACGGGCGGAATGAAGATTCCCGGTCTGTTCTAATCCGACGGGTGTCCAGTGTGTGTCGATGGCCGGAGAAATCGGGGGTTCCGGTGCGTAGGGTCCGGAGATGAACAGGCATTATGAGCATTGATCAGCAGGGACTGCTGGCAAAATTGGTTCGCGAGTTAGTGCGTTTGCCTGGGATCGGTCAGAAAAGCGCACAGCGGCTGGCATTTCACCTGCTCAAGACGGAACGGGGAGAGGCTCTGCGACTCGCCGAAGCGATTCAGGCCGTGAAGGACGGGCTCTCGTTTTGCCGCCAATGTCGCAATATCGCCGAGGGGGAGCTCTGCGAGTTTTGCCGGGATTCCAAACGGGATCGCAGCAAGATTCTTGTGGTGGAGGAGCCGAGCACGTTGTATGCGATCGAACGCGCCGGTGGATACCGTGGTCTGTACCATGTCCTGCTGGGCGTGTTGTCGCCGTTGGACGGCGTCGGGCCATCGGATATTCGCGCGGAAGAACTGCTCGAACGGGTCAAAGCCGGAGGGGTGGAAGAGGTCATTGTCGCCACCAATCCGACGATTGAAGGTGAGGCGACCGCCATCTACCTGACGCGCCTCTTGAAGCCTCACCATGTCCGAGTCACGCGGATTGCCTATGGAATTCCCGTGGGAATGGATATCGAGTATGCGGACGAGGTGACGCTGGTGAAATCGATCGAAGGCCGAAGAGACCTGTGACGTCACTCGAGGGAGCTGCCGGAGGTGGAGCAGTCGTATCGACCAACACGAAACGATTGACCCCTTCGATTTGCGGCTGCTATAGTCCACATTCGTTAGAGGGTCTCGCGGCGATACCAGCGTAGTGAACCGAGTATTTGATGAAGACTTCGACGAAAAAATCCACTCCTACCAGGAAGAAGCCGGCGAAGGCGAACGGGGTTAAGTACCCTGACATTCAGAAAGACCTGGAAGGCCAACGTGCGGCCATCCTCGCCGAAGCCGGAGTGGTATTGACGAATCCTACCGGTCTGGAAGTGTTTCCGGACGTAAGCGACCAAGCCTCCGCAGAGGCCGACCAGCATTTCTCCTTTCGCATCCGCGAGCGGGAACGCAAACTCCTCAAGAAAATCGATGAAGCCTTGGGGCGACTTGCGACGCACACCTATGGTATTTGCGAAGGCTGCCAGGGCGATATTCCGTATAAGCGACTGAAGGCCCGTCCGGTCACCACCTTGTGCATCGAGTGCAAGACGAGTCAGGAAGAAGCTGAAAAGTCCCCCCGTTGATTCCGGTCCTGCCCCTCCACATCGCTGGTTCTCCCTAGCGGCTCTTGCCGCAAGCCCGCCCACGCTATTGGTGCTTGAGGGCCTTGACGCGCGATTGCGCCAGGGCTGAGCGATCGGCCTCTTCGGGGATTCCTTCGGTCAGGGCCAAATACGTTTCATATTCTGTAATGGCTCGTTTGGGGTTCGCGTCCGCGATGGCTTCCGCCAGGTTAAACCGGGCGATCGCATAATTGGGGCGCATCAGGACCGCTTTTTCGAAGGAGGCGAGCGCGCTCTGCTTCTCCCCTAATTTGCTGTACACATACCCGAGATTATTGATGACTTCCGGGGAGTTTGGGCGTTGTGCCAGGGAGGCGAGTAATTCGCGTTTGGCCTTCTCCAAATCGCCGGCGGCTTCCCAGGATACGCCCAGGCGATGATGGATTTCTGCTTGCCAGACCGGGCTGGTGAACCCTGATGCGCTGGCCTTCTGGTACGCGTCGAGCGCGATGGTCTGACTCTTTGTCCCACAGTAGGCAAGTTGTGCGGTTTGGCCTCGGGCAAATTGTTGAAGCGAGTCAAATGGCTCCTTGTCTTCCGCTCCTTGCGTGTCGAGGTGCTGGCCGCCGTTCTGTTGCCCGGTATCCCGGAGACGATCGAGAAATTCCTTCCGGTAGGGAGAGAAGAGCTTCACGTAGGGATCAATGGAAAAGGATGCGGCCAGGAGCCGCGGAGGCTTGTCGCCAAGGACGAGGTACCGCGTGGTGGTTTTTTCGTCCCCCGTGTCATAGAGGGTGCTGAATGCCATATTCTGACGATCCGCCAATTGAGCGACGGTCAGGTAGAACTCCAGACTGGGTTTCAGCTGGCTGAGGGTATAGCGAAGTGTTCTGTAGGGACCCAAGTCGAGTCCGGAAGGAAAGAGGAACAGCGTCCCGACCAGTGTCCCGTCTTCATCGAAGAAGTACGACTCTTCCCCTCTTGAGAGGCCCTGTTCGGCTGAGAGGCGCAGTTCTTGGCCGCTGCCCCAAGCGTCAGTCCGTGGCACGACGCCGGGATGGTGCTCCAAGAATACCGTGCGGGTATCACAGAGTTTTGTCGATCTCAGCAGGTCCAGGTCACTTTCCGAAGGCGGAAGTGGTGCGCGCGCCGGCGGCGGGGTTTCGCACCCGGTCAGCAAGGCGCAGAGGGTGAACAGTGCAGGCAGCAGTGGGAACCGACGATGCATGGTCGGATTCGATGCCCCAGGTCAATGCTAGATGGATCGAGGGGGAGAGCATACCCGAATAGCCGGAGAGATGCGACTGCCAGGGAGAGCAGTGACTGCGTCGCCTCGCCGCCGAGAAAGAGGATCCCGGTCGGCAAGGCGCTACGAGCGGGGGTTATCGGCGTTGCGAGTCGATCATTGCATCTTCGGCCGTGTACCCGAAGAGGTACGGCGCATGTCTCGCAACAGCATAGAGCGGACGGTTCACCGTGTAATCGACGACGTGACCAACAGGGTGCAGCACGAATCCCAGCCATCGATAGGGATTATCGTTGGCCTGTGACGCAGCCATGGGATCGGAGTAGACCAGCGAGGTGCTGTCCATCGCACTATAGATGCTGAGCGGCGCATTGTAGTTCTGGTCCTGCGTCGCCATCTGGTTGGTGGTGGAGCAACCCGTGGTCAGAAGCAATCCCAACATGAGTGTGGCCAAAGTCCCGCGCATACCGTGCCTCTCTTTCTTCTAGAGGAACACTCGAAAAGACGAAGTCTGTTCCTTGTGAAAAAAGTCTAGCGCAGGATCTTGATTCTGTCCAGGTGAAGGGAACTCCGGGAGCCCGTTGTGGAACACGAGAGAAATTCAGAGGTTGCTGGACCAAGACGGGAATAGAAGCGGGATGGTGGGCGATACTGGTATCGAACCTGTGGCCTCTTCCGTGTGAAGGCGAAAAGCTAGATTTTTACAAGGTTCGCTGTTGCAATGGTTTCCCCACAAAAGCTTTGTAAATCAGGTGTTTAATGGCGTTCTACTGCTTCCACTGTGTACAGTGCGTATTCCGCTGAATCCGGCCACCGATTCCGAGCGAATCCGGCCACCCCTCGGAGCCCCGCGACGCAGGGCCTCAGTGCTCTGTCTTCAGTGGCCGACTTCCGTCCGATTTGGCTAACCGTTTGCGCATTGATTCTCCTTTCAAAGTGATCTTATAGGCATTGTGGACGAGCCGGTCAAGAATCGCGTCGGCCAGTGTCGGCTCCCCGATCGCCGTGTGCCAGTGATCGATCGGGAGTTGACTGGCCACGAGGGTGGCCCGACGTCCATGGCGATCATCGAGGAGTTCCAAGAGATCTCGGCGATGCTCGTCGGTCAACGGGGCCAGCCCCCAGTCATCCAGCACCACGAGGTCCGTCTTCGCGAGACTCCGGAGCACGCGGCCATAGCGGCCATCGCCTTTGGCGATCGCCAGGTCCCGGAAGAACCGCGGGAGTCGCAAATACAGGGCGGAGCACCCCAACCGACAGGCCATCTGGGCCAGTGCACAGGCCAGGTACGTTTTGCCCGCGCCAGTCGGCCCCACGATCAACACATTGTCATGACGGCGAATCCACTGACCCGTGGCCAGGGACGCGATCACGCTTTTGTCCAGCCCCCGGGGATGGCGATAATCGAGATCTTCCAGCGTGGCGTGGCCGGGGAACCGGGCCTGGGCCAGCCGCCGCGCCAACCGGTGATTGTCCCGGACCGTGCACTCGCGATCGACTAATAGCCCCAGCCGTTCCTCGAAGCTGAGCCGCTGGACGTCGGGCATCTCCAATTGCTCCGCCAAGGCGATGGCCATGCCGGTGAGCTTCATCGCCTCCAGCGCCGTGAGTGTGGGATGACGTAACATCAGAACCCTCCTTCCTGTTGGTAATAGGTGGTGCCGCGCAGATGGGCGTGCTCGAACGGCAGCGGGACCGTCAGCACCGGCTCGGGGAGCGGCTGTTGGTCGAGTCCGGTCTTTAAAATGGACTGCACACTCTTGTAGGTGAACGCCTCCAGCGCCTGCGCCCGCCGGCAGGCGGCTTCGAGTCGCGCCACGCCGTACGCACGCTCCAGGCGGAGAATGCCCAGACAGGAGCGATAGCCTTGCTCGGGATGCGGCCGCCGCGCCAGGAGTTCGGCCACGACGGTTCCGGTCGCGGGCCCCACGGTCTCGGCCCACTGGATCAGGCGGGAGGGAGACCATGCCAGATATTGCTGATGCGCCGAGGGGAGATGCGCCACCACCGTCGTATGCCGACCCCGCTCCGCACTCCGCACATGGCTCGCCACCCGCTGGTTTTTGTGGAAGCACTCGACGGTGGTCACGGTCAGCCGCACATCGAGGGCCGTATGGACCAACGGCGACGGGACGCTGTAGTAGTGGCCCTCGACCTCAAGATGCGAATCGATATTCACCCGCGCCGTCCGCCACTCGGCATAGACGTAGGGCTCGGTGGGCAGCGGCTGCAAGGCGGGCCGGTCCACCGCGTCGAACTGAGACTGTCGACAACCAGGGAGTTTCTTGAAGGGGCGGCGATTCAGCCGGTCCAAACAGGCGGCGATGGCGATATTGAGCTCCGCCAGACTGAAGAAGGGGTGATGCCGCAGACAGGCCAGGATCCATCGTTCGACGAGCAGGACGCCCGCTTCGACCTTCGCCTTGTCGCGCGGTTTGCGGACCCGGGCCGGAATTACCGCGACCCCATCGTGCTGAGCCAGATCGGCGTAGGTGGGGTTCAGCTCCGGTTCATACCGGCAGGCCTTGGTGACGCCGCTCCGTAAGTTATCGGGCACGATGATTTCCGGCACGCCGCCGAACGAGGCGAAGGCGCGCGTATGCGCACCAATCCAATCCGGCAGCGTTTGGGTCCAGGTGGCCTCGGCGTAGGTGTAATTGGAGGCCCCCCACACCGCGACGAAGATCTGGGCTGGCCGCACCTCGCCGGTCTGCCGATCCTGGACCGGCACGGTCTGGCCCGCATAGTCAACGAAGAGTTTCTCACCGGCACGATGCTCCTGCCGCAGACACCGATCCAGGGTGGCCCGCCAGGCCCCATAGCGATCGCAAAAGCGGCTGTACTGATAGCCGGCCGGATGCTGGGCTTTGTACTCCTGCCAGAGGAGCGCCAGGGTGACACCCTTCCGCGTCAATTCCTGGTGCACGGTCGCCCAGTCCGGCACAGCCCGCGGCGGGCCGGTCGGCGAGGGGGCCACCGGATACAGCCGGGTTTCCAGCTGCTGATCGTCCAGGTCCTCCGGGACCGGCCAGGTCAGCCCGGCCGCCGTGGCCCGATAGAGCGTCTCGGCGACCGTGCTCCGCGCCACGCCACAACTCGCGGCGACTTGTCGGTTACTGAGCCCACAGGCCCATTTCAGTCGCAGAATGTCTTTGATCTTTCGCATGGTCACTCGCTCCGCTGGCATCGGTTCCTCCCTCATAAATTGGAAGGGACACGATACCCAAGGGTGAGGAGGACCTGCGTCGCGAATGGCTCCAGAACGATCGGACGGCGGCGAGCCGCCTGTTATTCCGAGGGATGTCGGCCACCGATTCCGAGAGGACTCGGA
>JADYYH010000119.1 GCA_020853775.1 Nitrospira sp.
CCTCACTCCCTCATTCGCTCCGTGGGATCGACCTTCATCCACATGAGCCCGCCGCAGAGCGCGATGCCGGCGGCGACTAACAATGAGGCCGTCCAGCCCCAGTGATCGGCGAGCCAGGGTGTGAGGCTCGGCGAAATCACGCCGCCGACGTTGGCGCCGGTGTTCATCACGCCCGACAAGGTGCCCGCATGGTTTTTTGAGAGATCCATCGTCACGCTCCAATAGGCGCCGACGGTGAAGTACAGCCAGCCGGCACCGAGCGAGAGGCAGACGATCGCCATGGTCTGCGACTCCACCCACGCACCAACCGCGATCAGCCCGCCGGCCAATGCCATACCAAGCATGCCGATGGAGAGTCGGGCCTTGCGCAATCCGAGAGTCGGCACCAGCTTGTCCGTAACCCATCCTCCGAGCGGACAGAACACCAGAATGGCGAGAAAGGGTCCCGCCGCCAACCAGCCGCCGCGTAAGAGATCGATTCCGCGCACGTTCACCAGATAGAGATAAAACCAGCTCATATAGATGTAGGCCACGTAGCCGAGGCAGGCGTAACTCGCGACGAGCCACCAGAGGGGCCGGGAGCGAAATATCCTCCGCCACGGAACCGGAGTCGAGAGCGTTTCTGCCTTCGTCACCTCGCTGCCCTTTCGATCCCGTGAGCAGAACACCCACAAGACCGCCACCACGAGGCCGATGAGGGCCGAGAGATAAAACACCGACTGCCAGTGATAGTTCACCATCACCCAGGAGGCGAGGGGAGGCGTGATGGCGGCGCCGATGCCGATGCCGCCGATGGCAATGCCGATGCCGAGCCCCCGTTGTCCCGGCGGCATCCAGTCGGCCACGGCGCGATTGAAATTCGGCAGGGCGACCGATTCGCCCACGCCGAGCAGGAACCGCACGATGACCAGCGCACCCACCGTCCCGACCACGGTGGCCAGCGGCAGGGTCGCGACCACGGCGGTCAAGACCGTACAGAGCGACCACCAGACCAAGGCGCAGGCCAACACGACACGCGCCCCCCAGCGATCACCCAGGCGACCGCCGGGAATCTGGCACAGCGCGTAGCCGAAGACGAAGGCCGAAAAGACATAGCCCATGTCCTGATCGGTGAGGCCGTAGGCAGGCATCATCTGCCGGGCGGTGACGGAAATGTTGACCCGGTCCATGTACGTGACTGCGCTAATGGCGAACAGCAGGGCGAGAATGCCCCAACGCGGTCGTACCGCTGATGTGTCGAACCCCACTCGTGCTTCCCCCAGTGTCCCGCCGTCCGGCGGCCGGCGCATTATAGACTGGCCCGCTCGTCTCGTGAAATGTGAAAGGTGACACGTAACAGGCGAGGCCCCAAAAGGGAGCGGAGCCTTCGGATTCTTTACCTTTCACGTCTCACGTGGTACGTGGTACAGATCGCGTCGCGTATGGATTTCCCGCCCGTGCATCCAGTACACTGCGTGTTTGTTCTACTTAGAGGAGGGTCAGTGAGGGTTCGTCCCCGCACGGTGGTGCTGTCGCTGCTCGGCCTGGTGGTCGCGGGAGTACTGGTCCTCTTCTATTCGCGCGAATTGTTCGGCGTCGATATCCTCAAAAACTTCTTCCTGCAGCAACTCGAAACCAGCCTTCGTCGTAAGATCGAAGTCGATCGCATCAAACTCGTGGTGCTGCCCAGCATTCGTCTGGAGCTGACCAACGTCGGCATTTACGGCCACGATGACCCGACGCACGTCGTGTTCTCCGCCAAGGAAATCGATATCGTCCTGCGCCTGCTCCCATTGCTCAAAAAACAGGTCGTCGCCAAGCGTATCTTTCTGAACGAGCCCACCGTGACGCTCATTCGCAACCGCTCGGGCCATTGGAATGTGCTGGCCGGTTTGCCTTCGGCGGCCAAGGACGAGTCGGCCTATCAGATGTTCAGCCGGCTGTTGCAAATTCGTGAAGCGACCATTCAGAAGGGACACATCACGGTGACGGACGAGGCGCGGCCGGACGGCGTCCGGACCACGCAGCTCGAAACGGTCGAGATGGCGCTGAAAGTCTATCCGGGGAAGGCGGAAGGAGACCTGCATATTTCCGCCGCGCTGCCGGCGAATGGCGCGCCCTCCTCCTTTTCGCTGACCGGCACGATCGGGTTGAGCGAATCGTCATCGACGCTGGCCGCCGAGGAGCCCTATTCCGTCCGCCCGGCGTTTCAATTCGAAGGCGAGATCGAGACCACGAATCTTCGGCTTCGCGAAGCGGCCGACTTCTTCGGGCCCCGGCCGGTTCCTCCGCAACTGCAAGGAGGCGCCAGTCTCCAAAGCCGTATCCGCGTCGCGCCCGGCGTCGCCGGGTACGATGTGGTGCTGACCGAAATTGCCGCCAAGGTGGATGAACTGGCGGTGACGGGCAAGGCCAACCTGGCCGGACTGCTGACATCGCAGCCCACATTTTCCATCACTTTCGCGGCACCCTCGATCGATCTCCGCTCGCTCTTCACAAGAATTCCTGCGCAATGGATCCATGCTCAACTTCCTGCCATCGTCGAGCAGCGCCAGTTGGGAGGCACCGTCCAAATTCTCTCCGCCACACTGACGGGGGCCACGGCGCCCAGCCCGCAGTTGTCGTTGACCGGTGATTTCCGGATCGAAAAAGGCATGGCCCTGATCGGCAACGATCGTGTGCCGACCCAGAACCTGGCCGCGACCGTTTCGGTAGAACCGGGACGAATCCGCGTCGGCAAGGTGACGGGCGCCTACGGCACGCTGCAGATCACGGACGGGAAAGCCCTGGTGTCGTTCCTGGACGACGGCCCTTGGATGGAACTGGATGTCAGCGGCGACATGAGCGCGGCCGACCTGGTGAAGTTTTTGACCAAGACCATTCGCACGGACAAGCTCACGTCGCTGCTCGCCCAGTCGCGCGACATCGAAGGCCAGACCCATCCGACGTTCCGGTTGGTCGGTCCCCTGGACAAACCGGAGGGCATAACCTTCGCGGGCGGGGAGGTGCTGGCCGAACAGGTCAGCCTCATGAATCCGTCGCTGCCGCAACGTCTCACGGCGATGCATGGCCGCATCGTGTTCTCGCAAACCGGCGGCGCGCAGTTCGATCAGGTTACGGCCAATGTCGGAGAGGCGCAGCTGCAATTCAACGGGATGATCAGCGGAGGCACGCCCAGCGTGTTTCAAGACTTTGTCATTCGCGCGAAGGGCAGCGCCTCACAGCTGCGGCAGATGGTGTCGGCGGGCACCTTTCCCGACGATCTGCTGTACGGCATGGTCAATGCCAGAGTGCAGCTCTCGGGTCCATCCGGCGCGCCGCATTTGCGTGGAGAGATCGGCCTGAATGAAGCCAAACTCGTGCTCCCGACGTTGGGGGAAAAACCTCTCGGTTCGCCGGCCTCCCTCGAATTAGATGCCGAGGTCAGCAAAGGCATCGGTCTGGTGATATCGCGCCTCGAATTGGTTGTGCCGCCTTTGCGGCTGCCGTTGAAGGGTCGCATTACCCTCGGCGACCAGTTTTCCATCGACGCGTCGCTTGCCACCGGCACGGTATCGGTCTCCAGCCTGCCGGACTGGGTGTATCGCAGCGGGTTCGAAGCCGGCAATCTCGAAGTCTCCATGGACGTCAAGGGCACGGATGCCGAGTGGAAAAACTGGCGCGCCGGCGGGTGGCTGGCGCTCACCAATGGCCTGATGACGCTCAAGGGCGTGGACGGCGCGGTCGAAGACATCTACCTTCGCTTGAAGTTTTCCAAAAACATCGCCGACATCAAACAGCTGTCCTTCCGCATCAAGGACAGTGATGTGAGCCTGTCCGGCGCCTTGAAGAATTGGACGACCAAGCCGGTGATCGCGGTCAAGATCGAGTCGGCGCAAATGGACCTGGATCTGCTGATCCCGAAAGGCCATCGTTCGCCGATCCGGGAATTTCTCGAAACACTCGCCTCGACCAGTCAGGTCAGCGCTACAGCTACCATTGAAAAGGGCCTCTACAAACACTTGCGGTTCGGCGGATTGTCCGGCCGGTTGACCATTCAAGACGGCATGTTGGATCTCGATCGCGTCGTCGCGCAATCGGGGACCGGGCATGCGGCAGGGCGGATGGTCGTACGGCTTCCTAAGGGCGAGCCGGCCGAAACAGAAACCTCCGTCCGTATGACCGGCATTCCGGCCGAGGCGCTCTTGCAGTTGCTGGGCGCGCACGATCAGCCCGTCACCGGCGATATGAAACTCACCGGCGCGCTGCGCGGGCATGGACGCAATCCGCATGGCGTGTTGCCCACGCTCAACGGCAAAGTGGAACTGGTGCTGCAGGACGGACGCATCCTCAAAACGGAGAAACGCGCCATTTGGAAAATCCTCTCCATCCTGAATCTGCCCGCCGTGCTGCAAGGCAAAGTGGATCTGGAAAAGGAAGGCCTGCAATACAATCGCGCCAGCGCCACCCTCACGGTGCAAAACGGACTCGTCAAAACACAAAACATCATCTTGGACAGCGCGGTGTTGAAGATTTCAGCCGTCGGCACCTACGACATGCCCACCGATCAACTCGACATGATCTGGGCGGTGAGCCCGTTCGGATCGTACTCGCAATTCTTGAAATCGATTCCACTCTTCGGGCGATTGGTCGCGGGGGATCGCAAAGGCCTGGCCACGGCCTTGTTTCAAGTGAAGGGATCCATCGACGATCCGCAAGTCACCTACATGCCGATGAAGTCCTTTACCACCGGCCTGACCGGCGTGGCGCAACTCGCCTTCGATCTTCTGAAGAACACGGTCATGCTGCCGATCGACATCCTCACACCGCAAGAGGAGAAGGAACCGCTGTTCGATCCGTCATTGGAAATTCAGACGCCGCCATCCGCGCCGCCACCCGTCGATGTTCCTGCTGCGCCGGCTCCGGCCGCGCCTTGACCACCTCCGAAGCGCGTGATAGCATCCGATTGAGCGGATCGCCTCAACCTCATGAGCCATTCCACCGACCACAATACGAATCCCGGACCCGGCGCGACGCTCTTCATCGCCGCCAGTGAAACCGATTCCAATCTCTACTACGCCACGAAATTCATCGCGCCCGATCCCTTTATCTACCTGGAGGTGAAGGGCGAGCGGCTGATGATCATGAGCGACCTGGAAGTTGATCGCGCGCGGCATCAAGCGACGGTCGATCGTGTGGTGTCTTATTCCGAACTGGAGCGGCGCGCGAAGGCACAGGGCGTCAAGGATCCGGGCAATATCGATGTCATCCACCTCGTGCTGCACGACGCCGGAGTGCATGAGATTCTGGTGCCGCCGACCTTTCCCTTTCTCCATGCCCAACGACTCCAGGAACTCGGATACCGGCTCCGCACGAAACGCGACCCCTTTTATGAAAGCCGGGTGGTGAAATCTGCTGAAGAAGTCCGGCACATCGAGGCGGCTCAGCGCGCGACCGAAAAGGCCGTGGCCGCTGCGCACGAAAGCCTGCGTCGCGCCGACATTCGCGACAACGCCCTCTGGCTCGACGGAGAGGTGCTGACGTCGGAACGGGTGAAGAAACTCATCAACGTGGCCCTGATGGAATGTGACTGCGTGGCGCAACATACCATCGTGGCAGGTGGGGAGCAGGCCTGCGATCCTCACGACGAAGGCAGTGGCCCGTTGCCGGCCCATCGCAGCATTATTTTCGATGTGTTCCCGCGCTCGGCCGATTCCCGCTACTTCGCCGACATGTCACGGACAGTCGTGCGCGGACGGCCATCACCCGAATTGACGAAGCTCTACCAGACCGTGAAGGACGCGCAGGAAGAAGCCATCACCAAAATTCGCGACGGCGCCGACGGCGCGGTCATCCACCAAGGCATTTGTGATCGGTTCGAGAAGGCCGGCTACAAGACCGGAGTGGTGAACGGTCGCATGCAAGGCTACTTCCACGGCACGGGGCACGGCGTGGGACTGGACATTCATGAAGCGCCTCGGATCAGCCGGACCGGGTCATTGCTCCAGGAAGGCCATGTTGTCACCGTGGAACCGGGCCTCTACTATCCCGGTCTCGGCGCCGTGCGCATCGAAGACATGGTGCTCGTGACCAAAGACGGCTGCCGGAATTTGACGAATTACCCGAAGGTCTTCGAACTGGGATAAGCACACAACTCCTGTAGCCTTTGGTTTTGAGTGGTGAGTTTGTAGTGGCTGAGGTGTCTCCCGGTCAACCGACAACTCAACACTCAGATCTCCAGGTTTCACACGTCACACTGATATGCGCCTCACCTTCACGATCCAGCGCTTCAATCCCGAAACCGACCAGCACCCGCACCCGGAAGATTACCGCCTCGACATCGGACGGGGCATGACCGTGCTTGAGGCGTTGATCCGCATCAAGAACGAACTCGACGGACGCTTAGCCTTGCGCTATTCCTGTCGTTCCGCGATCTGTGGGTCCTGCGCCATGCTGATCAACGGCACACAAAAGCTGGCCTGCCGGACCTCCATCCGGAAGGAGTTGGAGCGACATGGCAGAATCACCGTCGCCCCCTTGCCGAATCTTCCGGTCATCAAGGATCTGGTCGTCGATATGGCGCCCTTCTGGGACAAGATCCGGGCGGTCACGCCCTGGCTGACCCCGATCACGCACCCGACGAAACGCTACGGTTCCTCGGGGCAACTGCGCCTGCTGCCGGACAGTTATCAATTTCACAACGTGGACGCCTGCATCATGTGCGCGGCTTGTGTCGCCGCCTGCACCTCCCACGAGGTCTCACGCGGGTTTCTCGGCCCGGCAGCGCTTGCCAAAGCGGCGCGTTTTGTGGCGGACCCGCGCGAACCGGCGGATGCCAAACAGGTGCGCCTTGCCGCGCTTCAGGAGGCCGACGGCATCTGGGATTGTACCCGCTGCAACATGTGCGTGCAGGTCTGCCCGAAAGATGTTCAGCCGATGGAGGCGATCATTCGACTGCGCCGCTCCTCGCTGCGGCATGGGCTGACCACCGCCGAAGGCGCGCGCCATATCACCAGCTTTGTGGATCTCGTCCGCCAGGAGGGGCGCTTGAACGAGGCCTTGATGCCGCTGAAAGTTCTCGGGTTCAACCTGCGACGGGTACTCGATGTCATGCCGCTCGGTGTCCGCATGTTCTTCAAAGGCAAGGTCCCGCTGCCGTTCGGACATACCATTCCAGGGATCGAACAGGTTCGGGCGATCTTCGCCGCCGCACGACGACGGGCCACGCGCGTCTGACGCCCATGCCGGGCACCTTCCGATTCCTCGATGAGATTGCCGTCGCCGACATGGCCTTCGAGGCTGAAGGCGATTCTCTTCCGGCGCTGTTCGATGCCGCGACACAGGCGCTTATCGAGAGCCTCGCCAATCCCGCTACCGTTGCCCAGACCTGGCAGCAGACCGTCAACATGGAAGAACCGGATGTTGATACACTGCTGTTCGAGTGGCTGAACCGGCTGGTTTATTTGAAAGACGCGCAAGCCGTCGTCTTTCACCATGCCACGCTGGCGTTGCACGCCACGCCAGATCGATCGGCCTGGCACCTCCATGCCGAACTGGTCGGAGCGCCGGTGGATCAGACAACGCAGGATCTCCGCTCCGACGTCAAAGGCGTGACCAAACATCTCTATGCGGTGACACAAACCGGGACCAGCTGGAAGGCCAGGGTCGTCTTGGATGTGTGACGAAAGACAACGTCCCCACAACCTTTCCAAATCACGCGGGTGAATCGATGACTCTGAACACCGACATGCAGGTGAACCGCATTGACGACTACTTGTGGGAAATTCCGCCCTCTGAAAAAGCGGGCATGCTGGTCCCCGCGAGGATTTATGCGAGTTCGGCCATCCTCGGTGCCATGGATCGCGGCGTCTTCGATCAGGTCACGAATGTTGCTTGTCTGCCCGGCATTCATCGTTATGCGTTGTGCATGCCGGACGGCCATTGGGGGTATGGGTTTCCAATCGGCGGCGTCGCGGCCTTCGACCCAGAAGACGGCATCATCTCTCCGGGCGGCGTCGGGTATGACATCAACTGCGGGATGCGGCTGATCCGCACAGACCTGACGCTCTCCGAGGTGCAACCGAAACTGGAACTGCTGATGACCGAATTGTTTCGCCGCGTCCCGGCCGGCGTGGGGTCGCGCGGCTTCGTCAATATGACCCGGCGCGAGTTCCGCGAGGTAATGCGCCAAGGCGCAGGCTGGTGCATCGCCAGGGGCTACGGCTGGGCAGAAGACCTGGAGCGGATCGAAGAGCGGGGATGTCTCGAAGGCGCCGATCCCGCGCATGTCACGGATTACGCCATCGAACGGGGCATCAATCAGCTCGGGACGTTGGGATCAGGCAACCATTATCTGGAAGTGCAGGTCGTCTCAGATAAACACCTCTTCGATCGAGAGCCGGCCGCCGCGATGGGATTGACCGGCCGCGACCAAATTGTGGTGATGGTCCATTGCGGCTCACGCGGGTTCGGCCATCAAGTCGCGAGCGACTATCTCAAGGTCTTCGAGAAGGCGATGCGCCGCTATGGGATCTCCGTCAAGGATCAGCAACTCGCCTGTGCGCCGTTTCGTTCACCGGAAGGACAGGATTATTTCGGCGCGATGAACTGCGCCGCCAATACGGCATTTGCCAACCGCCAGGTCATTACGCATCAAATCCGCGAAGCCTTTGCGGCCGTGTTCGATTCGACGCCGCATGCGCTCGGCATGCAGTTGATCTACGATGTCGCGCATAACATCGCGAAGGTGGAACGGTACGGAGACAGGGAGTGGCTGGTCCACCGCAAAGGCGCCACCCGCGCCTTCGGGCCCGGGAGTCCTGAACTGCCGGACTGCTATCGCGCAATCGGCCAACCGGTGATTTGTGGCGGCTCGATGGAAACCGGCTCCTATCTGCTGGTCGGAACCAATCGCGCCATGCACGATACCTTCGGCTCCACAATGCACGGATCCGGGCGCACCATGTCTCGCGCGCAAGCCAAGCGCACCGTGCGCGGCGAGCAATTGCTCCGCGACATGAAACAGCACGGCATTCTGGTCAAGGCTGTTTCGATGTCGGGGCTCGCCGAAGAAGCCGGACTGGCCTATAAAAACATTTCCGAAGTGGTGCACACGGTGGACCAGGCGGGAATCACAAAAAAAGTGGCGGAACTCAAACCAATCGGCAATATAAAGGGCTAGCACGGCATGCACCCGACACACATGCGCAGCTCCCGGGCGACCGGTGCCAGAAAGCGTGTCGCCACTCAATCAGCGCCGCCCCACAATGGAACAACGCCAGCACGAACGCTTTCCCGCTCACTTCCGGAGTGCCTTCAGTTCAGTGAATCGCGTCGAGGGAGACGGCACCGTGGTCGATCTCTCATTGCGAGGCTGCGGGATCGTCAGCCAGACGGCCATTCATCCCGGCACCACACTCACGCTCCGTATCCATGTCCCGGACCCTGAGACGACGCTGACGGTTCCGCAAGCCGTCGTGCGCTGGTGCCGGAACGGGCGCATCGGTCTTGAATTCGTCTCCCTGCCGCCTGAGGAATGGGCTCGCCTACAACGTCTCGTGAAAGAACTCACTCGGCACCCCTACGAACGGACCCACGATACGCAGGAAAGTCCCGGCGCCTGACGCCCCCTTCCTGTCGAGGAGGATAGAGTATGGCCGACGCTTCTGCATCGCGATTGCCTCGAACCTGGCTTCCGGCGCTGCTGATCAGCATCATCGTGTCCGCATTTTGCGCCGCTGCGCTCTACGTGCTCCTGGCTCAGCATGATCGCGTGCTCGTCGCGCAACGGAATGCCTCGGCCACGATGGCGGCGGAATACAGCGCGCGCGCCACGGCGCGAACCCTCGCCTGGTTCAGCGAATCGCTGGGTGGGGAAAATTTCGCCTCCGTCCAGCACACTCTGGAACAACATGCTCAGCAGGCCAATCTCCTCACCGCGGCGGTCATCATGGAGGACAACGTGGTGGTCGCGTCCAGCAATCCCGCCGCCATCGGCACCACGCTTCAGGACGCGGCCTGGCTGGCGGCGCGTCGGACACAAAGCGGCGTCCTGGCACCCGGCATCGAAAAGGGAAGACCGGCCTTCATCGTCGTGGAACCGTTCCGCCGGGACAACCGCGTGGTCGGTTGGATCCGGCTGGCCGTCGCAACGCCGCCCGAGGCAGCGGCGCCACGATCCGATGATGATTTAGGCCGGGATGTCGCGCTCGTCATCGCACCGCTGTTGTTGTTGATGGCCACCCTGTTGATGCTGACCATGCGCGGGCTCATGAGCCGCGTCCGCTCGCTGCTCGCCGGCATTGTCCTCGACGCCATGGAGCAGGCGCCGCATCCCACGCCCACATCCGTCGACAGCCCGGACAGGGGCGAGATGGCCTGAGATCCCTTCATGGCCGTACTTCGCAGGCCCTCTTGCTTTCACCTAGGAATTCGCCCTGCACTCGATGGGCTCGACAAGTGCTAATTATCTGGTAGTTCTTCGAAAGTTTGATAGGCTGAGATGAACGCGGAATCGGCAGGCCGGCCAGTGCGCGGAAAGAGCGTCCTCCCGGGGGCCGCGACGTGATTGAGCCGACTGATCGACGCACAGGTGATCGCTACATATGAGCCAAGCGAATCCCAAGATCCTCATCGCTGACGACGATCCGCTCGCACGGCTGTTCGTGAAGAACGCATTGGAACCGGCAGGCATGGTCGTGCTCGAGGCAACGGGCGGGAAGGACGCGCTCGCGAAGTTTGAAGCCATCGGGCCGGATCTCGTGATTCTCGACATCATGATGCCTGACATGGACGGGTATCTCACCTGTTCCCGGATCCGTTCGCTTCCGCGTGGGAAACGGATCCCCATTCTGGTGCTCACCGGACTCGATGACGCACAGTCCATCGGGCAGGCCTACCAGCACGGCGCGACGGATTTCATCACCAAACCCGTCAACGCCACGATCCTCTGCCATCACGTCCGGTATATGCTTCGCACCAACAACGTGCTGCACGCGTTGATCCGCAGCGAATCCCGGCTGGAACTGGCGCAGCGCATCGCCCGCATCGGGAACTGGGATTGGAATCCCAAAACCAACCGTTTCACCATGTCGAATGAATTATGCCGCCTGGTCGGGGTGCGGCCGCAGGATTTCGCCGGGACCTTCGAAGCGTTCCTCGCCCTCGTGCACGCGGACGATCGTCCGATTGTGACGGGTGCCTTACAAAAACTCGTCGGGCAACATACACCCTGCGACATCGACCACCGGATTGTGCTGCCGAACGGCACCGACTTCATCATCCATCTGCAAGCCGAAGGGGTGCGCGAAGAAGAGACGGACGACATCACGGTGATCGGGACGGCCCAGGACATCACGGAGCGCAAACAGGCGGAGCGGGCCATCCATCAGCTCGCGTATTACGACAGTCTGACCGGTCTCGCCAACCGCGTGTTGTTCAAGGATCGCCTATCGAATGCCCTTTCCTATGCGGAGCGCCACCACCAGCACCTCGCCACGCTGTTTATCGACCTGGATCGCTTTAAGATCATCAATGACACGCTCGGGCATACCGTGGGCGATCTGCTGCTGACGCATGTGGCAGAACGTCTCAGCGACTCGGTTCGTCAAAGCGACTCGGTCAGCCGGCATGCCGACCATGAACCGGTACATGCCCTCGCCAGGCTCGGCGGCGATGAATTCACCATTCTGCTGACGGCATTGCCGCAACCTGAGGACGCGGGCAGGGTCGCCCGGCGCATCCTGGACTCGCTGGCCCACCCCTTCAGCATCGAGGGCCATGAAATTTTTATCTCGGCCAGCATCGGCATTTCGATTTTCCCGTCGGACGGGTCCACGGTCGAGGCGCTGCTGAAGAATGCCGATACCGCGATGTACCACGCCAAGGAACAGGGCCGGAACAATTGTCAGTTTTATTCGTCCGGCCTGAATGCCGCGGCAGCCGAACGGCTCGATCTCGAAAACGAACTGCGCCGCGCGTTGGAGCGGAAAGAGTTCGTCGTCTTTTACCAGCCAAAGCTGAATATCCACTCGCGCCGCATTCTCGGTGCCGAGGCCCTGGTGCGCTGGAGACATCCCAAGCGCGGCCTGGTCCCGCCGGGCGTGTTTTTGAATGCCGCCATCGATACCGGCCTCATCCGCTCCATGGACGAGTGGGTGCTTCATGAGGCCTGCCGTCAGGTCAAGGCCTGGGAGAAGGCGGGCCTTCCCGCGATCACCATTTCCGCCAACGTCTCCAACTCGCTCTTCCATGGGCGCACGCTGCCTACCACCGTCGCCGATGCCCTGCGGGACTCCGGTTTGAATCCGGCACAACTCGAACTCGAACTGACCGAGTCCATTGCGATGCGGGACGTCGAAGCCTCCGTCACCATGCTGGAGGGGCTCCGGACCATGGGTGTGCGCCTCTCGATCGATGACTTCGGCACCGGCTATTCTTCTCTCAGTTATCTCCAACGGTTTCCGCTCAGCCGATTGAAAATCGATCAATCCTTTGTGCGGGATCTGCTGACGAACGAGAACAACGTGAAGATCACGCGCGCCATCATCGCCATGGCCCACAGCTTGAACCTCTCGGTGTTGGCGGAAGGCGTGGAGACGGAAGGTCAGTTAGCAAAGTTACGGGAAGAAGGCTGCGATGAGGTGCAGGGGTACCTCTTCAGCCGCCCTGTCTGCGCGGAGGACTTTGAAAAACTCCTCAAGGGCGATGCCGATGCCCGTACAGCAGCGTAATGTTGATCCGCCGGTTGGCGAGTCCTTCCTTGAACGCAATGTCGTCGGTTTCATGAAACAGGTCTGAATTGAAGACGACCGCTCGATTGGCCCGATAGGGGATTTTGATTTCTTTCGCCCTTTGTGACATGAGCCATTCGTAGATGCTGCCCCTGGCCTTGTCGCTATTGTAGGTTTTAAAGTCCCACTCCCTCGGGGCTTCCTTGTCCCATACCACCAACCCGCCGCTCTCGGGATTCAGATTGGCGTCGTCCGGTGTAATCCAGAAATTGACGTTCACCGCCGCGGCATCGGCATGGATGTTTAATCCGCGCCTGGCGCTATCGTGCTTGAACGCCCAGGCCTGCGTGAGGCGATGCGTGCCGAAGATGCGCGGCAAGCGGCGGCGAAGTTCCTCTGCAATTTGGAGCAGCAACGGGGACGCAAAGCCGTCGCCGAGAAACGCTCCGATGTACCCGTTCTCATAGTCTTTCTTCCAGATCGTCGACGTCCAGCAGAACTCCCTCAAACGCCGCAACGCTTCCTCCGATAGGAGTCCATCAATGTAGGTCACCTCCGGCTGCGTCGCGAGATACCGCGCTTCAATCGCAGCGTGATCCAGATCAGGCGCCAACGCCCCTTCAGCGATCGTGTCACAAGGGGCAATGTACAGGAGCCGGTTGAATGAAGGAGCGATAGGCTGAAGATCGGCAGGGGAGAGGGCAACGCGATTGGGCGAAACGGTGCCGGGAGCCGGTTCCAGCCGCGTATGCAACCGCATCAGCGCCTCGTGATAACCCCGCCATTCTTCTCCCAGCAACCCGCGTTCAAACAGATACCCGACTTGCTCGGCATCATGCTTCAGACGTGAGCGAAAGACGGCGGAGTCGGTGACGGGGCGACCATGCCCATATTTGGTCTTGGCTGTGTCTGCGAAGCAGCCCAGCGCGCGAGGGATATCCTCTCGCCAGATCCACGCGATACCCAGGTTATACAGGGCGGTGCCGTAACCGGGATGGGCCTGGAGCGCGCGTTCGAAGGAACGGATGGCATCATCCACCAGGCCCTGTTCCAGCAGGACCAGTCCAAGATTATTGTGAGCTTCGGCATGTACCGGCTTCAGGGCGATCGCCTTCCGGTACGCGTCTGCCGCCGCATCGAGCTGGCCTTGTGCTTTCAACACCACGCCGAGATTGTTATGACCCTCGGCATGATCCGGGTTGAGCGCCAGCACCTGTTCGTAGGTCGCTTGTGCGTCCGCTAGTCGTCCGAGTTCTTTATAGGCGTTCCCGAGGTTCGTGCGTGGTTCGATGTAGCGCGGGTTGAGCTCGATCGCCCGGCGGTAGGCCTCAACTGCGTCGGGGAGGAGTCCCGCCCGTTGGAGCACGACACCATGGTTGAAACAATAGACGGGGTTACGCGCATCGGCCGCGCGTGCCTGGGCCAGGCGGGTGAGAGCGTCACGGAGGTTGCCGCGCCGGTACAGCAACAGGCCGAGACCGTGCAGGGCATCGGGCTGGACGGGCATCCGTTCGAGCAGCTGCTGATAGCCTCGCTCTGCATCGTCCAGGCGGCCGGCCTGATGGTGCATCTGGGCTTCACGCAAACCGGCCAACGCCGCGGCTGTGCCGCCGGCATTGCGCCCATGTAATTTTTCTTCGCGGCGACGCTCCTCACGATTCATGTACAACTCCTCCATCGATCGGAAGACCGGCCGAGTGAGAGAGTAGCGCAGATCGGGGACGGGGGTCAAAGGACGGGGGGAGTGAACAATGAAAGATCAGGCCGCTTGGGCATTGTCCTGTCGCTTGCGGCGCTGGCCCAGAATGTCGAGAGCGGCGACGCGATAGGCTTCGGCAAAGGTGGGAAAGCTGAAAATGGTATCGATGAACCGATCGATCGTCGTCCCATCCTGCAACGCCATCTGACCGAGATGAATCAGTTCCGTCGCATTTTCGCCGACGATTTGCACGCCGAGGAGACGCTCCCCGGACGGATCGGCCACCAGTTTCAAGAGCCCGTCGCACGCGCCGGTGATCTGCCCCTTGGCAATTTCCGTAAAGGGTGCGCGGCCGATGATCGGACCTCGATAGCGGGCGGCGGCCTGTTCCTCATCGAGACCAATCGAGGCGATTTCCGGGATGGTATAAATTCCGATGGGCACCTGATTGGCCGAATCCCCCAACGGTAACCCCAACGCGTGGCTCACCGCGCGTCGCCCATCTTCCATGGCCTGAGAGGCCAATGCGGGCGGTCGCCCCAACATGTCGCCGGCGGCAAAAATGTGGGGGACGGCCGTTTGCCCGTGATCGGTCACCGGGAGGCGCCCCTTTTCGTCGAGCGACAATCCCGCCGCCGCCAGGTTCAATTCTTCGACATTCGGTTGCCGGCCCAAGGCCACCAGCATTTTTTCACTCTTCACCGCCATCCCGTTCGCCAGGCGGGCGACTACGGAGGAGACGCCATCCCAGGCAACTTCGGTGACCGTGTGGCCGGAGTAAAATCGACCGCCCTGGCGCTCGATGCTGCGCTGAAATACTTCGACGATTTCCTGGTCCATGAAAGGCAACGGCCGTTTGGCTCGATCGATGATGGTGACCTCCACCCCGAGGAGCGCAAAGGTCGCCGCATATTCGCAGGCGATGACGCCTCCACCCAAAATCGTCAACGAACGGGGCAAATAGATCATCGACAGGATCGAGTCGCTATCCAGCACATGTTCATGGTCAACGGGAATCCCGGGAATCGAAGAGGGACGGGAACCGGTTGCCAGCACGATGGTTTCGGCTCTCAGCGTTTGACAGGCGCCGTCAACGGTCTCCAACTGAACTTCGTGCGGCGAGAGGAGTCGCGCGCGTCCGTGCCAGAAGGTCACGCCGTTGCGGGTGAGTTGACCCGCCATATAACACTCATGCGCTTTGACGACCTCGTCGAGGCGATGCAGCAGCACGCTCATCGGCACGTCGAGGCGCATCTTGCCTTCGAATACCTCGCTCGAGCGTTTCAAGCGCTCGAACTGGACCGCCGTCTCACGCAAGGTCTTGCTGGGGATCGTGCCCCGGTACACGCAATTTCCGCCGATGCCCGGCTCCTGCTCGATCAGCACGACCTTCTTGCCGGCCTTGGCGCCCTGGATCGCGGCCTTTTGGCCGGCCGGTCCGCTGCCGATCACGACAATGTCATAGGCAGTCCCCGGCATCACAGTGGCATCGCCTCCACGACGGCTTGGACCTTGTCCTTATGGGCCAGGAGCGCATCGATATCTTTGGGGTAGAGATTCAAGTCGGCAAAGACCGAATGGTCTCGCACGGTGGCTTCATCGAAGCCTTCGGGATCGAGAAAATGTTTAGCCAGGCGACCGGCCAGACAGGTCGTCATACATTCCTGTTTCGCCGTTTTGGCGTACTGATAATCGGCGTGGAACCCGATCGATTCCACCACGGGCGGAGGCAGGCCCCACTCATCCGCGACCAGCAGCCCCACCTGAATGTAATATCCGTCGAGCAATTGATGGAGCAGCTCCTTCGTCAATGGGCTGCCTTGCTCCTTGGCGAGGGCGACCAGCGTCTGCAATACGACCGGCCGACCGATGCCATGCAAGAGCCCGCAGAGATAGGCGCTTTCGACATTGAACCGGCGCATGCGCGCAATTTCTTTGGCATAGGCGCCGCTGGCGAGGGAATAATGCCAGAGGCTCTTGACTTCACCATCCCATCCCGGCACTTTGAATGCGCTGCCTTTGATGGACGCGGAGAAGGCCAGCTCGGACATCAAGTTCATGCCCAGCATGGACACGGCATGTTGGAGCGAGACCACGGGATTGCGCGTCATATACGCGGGCGAATTGGCGATGCGGATGACATGGGCGGCCAGCGCCTGATCCTGATGAATGAGCGCGGCCAGTTTTGCCGCTTCGGCATCGGGATCGTACACCATGGCCAGAATGCGGGAGGCCACCTGCGGCAACAGCGGGAGTTCGATGGCGCCTTTGCGGATCCGTTCGATCAGGAGTTGTTCGAGCGGGCTGGTTGAGGCCGGGTCTGAAATAGGGGCAAGTTCAGCACTCATAGGGCTCACACCACAGGTCAAGGTTGCTGGATTGTCTTCGTTGTATATCCTTTTCGGCTCATTCTGCCGAAAACCTTAACCTCCGACCGAGAAGGAACCGGGCACAGAACATGCCAGATAATTTAAGGTATTCCGCATCGGCCGCCCCCTTTTCCTCCAGCCTGTTTCCACTCAAGAAGGAGTACCAGCCATGATCGCAGGAAGAATTCTCTTGTCGCTCTGCCTTACGGGCGCCATCCTCGGCCTGGCCCCACGAGCCATCGCTGCCGAAGATCAGGCCTCGCCGTCGACCACCGAGAAAATG
This sequence comes from Nitrospira sp., assembly GCA_020853775.1. GTDB lineage: Bacteria > Nitrospirota > Nitrospiria > Nitrospirales > Nitrospiraceae > Nitrospira_A. The sequence continues at coordinate 17,041 of JADYYH010000119.1, forward strand.
ATCCGAGACACGAAGGAGGCCGTCGAATCTACGAAACAATACACGATGCAGCAAAAAGAGAGCTTTCAAAAGACGGTTCAAGCCGAACTGGCGGAGATGCAGACAAAAATCGCAGAGCTCCAAACCAAAACCAGCGCCGCCTCCGTGGAAGCCAGGAAGGACATGCAGAAGGCCCTCCAGGATTTGGAACGCAAGAAGGACGAAGCCCGAAAGCAGCTGGATGAGGTAAGCCGCTCGACCAGTTCAGCCTGGAGCACGGTGAAAGACAACGTGAACGCCGCCGTGGCAGACTTGAAGAAAAGCTATAAGGAGACCGTGTCGAAATTGCCTTGAGCAAGACGGCAACGCCTTCGCCGCAAACCCGCCGTCTATCCTGCTCGACGAACCGCGGTCCATGCTGTTCATCGAGGGGGCAAATACGGTAAGGTGCAAGGACAAGCAGGACAAGCAGGACAACCAGTCGACGGGACCTATGCCGCTTAAATTTGCCCTCTATCCCGGTTGCGCCGCCAAAGGCGCCACACCTGAACTCTACCAATCCACCATGGCCATCGTCGGTCGCCTGGGCATCGAGGTCGTCGAACTCGCGGCGTCATCCTGTTGCGGAGCAGGCGTCATCGGGGAGGCGGACCCGGACCTCGCGCTCGCCCTCAACGCCCGCACCTTCGCTCAGGCCGAGCGAATGGGGCTGGACGTGATGACCATTTGCGGCACGTGCCAAGGCGTCATGAGCGCAGCCAATCGGCGCTTGAAAAGTGAACCGGCCACCCTTGAACGAGTGAACAACATTCTCGCGCAGGACGGCATCTCCTACGGAGGCGGCGTCCAGGTGAAACATCTCCTGTGGATCGCAGTCCGGGATCTGGGGCTGAGCCGCGTGGCCGGCACGGTTCGGTCGCCGTTTCGTGATTTTCGCATCGCGCCCTTTTACGGTTGCTACATGCTGCGTCCATCCTGGGAGCTCGGCTTCGATGATCCCGAAAATCCCAGTTCGTTGGAAAAAATTATTCGCGCCGTCGGCGGAGAGCCGGTGGCCTATGCCGGCCGGACGAAATGTTGCGGGTTTCCCATTATCCTGGAGAAGGAAGCCATCGCGGTGGCCATGGCCGGCACGAATATGAAAGATGCGCGGGATCACGGCGCAGACTTCATGGTGACGCCTTGTCCGCTTTGCCACATGAGTCTGGACATCTATCAGGAGCGCGCGGGGCGGGCGATCAAGACGGAGTTGAACCTTCCCATCCTCCATCTCCCGCAATTGCTGGGTCTGGCCATGGGCCTTTCCGCGCAGGACCTCGGGCTCTCGCGCCATTTGATCTCAGTCGATCGTATCGTCAGTCGTTTGCAGACACCAGACGGTCCCCATTCATCCTTACCCGCGGAGCCTAGGACATGAAGGTCATCGCCCTCTCGGAGTTTCAGCAATTCAGCCAAGACAAAATGAAAAAGAATAACCTCTTCGAAACGTCGCGGTTTTTTTGCGACATCTATTGCTTCGAGCCGGGGCAGGAACAGAAGGGGCACATTCACGGAGAACAGGACAAGGTCTACATCGTACTGGAAGGCGAAGGCACGTTTCAGGTCGGCACGGAAAAACGTGTACTGGGAGCAGGGCAAGGCACGATGGCGGCGGCAGGCGAGGAACACGGTGTGAAAAATCACAGCACGCAGCGGTTGACAGTGCTCGTCTTTGTCGCGCCGAATCCCTGACGCTACCGATTGCCCAGCGGGGCGGTGACGGTGATGGCTCCGGCAAGATCTCCTTCTTTATGCCCCTCCTTGGGATACCCGGAGATGTCGAGATCGCCTTTCGGTTCGCCATGGCAGGCGAGACAGTCCTTCGCGTAATAAATCGGCATGACCACCCGCAAGGTGCGCCCCTCTTCGGTCAACTCGCTCACATAGGCCTCAGCTCGCGGCCTGGCGGACAGCCATTTGAGCACCGACGCCTCGTACTCATCCGGCTCATTTTTCGGATTCCGTGGTTGAATGGCCGTCTGCTTCAGCCGCACATGCGCGGCCTTGGAGAACCGGGCTGACGCCTGACTGCCATAGGTGGCCGGAATAAAATTCTTATAGCCGATGCCCCGCTGATTGATGACGACCTGCGCGTCGCGTATGACTTCTCGACTGGCCTGCACCAACGCCGGCAACAGTTCCTTTGCCAGTGGCGGAATGCGTAGAGACACCGGTGCCGTCGGCAACGCCGTCAGATCGATCCCGGTCTTGTCGTGAAACTCCCGCACCAATTGCTGCTCGAATAATTCCGGCGTGAATCCTTTGTCGCCCTTGTGAGGATCGTCGATCAACGACTGGTTGCGTTCAATGACGGCGCGCCCGGATTCTAAGAGTTTGGCCAGCAGGCGAGCGGTCTCCTCGGCCTCGGCTCGCTCAACCGCCACGCCCGTCGAAGGGTGCAGGGTCGTCAACAGCACCGCTGCAGCCAGGATCATCCATGCACGACGTCTCATGATTGTACTCCTCTCTCTGCGATCATGACCCGGGCCTGATACGACAGGTCCCCTGGATATAGTGGGACGCCATCTTCTCCACATCGAACGGTAATCCTTCCAAGGAGGCTCGCCGGGGAAAGGCATACTCTTCATCGAGCCAACGTGTCCGCATGTCATCCAGGCGACCGGATTCGTCCAGTTTCAACAGCAGATCGTTCACCAGCCATCTCAGGCGGTAACTTTCTTCCGCCACAACCACGCCATAGTCGGCCTTGGTGAGGAACAGGGGGCGGCCGCTGTCACGGGTCAAGAGCGTCCAGTCCTTGCGAACACGCGTGACCATATACTCCAACACCGGCTGGGCGCCGAGGATGAGGTCGATGCGCGGCTCCGTCTGAGCGTCCGCATATTCGAATGCCGCAGGGAGCGAATCGCACACGATCAGCCGGTTGACGCCCCCGTTAGCCTCGGCATAGTAGTAGGCGCTGGTTTCATCCTGTACGGCAATCGTCAGGCCATCCAACGCATGGCTCGTGGCCGCGAGCCGGTCGGCCGCAGGATGCAGCGCCTGCTCCCGAAGATTCGCCCGCACCCGTTCCAACACCGTTGCGCTCGTGGTGATCCCGCTGATTCCGCCGCCGTAAAAATAGGGCAGGGAATAGGCGACGCCGGCACGGGAAGGGGCAGGCGTGTTCGTCGCGACCGCGGACACGAACCAATCCAAATGGCCTTCGTTGAGGAGGCGGAACAGGTCCCTGAAGCGCACGAGATGCAGGACCGGGGTCACCGGATGTCCGCACCGCCGGGAGAGTTCCTCGGTCATAGCTCGGGTGAGTTCAACGTCGAGCCCTGTGACACGAGCCCCTTCGTCCGTCCAGATGGTCGGAAAGACGAAGGGCCGGAACGGCTCCATTGCCAGACCAACCTGAACGCGCCCGCGTTCACAGATGATGTCGACTTTACTGCCGGCGACCGGCCAGACCTGTTCGACCGCGTCGATCAGCAATCCGCAGCCGGACAGCAGCAGGCAGAGCAGTGCCGTCCAGACTCGGCCGCACCGTGACGACCTGATCAAAATCGCACGCCAGTCAGAAACACCCATTGCTGCGCCTGTCCCGCGTCCCCGCGAAAATCCACCCCGTATTGGCTGTACTGCACACTGATATCAACCGACAAACTCTGAGCGACCGGAAAACGTACCCCTACCTGACCACCGATCAAGTGGCCGGGTGCACGGTTTCCCGGACCGGGCAACACACCTCCGGCCAGCATCCCGACGTAGGGCACCGCCCGGTCTTCCAATGGACCGAACAGCACGTGGCGGATGATGCGGCTGATCGGTTTGTGTTTGGGGAAATCCAGGATGTCGATGAAGTTATTCCACCGAGGATTGAGAAACACGGAATGCTGGTCGGTACTGAATTCCTGCGTATGAATGCTGAAGAACTGATAGATGGTCCGAACCTCGACATTGCCGTAGCGTAGTGCCGTAATGCCGAGCTGCACGCCGATCTCACGGTCGTCCGGCGCAAATGTCTGCTGCCGCAGCATCACATCGACGTTAAAGGGCCGGATGGGAAATTCAAGCACCGCTTCCTGCGCGGCTGTGTTGGCAGCCGACAACACCAAGACACCTGCCGCCGTGGTCAGACAGCGGGCGAAGACTCTCCTGATTGTCCGCAGCGCTCCGGTCGAAGGCATGATGACTCGTTGACTGGGCGTGGCGAGTCTCTCTGAATCGCCGTCTCATTGCAAGGGCCGGTCACGGCCGTGTCGGGGAGGGACCTGCGGAGATGCAGGACTTCATGATCTCAACCTGACAACTCACGGCCGACGGGAGGGCACGCCGTGCGGCCGCCAGGAGATCCTCCGGAACGACAACCCCGCTCAACACATCGACTAAGACATGCTCAGGGACGCTGTCCGGATCGACGCGGGCGACGCCTGACATCGGAGTCAATGCCGCCACGATAGACTGGTGTTGAGCGGAACAGTCGGGTCCTGACAAGAAAAGCGCCACGCGCTCCTGTGAGGTTTCGGCAGCGGCCGGGCTTGCGAGGTATCCGCTCAGTAGGAACAGGAAGAACCGTATTGTCCCAGGATTCCGCATCGGCATCTCCCAGAAACCATGAACGTTGGACATCGGTATGGATCACGGTTTGCTCTCCCCCGAGGAGGGCCGGCGGTCCGTGTGGACGGCCGGCCCCCACGACGGTCAGTGACCAGCCGGCGGTGTGGCCTCGGTCTTCGAGGCCGGCAACTCCCAGGGCACCATCGGCATCAGCGGAGCCGGCTTCGCATCCGGTCCTGCCAACAGAACCGCAATCGCCCCGCGCAATGCACCGGTCAGGGAATGGGTCACGAGCGGGTAGGCTCCGGCGGATTCCACAACAACATCGAACGTGGCCGCGCTGCCAGGTCCCACCACGTACGTCTGCACGCCTTTCAGGTTATTGGCGGGATTGCCGCTCTCATACACGTTGTCCCAGATTTCGCCGATGGGATGGAACGAGGAAAACTCGTTCGGCCCCGCATTGACGAAATAAATGCGCACGCGCTCGCCCGGTTTGGCATCCAGCTTTCCCCCTCCCGTCACGAAGGGGTGATATTTGAAGATGCCGCCATTGAACATGATTCCGTCGTACTTCCGATCAAACATGGCTTGCACATCGCCCGGATTCTTGTAGTACTCCGACTGCACCAACACATATTCGCGATCGGCTTTCGGCCAGACCTTGGCGTCCTTCGGATCGACGATGATCGCGCCGAACATGCCACGCGCCACATGTTGGATCATGGGCGGCGCGCCGCAGTGGTAGAAGAACAGCCCTGGCTTTTTCGCCACAAAGGTGAAGCTGATGCTCTCTCCGGCATTGACCGCCCGGTAATTTTTCAAGAAATCGATTTCCGCCGCATGAAAGTCCATCGCATGCGGATTCTTGTTCGTCGCCGGATTCGTCAGCGTGAAGTTGATCGTATCACCCTCCGTCACCCGCACGACCGGACCAGGAAACTGCCCATTGAACGTCCAGGCCGCATACTTTTCCCCGCCGCCGTCAATGACGATATCCGTCTCCACCGCGGTCATCTGAATATCGTGGGTCTTCGCCTGGACGGACAGCGCCATACCTGCCACCATTCCCAGCGCCGCGCCCATGAGGGCTGCGGGCCTCTGCCACCGGCCGCGTTGACAACTTGTCTCTGTTACTCTCTGCATATCTGCCTCCCGTCCTCTGTTTATTAACCCGGCGTCGGAAGCGTGATGCTCCCGAATCAACATTCACCTAATCGAATGCTGCGCCTCTGCCTGCACCATACGGGAAGCCCAGGCAATAAAATATGACAATTGTCATATTTTGAAACATGACGACTCTGTCGTGAAAAAAATTACGTGGAAGCGAGGATTTTGAGCTTGGGAAGATCGCGAATCACGAGGCGGGCAGCCGTTCCGGATACTAGGCGCTCTTTTTTGAATCGCGCCATGATCCGGATGGCGGTTTCCGTGGTGACCCCTACCAAGTTTGCCATGTCTTGCCGCGTGAGTCTGACGGTCACCCGGATTCCGTTCGACTCCTGCACGCCGCTCCGTTCGGCCAGACTCACCAGCAACGCGGCCAGCCGTTGATCGGCCCGATCGAGGGCGAGCACCTTGGCCTTTTCCTGCGCCTCGTTGAGCCGGTTGCCGAGGTAGCGTATGACCTCCATGGCTGCATCCGGATTCGCGCGGAGCATCTTAAAGTAGGCCTCTTTTTTCATGCGCAACACGCTGACATCGCCCATGGGTTGGGCGGTCCCCGGGTGATAGGCCCCGTCGAACGTCGCCGCGTCGCAACAGAACAGGTCGCCCGGCATGAGCACCTTCAGCGTACACTCCTTGCCATCGAGGGACGACTTGACGCACTTCACCGACCCTTCCTTGACGATGTGGAAGTATTCAGTCGGATCGCCCTCGCGAAAGATGTACTCGCCTTTGCCGTAGCGGGTTTCTGTCATTTCGCCCAGGACCTTCAGTCGATCCTGGGCGCTGAGAATCTGGAGGAGGGGAATCTGATTCAACCCGGCAGGTAGACCAGGGTTGGATCGTTCAACGGCTGGGAGAATTGACGATTTCTTTGGCAGCTTCGACAATCGAGCGTACTCCAATTCCGAAATGATCCACGAGTTCCTCCGGCTTGCCGCTGCGCGGAATTTCGCGAACCGCCAACTTGCGCACCCGCACGCCTTCGGAAGCCAGGGCGCTCAAGACGGCATCACCGATACCGCCGTGCGCATAATGATCTTCGACCGTCAGAAACCGCCCGCCGGTCGCTCGCGCACAGTCGATCAACGTAGCCTGATCGACGGGGACGATGCTGTACAAATCTACCACACGGGTCGCGATGCCGGCTGCTTTCAGCTGGTCGTGGGCCTTGAGGGCTTCGAACAGCGTGACACCGGCAGCCACGATCGTGAGCTGATCGGCGGCACTCTGCCGAAGCACTTTGGATCCGCCGATCCGGAACGTTTCGTCAGCGCCATAGATGACCGGAGTCTTGGGACGACCGGCACGCAAATAGACCATGCCCTTGTGGGCCGTCGCCGAATCCATCAATTTGTACATCGACAGGCCATCGGACGGGTAGAGCACGGTCACGCCGGGCTGAGTCGACATCATGGCCAGATCTTCGAGTCCCATCTGCGACGGGCCGTCCTCGCCGATGCTGACACCGACGTGCGTGCCCACCAGTTTAATGTTCGACTGGCTGATTGCCGCCATGCGAATGAAGTCATAGGCACGTGTGAAAAAGGCTGCAAACGTCGCCACGAACGGAATCTTGCCGCAGGCGGCAATGCCGGCCGCCGCGCCCAGCATATTCTGCTCGGCGATGAAATTTTCGAGGAAGCGGTCCGGAAACCGTTTCCCGAACTTGTCGCTATACGTGGAATTCTTCACGTCCGCGTCGAGGGCCACCACCTGCGAGTTCGCTTCGCCAAGCGCCAGAAGCGCAGCCCCGAAGGCTTCCCGGGTCGCCACTGAATCTCCCAACTTGTACGGAGCCGGAGCCAGCGCTCCCTTCGTGGCGGGAGCCGTCTTGGCCGCGTTCGGCAATGGGATCTGGAGTTGTGTCGAGCTTGGTTTCAACTGGCCGGTCAATTCATCCAGCGCCTTCTGAGTTTCCTCGCCCTTCTTCAGCGGCTTGCCATGCCAGTCCGGATGATTTTCGATAAAGGAAACACCACGCCCCTTGAAGGTTTTCGCCAGCAAGACCGTCGGCTGCCCCTTCGTCTGAGCCGCCTCTGCGAACGCCGCGACCAGAGCACGGATATCGTGCCCGTCCACGACGATGGCATGCCACCCGAACCCGCTCCAGCGCGCGCGGTACGCGTCCATATCATGCTGCAGCATCGTCGGATCGCTTTGCCCCAAACGATTCACGTCCACGATGGCGCAGAGATTGTCCAGCTTCGCTTGCCGGGCCACTTCCGCCGCTTCCCATACAGACCCCTCGACGGATTCACCGTCGCCCATCAAGACATAGGTGCGGTAGTCGGTCTTGTCGATCGACTTCGCGTTGAACGCGAGACCGACACCGGCCGGGAGCCCCTGGCCCAAGGAACCGGTCGCCATGTCCACGAACGAGAGGCGGGGAGTCGGATGACCTTCGAGATCGGAGCCAAGCGTGCGCAATTTCAACAGCTCCGACTTGGGAAATAGTCCTGCTTCCGCCCACGCCGCATAGAGCAAAGGGGCCGCATGCCCCTTGGAGAGGACAAACCGATCACTATTCGGCAACCTTGGATTCTTCGGGTCGTACCGCATGACCGAGAAGAACAACACCGCCAGAATGTCCGCGGCCGAGCAACAACTGGACGGGTGCCCACTTCCGGCTTCGCTGGTCGCCTTCACGCTATCCATACGGAGATGGGTCGCTTTATTGGCCAGGGCGGTCAACAGATCGGGGGTTGTGGTGGAACCAACAGGGGAAGTCATGCGCGATCCTTTCACGATGGGAGCTGATGATTCTGGATGAACCGAACGACAACGAGATCAAGAGTGAGAATCCGCTCTCGGTGGGTCGAAGCTAACAAATGGCATGCATAGAGTCAATGAAGGCATGTCCCACGAATGGACTCATCGCCTGCAGTCAATTCTTGACAGGGTCGGATCAAGTGGTTAAGATCGGCTCGCCTTTAACGCTCATCCTGTGAGGTGGGTAAGGAGCCCATGATTATGATGCACGGCACCAGCCGTCGGACAACCCGCACCTTCTCGTCCACACCGGAGGAGAAGGTTTTTTTGTGCCTACAGCTGATCGGCCACCCATGACTACGGAACCCGCCACAGGCAACCGTCAGGAGCGCGTCGTGATGGACGCGGGGGATATTGCCCGCGCTGTGACCCGCATCGCCCACGAAATTCTGGAACGCAATAAAGGCATTCAAGATCTTGCCTTGGTCGGCATCCGGACGGGAGGCGTCCACTTGGCGCATCGCCTCGTGCGCCGCATTCATGACATTGAAGGCACGCAGATCCCGATCGGCGAATTGGATATTACCCTCTACCGGGACGACCTTTCATTGCGCAAGGATCAACCGATCCTCCGCACCACTTCCGTGCCGTTCAAAATATCCGACCTGAAGGTCGTGCTCGTCGACGATGTCCTCTTCACCGGCCGCACCATCCGTGCCGCCATGGACGGATTGATGGATCTCGGACGACCGGCGGAAATACAACTGGCGGTGCTGGTCGATCGCGGCCACCGGCAACTGCCGATCAAAGCCAACTACATCGGGAAAAACATTCCCACCTCGCGCGACGAGGCCATTGAGGTCCACCTCGAAGAAAACGGGGAAGAGGACCGCGTGGTCATCCTCAGGGCATAACCGGAGAGAGTGACGTGGGGCTCAAACGAAAAGACCTGCTCAGCCTGACCAACCTGTCGGCTGCCGACATAGCCCTCATCCTGGACACCGCGGATTCCTTCAAAGAAGTCTCCGGCCGGGAAATCAAGAAGGTGCCGGCCTTGCGGGGCAAGACCGTGGTGAACCTGTTCTTCGAGCCGAGCACGAGAACCAGAACCTCGTTTGAATTGGCCGCTAAACGGCTCAGCGCCGATGTCATCAACTTTTCCCCTTCATCCAGCAGCGTGGTGAAAGGTGAAACGCTCCTCGACACCGCGCGCAACATCGAAGCCATGCAGGCCGATATCATCGTGTTGCGACATTCGTCGGCTGGCGCGGCGGAAACGCTGGCGCGGGGCGTGAAGTCTTCGGTCATCAATGCCGGCGACGGGTGGCACGAACATCCGACCCAGGCCTTGCTCGACCTCTACACCATCCGCAGCCGGGGCATGGGGTTCGCCGGACTCAAGGTGGCGATTGTCGGCGATGTCGCGCACAGCCGTGTCGCCCGTTCCAATATCTTCGCCCTCACCAAACTCGGAGCCGAGGTGCGAGTGGTGGGACCACCGACCATGATTCCTTTGCACATCGACCAACTGGGCGCGCAGGTGCACTACAACCTGGATGAAGGGCTGCGGGGCGTGCATGTCATCATGATGCTGCGGCTTCAACTTGAACGGCAGGGTCGCGCGCTGTTTCCGACCATCCGCGAATATGCGCGGCAGTACGGATTGACCAACGAGCGGGTAAAGCTGGCTGAGCCGGGCGCCATCGTCATGCATCCGGGGCCCATCAACCGGGGCGTCGAAATCGCGCCGGACGTGGCGGACAGCCTGTCGTCCGTGATTCTCGATCAAGTCGCCAACGGCGTGGCGGTGCGTATGGGGATTTTGTATCTCATGTCGGGAGCCAATGCGTAGCACATGATGATGCACGCGAATCACTCGCACATGACACACTGGGTCACAGAGTTCAACGGGGGGAGCTGAGCAGCGCATGATGATGTTGATCAAGGGCGGGCATGTCATCGATCCGGGACGCATGAACGGCGTTGCGGATGTCCTCATTGAAAACGGAAAGATTGCCGCGGTCGGGCCAACACTCGCCGCACCGGCCGGCGCAACGGTGATTCAGGCCGCCGGGCAGTTGGTGCTGCCGGGCTTCGTGGATCTCCATGTGCACTTTCGCGAACCGGGCTTTGAATACAAGGAAACGATCCAGTCGGGAACGGAAGCGGCCGTCGCGGGAGGCTTCACCACCGTCTGCGCGATGCCCAATACGAATCCCGTGAACGATAATCAGGCGGTCACCGAGTTCATGCTCGAACGGGCGAAGGCGGCAGGCAACGCTAATCTGTACCCAATCGGCGCCATCACCAAACGCTCCGAGGGCAAGGAATTGGCTGAGATCGGCGACCTGCGCCGCGCCGGATGCGTCGCGATTTCCGACGATGGAAAACCGGTGATGAACAGTCTGGTGATGCGACGCGCCATGGAATATGCGCGCGCCTTCGACGTGCCGGTCGTCGATCACTGTGAGGATTTGCATCTCTCCGAAGGCGGATGCATGAATGAAGGCGTGATCTCGACCGAACTCGGACTCCCGGGCATTCCCTCTGCCGCTGAGGATGTGATGGTCGCGCGCAACGTCTCGCTCGCCGAACTGACCGGGGCGCGGCTCCATCTGGCGCACATCAGCACGGCCGGTTCGGTCCGCATGGTGCGCGAAGCCAAGGCGCGCGGGCTCAAGGTGACGGCAGAAGCCTGCCCCCACCACTTTACCCTCACGGAAGAAACCACGCGCGGGTACAACACCCACGCCAAAATGAATCCTCCGCTGCGGACCAGTGAGGATGTGCAGGCCATCAAAGACGGATTACGCGACGGCACCATCGACGTGATTGCAACGGATCATGCGCCGCATGCGACGCAGGAGAAGCAACAAGAGTTCACGGAGGCCCCATTCGGCATCGTGGGCCTGGAGACGGCATTGTCCTTGACGCTGGCCCTCGTCGAAGAAGGTGTGCTGACGCTCGAATCGGCAATCGATAAACTTGCCACGGCTCCGGCGAAGGCGTTCAGCCTCAACGCCGGCACCCTGGCGGTCGGCGCCCCGGCCGATGTGGCCATCGTCGATCCCAATCTGGAGTGGGAAGTGGATCCATCGCGGTTTCGTTCCAAGAGCCGGAACACGCCGTTCGCCGGATGGAAGGTCAAAGGGCGCGTGACCACGACGATCGTTTCCGGCCGAATCGTCTACGAACTCGATCGCCCCGGACGCCCGGCGTAGGACTGGACGATTGTGCGTCAAGGATTGATCGCCTGTGTGACCTGCGAGATGCTGGCGTTAGCCGTCTGGATCGGCGGGCTCCTCGTCCTCGTGGCCGCCGTCATCCCCGCCGTGTTCAACACCTTCGGCGGTCAAGATACGGGGGGTTTTTTTCTCACCCGCGCGTTCGACGGGTATAATCGGCTGGTGCTCGGCGCCGCGGCGATCCTGATGGCCGGCATTCTCTGGCGAGCCTGGCTGTATCAGCAGGGCCTGACGGATGAGGCCATCACCAGAACCGAATGGTTGCTGCTGGGCGCGATGCTGCTCACCGCCGGCGTGATCACGTTTGTGCTGCATCCTCAGGCGGCCGCCTTGCAGGCGCAGGCCTTTGCCTCCAAAGGGGAAGAGGCGAGGAAAGCCGCCTTTGAGGCGTTCTTTCAGCTACATAAACCGGTCCGGGTGCTGTATATCCTGAATGTGGGACTCGGTATCGCGCTGTTGACCCTGCGCGTGCGATCCTGGATCCGAGTGAAGGAGTGAGAGTGAAGAAAGCGATTCTTGCGCTTGCCGACGGAACCTGGTTCGAAGGGCGAGCTTTGGGCGCGGAAGGGGAGACGAGCGGCGAAGTCGTGTTCAACACGGCGATGACCGGTTATCAGGAAGTGCTGACCGATCCCTCGTATCGCGGACAGATCGTCACCATGACGTCTCCGCAGATCGGCAATTATGGCGTCACCCCGGAGGACGTCGAATCGACGAACATCTGGGCCGAAGGGTTCGTCGTCAAGGAATCCAGCCGGCTGGCGAGCAACTGGCGCGGGAAGGCGACGCTGCAGGAATATCTGCAAACCGCGAATATCGTGGCGATCGAGGGCATCGATACCAGAGCCCTCACCAGGCATCTGCGAGAAAAAGGCGCGCAACAGGGCATCATCTCCCACATCGATCTCGATCCGCGTCGCGTGGCAGAAAAGGCCCGGCAGGCGCCGAGCATCATCGGGCGTGATCTGGCGGCCACCGTCACCTGCGACCATCAATATCCCTGGACGCAAGGCACGGGCGAGTGGGCGCCGAAGATTACGATGCCGGAACAGGGCGCTGCCCGAAAGCAGCGAAAAACCTGGCGGGTCGTCGCCTATGATTTCGGCGTCAAACAGAACATTCTGCGGCGCCTGGTGGATGTGGGTTGTGAGGTCACCGTCGTGCCGGCCTCGACTCCGGCGAAGGACGTGCTGGCCCTGAATCCGCAAGGCTTGTTTCTCTCGAACGGTCCCGGAGACCCGGAGGGCGTGCCCTACGCCATGACGGCGCTCCGTGAGCTCATCGGCCACGTACCCATTTTCGGCATTTGCCTGGGGCATCAACTGCTCGGCCTGGCACTGGGGTTCTCCACGTATAAATTGAAGTTCGGACATCATGGCGCCAATCATCCGGTGATCGACCTGCGTACGAGAAAAGTGGAAATCACCTCGCAGAATCACAACTTTGCCGTGCGCTTTCCCGGCGAAATACCGGCCGCAGGGCAGGAGTTGCCGATCGTGGACACTGCGTTCGGGCGCGTGCAATTGACCCACACCAGCCTGAATGACGGATCGGTTGAGGGCATGATGTGTCTGGATCGCCCGGTCTTTTCGGTGCAATACCACCCCGAAGCCTCTCCCGGTCCACACGATTCCGCCTACCTGTTTGAGCAATTTATCGCCTTGATGGAGACACACTATGCCTAGGAGCCTGTCCGACATTGACCGCTCTGCTGTGGCGAACGAACTACGGCCATCTGCGTCGTTCTCAGCCCCCCCAAATCCTCAATGTAATTCTGCGAATACACCTCCGGTTTTGTCGGGCTTGCGGCCTCGCACCTGGCCGCACCTCCTTCGCCTCGCCACGAACCGCAACGTCGGTCAGGCTCCCGGCGTCTGGCAGTTCTCTACCGGTCTTGTTGTGCTGGCCCTGGCACTGATGCAAGCCGCCTGCGTCACGATCAATCTGCCGCCGGGCCCCGGCGCGCTCGAAGAACACAAGGTCAGCGGCACCGGCAAAGACAAAGTCCTGCTGATGGATGTATCCGGCGTGATCAGCTCTGAAAACAAAGACGGGTTCTATTCCTCCCCTGGCATGCTCGCGACCGTGAAGGAAGAACTTGAGCGCGCCGCCAAAGACGAACACATCAAAGCGATCGTCCTGCGGATCAACAGCCCGGGAGGGACCGTCACCGCCTCCGACATCATTTATCATGAACTGAAGCAATTTAGGACCAGCCGCAAAATTCCCATTGTCGCGTCCATCATGGATGTGGGGGCTTCCGGCGGATATTACATCGCCGCCGCAGCCGATACGGTGCTCGCCCATCCCTCATCGGTCACCGGGAGCATCGGCGTCATCATGCTCACCGTGAACGCGAGGGGATTACTCGAAAAAGTCGGCGTCGAAACGAATGCCGTCACCTCCGGCCCGCGCAAGGACATGGGGTCGCCGTTTCGAGCGATGCTGCCGGAAGAACGGGCGATTTTCCAAGGCGTGATCGACGGCTTTTATCAGCGATTCTTGCAGGTGGTCCAAGAAGGCCGACCGGGCCTCAACGGCGAGACCGTCAAGAAACTGGCCGATGGCCGGATCTATTCCGGCGAACAGGCCAAGGCTTCTGGGCTGGTCGATGACATCGGCTACCTCGACGATGCGATTGACCTGGCCAAGAAGAAAGCCGGCTTGACGGAAGCGAAGGTCGTGACCTATCGCCGCCCCGGTGAATACCAGAACAATGTCTATTCGCGGCTGGTCGCGCCGGCTCCCAGCCTGGCCAGTCTGGCGAATGTCGATCTGCTCTCGGTCGTGCGAGGCGGGTCGCCGCAATTCATGTATCTGTGGATGCCGTAAGCCGGTGAGTTGCTTCCGCCGCCCGCTGCTGATTGAATGGAGTAGACGTGATGTATCCGTCAGACCCACATTCAATCGAAACACTGCTCAAGACGCCGATAGGGCGCCGCGCGGCCCTCGCGCTGGGTGCGCGCGCCGCCTCGCTGTTGGCCACCACCATGGGGCTTGGAGCGGCCACGGGCCTGTTGCAATCGCTCGGGGGCTGTCAACGGGCGCCCGGCACGGCGCGCGACCAATTCATTTATCTGTCGGAAGAAAAAGAAATGGCGATGGGCCTCTCGGCCTTTCGGGAGGTGCTCCGGCAGGCGCCCTTGAGCGAAAATCCGGAGCTCAACGAGATGGTGCACCGGGTAGGCAATCGCATCGCCAAGGCGGCGAACAAACCGGAATACCAATGGGAATTCGCCGTGATTCAAGACGATCGCACGATCAACGCCTTCGCGCTGCCGGGCGGCAAGGTCGCGGTGTTTACCGGAATCTTGAAAGTGACCAAGACTGAAGACGGGCTCGCCACCGTCATGGGTCATGAGGTGGCGCATGCGCTGCAGCGCCATGGAGCGGAACGGATGAGTCGCGGCATTCTCGAACAGATCGGACAACTGGCTGCCTTGGGCGCCGGCGCGGCCGTGGGACGGCCGGACGCGGCGATGGCGGCGATGACCGTCTATGGCGTCGGCGTCTCCTTGCCCTTCGACCGCCGCCAGGAATCGGAAGCGGATTTTATCGGCCTGCGCCTGATGGCCGAGGCGGGATACGACCCGCGCGAAGCGGTGTCGTTCTGGGAACGGATGAGCGGCTGTCCGCGCGCCATGATCAACAAGCTCTGCTTCCGTTCGCAGCAGGCGATTCCGGAATTTCTCTCGACGCATCCGTCTGATGTCACCCGCATCAATCAGATCGAGGCCTGGATCCCCGACGCCATGAAACACTATCATCCCGCAGGAAAGGCTCCGGCAATCCCGTCCGGTCCGATCCAACCCTACCGGCCACCGGTGGGGCCCATGCCCGAGGCGCCTCTGCCGACCGGCTAACTTCTTGATTCGAGGTCAATTGTGCCACGACGGACAGACATCCGCTCCATTCTCTTGATCGGCTCCGGCCCCATCGTGATCGGGCAAGCCTGCGAATTCGATTATTCGGGGACCCAGGCGTGCAAGGCGCTTAAGGAAGAGGGCTACCGCGTCATCCTGATCAACAGCAATCCGGCCACGATCATGACCGACCCGGATTTTGCCGACCGCACCTACATCGAACCGATCACGCTCGACGTGGTGGAAAAGGTGATCGAATGCGAACGTCCGGACGCGCTGCTCCCGACCATGGGCGGGCAGACGGCCTTGAATACCGCCATCGGATTAGCCAAACGGGGCGTGCTGGAAAAATACGGCGTCAAACTGATCGGCGCCTCGATCGAGGCCATCCATAAGGCCGAGGATCGCGATGCGTTTCGGCAGGCCATGTGGAAAATCGGCCTGCGCGTGCCAGACAGCGGCGTCGCCACGTCGCTTCAGGAAGCCGAAGAACAGGTCCGTCGCGTCCAGTTCCCGGCGATTGTGCGGCCGTCCTTCACCATGGGCGGAACCGGCGGGAACATCGCCTACAACATTGAAGAATTCCGCGCGCAAGTGGAATGGGGCCTGGCCATGAGCCCGGTTCGCCAGGTGCTGATCGAGCAGTCGGTCATCGGCTGGAAGGAATTCGAGCTCGAAGTCATGCGCGACCTGAACGACAATGTGGTCATCATCTGCCCGATTGAAAACCTCGACCCGATGGGCGTGCATACCGGGGACAGCATCACCGTGGCGCCGGCGCTCACCCTCACCGATAAGGAATACCAGATGCTGCGCGATGCGGCCGTACGCATCATTCGCGAGATCGGCGTCGATACCGGCGGAGCCAACATCCAATTCGGCATGAACCCGGTGAACGGCGAGATGGTCGTGATCGAAATGAATCCGCGCGTCTCCCGAAGCTCGGCGCTGGCGTCTAAAGCCACGGGATTCCCTATCGCAAAAATTGCCGCCAAACTGGCTGTCGGGTATACCCTGGATGAAATTACGAACGACATCACCGGCGTGACGAAAGCCTCCTTCGAACCGACCATCGATTACGTCGTCGTGAAAATTCCCCGCTTTGCGTTTCAGAAATTCCCCGGCGCCGATCCCACGCTGACCACCCAGATGAAATCGGTCGGCGAAGTCATGGCGATCGGACGTACTTTCAAAGAATCACTTCAGAAGGCGATCCGTTCCATGGAAGTCGATCAATTCGGCTTCAGTTCGAAAATGGGCCTCGACCTCGGCGTGCCGCCGACACTCGATCGGGAAGAGGCGGCGGAACAGGTCCGCAAGGCCGTGCGCACACCGCTCCCAGACCGGCTGTGGCGCCTGGCCGACGGCATGCGGCTCGGCATGACGAATCAGGAACTCTTCGCCTTGACCAAAATCGATCCCTGGTTTCTGGAACAGATTCGTGAAATCGTCGAATTCGAACCGCGGATTGTGGCAGAACGCGGCAGGCTCGGAGACTCGGGACTTCACCCCGAACTGTTGGTCGAAGCGAAACAATTGGGTTTTGCCGACGAACGCTTGGCGCAATTGCTGGGAGTCCCGCAAAGCACGGTTCGACGGTGGCGCCTGGCCCTGGGCCAGGGAACAACCCCTCGCGGCGTGACCTATAAGCGCGTCGATACCTGCGCCGCTGAGTTTGAAGCCCACACGCCGTACCTCTACTCCACCTATGAACGCGAGTGCGAGGCGCGTCCGACCGACAGAAAAAAGGTCGTGATTCTGGGCGGCGGACCGAACCGGATCGGGCAGGGGATCGAGTTCGATTATTGTTGCGTGCATGCCGCCATGGCGCTGCGCGAGGAACAGATCGAAACCATCATGGTCAATTGCAACCCGGAAACGGTCAGCACGGACTATGACACCTCCGACCGCCTCTACTTCGAGCCGCTCACGGAAGAAGATGTCCTGAACATTGTGGAGCGGGAACGACCGATGGGCGTGGTGCTTCAATTCGGCGGGCAGACGCCGTTAAAGCTAGCGCTCTCCCTCTCGCGCGCCGGAGTGACGATTCTCGGCACCACTCCGGATGCCATCGATCGCGCCGAAGATCGGGCTCGCTTCCGCGAGCTGCTCGACAAACTCGGCCTCCGACAGGCTGAAAGCGGCATGGCGCATTCCGTCGAGGAGGCCTTAACAATCGCCGCCGCCATTACCTATCCCGTGATGGTACGGCCGTCCTATGTCCTGGGTGGACGGTCGATGCAGATCGTCTACGACGAAGCCGGCTTGCTGCACTATATGAACTCGGCGGTCAAGGCCTCGACGCAACATCCGGTGCTGATCGATAAGTATTTGCGCGATGCCATCGAAATCGATGCCGACGCGATTTCCGACGGCACCACGGTGGTCGTGGCAGGCATCATGGAGCACATTGAGGAAGCGGGTGTGCATTCAGGCGACTCCGCCTGTTCGTTGCCGCCCTATACACTTGATTCCGCGACGATCGAAGAAATCCGTCGCCAGATGACCGCGCTGGCCCTGGAACTCGGCGTGATCGGACTCATGAATGCGCAGTTTGCCGTGAAGGATCACACCATCTATGTCTTGGAGGTCAATCCACGCGGCTCGCGCACCGTGCCGTTCGTGAGTAAGGCCATCGGCGTCCCGCTGGCCAAACTGGCCATGAAGGTCATGGTAGGCAAATCGCTCCAACAATTGAAATTCACGAAAGCGCCGATGCCGACACATCTCTCAGTGAAGGAAGCGGTCTTCCCATTTACAAAATTCGCCGGAGTCGACGTGCTGCTCGGCCCGGAGATGAAGTCCACCGGGGAAGTCATGGGCATCGACAGCGATTTCGGCTGGGCATTCGTCAAATCTCAAGCCGGCGCCGGCGCCATCCTGCCGACCGCCGGCACCGCCTTTCTCAGCGTCAAAAGCGAAGACCGGGCGGGGGCTTGCGATGTCGCTCGTCGGCTCGTCGCGCTGGGATTCCGGATCACCGCGACTTCCGGAACAGCCACCTACCTGACCGAACAGGGGATGCAGGTCGAGGTGGTCAATAAGGTGCAGGAGGGACGGCCGCACATCGTCGACCACATCAAGAATGGAGACGTGGCCCTGGTCGTGAATACCGTGCGAACGGCATCCGGGCAGACCGACTCCCTGTCCATTCGTCGCGAGGCGCTGCACAAAGGCGTGCCGTACTACACCACCATGCGGGGAGCCCTGGCCGCGGTGATGGGGATCGAGGCGCTGCTGAAAAAGGGGCTTGCCATTCGGGCATTGCAGGAGTATCACCGGGTGAATTGAGCGAAGGTCCTGACAGAGGGACAATTGACAACAGGTTCCAGGAACAGCGACGAACCGGTCGCACCGTCCCTGGACGCGGGCAACCGGCGAGACGACCGAAAGGCGCGCCACCGGAAGCCGGTTTCAATGGTCATCGGGGGGAAGATATGCCGACACCGATCACGAGAAAAGGATACGAAGCGCTGAAAGCCGAATTGGACCGGCTCCATAAAGTGGAACGGCCGCGCGTCATCGAAGCGATCGCCGAAGCCCGCGCGCATGGCGACTTGAGCGAGAATGCCGAATACGATGCTGCGAAAGAGCGACAGGGGTTCATCGAAGCCCGCCTGGCGGAATTGAAGGGCAAACTGGCCGACTGCCGGATCATCGAAATTGCCGGCCGTACCAGTGAGACCGTGGTGTTCGGCGCCACCGTGGTACTGATCGAACAGGAGGCACAGGCCAAGAAGCAATATACCCTCGTGGGCCAGGATGAAGCGGATCTCAAGTTTTCCCGCATTTCGGTGCAGTCGCCGGTCGGCCGCGCTCTGATCGGCAAGCGGGTCGGAGATCTGGTGGAAGTCACGACTCCCGCCAAAGTGGTGGAATACGAAGTGATGGAAATCCGCTTCGAGGAATTGTAGACGCCATGTCACAGCCCACGCCCGTTCAGCTTGTGCCCTGCGCGAAACCAACCTCACCTGACCGGGCCCGATTTCTGTCATGCCGGTAACGATCCCCCTCATCACGCTGTTGACGGATTTCGGCGACCGGGATTATTTCGTCGCCAGCGTGAAGGGCGTCATCCTCAACATCAATCCGCAGGCGCAGATCGTGGATCTCTCGCATCACGTCACGCCGCACGATGTGGCGGATGCTGCGTATCTCCTCAAATCCTGCTATCGCTATTTCCCGGACGGCACGATCCATGTCGCTGTCGTGGATCCCGGCGTCGGCACCAGCAGGCGACCGCTGCTGGTCTCGTCTTCACGCTACTACTTTGTGGGGCCGGACAACGGTCTCTTTACCCATATCTACCAGGACGAAACGGGTGTCGAAGTCCGGCACCTCGAAAACCGACAATACCGGCTCGATTCCGAAGGCGCCACCTTCGACGGGCGTGACCTCTTCGCCCCCGCCGCAGCCTGGTTGACCAAAGGACAGCCGCTCGGTTCGTTCGGCCGCCTCGTCCCCAACTACGAACGCCTGCCGATTTCCGAGCCGTCCTGGGACAAACATGCGATGGCGGGAGAGATTGTCTATATCGATCGGTTCGGGAATCTGATTTCGAACCTCACCGCGTACCATATCCGGGAAGTCCGCGGGGTGACCAAACGCGCTGCCCCGTACATCCGCATCGGCGGCCTGACGATCGACGGCCTGGTGCGCAGTTACGGGGAGGGTTCAGCCGATACTCCCCAGGCCCTGATCAACAGCAACGGATACGTCGAGGTCTTCTTGAAGGAAGGCCGCGCGGCCGACCGGTTGAACGTGGCCAGAGGCGCGCGTATCGATCTCAGTTAATTCAGCCATCCCCGCCGTTCCAGCCGGGCCTCTGTTGCCATCCATAGCGATATCCTGGATTTGACAGCTGAAAGTAGCCGATGTTTTAATGAGACTGTCAGCGCGCAGGCCGGTATGCATGACATGGCCATCACGGAACAGGCTGATCTTCTTGCATATTTCGTCCAGCCGATGTGAAGCGCACTATCCGGAGCTGGTCCTGCCTCCCGCCTTCGCCGTCTCAGCAGACAAGCGTGATCCGTCGCGAGGATTCCATACCGCCAGGAGCGCTGCCAGCGGAACCGGCACCATATTCGATGCGAAACACTGTGCTTGAAGGCCGGATCGACCGATACACGTAAAAGGGGAACGCGCTCCATGAAACGAGCTCTGCCACATTGGTCGCTCATCCTGCTCTGTGTCACCGTCGCGGCCTGCACACGCCAGGATCCTCCGACCCCATCCGCCAAACCCGTGCCTCCGTCGGTCGTCGCCAACGGCCAACCGGATATCCGGACGATGCGCATCGATGCCTCACCGTCCCTGCCGGCCCTCACGTTGTCGGCCAGAGTGACGTATGCGGAGGACGGCTTCTCAAGAATTTCCTCCCCCCTTCAGGGACCGGTGCTCGACGTGCGGGCTAAACTTGGCCAGGCCGTCAAGGCCGGAGACGTGTTGATGGTCATCGATGCAGCGGATATCGCTCGTGCGTACGCCGCCTATGTCGAGGAAATTTCAGAGTTGGGATTGGCCGAACGCAACTATGAACTGACCAAGGATCTGTACGACGCCCAGGCCATGGCGTTGAAGGATCTGGAACATGCGGAAAACGATCTGAATCGCGAACGGGCCGAATTCAAACAGGCGAAAGAGCGACTGCTTTCCCTCCGCGTCCCGGCCGCCGAACTCAGCAAACCCCTCGCGCAACAACAGATTACGTCGCGCTTCGAACTCCGGAGCCCGTTGACGGGGACCGTCGTGGAACGCAATGTGACGCCGGGACAAATCGTCGGGACCGCCTCCGATCAGCCGCTGTTTACCGTGGCCAATCTGGATCGGTTGCAGGTGGTGGCGGATGTGTACGAGCACGACCTCTCCGGAATTCTGGTGGGCGCGCTCGCAGCGATGACAGTGGAAGCTTATCCGGCCGTCGAATTTCCGGCGAAGATTGCCGTCATCGGCGACGTGGTGGATCCCGCCACCAGAACGATCAAAATTCGAGCCACGGTTTCCAATCAGGACCGCCGCTTGAAGCCGGAAATGTTTGCCCGGCTGACGATCGCCGGCCACACCATGCGCCCGAAGATTGTGATACCCAAGCAAGCGGTATTGGAACGATCCGGCAGACAATGGATCGTGGTGGAACTCGCGCCTGGCCGGTACGAGGAACGCGCCGTGACAATCGATAGTGTGACGGACAATCAGGTGACGATTCGAGAAGGTGTCAGGACTGGAGAACGCATCGTCCTCAGCCCCTCGTCCATGAACCACCTGGCTGCCAGCGATACTTCAGCCGGCGGGGCCTAGACGGCTCACCGCGAACATCGACAGCGGCTACAACGCGGCGACCAGAATCCGCACCAACCCTGACAGATCCTCAGTATCGACGCCTACCACCGTCCGATTCGACATATTGGTATACGACGCTTCCAGGGACAGGGTGGTGGGATGCCCGTAAATCGGGTTGAGGTGAAACGCAAACATGCCCCGGCCCACGATGCTCTCCGTTGCAATCAAACCGTCGCTCGACTTCGTGCTGGTGTAGCCGCCCATGGCGCTCACCAGTAATCGCTGGCTTTGTTTATACAGCAGCGACACGGAGGCCATCGGCGTCTGAATCTTCGCGCCCGACCAGCTCTGTGTTTCGGAACGGTAACTCAATGTCGGCGCGAGCGTCAGGGTGTTGAGGGGACGATAGGCCGCGACCAGGGTTTGGGCAAAGGTCGTGGATTGGGCGCCCCCACGCATGTCATCATTCGTCAGGATGTAGCTCGAGGAGAGTCTGGCGTTCCAGGTGAGGCCCGTATAGGCCAGGGCCGCTTCCATGCTGTTACTCTGGCTGCGCTGAGCGGTCATTCCCGCAGGAATGTAGCTACTCGCCAGGGCGCTTCGCGCATAGGTCAGGCTCAGCTCCGGCCAGGTCGCCTTCGCCAACGCAATGCCGATCCGGCTGACGTCCTGTTGAAGGCGCGGCCGGTTTGGCTCCAGATCCACGTTGTTCCAGGTCTGGCCGGATGAACTGCGCAGCTTTGCAATGCCCAGCCCCCATTCGGCCCACATTTCCCTAATCGTCTGATCCGGCGAGTTAAAGAAGGCTTTGCCGGCCGACCGATAAGTGATGCCGTATCGTACCGGACCGTTGGTGCCGGTGAGGGCCATGCGCACCATGCGTTTGGCGCCATCATCGCGTTGATCGATGCGCGAGGTGAGGCCGGCATCATTGGTCGCGTTGTTCGCCACTTCACCTTCTGCCGTGAGCTGCCCCTTAAGCCAGGTGGAATTGGCGCCGACTCCTTTGGTTTGCGGACGCTCGGAATCAGGCACCAGATCTTTCAATCTGGTGGATGTCGGGGGCGGCGCAAACGACGTCGCTTGAAAAGATGTGTGGAGGACGGGAGAGGCAATCGAAAAGGGAATCGCGGCGGTACCGGCTACCCGGGCCGTGTCGCTGAACGAAATACGCTGGAGCAGGAGTTCCGACTGTTGCTGGTCTTCAGCCCGGACCGATGAGGGTAGGAGAAGGAGCAGGCAGAAGACCCGGATGATCCGGCCCGTCGTCATGACACCGTGCTCGTCGAGGCCATCGCATAACACAACATGCAATCAAGTGTAGCACTCGATTTCCGCATGCCCGGCCGCAACGACAGTGCACACAACCTGTCGAGAGACTGTTCCGGCCTGAACACCGAACGGCTGTCGCGTGTGAGGAGAAATCAGCAGGAAAGACGGACGATTTTAGCGCGAGGGGCTGTGTGCTTCGGTCGTCTCACGAATCGCACTGTGCAAAATTGCGATCATCGTGGTGAGCTCGCGAGGCGAGATGGAGAGGGGAGGCACCAACGCGATCACATTGCCGAGCGGCCGCAGGAGCAGTCCACGAAGCCGGCAGGCCTGTGCCACGCGATGTCCGATGCGACGGTCGAGTGGATAGGGCGTTTTGGTGTGACGATCCTGCACTAACTCGATGCCGATCATAAAACCGCATTGACGAATGTCGCCCACATGCGGCAACTCGGCCAATGGTTGTAAGAGACGAGTCAGCAGGCGCGATTTCTTCCGCACCTGGGCGAGAGTCTGTTCGCGGCGGAATATCTCGAGATTGGCCAGGGCCACGGCGCAGCCCAGCGGATTGCCCGTATAACTGTGCCCATGGAAGAAGGTCTTCCACTCGTCATACCGTCCCAGGAAGGCGCGATAGATCGCTTCCGTCGTCAGCGTCGCGGCCAGCGGCATATACCCGCCGGTCAACCCTTTGCTGATCGCCATCAGATCCGGCGTCACCCCCTCATGCTGACAGGCGAACATCTTGCCGGTCCGTCCGAAACCGGTCGCCACTTCGTCGACGATCAGCAATACGTGGTATCGCGTGCAGAGCTCCCGGACGCGTGCGAGATATCCCGGCGGGGCCACCATCATGCCGGCTGCAGCCTGCACCAGCGGCTCGACAATGACACCGGCCAGCTCGCGATGCCGGGTCTTGAGGAGGCGTTCGAGCGGATCGATGCAAGCCATGTCGCACGATGGGTAGGTCTTACCCAGCGGACAGCGATAACAGTAGGGCGGCTCGACCTGATGTGTGGGAAAGAGCAGCGGCTTAAAGCGCGCATGGAACAGTTCAATGTTGCCGACACTGACTGCGCCGATCGTGTCGCCGTGGTACGCCATTTTCAAATGTGCGAAGGACTGTTTCGTTCCGGCCGCAGGCTTGATTTGCTGCCAGTATTGCACTGCCATCTTGAGCGCCACTTCGACCGCCGTCGAGCCGTTGTCGGAATAGAACACCCGCCGCAGCCCTTTCGGCGCAAGCCGAACAAGTTCGCGAGCCAGCCGGATCGCCGGCGGGTTGGACAGGCCGAGAAACGTCGAATGTGCGATCTTCCGGAGCTGCAGGTTGAGCGCTCGATCCAGGCGGGGATGCCGGTGTCCGTGAAGATTCACCCAAATGGAAGCGGTGCCGTCGAGATATTTCCGGCCTTCCGTATCGATGAGATACGATCCTTTGCCTTGTTCGATGATCAGAGGCGTCTCTTGTTCCCATTCCTGCATCTGCGTGAACGGATGCCACAGGTACGCATGATCCCAGGCAGCGAGTGGTGGACGTGTGGATGGACGTGTCATTGGGTGGTGCGATGGGACGCGGTGAGCACGCGGCAGTGATCGCGTGGATGCATGAAACGCCGCGCCGCGCGCGGATTATACCGGCGGGCGATTTCTTTGACAACGTGGGAGGCGGTCACTATAATGAACCGATTTTGGGGAACATGAGCCAGGATTTGCAAAGTCTCATCCGAAATTTCTCGATCATCGCCCATATCGATCACGGTAAATCGACCCTCGCCGACCGGCTCCTCGACGCAACTGGCGCAGTCACTGCCCGGGAAGCGAAGGAGCAGATCCTTGATGCGATGGACTTGGAGCGTGAGCGTGGTATCACGATCAAAGCTCACGCCGTCGCCATCCGCTACAAGGCTCAGGACGGGAAGACCTATTTACTGCATTTGATCGATACGCCGGGGCACGTCGACTTCACGTACGAAGTATCACGCAGTCTTGCGGCCTGCGAGGGCTCGCTCCTGCTCGTCGACGCGACACAAGGCGTTCAGGCCCAGACCATCGCCAACGTGAACCTGGCCATGGGCAACCACCACACCATCATTCCGGTCATCAACAAGATCGATCTGGCCAGCGCCGATGTCGAAGGCACCAAGCAGCAGATTTCCGACGTGCTAACATTGGATGCCACGGATGCCATGCTTGTGAGCGCGAAGGAGGGACTGGGCGTGCCGGAGGTCCTCGAGGCGATCGTCAAACGTATTCCGCCTCCGTCCGGCGATCCGACGCGCCCGCTCAAGGCGCTGATTTTCGACTCCTGGTTCGACAATTATCAAGGCGTGATCGTGCTGACCCGCATCATCGATGGCTCCGTGCGGCCTGGCATGAAAATCAAGGTCATGTCGAACGACCGGTTGTTCGAAGTGACGGAAGTCGGGCAATTCACGCCAAAACGAACGAAGGGCACGCAACTGCTGACGGGAGAAGTCGGCTATCTCTGCGCCAACATGAAGGAAGTGGCCGACGTCAAAATCGGCGACACGCTCACCGATGCGGCACGCCCGACGGACCAACCGTTTCCCGGATACAAGGAAGTCAAACCGTTGGTCTTTTGCGGACTCTATTCAACGGACACCGCCCGCTACGAAGATCTGCGCGATGCGCTTTTGAAGTTGCGGCTGAACGACTCGTCTTTCATTTACGAGCCGGAAACGTCGCTGGCGCTCGGGTTCGGATTCCGATGCGGGTTCCTCGGCCTGCTCCACATGGAAATCATTCAGGAGCGGTTGGAACGGGAATACGGCCTCACCCTCATCACGACCGCGCCGACCGTCATCTACCGGATCCTCACCACAAAAGGGGATGTGCTGGAACTGAACAACCCCGCGGAATTGCCCGAGCCGAGTTCGATTGCGTCCTTCGAAGAGCCGTTCATTCTGGCCACACTAATTGCACCGGAGCGTTACCTCGGGACGTTGTTGCAGTTGTGTCAGGAACGTCGCGGCATCCAACGGAGCATCCACTATCTGGATCCGACCCGCGTGGTGATTGCCTACGAATTGCCGCTCAACGAAGTGATTCTCGATTTTTACGACAAGCTTAAATCCAAGACCCAGGGCTATGCGTCGCTCGATTACGAATTGCTCGGCTACCGCGAGTCCGAACTGGTGCGACTGGACATTCTGCTCAACGGCGAACCGGTCGATGCGCTCTCGTTCATCACCCATAAGGAACGGGCCTATCAGCGCGGGCGCCAGGTCGCCGAAAAGATGAAAGAGCTCATTCCCAAACAGATGTTCGAAATCGCCATTCAAGCGGCCATCGGCAACAAAATCATCGCTCGTGAAACCATCGGCGCCATCAAGAAAAACGTCACGGCGAAATGTTACGGCGGCGACATTTCCCGTAAACGTAAATTGTGGGACAAGCAGAAGGAAGGCAAGAAGCGCATGAAGGCGGTGGGGCGCGTCGAAGTGCCGCAGGAAGCGTTTCTAGCCATTCTCAAGGTGGGCGAGGAATGAGCGTGGACCCCAATGCCCGACCGGAGGAAGTCCCCGCAGCGACTACCCCGGCGACGCCACCCACGCCCTCCGAACCGGCATCCACTGAACCACGCCTGGTCGCGGCAAATCAACCGGCCCACAAGTCGATCCTGCGCGAATATGCGGAAGCCATCATCATCGCGATGTTACTCGCGTTCGCTATCCGTGTCTTCGTCGTGCAAGCCTTCAAAATTCCATCCGGCTCGATGATTCCCACGCTCCTGGTGGGAGACCATATTCTGGTCAGCAAATTATCCTACGGTCTCCAGTGGCCGACGGACTGCAAGTTTCAACCGGGCTTTCCACCGGTGACCTGCTATTCCTCGCACACCGTCATTCCGTTCGGATCGATTCAACGCGGCGACATCATCGTCTTTCGGTTTCCCGAAGATGAGGACAAGGACTTTATCAAGCGCGTGATTGGGTTGCCGGGCGACACCATTCACGTGCGCAACAAGGTGGTGCATATCAACGGCACCCCGTTTGATGACCATGCCTTCACGCAGCACACCGATCCGCCCATCCATGATGGGCACATCAGCCCGCGAGACAATTTCGGGCCGGTCACGGTGCCCGAAGATGCCTACTTCGTGATGGGAGACAACCGGGATCACAGTCTCGACAGTCGGTTCTGGGGATATGTGCGCACGGAAAAAGTGCGCGGCAAAGCATTTCGCATTTACTGGTCGTGGAGCGGCCAAGGATCGTGGACGGAATGGGTACGATGGGAAAGGTTAGGAAAAGCCATTCAGTAGGGCGATCCGGCCATGCCAGACCGTCGAACGGGCACGCGGGTGAAGAGGCGGCAGTGGATCACACCGCACTCAGCGCGTACATCCAACGGTTTTCCAGGGCCAGCGTGCTGGTCATCGGAGACTTGATCCTGGACCATTACGTCTGGGGCCGGGTCAGCCGGATTTCTCCAGAAGCTCCCGTGCCGGTGGTGCATGTCGAATCGGAATCCTTGAAGCTTGGCGGCGCGGCGAACGTCTTCAACAACATCCTCGCGCTTGGCGGCCAGGCGGATATTTGCGGCGTCATCGGGGCAGACGAAAGCGGACGGCTCCTCCTGAAAGAATTGGGCGGGCGCAGGCAGGGACGGGGCGGCGTCGTCATCGATCAAAGCCGGCCGACGACCAGAAAATCACGCGTCGTCGCTCACAACCAGCAAATCGTGCGGTATGACGTTGAACGGCGCAACGAGCTGTCGGGCCTGCTGCAGCGTCGTATCCTTCGCTACGTCGAATCGCGCCTGAAGGAACTCTCCTGCCTGGTGGTCTCGGACTACGCCAAGGGCGTGGTCACGGCTTCGCTGATGACAGAGTTGACTCGTTTGGCAGGACAGCGCAAGATCCCCATTGTCGTCGACCCCAAGGTGGAGCATTTCAGCTATTACAAGGGCGTGACCGTCGTCACCCCCAACCACCTCGAGGCCACACAAGCGGCCGGCGTGCAAGGCGAAGATGACAACACGATCAATAAAGCCGGGATGGTCCTTCGCCAACGACTGGGATGCCAGACCGTGCTCGTGACCAGAGGCGAACGGGGTATGAGCGTGTACCAGGGCCACGGCGACCATTGGCATATTCCCACTCGCGCCAGGCAGGTGTATGACGTAACCGGTGCCGGAGATACGGTCGTCGGGACCCTTGCGCTGGCGCTCTCGACCGGAGCCAGCATGCGCGAGGCGGCCATACTCGCCAATCAAGCCGCAGGCGTCGTGGTCGGGATGGTCGGCACCGCCACAGTGACCGCCGCACAATTGGCGGATGCCTTGGGGCAGAGCTGAGGTGCCACGCTCGGTCACGGTGGTGATTCCAGCCCGGTACGGGTCCTCACGGTTTCCGGGAAAGCCATTGATCGATCTCCTGGGCAAGCCAATGATCCAACATGTCTATGAGCAGGCGAAGGTCTGCCGCGCGGTAGACGATGTGCTCGTGGCCACGGATGACGACCGGATCAAACGGGCGGTCGAAGGATTCGGGGGCCAGGTGCTCATGATGACGGAGCCTTATCGTACCGGCACCGATCGTGTGGCGGCCGTCGCCAAGACCCGTGGCGGGGACTGTTACATAGATCTGCAGGGGGATGAAATTCTGCTGCATCCCGACCTGATCACGGATCTGGTCGAGCCATTCCTAGCCAGCGACGCGCCGATGGGGACCCTCAAACGGCGAATCGACTCCGACCAGGACCTGCAGAATCCCGGCGTGGTCAAAGTCACGACTGACCGTAACGGCAATGCCCTCTACTTTTCGCGGGCACCGATCCCGCTGGTTCGCGACGATCCGAAACGGTCGGCCGTCCCGGGGTTACATTTCATTCACCTGGGTCTGTATATCTATACGCGCGAGACCCTCGCGAGCCTGGCGGCATTACCGACCGGAATCCTCGAAGAGGCGGAAAAACTCGAACAGTTGCGCGCACTGGAGAACGGAATCCGGATTCGCGTCTGGGAAACTTCCCAGAAGTCCTTACGCATCGATAGTCCTGAGGACGTGCCATTGGCCTTGGCCCAACTCCGGGCGCATATGAGCGGATCGGGGAGGCGTCAACCATGACTATTGGCCGCATTCACAAGAAGGTGCCACGATGAGCAAGCTGATCTTTGTGACCGGGGGTGTCGTGTCGTCGCTCGGAAAGGGCCTGGCTTCCGCGTCCATCGGCAATCTGCTCGAAAGCCGCGGGTTGAAGATCACCTTTCTGAAGCTCGACCCGTACATCAACGTCGATCCCGGCACCATGAACCCCTACCAGCACGGCGAGGTGTATGTCACGGAAGACGGGGCCGAGACCGATTTGGACCTTGGGCATTACGAACGCTACACCTCGCTGACGCTGACACGCGAGAACAACTACACGACCGGCCGCATTTATCACTCGGTCATTACCAAGGAACGGCGCGGAGATTATCTGGGCGGCACGGTGCAAGTGGTGCCGCATGTGACCGACGAGATCAAGCAATGTATCATGCGGACCTCGCAAGGCATGGACGTCACGATCGTGGAGATCGGCGGTACGGTCGGCGACATCGAAAGCCTGCCGTTCCTGGAAGCCATTCGGCAGATTCCTTACGACGTCGGGCGCGACAACGTCCTGTATGTGCACCTGACGCTTGTCCCGTACATCGGCGCCGCCGGCGAGTTGAAAACCAAACCAACCCAGCATTCCGTCAACAAGCTGCGCGAAATCGGTATTCAGCCGAACATCCTGCTGTGCCGCACGGATCGATACCTTCCGCCGGAACTCAAAGCCAAAATCGCCATGTTTTGTAACGTGGAGAAAGATGCGGTCATCACGGCCAAGGATGTCGAGACCATCTACGAAGTGCCGATCGTGTTCCGCAAGGAAGGGCTGGATGAACTGATTGTGCGGCAGCTGAAGCTGGAAACCGGTCCGCCCAATCTGCGTGAGTGGGACGCGATGGTCCAGAAGATCAAGCATCCCAAACACGAGGTATCGATCGCCCTCGTCGGAAAATATGCCGGGCTGAAAGAATGCTACAAGAGCCTGGCCGAGGCCCTGGTGCACGGCGGGATCGACCATGAAACCCGTGTGAACGTCACGTGGATCGAATCCGAAGACGTGGAACGGCAGGGGACGGAGCGAATCCTGCGCGAGGCCGACGGTATTCTCATTCCCGGCGGCTTCGGCTCACGCGGGATCGAGGGGAAGATTGTCACGATCCAATACGCGCGAGAACATCAGATTCCATTTCTCGGTTTGTGTCTGGGCATGCAATGCGCCACGATCGAATTTGCGCGCAACGTCGCTGGACTCACCGGCGCGAACAGCGCGGAGTTCGATGCACAGTCGCCGCATCCGGTCATCCACCTCATGTCCGACCAGCAATCCGTCAACGACAAAGGCGGCACGATGCGCCTCGGCGCCTATGCCTGTACACTAGGAGAGGGCACCCTGGCGCACAAAATGTACGGCGTCAGCGAGGTGCGGGAACGGCATCGCCATCGGTATGAATTCAACAATGCTTATCGCGAGCAATTGACGGCAAAAGGGCTGATTTTGAGTGGCCTGTCACCGGATGGCCGACTGGTCGAAATCGTCGAACTGCAAAACCATCCCTGGTTTCTGGCCACGCAGTTCCATCCGGAATACAAGTCTCGGCCGCATCATCCGCATCCCTTGTTTAGCGGGTTTGTGGGGGCGGCGTTGCGCCGCAAGTGCGGCCACTAATCGTGAGATGCTGAAACCGGCCTCCATCTGCGTTCTCGGTCGCGTGTACCCTTGCGACGTACCACAAGGGTACGCCTCAGTCCACACGCTTCCTGCGGCCTTGCTGGAAGACCGGTTTGAGCATCTCCTGTGAGCGTCGAATAATCTATGAGTCATGCTATTCAAGTTGGAAATTTTACGGTCGGGGCGGGGCATCGGCCGTTTTTGATCGCGGGACCCTGCGTGATCGAAAGCGAACAGCTCGTCATGGATACGGCGGGACGTATTGCGGAGATCACCAAGTCGCTGGGTATGCCCTATGTATTCAAGTCGTCCTTCGATAAGGCCAATCGTACGTCCATTTCGTCTTTTCGTGGACCGGGGCTGGAGAAGGGGCTGGTCGTCCTGGCCAAGGTCAAGCAGCAGATCGGCGTGCCGATTCTCACCGACGTCCATTCGGAAGAGCAGGCGACAGAAGCCGGCCATGTCGTAGACATTCTCCAGATTCCCGCCTTTCTCTGCCGCCAGACCGACCTGCTGATTGCCGCCGCCAAGACCGGCAAGGTCGTGAACATCAAGAAGGGGCAGTTCCTGTCGCCGCCGGAAATGGGCAACGCCGTCAAGAAAGTGGAAGACGCCGGCAACCGCCGCATTGTCCTGACGGAGCGGGGCTCCTCGTTCGGCTACAACAATCTGGTGGTGGACATGCGCGCATTTCCCATCATGCGCCGCTTCGGCTATCCGGTGGTCTTCGATGCCACTCATAGTGTGCAGCTGCCGGGGGGGGGCGGCACCAAATCCAGCGGCCAGCGAGAATTCGTGGAACCCTTGGCGTGCGCGGCGGCAGGAGCCGGCTGCGACGGGTTCTTCATGGAAGTGCACCCGGATCCCGATTCCGCCCTGTCCGATGGACCGAACATGGTCCCGCTTCATGCGCTTCATTCACTCCTTGAACGGGTATTACGTATATGCGACGCAGCCGCTCCACAACCGGTCCGGTAACACGCAAGGCCAAGACATCACCGGTACGTTCGCGCTCAGTCGATGCGAGCGTGCGCGAGGGCATTCGCGTGCTCGATATTGAAGCGCGCGCGGTACTCGATCTTAAGGCCCGTCTGGATGATCGATTTGCCCGAGCCGTCACGTTGCTGTACGAGTGCCAGGGAAAAGTCGTCATTTCCGGCATGGGCAAATCCGGTCTCATCGGGCAAAAAATTGCGGCGACGTTGGCCAGTACCGGGACGCCCTCGTTCTTTCTGCATCCGGCCGAAGGCGTGCACGGCGACCTGGGCATGCTCGCACGGCCTGATGTGCTCATTGCCATTTCCAACAGCGGCGAGACGCAGGAAGTGCTCCAATTGCTGCCCTTCGTCAAACGGCTGAATGTGCCCGTGGTCGGCATGACGGGGAAGATGACCTCCACGTTATCGAAAAACAGCGATGTCACGCTGGATGTATCTGTCGATGAGGAAGCCTGCCCGCTGGGCCTGGCTCCCACCGCCAGCACGACCGCCACGCTCGCCATGGGTGATGCCTTGGCCGTGGCGTTGCTGCAAAAACGCGGGTTCAAGCACGACGATTTCGCACAGTTTCATCCGGGCGGCAGCCTGGGGCGTCGCTTGCTCGTCAAGGTGCGTGATCTCATGCAACATGG
Organism: Nitrospira sp.; assembly: GCA_020853775.1. GTDB lineage: Bacteria > Nitrospirota > Nitrospiria > Nitrospirales > Nitrospiraceae > Nitrospira_A. The sequence continues at coordinate 49,466 of JADYYH010000119.1, forward strand.
CGAGCACTTGCCGCGCGTGCGTGCCAGCGTATCCGGGGCGGATACGATCCTGGAGATGACCTCGAAGAAACTCGGTTTGACGACGGTGATCGATGCGAAGGGCGGGCTCTACGGAATCGTGACCGACGGCGACCTGCGGCGCTTCATTCAAGCCGGCGGAGACTTTAGCCGAGTCAAGGCCGGTGACCTGGCCAGCCGCCATCCAAAGACCATCGGGCCGGACGAATTGGCCACGACCGCCGTTGCGCAGATGGAGCGCTTCTCCATCACAGCGCTCGTCGTCATCGAACCACCGAATCGCCTGGCGGGGGTGATTCACTTGCATGACCTGCTCAAACACGGCATTGTATAGAGGAAACCCGCGAGGAGATCGGACGAACGAGACGATGGCAGAGAATTGGAAAGAAGCCGGATTGGTGCTGATGCGGTCGGCCGGGCAGGAAAGTAACATCAACCTGCCGAACGTGCTGACGCTCGTCCGGATTCTGTTGATTCCGGTGTTCGTCATGTTGCTCATCGATCCCACGCCGGAGCGCGCCTTGAGCGCCGCCATCGTGTTCGTCGTGGCGGCCGTGACGGATTTGCTGGACGGGTACGTCGCCAGAAAAACCGGCCAGATCACGAAGCTCGGACGCCTTCTGGATCCCATTGCCGACAAGCTGCTGGTCTTGTCTGCCTTAATCCTCCTGGTGCAGGTCGATCGTGTCAGCGCGCTGGTGGCGATTCTGATTATCGCGCGGGAAGTGGCCGTGACCGGCCTGCGGGCGATCGCGGCCTCCGAAGGATTGATCATGTCCGCCGAAGTCACGGGCAAATACAAAATGGCGTTACAGGTCATTGCCATCGTCCTCCTGGTGCTGGAAGGCACCGTCGTGGAAACTATCGGCAACCTGCATCTCGCCGGCATCGTGACGCTGTACCTCTCTCTCATCCTGGGATATGTGTCGGGCGCACAATACGTCTGGAGCTTCTGGCGGCAGGTGGGAGCAAAGGGTCTCTAGGTGGACAACCCGTCGGCAATCACCCGGTGATGGACAGTCCCTGGCTCATCGGTTTCCTCATCCTCTTGGCCTATCTTCTCGGCTCGGTTCCCTTTGGTGTCGTCGTGTCACGCCTGTTGGGCGCCGTCGATCCGCGCACCGCCGGCAGCAAGAATGTGGGCTTCACCAATGTCCTCCGCGTGAGCGGGAAAAAAGCCGGTGTCCTGACATTGGCGGGAGACATTGGCAAAGGCTGGCTGGCAGGGTGGGTGGCGACGCTGGTTCTACATCAGGAGGCCGCCATTTTATGGGTCGCGCTCGCTTCGATCATCGGCCATTTGCACTCGGCATTCCTCGGTTTAAAGGGTGGAAAAGGCGTGGCCACGGCGTTAGGGGCCGCTCTGGGTGTTGCCCCTGGGGTTGGATTCACACTGATGGCCTTGTGGATCGGAGCCGTGTTTCTGTGGAAGTATTCCTCAGGGGGTGCGCTGTTCGCCTTCGGCATGTTCCCGATTGTGGCGCTGCTGTTTCATCGATCATGGACCTTTATCGGATTTGCCTGTGTCGTCAGTGTCCTGATCTGGATGAGACACAAGGACAATCTGATTCGATTGTGGAGCGGGACGGAATCACGAATCGGACAGTCAAGTTGACATAATAGATCTTATCAGACATTACTGCCATGCTGTCTTTTGAGCTGTTGGCTCGCATTCGCAAAGAGCTGTTCCTCACCGGCAGCGCCCTATACGAGACGATTGTCGCCATCGCGGAACGAGTCAACCGCAAAGTCCATGTGTTGCGCCTCCATGGCCAGGCCACGACGATTCTGAATCAGACACACGCCATTCATCGCCAACTCGGAGAACGCGTAGCCGCCCTCGCTGCCAAACCGGCCGCGGGAATCCATCCGGTGGCGCCGGCCGAGTTGACCTCACTACAGGAAGCCATCCGCACGGCCTCCGACCGCATCAAGGGTCATCAGGCCGCGTTGCAGCTGGTTGAGCGCCAGATCCGGGAGCTCAAAGTCGAGCTGGTTCACGAAGACCTGTTGACGATGCAGCGCGAATTGGGTCTACGCGATGCCGCCATCGAACGCGTGGTGGTTGCGCGAGGCGCGCCGGTCATCGGCCATCCGATCGGCGAATTCGACTTGCCCCCCACGACCCGCATCGTCGCCGTCTTTCGCGGACCGTTTCTTCTGCCTCTCTCCAACACCATGACTCTTCGCCCCGATGACATCGTCATCCTTGTCGGCCTCCGCCACGACCTCCTCCACTGGCTCCCGCATTTCCAGCATCCGTCCGCCTCGAAATCAGCCTGATCCCCCTTCCTTTCGCCCTCACGCGAAAATCTGGTATTCTGAGGCGTCGTCAACGTGCTCAGGTATGGCCCTCGGAGCTTGCCTCACCATGAAAACACCAGTCTCGATTTCGGCAGTGCTGTTTCTCGGACTTGGACTCGTTGGATCGTTCGTTGGCAGTCCCCTTTCGACTGTTTCCGCAGCCGACCTCGCCTCCACACCGCGCGCCGTGTCCCCTGGATTACGCCTCCTGGAAGAACTGCAGACCGTCATCACCGACCTGGCCGAACAGGCGAAGCCATCGGTCGTCAGTATTTTTCCGATTCAGGCCACCGGACGATCGCGAGACGGAGGAGAGCGGCTTCCCAGTTCGACCGGCTCCGGCTCCGGCGTCATTGTCGATCCCGCCGGCCACATCATTACGAACAATCATGTGGTGGGCGAGGCCGCGGAAGTCGAAGTGCGTTTCTCGGACAAAACGAAATTATTTGCGCAGGTGATCGGCAAGGATCCGGACACCGACCTGGCCGTACTCAAAGTCACGGCCGACCATCCCCTCCCCGCCGCCCATTTCGGTGACTCGTCCGGCGTGAAGGTCGGCCAATGGGTGCTGGCGGTCGGAAATCCCTTCGGGCTGGACCGCACGGTGACGCTGGGCGTCGTCAGCGGCATCGGGCGGGAAAACATCAATCTATCCCGCTACGAAAATTTTATTCAGACCGATGCGTCGATCAACCCCGGCAACTCCGGCGGGCCGCTCTTTGATCTCCGTGGGGATATCATCGGCATCAATACGGCCATCATCAACTTTGCGCAGGGCATCGGGTTCGCCATCCCGTCCAACATGGCCAAGCAGGTCATGAATCAGCTGATCGCCAAGGGCAAGGTCGTGCGAGCCTGGTTGGGTGTCGGGTTACAACCGCTGACGCCGGATCTGGCCAGCAAGTTCGGCGTGGATGAGAACGAAGGCGTGCTCGTCAACGAAGTGTTCGAGCGAGATCCGGCGGCGCTGGCCGGCATCAAGCCGGGAGATGTCATTACGAAGGTCGATGGCGCGCTCGTGGACACGCCGAACAAGCTGTCTCGCCTGGTGGCCGCGTTGGATCCCGGTTCGACGACACGTGTCGAAGTGGTCCGCGACGGGAAACGCCTCAATCTCCAGGTCGCCCTGAGCGAGCGCCGGGATACGGTCGTCACGGCCTCCTTGCCGCAGAGTCGGACCGACTTAAAATTGGGCATCGATGTGCAGGACTTGACGGCGGGCCTGGCAGAAAAGTTTCGATTGAATGAAAGCCGTGGCGTGCTGATTTCGAAGGTGGACGCGGGAAGCCTCGCCCAGGCAGAGGGATTGCGGGAAGGCGACTTGATCAAGGAGGTCAACCGCGTGGACACCGGCACGGTCGGAGAATTTACGGTCGCGGTCGCCAAGGTCAAACGCGGCGACACGATCCTCCTGCGCGTCCTGCGTGAAGGACGGGCGTTCTATGTCGTGCTGAAACCAGCCGATCACTAGCCGGTCTCAGCAAGGTCGCATCGCTTCGCATGGGGTTATGGCTCGTCAATGAGCCACAACCCCGTGCCGTTCGGCCTTGTGTTCTTCCACGATACGACCCGCCAGTTCCCGCGGCACCTCTTCGTATTGTGCAAATTCCATCACATAACTGCCCTGCCCGCCGGTCAGCGAATTCAACGAGGCGGCATAGCTGATCATTTCTGCCTGGGGGACGAGGGCCTTCACGGTTTCCATATGGCCGCTGGCCTCCACCGAGACAATTCGCCCACGCCGTCCATTGAGATCGCCCAGCACCGCGCCGACACACTCCGCCGGAACATCGACCTCCACAGTCATGAGTGGTTCAAGCAGGACCGGATGGGCCGCTTCCATGGCCTTTTTCACACCCATCGATCCGGCGATCTTGAACGCCATTTCAGATGAATCGACGACATGGTAGGAGCCGTCATAGACCGTGACCCGCACATCCACGGCGGGATAGCCCGCCAATGGGCCTTCATGCAAGGCCTCCACGACCCCCTTCTCGACGGCTGGCACAAAATTTCTGGGAATCGCGCCGCCGACGATTTTATTCTGAAACTCAAATCCCTGGCCGCGCGGGAGCGGACCGACTTCCACCCAGCAATCTCCATACTGACCGTGTCCGCCGGTTTGCTTTTTATACTTTCCCTGCGCCTGCGCCACGCTGCGAATCGTCTCCCGATAGGGAATTTTCGGGGCATGGAGCGTCACGTCCGCACCGTACTTGCGATGCAGTTTTTCCAGTGCGACGTCGATATGCAATTGGCCCATGCCGCTCAGCACCATCTCCTTCGTTTCCATGTGACGGACGAATTCCAGACTGGGATCTTCCTCGATCAACTTGTGCAGCCCGACACTCACTTTTTCGATATCAGACTTGGATTTGGGTTCAATGGCGAACGACATGACCGGCCGCCCGAGTGGAATCCCGGGCAATCGAATCGGAGCGTGCTCATCACACAGCGTGTCGCCGGTCAAACTGTCCTTCAGCTTCCCGATCGCCACAATCTCGCCGGCCACCGCGCGTGAAACCGGAGTGTACTTTTTTCCGAATATCGAAAACAGATGGCCCCCGCGTTCCCGTACCTGCTTCGTCGCATTGTACAGACTGCTATCGGCCTCCAAGGTGCCTGAATAGATCCGCACGTACGACAGACGCCCGATAAAGGGATCGATAATGGTCTTGAACACCAGTCCCGAGAAGGGCGCCGTCGCCACCGGCTCCCTCATGACCGGCTGCGAGCCGTCGGTGAGTCCGGCCCCCTGCACAGGCGCGATCTGCGCGCGAGCAGCGGGTGACGGCATCAGCTGGAGCAGGCCCTGTAACAATGTCTGCACCCCAACGTTGCGCAACGCCGATCCCCCGACCACGGGGACCAGGCCTCCTCGTTGCACCCCGGCCCGCAACCCCTCCAGCAAGGCGGCATCCGTTAAGGTCCCCTCGTTCAGGTACCGTTCAAGTAAGGCCTCGTCGCCCTCGGCCACCATTTCGATCAGGCGGCGCCGGGCCTGGTCTACGCGGTCTTGCCACTCAGGCGGAACCGGACCTTGCTCCGCCTGAGGTCGATCCGGCCTCCCTCTCACAACGCAGTTCTGCAGCAAATCCACGATACCTTCCAATCCCGCACCCTCACCATTTGCGAGGATCAAAGAGACAGCAGGCATTTCCAGGTCTTTCATCACCTGTTCGAGCGTCGTCGCGAATGCTGTTCTTTCCTTGTCCAAGTCATTCACGAAGATCATGCAGGGCAGGCCGGCCTCCCGAATGAGAGACCAGAGACGCTCCAGGTCACTGCGTACCCCCGTGGCCGCATTCACCACGAGCACCACGCCATCGGCGACGCGTAATGCCGATCGCACTTCGGCAATGCAACTGGGGGAACCCGGTGTATCCAGGAGATTGAGTACGATGTCGTGGCAGAGGCACCGAACGACGCTGGTGTGAAGTGAGGTCCGGTGATGAATTTCTTCCGGCTCAAAATCGGAGATGGTTGTACCGGCTTGGATAGAGCCGGGAGATGGGAGACTGCCTGCGCAGCAGGCGAGCGCTTCGATCAATGAGGTTTTGCCCGATCCCGCATTCGATACCACAGCCACATTCCTGATGGATTCGGTGAGGGGAACATGCATCATGACCTCCTCCGGTAGTCGGCGGCCGCTGTGGGCCTGGTTAGAAAGAGATTTGTAGGCGGCACCATCCTTTGTTGCTCTGTGCGAGTTCGTCCCGGAGGGACAGGCGATGAGCGCACGGGCTACAGGTCATCATGCTTTCGATGTTTCTCCACCGAGCCACCCCTGATCGGCGAAACTGACATATCGCCCGTCCCCCACGATGAGGTGATCCAAGACCTGAATTCCCAGCAGGGCGCCCGCTGAAACGAGCCTGGCCGTCAGCATACGGTCTTCCTGGCTCGGTGTGGGATCTCCGCTGGGATGATTATGGAGAAAAATGACTCCGGCGGCTGACGCGCGCATGGCAGGAATGAAGACCTCCCGTGGATGCACAATGCTGAGGGTGAGGCTGCCTTCCGAAATCGTCACGTCGCGAATGACCTGATTCTTGGCATCCAGCAAGACCACCGCGAAAATTTCGTGACGCAGATCCCGCAACCGCGCGTGGTAATGCTTAAAGAGATCCGCGCTGGAATTGATTCGCGTGCCCGTCGTCAACGGCGTCGAGACGGCGCGTTTGCCCACCTCCACCGCTGCCTTTAATTGCGCGGCCTTGGCCGGCCCAACCCCCGGAATTGCGCAGAGTTCTTCCGTACTGCAGTGCAGCAGCCCGACAATGCCCCCAACGCGGCCGAGCACCTCCATGCCGACGTTGACAGCCGACGCATCCTGCCGGCCCACGCGCAGGAGAATCGCCAACAATTGTGCATCGGACAGGCTCTCGGCGCCCTCACTGAGCAATCGTTCGCGCGGCCGTTCAGTTTTCGGCCAGTCTCCGATTCCACGGCCTGTCTTTTTGCCCGTCATAACATCCTTCCACGACAAAAAAATGTCAGCGTGCACCATTTTGTGCCGGAGACTTGACGCCTGGCGCATGTCATGTATGGCACTTTCAATACATAACACATTGAAATATCAACACTTGACATTTTGGTGCAGCTCTTGCTTGAGAGCAGACACAGCTGTAAACGTCAACACCCAGGAGGAAACAATGGAATGTCCGAAGTGCAAAGGCATGATGATGTTGGAACGGTTCTCAGACTTCTTCCTCATTTTCTACGCCTGGAAATGCATCAACTGTGGAGCCATCATCGACCGAACCATTTCGGCCAACCGTAGAAAGAGCCTCGCCGCTCGCGACGCTCAGCCCGTGGCGACCCGCTAAACGCGGACCCCTCGCTCTGTTCTCAGTGTGTGATGTGGTGGTGTGATAGCCCAGGATTTGGCCACCTCCTCAGCCCGCTCGAACCGAGTCTTGGTGTCGCCCGATTATAGCGAGCCTCCCTTTGCGCGTCAAAGCGCGCGAACTCCTCCTCGACGTCTACAGCGCTCCCCGCCACGCGGCGGGGAGAAGACCGTTCCGGCCCACGGCCGCTCCTCACAACCGCCAGTCACCTTGACCCCTTCAAAAACGCTGTGTTACATTCTCTCACTTCTTAGCCAGAGACGAATGGCCCTCACCTGAATACGATCATGCGCGTCATCGCTGGGCTGCATCGGGGCCGACGGTTGCTGGGTCCCAGGGGACAGGCCATCCGCCCGACCTCCGACCGAGTCAAAGAAGCTCTCTTCTCTATCCTGGGCGAACGCATCCTGGGCGCTCGCGTCCTCGACCTCTATGCGGGAACCGGCTCGATCGGCATTGAGGCTTTAAGCCGCGGGGCAACGCATGTGACGTTCGTGGAAGCCGATCGCGAGGCCCTACGCCTGGTCCAATCGAATCTGCGCCAATGCGGGTTGGAACAGTCCGCCAATGTGTGCGCCTGTCAGGTGAATCAGTTTTTTCGTCGCGGCACGCAGTGGTCTGGCCCCTATGACGTGGTCTTCTGCGATCCACCCTATCAACTCACGCCTGAATTGATTGCCCTGGCGACAGAATGGCGCGCGGGCTGGCTGGCCGAGGACGCCATTGTTATCCTCGAACATGGACGGAAAGCGGACATTCCCTCCGTCCTGGGGCCGCTTTCCCAGGTGAAGCGCTACGACTACGGCGACACCGCGCTGACCCGATTTCACCTCGCGCCGAAAGAAGTCCCCTCTGCATGAAGACCGCCGTCTATCCCGGCACATTCGACCCGATCACGCATGGGCACAGTGATATCATCCGGCGCGGATTCCGGATGTTCTCGCGAGTCATTGTGGCCATCGCCCCTAACCCGGGCAAGCATCCACTATTCAGCACCGAGGAACGATTGGACATGGTGCGCCTCGTCACCAAGGATCTCCCGAACCTGGAGGTCACGACCTTCGAGGGACTGTTGGTGGATTTTGTGCGCACCAGCGGCGCCCATGCTATCCTGCGGGGACTCCGCGCGATTTCTGATTTCGAGCACGAGTTTCAAATGGCACTGGTCAATCGTAAACTGGCGGAAACCGTCGAGACGGTGTTTCTCATGCCCAGTGAAGAATATTCCTATCTCTCTTCCACCATCATCAAGGATGTCGCCAGCCACGGCGGGTCACTGAAAGACTTTGTGCACCCCGAAGTGGCACGGAGGCTCCAAGAACGAATTCGGAGTTTCAAAGGATGAAACTGGCAGCCCGTGTCGGACGCATTGTGCCCTCCCCAACCCTGAGCATTACCGCCACTGCGAAAGCCATGGCGGCACAAGGCATCGACGTGATCGATTTTGCCTCCGGCGAACCGGACTTTGATACGCCGGAGCCGGTGAAAGCTGCGGCTGAAGCCGCCATTCGCGCAGGCTTTACGAAATATACGCCCTCGTCAGGCATCGACGAATTGCGCAACGCCATCGCGGACAAGTTGAAAGACGAGCAAGGACTGCACTACGACAAGTCCCAAATTCTGGTGTCCTGCGGCGCGAAACACTCGCTCTATAACGTCGCAGAAGCCCTACTGGAGGCGGGCGACGAATTGATTATTCCCGTCCCCTTCTGGGTCTCGTATCAGGATCAAACTCTCCTGAACGATGCCACACCGGTCATGCTGCAGACTCAGGAACGGGATGGATACACGATCACACAAGACGCGCTGGAAGCCGTGATCACCCCGCGCACCAAAGCGATTATCGTCAACAGCCCCTGCAATCCCACCGGTGCCACGTACGACCGGAACACCCTGGAACGCATCGCGGCCGTCGCCTTGCGTCATGACCTGGTCATCATTTCAGACGAGATTTACGAGAAGGTGCTCTATGACGGCGTGCAGCACATCAGCATCGCCAGCCTGAGCCCGGAAGTCGCGGCCCGCACGGTGGTGATCAACGGTGTCTCAAAAGCCTACGCCATGACCGGCTGGCGGATCGGGTATGCCGCAGGACCGAAGCCGCTGCTGACAGCGATGGCCAACATCCAAAGCCAAAGCACCTCGAACCCCTGCTCCATTTCGCAAAAAGCCGCGGTGGCGGCCCTCCGTCTCGGCAATCCCTTTACCACCGTGATGGTCGCGGAATTCGATCGGCGACGACGCCTCATGGTCGAGCGTCTGAACACAATGCCCGGCGTGACCTGTCGCATGCCGACCGGCGCATTTTACGCCTTTCCCAATGTGACCGGTCTGCTGACCAAGCGATGGAAGGATCAACCCATCGGCTCGGCGGCCAATCTGGCAACCTACTTACTCAACGAAGCGCAAGTGGCGCTGGTCCCCGGTGAACCGTTTGGAAGTGACGTCCATATCCGGCTATCCTATGCGACCTCGATGGAGGCCATCGAACGCGGATTGACCCGCATCGAAGCGGCGCTCCGCCGTCTGTCGTGATCGCACAGCTTTTCGATCCCTCAGCCCCTTGATTGTTGCGCACATGAGGTTATGAGGGACAGAGGTTCCACAGATCACGGACCGAGCGACCACCACCGAACAAGGCTCTACGATCAGAGGAGGAAGACCCGTGCCAATATATGAGTATCAATGTAGCAGCTGTGCGCACCGCTTCGAGGTGAAGCAGAGCATCAAGGATGATCCCATCAAGGAATGTGTGCGTTGCGGAAAGGAAGTCACGAAGCTGATTTCGCCGCCGGCCATTATGTTCAAAGGCAGCGGGTGGTATATCACCGACTACTCGGACAAGATGAAACCGGGAGGCAGCGATACGTCCGACAAGCCGGCGGCAGCCGGTGCAGACAAGGCGAAAACCCCGGCCTCATCGGACGCCACAAGCACGAGCCCGGCCTCGAGCTCGGCGCCTGCAGCAGCCTCACCGGCCGCGACACCCAGCGCCCCCGCGTCGACCAGCACGAGCACGTCCGGCGGCGGGGCAGCGAGCTCCCAGTCGTCCGCTTCATCTACAAGTAAATCCTGATCAGCGAACTCCTGCCCACAAGCGGAGGAGCGAGCCGCGCACTGTTCGGGCAGTCAGGATACCGACAGAGCAGGCCGGCCTAGCCCGGTGACGTTACTAGGCTTATCGAAGCTGGACAGGCTTGTGTTTTTTGACGGTCGAGGATTTGGCAGAGGATTTCGACGTTGCTTTTGACGTCGTTTTGACGGGCTTCTTAACGGTCGTTTTGGCGGGCGGCTTCGCGGCAGGAGTCTTGGCGGCTTTCACGGCTCGCTCCTTCGCTGCAGCGATCGTGTGCTCCAAGTTCGCAATCATCGCCGACTTCTCTTTATTCACCCGCGTGAGATCTTCGACACGAATTTGCAACTCTTCTTTCGCCTTGTTCGCGGCGTTGAGCTGATTCTGCAAGAGCGCTTTATCCGCCGCCGCCTGTTGGGCTTCCGAATGCAGTTGTTCAATTTGGGCCTGGAGAGCCGGCGGCCAAAAATCGCATCCTGCCAGCAGCAACAGGCTGCTGAACCCGAGCATCGACAATCCCATCACCGCGCGACGTGAACGAATCAGCATAAGTGGTCCTCCCATGTGGGTGAATTATACCCACAACGCTCCATCAAATCATGATGAAAGTGTGTACCCCTGTTGTGCGAGACCCGCACGGATCCGTTCCATCGATAACAGGCCCGCTCGCAGCAGGCGCGGCTGTTCGCACGCATCCACGACGGTCGACGCAGACCCGCCCGGCGTGCGCCCGCCGTCCAGAATCAGATCGAGAAACGGCCCGAGGGTTTGCTGCACCGACTCTGCCTGATCGAGAGGTGGTTCGGATGACCGGTTGGCGCTGGTCCCGGTCAAAGGACCGGTCTGAGTGAGCAGGCGCTGCAGTGTCGCCAGCGGAGACCATCGAACCCCGATCGTGCCGGTTCCCGCCGTCAACAACGGCGACAAGCCGGCCGCGGCAGGAAACACGATGGTCAACGGCCCAGGCCAAAACAGATCCATCAGCGCCGCGGCGGCCGGAGGAATCGAGGACACCAACGACGACAACTGATCGCGGCCGCCGATGAGCACGAGAATGGGCTTCTCGACCGGCCGGCCTTTCACGGCAATCAGTCGGCGCACCGCATTCTCGTCGGTGGGGCGAACCGCTAAGCCATAATAGGTTTCGGTCGGCAATGCAATGAGGCCCTGCGCGGTCAGGACACGCCGCACTTCTGGGAGAATGGCATCACACGTCGTGTCGAGGAAAGGAAGAACCAGAGCCATGTCACGGCCTAGGGCAAGAAACTCAAGACTGGCGCGGAAGGGCCCGGTACGCGATATCGGTGCGATAGTGACGTCCCTGGAAGGTGATGGTCGGCACAGCCTGGTACACCTGCGCCCGCGCTTGCAATAAGGACGGCGCCCATGCCGCCACGGCCAATACCCTTCCGCCTGCCGTCACCACCTGCCCGGCCTCCCGCCTGGTTCCGGCATGAAACACCGCAAGAGGCGACGCGCCGGAAGGAGCCGTCAAACCCTGAATAGGGAATCCGGTCTCGTAGGATCCGGGATATCCCGGCGAGGTCATCACGACACAGACGGCCGTGTCCTCCCGCCATTCAACCGCCAGCTCATCAAGGCGATGGTCAACCACCGCCTCCATCACGTCCACCAGATCGGTCTTCAGCAACGGCAGCACGACCTCCGTTTCCGGATCGCCCATACGCGCATTGAACTCCAGCACGTAGGGCGTGCCGCGTACAATCATCAGCCCCGCGTAGAGCACGCCTTGGAACGGACAGCCCAGACGGGCCATTGCATCCACCGTCGGCTGCAGCACCTGCCGCGTCACCTGATCGCGCAGCGCAGCGGTCGCGATGGGAGCCGGAGCGTAGGCCCCCATGCCGCCGGTATTGGGTCCGGCGTCCCCGTCTCCAATACGTTTGTGATCCTGCGCGGGGATCATCGGCACGACGGTGTTTCCGTCCGTGAATGCCATGATGGTCAGTTCTTCGCCGTCGAGGAACTCTTCGATCAACACCCGTTGGCCGGCCTGGCCGAACACGGACTTTTCCATCGCATCGCGGACCGCTTGCTTGGCTTCCTCACGGGTCGTCGCCACCACCACGCCCTTGCCCTGCGCAAGGCCGTCGGCCTTCACGACAATGGGAACGGGTTGAGCCTCCAGATAGGCCAGCGCTTGATCCATCTGCTCGAAGCTGCGCGAAACGGCCGTCGGGATGCGATTCGCAGCCATGATGTCTTTGGAAAAACTTTTGCTGGATTCCAAACGCGCGGCGGCTTTGGTAGGACCGAATATTTTCAAACGCGCTTTCCTGAACTCATCGGCAATACCAAGGGCCAACGGCGCCTCAGGACCAACGACGGTCAGATCAATCCCTTCCTTCAGCGCAAAGGCCTTCAGTCCGGCAATGTCATCCGCCTTGACCGGCACGCAGGTCGCCAGGCCTTCGATGCCGGCATTGCCCGGCGCGCAAAAGATTTGCGGCTTCCGCGGACTCTGGGCGATCTTCCAGACCAGCGCATGCTCCCGTCCACCACTGCCGACAACCAGAATCTTCACAGTTCAACCTTTGCTTGAATAAAGTGCGCTCGATGCTGCCACGCCTCGGCTTGTCGCTCGTTTCGCTCAGTCCATCTCCCGACATCCGTGAGGGCGTTCAAACGGGTCGCCCAACGAGGCCGCAGGCGAGAAAAAACCGGAGGCGTAGCCTGCTGGCTACGTTGAGGATTTTTTCGAGCCGAGAACGAAGTTGGAGGCCCGTTTCAACGCGCCTCAGTGGCGGAAGTGGCGCATACCGGTAAGAATCATCGCCATGCCATGTTCATCCACCGCCTTGGTCACCTCGGCGTCACGGATAGACCCGCCGGGCTGAATCACACAGGTGATACCGGCTTCCGCCGCGGCATCGATGCCATCCCGGAACGGGAAGAACGCGTCAGACGCCATGACACAGCCCTTCACGGACGACTGGGCTTTCATCGCCGCCAATTTCACCGAATCGACCCGGCTCATCTGTCCCGCGCCGATGCCGACGATTTCACCAGGCCGACCGTAAATGATGGCGTTCGACTTCACATGTTTGCAGACCACCCAGGCAAAGGCGCAAGCGGCATATTCCTGCTCGGTCGGTTTGCGTGAGGTCGGCACAGCGAGTGCCTTGATGTCCTTGATTACGCCGAGATCCCGGTCCTGGACGATCAATCCACCGACCAGCTTCTTGAGGTCATACCCTTCCGCGGTCGCCTTGCTGAGCGGTCCGACATCCAGCAGACGAATGTCTTTTTTCCGCTTGAGCTCCGCCAACGCATCTTCAGCAAAACCCGGCGCGATGACGACTTCGACAAACGTGGAGGTAATCTCCTTCGCCGCCGCCAGATCCACCGGACGATTAAACGCAATCACCCCGCCGAACGCCGACACAGGATCCGTCGCGCGCGCTTTGACATAGGCTTCCACCGGCGTGGCGCCGAGGGCGCAGCCGCAGGGATTGTTGTGCTTGATGATGGCCACGGCAGTCTGGTCGAATTCTTTCACGAGTTCGAGCGCCGAATTGGAATCGAGGAAATTATTGTAGGACATGGCTTTGCCATGCAGGATCTTCCCGCGTGACACGGCCGGTTCCTTGGCCTGCATTTCACGATAGAACGCCCCCTGCTGGTGCGGATTTTCCCCGTAGCGCAGTGTCTCCACCCGCTCGAACTGCAGCGACAGGATGGCAGGAAACTTCACCTCGCTCCCCTGCACCTGCTTTTCGAGATAGCCGGCAATCAGACTGTCGTACCGCGCCGTATGTTGAAACACCTTCATGGCCAGTTCGCGGCGTAACGCCGGCGTCACGGAACCGGCCTTCACGGCCTCCAACACGCGGGTGTAATCGGACGGGTCGACCACGACGAGCACATCCTCATGGTTCTTCGCGGCGGAGCGCAACATGGAGGGACCGCCGATGTCGATGTTCTCGATCGCCTCCTCGAAGGGACAATTGGGCTTGGCGATCGTCGATTCGAAGGGATACAGATTCACGACGACGACATCGATATTGCCGATGCCGTGCTGTTGCATCTGCTTGACGTGGTCGGGCACGCCGCGACGCCCCAGTAAGCCGCCATGAATTTTCGGGTGTAAGGTCTTGACCCGGCCATCGAGAATCTCGGGCGACCCCGTGTAGGCGGCCACGTCCATCACCGCCACACCCGCATCACGCAAGGCTTTGGCGGTTCCGCCGGTGGACAATATTTCCGCGCCAAGGGCTGCCAACCCTCTGGCCATTTCCACAACTCCGGTCTTGTCAGAAACACTGATCAGTGCCCGCGCAATGCTGGCCATGATGAACTCCTTCAACTATGGATATCGTGTGGGTGGGATCACATTGGACGAAAAAACGCCGTGACAATAACAGATGCCTCGACGCCACTGCAAGCCGATCGAGAACGACACCACACCGCCGGCGCGTCCTCGGGCTCCCGGGAGTAACTCATCGACGGCCCTGCCACCAATAATCCAGGCTAGCATGAGCCCCAGCGATGTGATACCCTTCGCAATTCCTGATCGGTCCGCCTGGCGCTGCCAATCAGGAAATCAAGTAACACTCGAAGTCTTCACCCACACCAATCTCCTGTGGCCTACGGCGCCACAGCGAGGCCTCGTCTCCGGGGCGATAAGGGCTGGCGCATGTCGCGCGGAATTATTTTCGGCGTAGGACTCTTTGCACTCACATTATTGGCGCTCATCTGTATCCCTCGACACCTGCCGGTCACGTCGTCGGCAACGGGCCATCCCTCATTCAGTGCCCATCTTGAAAACGGCCACCTCACGCTCTCCGGCGCAATCGGAAGCGAAGAGGCCAAACTCGCCGCCGTCACGCGCGCGCAGGAACTCGCCAAGACCCTCAAATTGCGTGTCACCGACAATCTTGAGGTCTTAGAAGACAGCGGAGCCGCTACGTGGGAAACCGCCCTGCCGGCCCTGCTGGCACAGGTGGCCACCCTTCATCAACACCAGGCCAGTCTGACGGTCTCCGGTCAAACGGCGACGGTCAAGGGTGCGGTCGCGAACGGGGAAGCCAAAACGAAACTCGTGTATGAGATGGCCTCGCTGCTCGGCACGTCGATGCACGTGCAGGATCAGGTGACCGTCGCCGCAGGGTCCGCCTCCCCGTCATCTGCGCCCGCGCCGACGCTGACCGCCACCCCGCCGACTGCGCACGCGTCTCGCGCGCACGTGCAGGCAGGATTGGACGAGATCGTGCGCGGAGAACATATCGCGTTTGAGAGCAACAGCGCCGTGCTCACCCCTAAAGGACGAGCGGTCATCGATAAGCTCATTCCCGCGCTCAAGCGCTCGCCCGAGGCGGTCATCGAAATCGGCGGCCACACCGATTCCTACGGCGACCCGGACTACAACCTCCAGCTGAGCCGGACGCGAGCCGAGTCGGTGCGCCAATATCTGGCTGATCATGGGGTGACCAATCGATTGACTGCCGTCGGATATGGCGCCTCCCGTCCTCTGAGCCAGGACCGGACACGCGCCGCGTCGAAAAAGAACCGGCGGATCGAATTTCGTGTGAAAGAGGAACGGTGAACGTATGGGAGCCTTGATTCTGCAAATGATCGGATGCTTGCTGGTGGCGGCGACCATCGGCCTCATGATGGGGTGGCTGCTGCGCAGTTTCGCCACATCGGAAAAACGTCAGCAGTTGTCCGAAATTGCCACCCGGCTCCGCGGCCGCGAACATGAATTAGACACCCTGAACCATGAATTGAAGGTGCGCACCTCCGCCGTCCAGATGCTGGAAGGGAAGATGATTACCTCCGAAGCGGCGCTTAAAGATTTGACCGCCGATCTCGCCACGAAGGTCGAACAGATCTCAACGCTGCAAACCGAACTCCGGGAGAAAGGCGTGCACCTCCATGCCGCCGAACGCGAACGAGATACGCTTCGCCGGGAAGTCGAGGTTGCCGAAAATAAGTACAAGGCGCAACAGACCGGGTTCGCCGAGATGCAGTCGCAGATGGAAAATGCGGAAGACGTGTTGGTCAGCCGGGATCAGGAGATCGCCACGCTGAAAACCTGGGTGGAGCAACTCGCGCCGAAAGACGCCGAAATCGCCCGGCTGCGAGCGCGCACCGAAGAATTGGAACCCTTCCAGGAACGAGCCCGGCGATTGGAGCGCGAACTCGAACAGGATCGCGCGCGCGCCTCTGCCGCGATGCAGGCGAAGGAGCAGGACCTCGCCCGGCATCAGGCACACATCGGCGAGGTGGAGTCGGAACTCGCTCGGCTGCGGACACAGAACCAGGAAGACCTCACGCGCTTTACCGAAACGCTGCAACAGCGGGAGCAGGATCTCCAACGTCTCCGCGCCACGGTGGAAGAACTGGACGTGTTCCGGGGTGAGGTGGAAAAGAAGGAGATTCAACTCCGCGAGGCGGAAGAACGGCGGGTGATGGACGTCAGCGAACGGGAAGAAGAAATCGGCGCACTGCGCAAGCGGCTGGTCGAATACCGCGTCGCCCAGCGGCACCAGACGCAGGCCAAATCGACGAGCCCGGCCGATCCTGCGTCCCACAGTTCCACGGCTTCACGCGGTGTCGGAAAATCACGCCCCGCCCAGAAAGACGATCTCAAGCAGATTCACGGGATCGGACCGGTGATGGAGCGCGTGTTGAATCGCATGGGCATGTTCACATTTCGCCAGATCGCCGAATGGAAGGAGCAAGACGTCGAACATATGGCTTCGGAACTCAACACCTTCCCTGATCGCATCCGCCACGACAATTGGATCGCCGGCGCCAAGGAACAACATTTTCTGAAATACGGTGAGGAATTGTAGTCCGTCCTGACCGGGCCGCCCGCTCCCCTCCTCGCTGTTGCACCCGTTCCTTCGCCGCACGTTCTGTCGATCCGTTCGGATTATCGTCATGATCACGTCCAGCTTCTGCCTCTTGCCGGGAGTCGGCCTGCGAACAGACCGACGGTTCTGGGGCCAGGGCGTCTGCACGTGGGATCACTTTCTCTCGACGCGGGACATACGCGGACTTAGATAGTGTCGTCACGAGATAGGACGTATGAGAGAATCATGGGACCAAAGAAAGAGGCTCCCATGAAAAACTCAAGCCCCGCTTACCGCCGCCACGACATTTCCGATGAAACCTGGGCGTTGCTGGAACCTCAGTTGCCAGGACGCAAGGGTGTCTGGGGTGGCATGGCCAAAGACAATCGCCTGTTTATCAACG
>JADYYH010000120.1 GCA_020853775.1 Nitrospira sp.
CGTTGATAAACAGGCGATTGTCTTTGGCCATGCCACCCCAGACACCCTTGCGTCCTGGCAACTGAGGTTCCAGCAACGCCCAGGTTTCATCGGAAATGTCGTGGCGGCGGTAAGCGGGGCTTGAGTTGTTCATGGGAGCCGCTTTCTTTGGTCCCATGATTCTCTCATACGTCCTATCTCGTGACGACACTATCTAAAATGAGCGACAGGCCTGCGAACGAATCCTCATGACTGCCTCCTGCTGAAAACGGCTCTTGTATCGCTGAGCAATTCGCTGGACCCTTCTGTCCTTTTCCTCACTGCCATTGTGGGCTAGTTGGAGGAGGTACGAGGCTTCTCGTTCCACTAATCCTGCCGAAGTCTCCCATCGACCGGCCGCAGCCCAGAATGTCATCCCTTCGCGAAAATCCGGCACGACCATCTCGTGGAGAAAGGCCGCCCATTCCTCAGCGGTGACAGCTCCCCCAGGCTTCGATGTACCGAAGTACAAGGAATCCAGTGTCACCGGCTGTTCGTATGGCGCGCAAGGCAGTGCCGAGTTGGACGCGCAGCCGGCAGGAACCACTGCGATGAACGAGCAGAGAAAATAGTTCCTCAATCGCTTGACTCGGCAACCACGGGCGATTCCTAGCAGAGCCTCTTTCTTCGGCATGGTTACTTCTTGGGTGTGACGCGTTGAGCTGATTCTTTTGAACGGTTCGTTTCCTTGCGACTGCCGGTCAGTTGGTTGAAGGTCTTGCCGATGGCCGGTCCGATTTTCGGTATCTCCTCCTCAATATGGTTTGCCGCGCTTTTCAACCCTCGGCCGACTTCATCGATGGTCACCCCTTGGCTCCCGGACTTAGGGTGACCGGATGATTCCGGTGCTGCCTCGACAAAAGACGCGAGGGGATAGAAGGCAAAAAACAGGGAGAGGGCAAGAATTGCTGTGCGCAAGGTCGGCCTCATGTCCAAGAATATGGTGAAGGGTAGTATAAAATATTTTGAGCACTCGGCAAACTCATCTCCACACGTGATCGGTGCAGCTCCCTGGTCAGAACTCGCGCTCCTGTTGACCAATAGGGGCACCCTGCGGTAGAGTGTGCTCTACTGCAGCATTGTATCGGTCCACCAATGCTGTACCTCCTCAACGTGGACCGCGCGATCGCATCGCGACCAGGTCCAGTTTGGAGCTGACTCCCTCCGGATTCACCCTCCCCTCGGTTCTCTGATCCCGTCTTAATGCGATCCACAACGAAAGGATAGCTGCGTGCAGACGACTGCGTTTACGAGTTTTGACTCCCTTGGTCTGTCCTCCACCCTGTTGCGAAATCTCACGAAAGCCGGCTTTACTGAACCGACGGCCATTCAGGCTCAGGCGATACCCCATGCTTTGTCCGGACGGGATGTCTTGGGCTGCGCGCAGACAGGAACAGGAAAGACCGCGGCGTTTGTCATTCCGATGCTGGAGCGGTTGAGCGGCACACCCAAGGGGCAGCCACGTGCGCTTATTCTGGCCCCCACGCGTGAATTGGCGATTCAAATCCAAGCCACCATCGATACATTAGGACGAGATTTGCAGCTGTTTGCCACCACGGTTGTCGGCGGAGCCGACATGCAGGCTCAGGTGAGAGGGTTGCGGCAACGTCCGGACATCATCGTCGCCACTCCGGGGCGGTTGCTCGACCATATGTGGAATGGAACGATCAGCTTATTGGCGATGAGCATTTTGGTGCTGGATGAAGCCGATCGGATGCTGGATATGGGGTTCGCTCAACAGATCAATCAGATTTTGGACGCCATGCCCGAAGAGCGGCAGACCTTGTTGTTCTCCGCGACGATGCCCATGGATCTGGCGCGGTTGGCGCAGGCCAGCGTCAAGAATCCGGTGCGTGTTATGGTGACGAAATCCGCGACAACGGCCGAGGGTGTCGCCCAAGCCGTACATCACACGACGCACGACCGGAAGAATGCACTCCTGATGTCCCTCCTGCAGTCCGAATCCGATACTGTGCTGGTTTTTGCCAGGACGAAGCATCGGGCCGACCGACTCGGCAATTTGTTGGATACGGCCGGTCACCGGGTGGCGGTACTCCATGGAGGGCGCACGTTGCCGCAACGGCGAGCGGCTCTGGAAGGATTCCGGAGAGGGACCTATCGTGTATTAGTGGCGACAGATATTGCGGCACGGGGCATCGACGTGGCAAATATTGCGCACGTCATCAATTACGACGTGCCTAACTGCCCGGAAGATTATGTGCATCGCGTCGGGCGTACGGCTCGGATGAGAACAACCGGCCGTGCGACGACGTTTGTGACGGCGGAAGATCAGGAACAACTGCGGGCCATCGAGCGATTGCTCGGCCAAGCAGTGCCTCGCGCAGAGGGAAGCCCGGCTTCACTGCCGCCTTCGTCACGACCGGACGGACACGCGGCCCGCAGTGAACATGAGCGGCGCCGCCGCCGCGGCGGATCCGCCCAGGGATGGCGTCAGACGACCGACGGAGGAACTCGCGAAGCCAACGGGGGAATCAAGAACAGCAGTGATCTCGGGCCGGTCTCTTAATTTGGACGAGTCTACGTTGCAAGGGAGGAAAGAAGGTGAGTGATCAGAACCAAGATGCACCGCGAGCTGCGACCCAGTGGGTCAGAATTCCGGATGGGACGATGGTGCAGCATCGTTTGGACGGGCAAAAGGGACATATTGACGGATTGACTGAAATTGTCACCGGTCCAAGCCGGAATCCCGACGGACGGACACAGTACCGGATTAACGTGGGGAAGGGCGATCGAGTGCTGATCGCAGAAGAAGATCTTCTGATTCTGACGGATGCCGAGGGGATGGTGCGGATGGCGAAAGAGAAGGGTGAATATCGCTCACTCGTCAGCAAGCAGTTGCGCGGGATATTTGGAGAAGACCGCTTTATCGTCAAGACATCCTAACGATCGAGGCCGCATTTGTGGCTCCCAGGAGCCTCTGTTAGTACAGAGGTTCCTGGGGCCCCCAGCGCAATCCCTCCAGATCGGGATCTTCTCCTGCCGAAGTCGCGGGCCGTTCCGGCTTCTCAGCCTTCCGTTGTACCCGACGGGCTTCTTTCTCCCGCTGTTTCACCTGCCTGGCTTTTTCTCGATCGCGTTTCGCGATAGTCGTTTTGCCTGCTCGTGCGATGGCGTCCTCCTTCTATTCACTTTCCCCGATCAGGGCGCAAATAGGCCTGTCTCGTTATGATCCGGCTGGCCGACGGGCGGTTCGAGTTGTGCTGGTCCGCGCGGGGCGCGTCTGGGTTTGTTCTGAGCGGGCGCGGGTCTCGGCCCCAAATCCCGAACTGGCCAATGCCGTCACTTCACGCCGGATCTGATCCATCGGCGTTTCGTGTGCTTCCACGGAGGGATCGACCAGGCCGAGTTCCGTCCACCGGATTCTCAGCTTGGGAACAGTTCGCTTTTTTTTATGGTTGGGTTTGTTGCCACGCCAGACGGACGTTATCTTCATCGTACACTCCTTTCGGCGAACAACAGGATGGCGATGTCCAGGCCATCAAACTGGGTGCAGTGGGGGAGGCATGCCCTGGCCCCCTGCTTTGCCCATTTCCTATCAGAATTGTAAGAAATAGGCCGTAGGAGGAGCGTAACTAGGGGAAGCGATCGCGCGGCAATGACGGAAACGCGAAGCGTGGGATCTCGCTCGTAACTCGTACGGTTTAGTAACTTATCATGCTTATGACATCTTGGTCAAATGAGCGGACGGCGTTCAGCAATGTTCGGCAATCCACATACAGCTCCTCCAGCTGGTTCCCCCGCGCTCGTGGTTAATGAAGGTCAGGCAGAAGAAATTTCAGTTCTGGGACCGCATTAGGGCATAGGGTTCGTTTCCGGCGATTCGCGGAGAGGGCGGCGAATGCCGAGCTTCCGTAAGCGACTTCGCAGTGTTTCAGGATTAATTCCCAAAAGATTGGCTGCTCCCTGGTCGCCATAGATCCGCCATCTGGTCCGTTCCAGCATCAACGTGATGTGATGCCGTTCGAGGTCTTGAAGGCTCTCGGTTTGATTGGACAAGGCGACCCGCCCGGCCTTGATAACCGGAAGCAACATGTCGTCCACGGTCACTTGGGATGAACTGGACAGAATAACCGCTCGCTCAATGACATTTTGCAGCTCGCGCACGTTACCGGGCCAGCTGTACGAGAGAAGTCGTGCCATGGACTGTGGATCAAAGGTCAGATGTGGCCGCTTATGTTTGGCGCCGATCTGCGCGAGGAAATGTTGCGCGAGGAGTTGAATATCCTCACGGCGTTCCCGCAGGGGCGGGACAGCGATAGGAAAAATATGCAGCCTGTAATACAAGTCGGCGCGAAAGGTTCCCTGCTCAATCGCGGCAGACAGGTCGGCATTGGTCGCGGCAATCAGTCGAACATTCACCGAGACCGGCCGTGTCCCGCCGATTCGATCTACCATGCCATCCTGGAGTACGCGCAGCAGTTTGGCTTGAGTTTCTAACGGCATTTCGCCGATCTCGTCCAAGAATAACGTGCCCATATGGGCGAGTTCGAATCGTCCCGCCCTTCGAAGTTGCGCTCCCGTAAAGGCACCACGCTCATGACCAAATAATTCACTCTCGATCAGTCCGGATGGCAGCGCCGCGCAATTGACCCGAATAAAAGGTTTTTGACTCCGCGTGCTCAAGTCGTGAAGTGCCTGCGCCAACACTTCCTTGCCAGTTCCCGTTTCCCCAAGAAGAAGAACGGTCGTGTCTGTCGGGGCGACGGCCTTCACGAGTTCGACCACCTTGCTGAATGACAAAGATGCGCCGACGAGCAGACGTTGATTCCGGCTGGCTTTCACTTCTTCGGCGAGATACTCGTTTTCGCGCCGCAGGCGCTCGCTCAATTGTTTGATTTGCTGGTATGCCAAGACATGATCGATGGCGTAAGCGATCTGCGTGGCGACCTGTTGCAAAAACTTACAGTCATCCGGGTCGAGATTGCCCTCTCCCACGCTGCCGATGTTTAAGGTTCCGAGGCAATGCTCCCGCACCAGCAGCGGCAGGTTGATCATGCGTCCCAAGCCTTCTTGAGCATAGAAACGGTCTTCCAGAAACACTTGTTCCTTTTGGAGGTTGCCGCGAATGTGCAGACGCCGATTGTCATACACCCATCCCACCGCGCTGCCTTGGCGAGGGATGACGCTGTCATGCGCCAGAGCCGGGGTGGCCATATTGGTGATGACGGCATAAAACCGAAACGAGTCGGTGTTGGGTTCGTACAAGGTAATGCCCGCACGATCCCACGGAATGACTTTTTGAATCTGGTCGGCAATGACTCGCCAGAGACTGTCGATGTCCCGCTGCGAGTTCAGCGCATTGGTGACTTCCAGAAGTGTCTCAAAATTCAGGCTTGCGCGTTGCATGACAGATTAAAAATTGGTCCACAATTGCACAACGCCCCAGTCCTGGTCCGACGAGGTGCCGAGCTGATGGCGAATGTATGGTCCAGCAAAAAAATGGCCGTACATGATGGCCAACGACACTTTCCCGTCTGCGAACAGATGGCTCCAGGCGATATCGAGTTCGTCACCCACATGGGTCTCTGTGTTGTCAGACCGGGAAAAGATGAGCGGCCCTTGTGATCCACGGTACCAGTTGTCGCGAGCGCTTGCCAAGTACTTGCGCAGCCCCCAAATCTCAATGTGGTCCCGAACGGTTGGCCTGGCCTGGAGGTTGACCTGTGGCTGGACCGTGTTTCGCCAGGCGCCGTTCAGCATGTACCCGACGTGCAGGAAATTGGTCGGAAAGAAGTTTTCGAAGGTATTGGCGTTGCTCCCACAGCTGCGCGCAAGGTTTCCGCCGGGTGTGACACAATTACTATCCCCGTCACCGGAGGCGTAGTCGAACCCGATCGCAAACCGAGGCTTCCAGGAATGGTTGAACCAGGTATAGCCCAGCCATGTTCCGGAGGCCCAGGCATTGATTTTCAGATTGCGTTGATTATCCAATCCAAATCCATCCGCCGTCCGCCCAAATTGGTAGGCGGCTTCATGCACCACATCCCAGTTGCCATCGCGGAGTTCGGCACGAAACCCGACCATATGCCGCAGCTGAGAGGCTGATTTAGGGAGATATTGTCCTGGATTCGCCCGTTCAGGAAGGCGGTTGGAGTAGAAGACGTAATAGGGTTCTACAACCATCCGCGGAAGGCTGCGAATCTGATTGTAGAAGACGATCATGTCAACGTCACTCCCCGCGTCGGTGGCATGTTGCGCGAGTGCCGGGTTGCAGGTGGGTGACGCATTCGCGTCCGGGCCGCAGGCCAACACGTTGGGGCTGAGGCTTCCGTTCGGCTGCCCTTGCCCCAGGTCGGTCTCGGAATTGCGAAACCATCCGAGCTTTACGTCGAAATCGGTCCTCGTGTAACTCAACATGATGCCATCGTGGGAGTATCCGGTATTGGCCCAATCGAAATGTCCGAACAGTCGTTGATTGCCGAATACGACATATTGCCGGCCGAGCTTGGCGCTCAATCCCTCGATACCGGCGAGATTTCGGATGAGCGCATAGCCCGCTCGGATCCCGAGCCGGCATTGTCCCAGTTGTTGAAATCCACAATGATGGTTGGAGGCATCGCCGCCCTGGCTGCCGCCGATCGGATTGCCGCTCGCCCCCCATGTCGCCGAATCCTGGAGCTCAAGATAAAAATTGAGGTTGGGCGAGGGATCATAGCCCACGCCGAGCCGCGCCCATTGCTGAATAAAGAAGTCGCTGGCCTTAGAACCAGTGTGAGCCGCTGTGCCCGACCCGGAAAGGCTGAGGCTATTGCACGCCCCACCGATCAGAGGGCCGCCACCGAAGCAGACTCCATTGCGCCATTCCGGTCTCACGCGAAGGTCGGCGCGCATCCAGAAATTCCGGATGTCGAAAGCCGAAGAGGGCGGCAGGGTTACGACAGGGTTGGTGTCTGTCAGGAGAATGTCGGCCGGGGAGAAAAGTGCCGGTGAGACCGGCCCATAGCCGACATGTCCCGCTTCTGCCATGAGAACAGTCGGTGCGAGGACAACCCCCGATGGGATGGTGATGGCAAACCATAACAGCAGAAATTTCCACATGGTGATGACGCGGCGTCTCAGCAGTCATGGAAGAATCCTCCATTTCCCCGGGTTTGGGGCGAATAGGCCGGGGGGCCGCCGTTTGATAGACCAACCCCCTGGCACATTCACTGTTCGACGAAACGAACGACGATTAGAAGCTCATGCCCGCACGCTCTTCCATGTTGCGCATGAATTCCTCGTGCTCCTTCACGGTGTCCGCACCTTTTGCCCGGATGTGCCGATCGCGTGCGTGGAATTCATCCGGAGTCACCCGATAGCAAAAGTCCCACAAGGCCTCAGCGCTATGCGCATCAATGCCACCGACCCGCGCCTCCAGCATGACCATTAATGTATTAACGCCATCATAAGTCGCGCGTCGATTTCCGGACCGGTACAATTCGCGAACCTTGCTGGTCTGATCGACATAGGCTTGAAAACTTCCAGGAATCAGATTTTTTTCGGCCATGGTTTGATACGTCACCACCTGGCCAAGCAGTTCTTCAGCCCACGCGGATGATTTTTGATTACTATTCCATACGACCGGTTCGAGTCCGTTGGACCAGGCTGGAGTGAGAGTGAGGCCCAGCAGGGAGCAGGCTCCGAATACGAATGCTGCGGAATACCAGGCGATGGTTCTGTTCATAATGTCCTCCTAATAAACCCGACCGGTGGGCCGGAGTGGTTTGACATGTTGGGCAGCTGACTTGCTTTCCGTTCCCGTACATCAGCAACACCCGTGCCTAGCAGAACAAGCAAAATGTATGCTGCAACCTCTTGATTTCATGGATAAACGATAGGGGGGCGCGATCGATGGTTCCACGAATCGTGAATGGCAACGGTGGGATGTGAAATACAACGGTGGGGGCGCGAGTGAATCGGCAGACGTGAGCGGTGGCTCTGTGCGGCTGCGATCAGGACCGTGAGGCGGAATGTTTGAGGAAGAGGACCGAAAGCGCGGGCAACGTGCAGGTGAGCGAATGAGTGCGTCCGTGCAGGGGAACAGGCGTCGCCTCGATCGCTCCGCCATTTCCCCAGCCATGCCCTCCATAGATAGTGGCGTCGCTGTTTAACCGTTCCTTCCAATACCCACCACGGGGCGCGCCGATTCGATAATTGGGACGAGGGACCGGCGTGAAATTGCAGACGACGAGGATGATCTCGTCGTCTGCCCAACCTTTTCTCATCAGACTGATGACACTTGCTTCGGCATCCTCACAGTCGATCCATTCGATGCCCGAGGGATCGACATCTCCCTCATGGAGTGAAGATTCCCGGCGATACGTGTGATTCAGATCCGTGACCCACCGGTGCACACCTTGATGGAGCGGCTGTTCCAGCGCACTCCACTCCAACTGGCCATCATGGGACCATTCAGTCGGTTGGCCGAATTCTCCTCCCATGAACAACAGTTTCTTGGCGGCTTGGGAGTACATATGCCCGTACAGCAGGCGGAGGTTAGCAAACTTCTGCCATTCATCTCCCGGCATCCTCCCCAGCAGAGACCCTTTCCCGTACACTACCTCGTCATGCGAGAGCGGTAACACGAAATTCTCATGGAAAGCATAGAGCATCCTGAAGGTCAGGTTGTGATGATGATATTTGCGATTGATCGGGTCTTTTTGCATGTAGGTCAGGGTGTCATGCATCCAGCCCATGTCCCACTTTAATCCGAATCCCAAGCCGCCGAGATAGGTCGGTCGGGACACCAGGGGCCAGGCGGAGCTACCGTCAAGAGGTGTGTAAATGGATTTCAGGCGGCGGTCCTTTCCGGTTGATGGCTCACGACGCTCTTCACGTTTCCTGACTTCAGGAGTACCCCATCTTTGAATTTCATGCCCGAGGCGAC
>JADYYH010000121.1 GCA_020853775.1 Nitrospira sp.
GGGCGAACTGGGTCATATCGACCCGGCGCAGCAAGGTTTGTAAATCAGGTTGACCCGAGAGGATGATTTGCAGCTGGAGGGTCTTTTCCTGATTCAAATTGGACAGGAGTCGCAATTCCTCCAGAAGTTTCACGCCGAGATTTTGCGCCTCGTCCATGATCAGCACCACTCTCCGTTTGCGGATCGCTTGTTCGGCCAGAAACTTGGCGAACAAATGCTGGGCTTCGACGGGATCGAGCTGTTTGGTGTTGAGACCCAAGGCCAATAAAATCCACGGCAATAGATACTCGACGTCATAGCGGGCATTGCTCAGGAACCCGATGGAGTAGGTGTCACGATTGTCGGCGATCAACCGGTGCAGCAGGGAGGTTTTTCCTGTGCCGGGATCGCCGGTCAGCACCATGAAGGGAGCTTCGGTGAGGAGGCCATACTCCAACAGGCTGTAGGCGGTGCGGTGAGTCGAGCCGAGATAGAGAAAGTCGCTGTCCGGCAGCAGTGAAAACGGTTTGCTGTGGAGTTGGTAGAAACGTTTATACATCGATGACCTATATCATCCTTTTCATGCTCGACGGTGTGGCGGTCGAATGCCCCACTTTGTTGACCACCGTCCCCAGTACCGGCGTCGAATGTTTGACCAGCGAGAGAGCTCGTTCCACATCTTCCGCTTTTGTGCGCCCTTCTTCAATCACGACCAGCATGGCATCGAGATACGGCGAGAAGGCCAGCACGTCCGAGGTCTGCAAGATCGGGGGCAAATCGAAGAGAATCATACGCGATTGATAGCGATGTTTAAGCTCGTCGACGAGGGCCAGCATTTTGGGAGACGTCAAGGCTTCCGCAGAATGTGCAACGGTTCGGCCGCCAGGCAACAAGACGAAGCGGCCGATGCCGGGATGCACCAACAATTCTTCAATGGGGACATCGTCCAGCAAATAGTCGGCCAGCCCTTGGGAGTCACCCAGATCAAACATCTCATGGACGCTGGGATGCCGGAGATTGGCATCCACAAGCAGGACGGACTGCGTGACATCCATGGCCAGACTGGCAGCCAGGTTGACGGCGGTGAATGTTTTTCCCTCTCGCTCGCCGGGGCTGGACACGCCGATGACATTCCAGCCCTTCTCCCTGACCCGGTGCAAGACCTGCGTCCGCAGAATTTTGAACGCATCCACGAAGGGGCCCGACTCAAAGCCGGTTAAAATGCGCTGTTCTCGCAGCACGGGTTCGGGGATTTGCACTGAGCGTGTGCGGGTGTAGACGATCGTGGCCGGCACCGGCCGAATGGGCTGGGTTCGTCCCGTACCGGATCTGGGAGGACTTGGATGCTGCTGTTGCTTATAGCGATCGAGCGCCGCTTGAAACCATTCCATGGCGATCCCTTTTCCTTCGTCGTTCGTGAAGTCTTACCTACACCGTGGATGTCAAAGGCATGGAGACGACCATCACTCAACCCCGAACCGTTTCAACGTCGCGTACCACACCACATCCAGGGGCGTCCAAAAAACATGACAGAGCAGGAGCGCGATCGCAACCACACCCAGGCCGGCAACCCTGATCCTGTTTCGACGCCTCGTCGCGCGAGCCAGATCTGTCTGGTTCGGCAAATAGGGAATGACGGCCAGTGGAAAGGCCTGTGCGACCCGCACCAGTTGTTCCGGCGTCCGGATGGAATGGTCGAGATGTTCAACCAAGGCTGCGGCCCCGGCGCCTCCCGCCATCGCGAGAATGAGGCCCAGTAAGACGATGGCTTTCCGATTCGGCTTTTCGGGGCTCTCCGGCAACCCGGGCGGATCGATGAGAGAGAACCGTTCGCCCTTTCGCTGGACTTCGAGGCCCTCCGAGACCTTCGCTTCCAGTAACCGTGAGCGAATGTCCTGATACTTTTGAGCCGAGGTGTCGCGGTCGCGCGCAAGGGTCAGATAGTCCGGTTCCAATGCCGGAGTGCGCTCGATGCGTTTCGCATAATCCTGGAGTCGTTGCTTGACGGCCGTGCGGCTGGTTTTCAGGGCTTGCAGGGAGGAATTGACCGAATTGAGTTGTGCCTGAATATTGATGTAGGCGGGATTCTCAGGCCGCTGCATCGGCTTGTTGGCGGCAGCGGCGCCGATCCGACGCAGTTCGCGCTCCAACGCCACGATGGTCCGCTGCGTCTGTAACACATCGGGGTGGTTCTCCCCGAGGCGATCGGCGAGCGTGGCCTGTCTGGCTCGTATATCGATCAATTGCTTGGCGATCTCTTGAGTTTCCGGATTCGCTCCGGTTTCCTTTTCCAGCGCGGAGATTTCCTGTTTCATCTTGATCACATCCGGATGATCGGGGGAAAGATTCGCGGCCACTCCGGCATATTCGGCCCTCAGCCCGCGTAACCGCTCCACGCTATCGAGGATACGTTCTCCGGTGACGGACAGGATAGGCGTATTCGGTTTGATCGTCGCCAGTTCTCCATCGAGATACGACTTTCGCTCCTCAAGGCTGCGGATCTGCTGATCGAGGTCAGTCAGCTCACGGTCCGCCTGGTTCATCATTTGGAGATTCAACGGCATCAGCTCGGGCAATGCACCGGCCGCGCGTTGTTTGAACTTGGACAGCTTGGCCTCCACTTCCTCGATATGCGCTGCGAGGCTCTCCGCTTCCTGCTTGAGAAACGTCGTGGTCTCCTGCGCCTGCCGCTCCCGGCTTTTCAGATTTTCGCCGAGAAAGAGGCTCGTCAATTCGTTGGCCACACGTTGGGCGGTGTCAGGTGTGCTGCTGCTGTAGGAGACCGTGAAGGCGATGGTAGCTTTGGTCGCATGCTGCGTCCGTTTGTCGATCACATCGGCGCTGATCACTTCCACTTCGATATCCTTGATGAAACGCTTGATGACTCCCTCGGTGGGACTTTCCTGCCGCATGCTAGGATAGAGATTGTATTGTTCCACGACTTTCCACAAGCTTGCGCGGCTCATGACCTGCTGTTTGATCATCTCAATCCGCTGGTCGGCATAACTGGTAATGGTGCTATGGACCAACTCAGCAGGGACTTCCTGTTCTTCGATCAAGATGGTTGCTGTGGATTTGAAGGTCGGAGGCCAGAGAGTCGCTGCAGCAAGGCTTATACAAAACAACAGACCACCCGCTAGACCGACAAGCAGACTTCGCCGTTGAAGTACAGCTACATAATCCTGAAGATTCATAGTCGATGTTGGTCCGTGATCTCGTTGTGAAATGGCCATCGATCATCCTCTAGTAAGCCACGTTCGGCTAGTTACCAATAGCAATTTTCGTTGGATAGTATGTCAACATCAAGATCATGGTATTTGACATGACAGGATTCGCCAATGTGTCGGCGTCACGCCATCCATAGGTGTATGAGACATCGAGCTTGCACCATTCTGAGAACTTCCATGCGATCTTAGGCGTGAGATAGAGTAACTGGCTATCTGGAAACGCGTTCCCGCCAGGCAGCGAGGTTGCTCCGCTCACGAAATAGCCGGAAACATCCATTGAAGTGGTCACGCGATCAGACAAGTTGTAGGAGGCAATGAGGCCGATACGGTCTGTTTGGACAAGCAGGCCAACGCCGAGCGGGAAAATCTCTCGACTTAGAGCGATCTGAATGGCTGTACGCTCGAATTGTTCTCTCAAGCTGAGTCCATAGATGAAAATAGTATCGTGAGTTGTTTGATTGTTATTAGCGGGCTGAGACGTGGCCCGAAGAAAGCGCGGTCCGCCATAAGCGGTTACTATCAGGCTTTCGGTGAAGGCATGGGACATGCTCAGCAGTGCTCCTGGATAATGTGCTCGTAGCCCGAAGTAAGAATTGATCGTATGGAAATTGGTGTAGGTCCCACTTAACTGAATATCATCGCGTTCGGTGAGGTGGTATAAGAATCCGGCCGAACCTCCGTAGACCTGATAGTCAAGTAAGCCCAGCCGTAAACCATCCTGATAGCTGGCATCGTTAAACTGGAACGCACTTTGAAATGCTAATTTCTCGGTGAGCATTCTTGTCCAGGTTGGATTTACGGTCCAGAGATTACGTTGAGTAAAGCGCAGGACAACACCGGTCGTCAGAAGCTCCCCCATTAAGGTGTTGTCTCTTGTAAATCCTCCAGTGAAACCCCATTCATCTTTTTCGGTCTTATACCGAACGGTAAGCGGGAGAAACACATTCGTGAATCGGGAAGGCTCACCTCCATAGTAGTCGACGAAGTCCAGGGCCGCCCTGCCACTCACCTCCAGCCGTTCGGTCTTTCCAGCAAATTCGACTCCCGGCGAGATCCAATATCCATAAGTCGGATCATGCGGCAACGGAGTCAGCAACAGATTATCGTTGTAATAGGCCTTGGTACTCATCGAGGGCACCAGCGACCATTCGGCCGCCAAGCTTGGAATAGCCATGGCCAGGACCAGGCATGCAACCATAGCAATGACCAACCGTGACCC
This sequence comes from Nitrospira sp., assembly GCA_020853775.1. Classification (GTDB taxonomy): domain Bacteria; phylum Nitrospirota; class Nitrospiria; order Nitrospirales; family Nitrospiraceae; genus Nitrospira_A. The sequence goes on from JADYYH010000121.1 coordinate 4,426, forward strand.
GGAGCAGCGGGCTTTCAGCCCCCTCTGACAACTCAGCGATAACAACTTCACGAGCTACGGCACCATTACGACGTCGCCGCGCTGTAACATAATATTCTGTTCCAGATCGATCCCTTTCCGCACGTCACCGTAACGAAATGGAAAGGTCTGCTGTTGTCCCATGACCCGGCGCACGACCTTGATGTCGTTTTCCGCCGCAAAGGGGGTCAATCCACCGGCGAGGCTCAGGGCTTGCAGGACATCGGTATAGTGGCCGACCAGGAATTCGCCGGGTTTCGCCACGCGTCCGACGACATAGACTTTGTAACTCAATGGCTTGATAACAGCGACCGTGAGATTCACGGCAGGAATATATTTGATCAATCGTTTGGCGAGATCTAACCGCAGTTCCTCCACCGTTCGCCCTTCGGCCGGTACGTCCCCGACCAGGGGGAAGGAAATCAAGCCGTCCGGCCTGACAACCACTTCCCTTGTCAGGTGCTCATCTTTCCAGACCGAAACGAGCAGCACATCTTCCGGTCCGAGGGTGTAGCCTGAATCGGGCGTTGGCACGTTCGGCGAAACTCCCGGGCCGTCGGCGATGCATGAAATGAACGAACTCATGATGAAGGCGCTGAGGATGCAGTTGAACCCGATCGTCCGGAAGAATACCCATGTGTCACAACGCATGAACGACGACTCCTATCCGCTCGCCTGCGCGAGCAACTGTTCCGCCTCGCGGCGGCCTTGAAAGGCTTCCTTGCTCTTCAACGCCCTGGCCAGATAGACCTTGGCCTCCTGTTTCTTCCCTGACTGATAGAGGGCCGACCCGAAATGGTAATTGAGCGTCGGCAGGTCAGGGGCCTTGGCAACGGCCTGTTTGATAAGCCGTAGCGCCTCTTCCATGTGTCCCATTTTCAAACGAACCCACCCCACGGTGTCGAGGAACAGGGGGTGGGCCAATTCCTTCTCGAATTCACGGCTCAAAAGAAAGGCTCGTTCCAGATGGGGCGCATCCTGCTTGTGGTCGGCCAGCAACGTGGCCAGGTTGTTGGCCGACAGGATGTTGCGGGGATTGATTCGCAACACCGTGTCATACGCCGCAATGGCTTCGTCGATCAACCCCTGATCGGCCAAGACCGAAGCGAGCAGCATGTGCAGCTCTTCACTCGATGCGTTCGCGGCGAGCCCTTCCTTGATGATCCGGATCGCGTGATCCGGCTGCTGCGCCTGCAGCAAGCTCGCCCAATTCAGCCAAGGCGTCACCCAGGTAGGGTTGAGGGTGGTGGCTTGGCGGTATTGCGTTGCCGCAACATCCCGCCGACCGAGGATCGACCATACCTCCGCCAATAGGCCGTGCGCATAGGGATGGGACGGCTGCGCAGTCACGATGGATTCCAGCCGTTGCCGCGCGCGCTCGACCTGTTTCTGCGCGAGGTCAAGTCGAACGAGCGCCATGAGGGGGTCTGTGGCGGCGGGTGCCATGGATGCCACTCGCTCGAAGGTGGCGGTAGCCTTGGCATAGTCCTTCTGCGCTTCGTAGAGCCGCCCCTCGGTCATCAGAAGGACCGGGGTGTCGCCCATCGACCGGCGCAGAGAATCTAGGACAGTCCTGGCATGGGACCATTCACCCGCGGCAAGGTCCAAGGCAAAGAGCCGTTCGAGAGCCGGAAGGTAGTCCGGATGAATTTTTAAGATGTCTATCAAACGAGCCCGGGCTCGTGGCACCTGTCCGGATTGACTGTCCAGTGTCGCCAAAGCCAGGCCCGATTCCATGGCATCGGGTTGGAGTGCCACCGAGCGTTCGAAGCTCTCGCGCGCGAGTTGTGGTTCACCCGTCATGAGGTAGGCCTGACCGAGCAAATACTGCACATGGGCGAATTCCGGCTGGTCTCGCAGGACGGTGCGAAAAGCCTGGACCGCATCCTTGCTGTTTTTTCTGATGAGGGCCATCTTGCCCTGGAGGACCAAGCCTTCGGCTGAGCGAGGATTGTCACGCAGCACTTCAGCCAGCCTGCGTTCCGCTTCGGCTTGACGGCCGGCATTGAAATCCAGCTGTGCAATTTTGACCCGGGCATCCAAGCCAGCGGGTTTCTTCTCATGCTCCTTGACCACCGTCTCGTAGAGCAGCCTCGCCTTCAATACGTCCTTGTGGCGCTCGTACAGAGCTCCGAGGGCAAAGGGAATTTGCGTGGAATAGGGCAATCGGCTCATAGCCTCACGGAATCCTACCTCGGCCGCAGCCTTTCCCCTCCGCAGGCTCAAGAAATCGGCCAAGGCCAACCAGGCTTGCTCAAGGTCGGGGAAGACTTGTACGGCTTCACGTAGCACCGACTCCGCTTTGTCCAGCGCGTGGCGCTGATCATGGAACCGGGCCAGTTTCAATCGATGGTCATAGATCGTGGGTTCCTCCTGGATTATTTGTCGGAGAACTTGCTCCGTTGCCCGATCGTCACGCGCTTGGTCCAGGATAGTTCTGAGATTGTTCAGTAGATCCAGATGGTGAGGATGGGCCTGAAGTGCCCGTTGAAGCGTCGTCCTCGCCTCCTGTACACGATGTTGATGCCCGTATAGTGTAGCCAGCAGAATGGAGACATCCGGCTCCGTCGGATAGCGCCGATTCAGCTCTTCTGCCCGCGCCAGGGCCACAGCAATCTTTTCCTGTTGAGCCAGCACGGCGATCTTGAGCGCCTGGGCTTGGGGATCCTGAGGCGCCTTTGCTAACACTTTGTCCGCTGCCCTGGTCACGTCATCAGCCAGCCTGGCTTCCAGGTAATATTTGGCCAAGGTGATCAGGGCCGGCTTATGATCCGGGACAATATCCACTACCTGCTGATAGTTGGCCACGGCATTGCGCCAGTTCTTTTCTTTTTCTTCTACCTGCGCCACGAGAAAATAGGCCTCGGCGTCCTTCGGGTCGATTTTCAGCACGTTTCGGAGGGCAACACGTGCCTTGGGAAAGTTTCCTGCCTGAATATAGTCCTGTGCCTTGGCGCGATACTGGGCCTTGCGTTCCTGTGGAC